>JBGCEO010000110.1:0-61181 GCA_045106475.1 Granulosicoccus sp.
CGTACGCCTTCGCCTCACCGCCCATCTTCTCTGCCTGGCAGATCGTGAGCGCTGCGGTCAGCGTGGTCTTACCGTGATCTACGTGGCCTATCGTGCCTACGTTCACATGCGGTTTTGTACGTTCGAATTTTTCCTTAGACATCAGGGCGCTGCCTCTACCGGATTAAAAGTTGTTCTGTCGTCGACCATGAATACCTGCCGCGCGACGCCGCGACATACTAATGCAACTACTTACCTACAACACTCACTACACACAAATTTACAACAGCAGATCAAACGATTACTGCTTAAATGCCTACTCACTACCCATCAGCACGCTAATCCAAACTACTGGTCCATTGCGCTGAATCCAGCGCAATGGAGCTCATAACCGGATTTGAACCGGTGACCTCTTCCTTACCAAGGAAGTGCTCTACCGACTGAGCTATATGAGCGCGCCTACTACGTTTTTCAACCTACGTTCCTATCACCATTTCCGCACTGTACCTCGTGGAGCGGGTGAAGGGATTCGAACCCTCGTCATCAGCTTGGAAGGCTGAGGTTCTACCATTGAACTACACCCGCTTGACCCGAGAGACCTACCACAACTACTCTCTTATTCATAACGATTAAGAGCATAGACAACGCAGGACCTTTCGGCTTCCTGAATTGCCTTCACATCACTGCCTGATGGTGGAGGGAGGAGGATTCGAACCTCCGAAGGCTGAGCCAGCAGATTTACAGTCTGCCCCCTTTGACCGCTCGGGAATCCCTCCGTCAGGCAAGCCGATAATTATGGAAGCATTCCTTTCCTGTGTCAACACAACCGATCGATTTCAGGAGTCATTTTTGCATCAGAATTTAAAATCTGAACAAAAATCGCGCCGTTCTGTTCGAAATCCCGCTTGAGCGGCCCCTTATGTAACCTAATGGGCCAATATTTGGCTCAAGAATAGTTGGGTTCTTTCCGATTGCGGGTTGTTGAAGAACTCTTCCGGCTCATTCTCCTCAATGATCTGCCCGGCGTCCATGAATATCACGCGATTAGCCACCGTTTTGGCGAATCCCATTTCATGGGTTACACAGATCATGGTCATGCCTTCTCGCGCGAGCTCGATCATGACATCCAGCACTTCTTTGATCATTTCCGGATCCAGTGCTGATGTAGGTTCATCGAAAAGCATGATTTTAGGATTCATGCACAAGGATCTGGCAATCGCCACTCGCTGCTGCTGACCACCTGAAAGCTGACCTGGAAACTTGTTGGCCTGCTCCGGAATACGAACTCTCTCCAGATATTTCATGGCTACTTCTTCGGCCTCTTTCTTGGGCATTTTTTTCACCCAAATCGGCGCTAATGTGCAGTTTTCCAATACGGTGAGATGAGGAAACAAATTGAAATGCTGAAACACCATGCCTACTTCACGGCGGATAGCGTCAATATTCTTCAAATCGTTTGTCAGCTCGATTCCGTCGACGTTTATCGAACCTTGCTGATGCTCCTCAAGCCGGTTGATGCAACGTATCAGCGTTGACTTACCAGAGCCCGATGGGCCGCAAATAACAATCCGCTCGCCTCGCCTCACATTCAGATGAATGTCTTTGAGTACATGGAACTGACCGTACCACTTGTTCATGTCGTTGATGCTGATAACCAGCTCATCGCTGACCTGCATGCCACCAGTCTGTGCGCTGCTCTGTTCTTCGCTATTCATTATCGTTTGTGTCCTGTATGCAGTTTGTCTTCTATATGCCGACTATATCGAGCCATGCTGTAGCAGCAAATCCAGAATACGATTGCTACGAATGCATACCCTGTATAAGGCACTGATTTTATGGACCAATTAGGGTCGGCTATAGATGCTTGAACAATTCCCAACAGATCGAATAGGGCAATGATCAACACCAGCGTCGTGTCTTTGAACAAACCTATGAAGGTGTTTACAATACCCGGAATCACAATCTTCAGTGCCTGCGGCAAGACAATGAGTCGCATCATTTTCCAGTAAGGCAGGCCGAGCGCCATCGCACCTTCGTACTGCCCCTTGGGAATTGCCTGTAAGCCACCCCGAACGACCTCCGCCATGTAGGCCGATGCGAAAAGTGCAACACCGATGACTGCGCGCAACAACTGATCGAATGTGACGCCAGCAGGCAGAAAAAGCGGAAACATAATGGTCGCCATAAACAACACAGCCACTAGCGGGATTCCGCGCCAGAACTCAATAAAAACCGTGCTAAGCAGACTAATCACCGGCATTTGCGAACGCCTGCCCAGAGCCAGAATGACTCCTAAAGGCAAAGAGGCCACGATTCCGCTTAAAGCGATAACCAGCGTCAGTGTGAAACCGCCCCACTGCGATGTTTCAACGATGGGCAGACCGAGAGTGTGACTGCCATACATCATGAAGAAAGAAAATACGGGATAAACAAATAGCATCAGCAGTGCTATGTATTTTCGCCCCGGGGCTTTTTCCCATACCATCCAGGCGATGCCCACGACCAGTATCACCAGTAGGATATCAATTCGCCAGCGTTCTGATTTCTCATAAAACCCGTAAAGGAATTGCTCCCACCGGGACGATACGAAAGGCCAGCAGGCGGCATCAGGGTTAACCCGACAAGCCTCTGCGCCACCTGTCCAGTTGGCATTAAAGACCAACCACCCCAATGCCCCGGGGAGTGTATAGACAACCAAACCGATGGCTAACAGAGTTAGAACCGAATTGAATATGCCATTGAACAGATTGTCGCGCATCCAGGCGATCGCACCATCTGTTCGAATGGGCGCCGGCAAATCAGGCAAATCACCCGCATTGACAACGCCTGCATTGGCAGCTTTATTTGAAGTATTTGAAACCATCTCGCTAGCGCTCCACCAACTTGTTTCGCGAGTTGTACCAGTTCATGAACCCTGACGTTAGTAAGCTGAGCGTTAAGTACACGGCAAGCGTCATGGCCATGATTTCAACGGCCTGACCGGTCTGATTCAGGGTGGTGCCGGCAAACACGGAGAATAGGTCCGGGTAGGCAATGGCTGTAGCCAGACTGGAGTTTTTGGTTAGATTGAGGAACTGACTGGTCAACGGGGGCACTATTACGCGCATGGCTTGCGGCACCACCACCAACCTCATTCGATGGGTGGGTTTTATCCCTAATGCCAAACCAGCCTCGGTCTGACCATGACTGACAGCCTGTATGCCGGCTCGTACGATTTCTGCGATAAACGATGCGGTGTATATGACCAGCGCCAAAAGAAGAGCCACAAACTCCGGGATAATGGTGACCCCCCCGCGCAATGCAAAACGAGACATTTCGGCAGGAACAAATTCAAGCGGGCGCCCGGTGAAAAGAAAGACAAGCAGTGGTGCACCGACTATCAGCAGGATCCCGGTAATGAAAGTGGGGAATTGCTGACCGGTTTTCACTTGCCTGGCCGCTGCCCATTTATTGATTAGCCAGGTGACGAGAATGGCTGCAAAAAATGCGTACCAAACGTACTGGAAACCGGGCTGCCCGACTGGCTCGGCGAAAATCAGCCCGCGATTGTTGACGGAAAAGAACACCGTGTCGCCCGCTTCGTGCAAATCTCGCGGCCCTGGCAGAGGTTTTAGAACCGCGCTGTACCAGAACAGAATTTGCAGCAACAGCGGCACATTTCGAAACAGCTCGATATAGAAGATGGCAATTTTCTGCACAAGCCAGTTACTGGATAAGCGAGCAATGCCAACAACGAACCCCAGAAACAACGCCAGGATACATCCGATAAAAGCAATGATAATGGTGTTTACCAGCCCTACCAGGAACACAGAGAAGTAACTGGATTCCTCTGTGTACGGCACGAACGGCGTAGAAATAATGCCGAAACCTGCGGAAGTAGATAGAAAACCGAAGCCCGATGCAAGACCTCTCGATTCCATATTAGTGGCGGTATTGTTGATAATCGAGTAAACGAACCAGACAATGATCGCCACAACAATCGCCTGGTAAACAAGTGCTCGTTTATCTGGGTCACGCCAAAAAGAGGTGGCTGGCAGGTTGCCAGCTGCATCCTGAGGAGAATTAGCCATACAGAGTTTTCCGCAGAGTGGATACAGAAAGGGCCGCGAAAGCGGCCCTCTACTAAGTTAGCGAATTACAAACTGCTTATCGCTGAGGTGCTGCGTATAGCAAACCACCTTCTGACCACAATGCGTTAACACCACGATCCAGCTTAAGAGGTGTATCTGGTCCAACATTTCGATCATAGCTTTCGCCATAGTTACCGACAGCTGCGATCACATTGGCGCAAAAGTCATTGCCCAGTCCAATCTTTCCACCCAGGTCACCTTCACTACCGAGGATTCGCTTGATACCAGGATTATTAGAACCTGCCATCTCAGCAACATTAGCTTGAGTGATACCAGACTCTTCCGCGTTGATCAGGCAGTTTAAGGTCCAGCGAGCCACATCCGCCCATTGGCTATCGCCATGGCGAACTAGAGGCCCAAGCGGCTCCTTGGAAATAATTTCTGGCAGAACAACATGCGCATCCGGCTCGGAGAGTTTAGTTCGCTGGGCAGCAAGACCAGAGCGGTCAGTAGTGTATACATCACAACGACCGGCATCGTATGCTGCAACAACTTCATCAGCCTTCTCAAAGGCTACCACTGTGTACTCAAGGCCGTTGGCACGGAAGTAGTCAGCCACGTTCAGCTCTGTAGTAGTACCTGTGTTAGTGCACACGGCCGCACCATCAAGCTCAGTGGCGCTCGATACGCCCAGCTTGGCAGGCACCATGAAACCTTGACCATCATAGTAGTTAACACCCACGAACTCACCGAAATCGGAATCTCGACTCATGGTCCAGGTTGTGTTGCGAGCCAGAACGTCAATCTCGCCCGAGGTCAGCGCTGTAAAGCGAACCTTGGCTGAAAGCGGCGTAAACTTGACTGCTTCGGCATCGTTGAATACGGCCGCTGCCATCGCTCTGCAAAAATCCACATCCAGCCCTGTCCAATTACCCTGATCATCTGGGTTGGAGAATCCTGGCAAGCCTTGCGAAACACCACATTGAATGAAACCCTTGCCCTTTACGGCATCCAGGGTCTCATCGGCCTGGGCCATGCCGGCTGTTGCTGCTAAAGCGGCAGAAACCACTACTGTCTTAATTAAATGCATTAATAACTCCAAGTGAAATATGGTTCGAGAAAATTTAGCCTGGAGATCAAAACGTCGATCTCAAGCTGGCGTCCCTTCGAAGCGAATCCTGAAAAAAGCTATCACATTACAGCTCATACAGGCAGTATTCTGCAGAAAAAGTCCTGTGATGTATTTTGTCAGGAATGGTACGTGTCAATTACCCATAAGGCTATCAAAAAATTAAGGAAATGCGGCGTGGTTTTTACGAATTAGGCTGCGGTCGGGTCAGATTACTCTGAGTGATTTAGCAAGGTTGCAAAATAGCCCATCAGCAAGCCTGTGAACCGCCCAAACTGCCCCAGTTGCCTGGGGACAGCACGGCACACTATCTCTCAAGCCTTTAAGATCAATCACCTAGCAAGTTTTACAGTCGTCAATTACAGCCATCCCCAGCATACCGGGGCAGTTAGGGGGGCCTTGCAGGATGGGGATTGGAAGAGCGCGTTAGCGCACTGGCAGCTGTCGCGATATTTCAGCCAATAGAGAGCTCAGACTATCTTTTAGCGGAGGTGCAACTGGCTGGCGGGCAACCGATACTCCGTTAACCACGGTATTGGCAAACGCCGCTGCGAGGCTGCCGCTAAAGCTGTTGCCATGATAGATAGTGGATGCAACTTCGGTGACCGGATCTACCTGATAGTGCTTGTTCCATATCGATTTACCCGTTCGCAGATCGAATAAGACTGCCGAGACTCTGGTAGATCGTTGACTGGCCAAGACAACGCGTTGTCGATCCATAAGCAGTGAACCATTGTTGCCCACCATGGCCTCCCTACGCTCTGGCATTTTTTTGACTTCATCGCTCTCAACCCGCGCAATAACTGCATAACGGGCCGTTAGGCCGGCAGCCATCAGAAATTGCAGGTCTCTTTGCGCCAGCTGCCCTCGTCTGGCATAGCGATTGAGTATTTCGTCCACTCTCGACGATCCTACCGTTTCACGCAGTAAACCGGCGGGATATACCTGAAACTGCCGCCTCTGCGCTAGTAGCTCAGCAAACTCACGAGCCAATGCATGCCTGTTGATTGCCACTTCGACGCCTGGTTTCGAAGTAACCCCAACCACTGTTACGCCTGTATAACTCTGCTGATTGATACCGGAGTTATTTGGCGCGGAACAAGCATTTAAGACGATGCCACAGAAAAACACCAGCAATGCAAGGCCTTTTGGATTGCGCAGCGATTGGCCGGATTGATTGATAGCGCTCATGGGCGGGCCTCTTTTTGCGGTTACATGTTGGCGTTCGAACTCGGTGCAACTCCGCGTTGAAAGAGTATAGTCAAAGTTTTTAGGTAAGCTTTAGAGTCTAAATTCAGGCTAGCTATAGTTTCTATTATCAAGTGTATGGCTCTTTAGCCGTATAATTAGTGTAATTCTGAAGGAGAGCTGTAATGACCGAACGCACAATTACCCTCGCGACAAGCGATGGCCGCGAATCTGTTCTGCCACGTATCAGCCCAACTCACGGGCCAGATGTGGCTGATGTGCGAGGTCTGTACAAGGACACCGGCCTGTTTACTTACGACCCGGGGTTTGCCACCACTGCCAGCTGTAAAAGCGCTATAACGTTCATTGACGGCGATGAAGGTGTTCTGCTTTACCGCGGCTATCCTATCGACCAACTCGCCGAACACAGCACATACCTTGAAGTATGCTACCTACTGATGTATGGCGAATTGCCAACGCCAGAACAAGCCACTAGCTTCAATCACATTATTTCTCAGCACACGATGGTGCACGAGAATATCCGCGATTTCATCGACGGTTTTCGCTACGATGCCCACCCAATGGCCATGTTGGTGGGTACGGTCGGTGCCATGTCATCTTTTTACCATGACTCTCTGGATATCAACAATCCGCAACATCGGGAGATATCAGCACAGCGACTCATAGCCAAGATGCCAACGATTGCCTCGTATTGTTATAACCACTATACGGGTATGCCTTTCATGTACCCGGACAACAATCTGGGTTATGTCGAAAACTTTACCCGACTCATGTTCGCGGTACCTGCCGAAGATTTCAAGCCAAACCCGGTCGCCGTCAAAGCGATTGAGCTGATCATGATTCTGCATGCCGATCACGAGCAGAATGCCAGTACATCCACGGTTCGTCTTGCAGGTAGTTCCGGCGCAAATCCTTTTGCATCTATTGCTGCCGGTGTTGCCTGTTTATGGGGACCGGCACACGGTGGCGCCAACGAGGCAGTCATCAACATGCTGGATGCCATCCTGTACTCCGGCGAAACCATTGAGCAAACCATAGCGCGTGCCAAAGATAAAAATGATCCCTTCCGGCTAATGGGTTTTGGGCATCGCGTGTATAAGAATTTTGACCCGCGCGCTAAGTTGATTCAAAAAATGTGTCACGACCTTCTGGCTGATCTCGGGGGCGATCAACCTCTGTTTGAACTCGCTATGGAATTGGAGCGCGCTACGCTTGCAGATGAATACTTCGTTGAACGCAGACTCTATCCGAATGTTGATTTCTACTCAGGCATAATTTTGCGTGCACTGGATATTCCCATGAATATGTTCACTGTTATGTTTGCCATGTCACGCACAGTCGGCTGGATCTCTCACTGGATGGAAATGCATGAAGACCCTGAATTCCGCATTGGTCGTCCTCGACAGATTTATACCGGTGCAGCGCTGCGTGACTACCCGAAAAAGTAGATACATAAAAGTAGATACATAAGTGAGTCCGGAAACAGAACAAATAGCTAGCATTACAGCGTCAGCGTTTACTTCAGCGCTGTCTCTGGCTGCAAACGGTGTATCGGTTGTTACCACAAGCCACGAAAGCAAGGAAGCTGGCCTGACTGTCAGCTCAATGTGTTCGGTGTGTGCCGATCCTGCCCTGCTGCTGATTTGCGTTAACACCGAAAACGAATTTTGCAGCATCGCTGAAAGCAGCGGATTTTTTGCTGTCAACATCATCCCCAACGATGCAGTTGAGTTGGCTACCGTTTTTGCAGGACTTGGTGACGATCCCGATGCATCACGCTTCGATACCGGAGAATGGAGCACTCTAACAACCGGCGCGCCTATTTTGACCAACGCACTGGTTGCGCTGGATTGCCAGGTGGATTCAAGCGTTGTCAAAGGGAGTCATCGTGTCTTCTTTGGCAGAGTAGTTGATATCCGCACTACCAGCGGAGAACCTCTCATTTACACCGATCGACGCTTTGCGATAGTGCATCCAGAACCACTATGAAGTACCTGTTCTACTGCGATGGAGGCGGCGAGCGCCTGTTGCAGGCATTCAGAGAGCAACTGACAGGTACGACGGTCTACGACTGGCAGAACGATAAAAACATTCCCTTTGACGAAATTGATGCCGCCATAGTCTGGCTGCCTCCGGCAGATTTTTTCGACAAATTACCCAACTTGAAGCATGTGTTTGCACTCTCTGCTGGGATAGATTCTTTACTCGAGCATCCAGGTCTGTCGCATTCTGTAGCAATACATCGTTTGCACGATGCCGGTATGGCAAAGCAGATGACAGAATACGTGCTCTACGGTGTTCTGCATGCCCAACGATGCTTTCACGATATGCGGATTTTGCAATCACAGCGCAGATGGGATCCGAATCTGCAGGTTAAATCAACCGAGGATACGCAGGTAGGCTTGCTTGGAGTCGGAGCATTGGGATCGCAAGTAGCGCAGCAGCTGGTCAAGATCGGCTATCCCGTCAGGTGCTGGAGCAGAACAGCGCGAACTTCCCTGCCAGGTATCGCAGGTTTTCATGGGGCTGACCAACTGCCGGAGTTCCTGAGTGGTTGTCACGTACTGGCTTGCCTGCTACCGCTCACCGATTCCACCCGCAACATCCTCAATGCAGAGCTTTTCAGGCAACTACCTCGCGCTGCCTACCTGATTAATCCTGGCCGCGGTGCACACCTGGCTGAACAGGATTTGTTGAGTGCTCTGGACAGCGGCCATCTCTCAGGTGCGCTTCTTGACGTTTTTCATACTGAACCCTTGCCTTCGGATCATGCTTTTTGGGATCACCCGCGCATAGTCGTTACGCCACACGTCGCTGCCAAAACTCAAATCAGTGAAACGATCAAACAAACCCTAAGCAGTATTAACTCAATCGAGCGAGGCGAGGTTCCTGCCGGTGTTGTAGACAGAGCTCGCGGTTACTGAAGGCGCTAATCGGGCAACAGTTCTAAGCACGATTTGCCGCACCAGCTCGTCCTCCATTTCTGCCCGCAGTATGCGCGCTTCGTTTTCCTTTCCTAAAACTCCGGTTTCGTCATAGGTGTATTCACGAATGACTTCGACTCGGTTAAAGGTTTGTTGCTGCGATTCGGAGGTGGATTCTCCTGCCACTGTTTCTGCAATCAGCATGCTGACGGCATGACTCAACTCAAGTTCACTGACCCGCCCCGTGCTATTGACCGAGACAACGCGTTCGTTCTGCTCTTCACCGGTCAACCTGAGTAAAATTCCGGCCTCATCCCGATTTGGCGCTAATGTAAAAGCCGCATCGACAAGCGCCTCCCTAACCGATTCGGCAATACTGAGGTTTCGCGTGGCATCCAGATAGATACTACCCAGATCAGTCAGTCTGGTGACGCTGCCTCGCGGGTGGAATCCACAGCTTGAGAGGCAAACAGCCACCAGCAACAAAACGAGTGCCCGGTAAGATGTTCTGGACACTCTGCAAGCTTCAAGCATGGTTACTATTCGGTTGTGGCTGCTTTAGCAAAATTGGCTAGGGCGCCACTGACTTTTTGTAACACCTCGTCACAACCTTCGATAGCGTGGCGAGCTTGCAAATGCATGGGATCGTTCCAGCCCAGATACGTTTTTCCTGATTCATCCTGCCATGCCAGCATTTTCTGTGGCAGATCCAACGCAACGCTCTGCGCGCAATTCATCAGGGGTGTACCTATCTTGGGATTACCAAAGATCAGAAGCTCGGTGGGGCGCAGGCTAAGTCCTGCTTTCTCAGCATTTCCTGCATGATTGACACGGCCAAATACGCTCATGCCCTTACTTTCCAGCACGGCGCTAAGCTTGTCTATGGTGGTAGCGACATCAAACGGACTCTCGACACTTTTTACACCCTCTTGCGCAGAAACTGTTTGGATGGACAGCAATGCCAGTACACCTACCAGTAGCAATCTAATCACGGAATTCCCTCAATTTGTTTTTCACAGGTTATTGTACAGCCTAGGCAGGCATCACGAGCGAGCGTTACACTGTGCTAATGCATAGACTGCTGCTCAATAGAGACATATACACCGAATTCGTTCAAACGAATCTGCCCGAGGCCAAACGGTTTCTGTGGATAGTAACCGCAGACATCAAAGATCTGCACGTGGATGTCAACAATCGCTTCCAGCCGCTGCTGGAAGTGCTAAGCACGCTGGTCGAATCGGGCGTTGCGGTGCGTCTGATTCATGCCAAGGAACCAGGACCGCGTTTCAGAGAGGATTTTGATCGATTTGATGCGCTGATAAACAATGATTTGTTTGAACGAATTCTCTGCCCTCGCGTTCATACGAAAGCCATTGTTATTGATGGTCGACTCGCATTTGTAGGCTCTGCCAATCTCACGGGAGCTGGCATGGGTGCGAAGAATCAACATAAACGCAATTTTGAAGCAGGTTTCATGTTTGATGATCATCTGCAATTGCAGGAGCTCATGGACTGGATTGATGAACTGTATCTGGGCGAGCACTGCCACCATTGCCAACGCCGGGCTTACTGCCCCGATCCGATCATCGAAATGAATCGCTGAAAAAACTATAGACAAGCAATGGCATCAACAAGCAAACCAACACCGGACGACATAGTAGCGCAAGCGTTACAGACGCTCGATATTCAGACTCAGCATGAAAAAGCCTGCCTGCTGGAAGCGCAGTATTGGCTGGAGAATAGCGGCCTTGACGACCAATCCCTAGACGACTGCACCACACTGCCGTTTGTCACTATTGATAATCCTGACTCACGCGATCTGGATCAAGCCCTGTTGATCGAGCGAGAAGCTCAGGGTTTTCGTGTGCGTTATGCGCTGGCAGACGCCGCCTACTATGTAAGACCTGGCAGCGCGCTGTTCAAGTCAGCCTTATCGAAAGGCACAACGTACTACACACCGACCATGGCGGCGGCCATGTTGCCAACAGAGTTGTCTGAAGGCTTAGTGTCACTAAATCCCAACGTGGATCGTCGCGCACTGGTGTTTGATATGAGCGTTGATTCACTTGGGGTTGTAAGCCGTTCCACCGTAGTGCGCGCCAGGATTAACAGCCATGCAAAACTAAACTATGCAGGCGTACAGGCCTGGCTCGATTCCGGAGTTGCCGACTCAGAGCCGTACCATGAGTCCTTACGCTTGTTGCAGGAGTTGGGAAACATACTAATCTTTGCCAGTGCCCAACGAGGTGTTGTCAGCTTTGATAGAACTGAAACGCAGATTTCGGTTGAAGGGGATCCTCCGCGCTTTGAGGCTTCGATCAGAGAACGATACGATACCGAACGTTACAACGAACAGATCAGCTTATTATGCAATATGCAGGGCGCTGAAATGCTATTGGCGCTCAGCGGCATCAGCGACGCGACACAGGCTGTGTTCAGGGTGCACGATGCCCCACTAAGAAAAAATCTCAACAAACTGCGTACAACACTTGATGCATTAGCCGAACTGGAAGACCAATCAGATCTCTGGCGCTGGAAAAAAGACCAGAGTCTGGCCGATTATGTGGAATCACTTCCAGATGATAAACCCCACAGACGCAAAGTAAGAACGGTACAGAGACAAATCATGCAAGCACAGCGGGCGTCTACCTTTCAGCCCGATGCAGGCGAACATCATGCGCTAAAAGCCGCCAGCTATGCTCGATTCTCCTCACCCATGAGAGAGATCGTGGGCATCTTCACTCACAAAGAGTTACTGGAATCACTGGGAGGACACCCTATAGGCAATGACGAGGCAGACGGGGTACTGCGTGATGCTGTTATCAGCTCAGCCAATAGCGCAAAACAGCGTCAGAGGCAGCTGGACAAGCTCATCGAATTCTCAGCGCTGCATAGCGTTTTTTCGAGGCAACTGGCTAGCGACAACCCCCCTACACTTCACGGTACCTTAATTGGTATGCGCCGGGATCGTCTGTACATAAGCCTTGATGATTTAGCCAGCGATATCAAACTGTATCGTGAAGACATCGAAAACCAATTTGCTACTGAATATGTGATCTCAGAAGTATTGGCAACGCCCAAAAACCCGACAAAACCAACATGGCAGTTAGGCCAAGGCGTGCTTTTGCGGCTTAGTGCCTACGATAAAGAACGAAAACGATTTTTGTTCCTGGTCGATAGAGAACACAACGAATGACTATTTAAGCTTTGAGAAACTATTTAAGCTTCGAGAAACTATTCAAGCGTCGAGAATTAGAATACCGAACGTGCCAGTAGGTACTGTCAAATTGATAAGGCCGCACAGTATTTGCAACTGATCCAGCCACTGATGTAACCCCGTTAGCAGCTAACCCGTTACGAGCCCGGCAATCGCAAAGCCAAATTGCACTGGCATCATGGATGCAGCGGAGCAACTCCTGTCGGTATGAAAGGCACAGCTCGGGACGACGACAGACTGCCAGCGGCACTGTATTGTTGGCAGAGTGCACTATAGTGTGATATCCAGAGCAATAACTCCAACAGCTGAGTAAGGACTATGGCGAAAGTAGCACCGGGCGTTGGCCCAAAACACCCTCAGGTTGTCGTGCTGTTTGGCGCTACCGGCGATCTTGCTAAACGAAAACTGATACCGGGTCTATTCCATCTGAGCAGTGCTGGTTTTATCCCCGACTGCAAAGTCATAGGGGTGTCGCTCGATCCGTTGAGTGATGAGGAATTCCAAGCCATCTGTCGACAGTCACTTGACGAGTTTTCCTCGCGCCAGGTTACTGAAGAAGAATGGACACACTTTAAGGATCGTATTGAATATGTGGCCCTGTCTTCTGGCGCAGCCGCGCTGGCGCAGGCTGTCAAGCGTGCAGAAGAGGACTTCGAAGGAGAAAGTCGACGACTGCATTACCTGTCGGTACCGCCAAAAGCCGCTTTGTCAGTCATCAAGTTGCTTGGAGAAGCCGAGCTCATTGATAACGCTCGTGTGGTCATGGAAAAACCTTTTGGAGTGGATCTTGAATCCGCGGTTAAGCTCAATGGTGAAGTGCACAAGGTATTTGATGAGGACCAGGTCTTTCGGATTGATCATTTTCTAGGCAAAGAACCTGCGCAGAATATCCTGGCTTTCCGTTTCGCCAATGGTTTGTTTGAACCTATCTGGAATCGCAACTTCATTGAACACGTGCAGATCGACGTACCGGAAACGCTGGGGCTGGATAGTCGGGCCGGCTTCTACGAAACAACCGGCGCTTTCCGCGATATGGTGGTTACGCACCTGTTTCAGATACTGGCATTTGTAGCTATGGAACCACCGGTATCACTGGAGCCAGGTTCAATCAGCGAAGAAAAAAACAAGGTCTTTCGCAGCATGATGCCCATTGAACCGCAACATGCAGTTCGCGGCCAGTACTCAGGCTACCGCGATTACGACGGTGTTGATTCAGAATCAGAAACCGAAACCTTTATTGCTTTGAAATGTACCATCGATAACTGGCGCTGGGCAGGTGTTCCTTTCTACCTTCGAACGGGAAAGCGACTTGCCGAAGGGCAACGCATTATCTCCATCGCATTTCATGAACCACCCAAGAGCATGTTCCCTAAGGATTCGGGTGTTGGACTGCACGGCCCTGATCACCTGACCTTTGACTTGTCAGATGCGTCTCGAACGTCCTTGTCTTTTTATGGCAAGCGCCCGGGACCCGGTATGAAACTGGATAAACACAGTCTGCAATTCGCTATGGACGAAACCAAACACATCGGTGAGGTGCTGGAAGCCTATGAACGACTGATCCTGGATGCCATGCGAGGGGATCACACGCTGTTCACCACATCGCGCGGCATTGAAAGGCTCTGGGAACTCTCCTCCCCCTTGTTGGAGTCACCTCCGCCGGTTAGTCGCTATGCCCCGGGGTCCTGGGGCCCGAACTCGATCCACCAGCTTATCGCACCAAGAGCTTGGCGTTTACCTTTCGAAAGAAGCTGGCGAGCCTGAAAGCTCAGCGCGGCGTGTGCTTGGCGGCGCCGCGCTCAGAGATACCTATACCGCTCAGCACCAGAATTAAACCCAGAAAGTGGTACCACTCGAATCGTTCACCGATGACGAGCACTGCCAGAACAGAGCCAAATATCGGTACCAGGTTGATAAAAAGACCAGCTCTGTTGCTGCCTACCAGTTCAACACCCCGTGCCCAGCAAAGCTGACTGAGAATAGTGGGAAAGATAATCACATACAACAGCACTAGCCAACCTCTCCAGCTCGGGGCATCAAAACCAACTTTGCTCAGCTCCCATCCAGCAAAGGGCAGCGACATGATGAAGGCACTGATAGCAATTACCCACATGAAACTCATCCAATGAATGGCGGGTCTCCAACGCAGACCAAAAGTATAGGCCGTATAAAAAAAGCAAGCCAACAGCATCAGCACATCACCACGGTTCAAGCCTTCAGCCAGGAATTTCGCAGGATCAGCGGCAGTGGTTGTTACTAAAACGCCTATGGTCGTTAATACAAGGCCGGCTATCTGTAGCCAGCGCACCCGTTGCGACAGAAACACGAAATTAGCAACCATGATCATGACAGGCATTGATGCCTGTTCAATACTCACGTTAATCGCTGTAGTGTAATTGAGAGCAAGGTACATAAGCATGTTAAAAGAAGCCATGCCTATGCCTCCCAGTGCAAACAAAATCGCCAGGTTCTGCTTGATCACTGGCCAGTCACGCTTGACTGCCTTTAATGCAAATGGGGTTAACACCAGTGCTGCACACAACCAACGCAGACTGGTTAAGGTAAGCGGCTGCCATTCAAAGCTTGCGAGTCTGCCTGCTACTGCGTTGCCACCCCATAGTAGGGCGGCAACAATCAGCAACAAATAAGCATTACCGACAATCGCGTTAAACGAGCCTCGAAACAGAGATGTCAACGATTCGCCAATCCCTACTTGGCTACAATATTAACCAGACGACCCGGTACCACAATAACTTTGACCACGTTCAGCCCTTCAAGGTGTCGCTGTACATTCTCATCATTTTTGGCCGCCGCCTCACAATCGTCTTTTGATGCCTGAGCCGGGACAACAATGGAAGAACGTCGTTTGCCGTTGACTTGGACAACTAGCTCAAGTTCATCGCGGGTCAGTGCCTCTTCATCGGTTTCGGGCCAAGCCTCATTGATCAGGGCTGTTTCGTATCCCAGACCCTGCCAAAGCTCATGAGCAATGTGAGGCACAAACGGGCTCAACAAGCGAACGAGCACACCACCGGCCTCATAAACAACAGCCTTACCCAGATCACTTCTATCTTCAAAGCGAACAATGTCATTGAAGAGCTCCATCATAGAGGCGATAGCCGTATTGAACGTCATTCGACGCTCAATATCATCGGTAACCTTGGCGATGGTTTCGTGTGTCTTTCGCCTGAGCGCTTTTTGCTCAGCATTTAAGTTGCTGACAGTCAGCTCTGCCGCCGCATACGAGCTATCCAACGATGTTACTTCTCGCCATACTCGCTTTAAAAAACGGTGCATGCCTTCGACACCGCCCTCTTTCCATTCCAATGACTGGTGAGGTGGTGTATCACTCATCGAAAACAGCCGCATCGTGTCAGCGCCGTATCGATCTATCATCTCCAAAGGATCCACACCATTGTTCTTGGACTTGGACATTTTTTCGATCCGACCAACAGTGACAGGTTTACCATCGCTCAGGAGCGTCGCACCGACAATACGACCTTTGTCATCAAGTTCAATATCCAACTCTTTTCTGTTGAAATACACAGCCTTGCCATTGTCACCTTCTCGGTAAAAAGACTCGGCAATAACCATCCCTTGAGTTAATAAACGCGTAAAGGGCTCGTCAGAAACTACCAGACCCGCGTCCCGCATGAGTTTGTGAAAGAAACGGGCATACAACAGATGCAATACGGCATGCTCGACGCCGCCGATGTACTGATCAACCGGTAGCCAGTAATTGGCCCGTTCATCAAGCATCTTCATGGCATCAGGCGAGGTGAAGCGCGCGTAATACCAGCTGGATTCAAAAAATGTATCGAAGGTGTCTGTTTCTCTCCGACCTGGCTCATCGGTGCCGGGCACTGTCGTATTGATAAAGTCAGCATCCTCCTTTATCGGAGACTTGACGCCTGAAAAAGCTACATCCTCAGGCAATTGCACGGGCAGATCCTCTTCAGGCACTACATGTACATTGCCCTCCTCATCATAGATGACAGGAATCGGGCAGCCCCAATAGCGCTGACGAGAAACACCCCAGTCTCGCAGGCGATAATTGACTTTACGGGCACCATTGGCCACCTTTACCAGGTGTGCAGCGGTTGCCTCAAAAGCATCGGCAAATGCCAGCCCGTCAAACTCACCCGAATTAATGACCACAGTGTCTGACTTGTCAGTAAATGCCGATTCGCTGACATCCACAGGTTTGTTTGTCGATTGAATAACCTGCTTGATGGGTAAACCATATTTGCTGGCAAACTCCCAATCGCGCTGATCATGACCCGGCACAGCCATGACTGCTCCTGTGCCGTAACTGAACAATACAAAATTGGCCACATACACAGGAATGCGCTCACCCGATACGGGATTTATTGCTTCAAGACCCAGAGGCAAGCCACGCTTTTCCATGGCTTCCATCGCGGCTTCAGACGTACCTGTGCTTGTACATTCAACAATAAAATCCGCAACCTCTCCGTTGCGCATACTCATTGCCTTGGCAATGGGGTGCTCGGCAGCCACAGCCACGTAGGTTACGCCGCCAACCGTGTCTGGCCGCGTTGTGTAAACCCGGATGGAGTCGGCCACACCATCGTCTGTAATATCAAGCGGCATGTCACCTCGACCGGCCAGCGCAAATTCGAACTCGACGCCTTCAGAACGACCAATCCAGTTTCGTTGCTGCGTTCTTACTGCGTCAGGCCAGCCATCCAGCTTATCCAGCTCGTCCAGCAATTCGTCGGCGTACTGGGTTATCTTCAAAAACCACTGCGGTATTTCTCGTCTCTCGACTTTCGCACCGGAACGCCAGCCGCAGCCATTGGCATCAACCTGCTCATTAGCCAGAACCGTTTCTTCTATGGGATCCCAGTTGACCACGGCCATTTTCTTGTAGGCCAAACCCTTCTTGATCAGCTGTGTAAAAAACCACTGCTCCCAACGGTAATACTCCGGTGTGCAGGTTGCCAGCTCACGAGACCAATCGTAGGCTATTCCCAGCTTTTGCAGTTGCTCACGCATCTCGTCGATGTTGGCATAGGTCCACTTAGCCGGAGCAGTATTGTTCTTGATAGCAGCGTTTTCGGCTGGTAAGCCAAAGGCGTCCCAACCCATGGGTTGCAATACGTTAAAGCCTTGCATGCGCTTATAGCGGGATACCACATCGCCTATCGTGTAGTTACGCACGTGCCCCATATGAAGGCTGCCACTGGGGTAGGGAAACATGCAGAGGCAATAATATTTCGGGCGATCAGGATCTTCGGTTACGCTAAACGCGTCATTGTCTGTCCATACCGCCTGCACATCGTGCTCGGTGCGACGAAAATCGTATTGGTCCTGCATGAGAGGTCTTCTAAAAAGGGGGAAAGGTGAAATCGAGCGCTCTAATATACAGCAGGTGCAAGAAACGGGACAGTTCCAGTGGGCTCTATGCCGCCGGCCACAGGCGGAGCCATTGCTCAATTGGATCCATGGCAATACTTGAAATTTAGCTTTACCTTAGCCAGACCAGTGTAAAGACATGATTCGGGCTCACCGCCATGCGCAGCTCCAGGTGCTCGGCCTGACAATGAGAATTCAGGGCTTCTGACAGAAACCTGATGGTGGGTCTGCCACTGGCAATATTGCAGATTTCCACGTCTTGAAACTCGATGAAGGATCCCACCAACGGACGCAGGCATTTGTAGACACTTTCTTTGAGACTAAACAAGGCAACCGCCGGCCAGTGTTCGCCGGCTGACTCGGCTAATTCAGCAAGCTCTGCATCATTAGCAATGAGCCGCAACACGCCGTCCTTTAACGGCTGAATTCTCTCCAGGTCTATGCCAATGCACCGAGCTTCACACATCGCCGTCATGGCAACCGCAGCGATTGCCCAATCATCTGTATGGGTGACACTGCCAATGACCTGCTCAGGCCAACTCACAGAGCCATCAGCATTACTTGGCAGGCTACTGGAGGGTAAACCGGCCTGTGCAAGCGCTGTTCGAGCCGCTGCTCGGCCGCTTGAAAACGTATTACAACGACGTTGCGCTGCATTTTTTATCGAGACCTTCTCCTCGGGCATCAGCGATGCTGTTTCGTCAGAGACTGTCTGGCAGACCAAAAAAATATTGGTGCCTGCCCACTCAGGCGCATACCCCAGCCCGTTGATTGGGTTGTCCCGCTGTTCATCAACAGACCCTTTAGCTCCTATGCTCATATAACGCCTAAGGACCGGATACCGGTATGTCCTCGTAAACGGCAGAGCGTGTTTCCGGGATTGGCTCGTTATCATCAGTGCGATAGGTGAAGACCAGCGACCGCTTGATGACGTCGGATTCGTTCTGCCCGGCTGCATGCAAAGTGCGTGAGTGGAAGAACAGCATATCGCCGGCATTGAGTTCCAGTGCCACTGCACTGTCAAGCAGCTCGGCATTGTCTTCAAGATCTGTGCGTAGAAACAATGACGCGTCAAACTGACCTAGCTCGAAGTCTCGCTTATGCGATCCCGGAATCACCAGCAGACCCCCATTGTGTGAGTTCTCAGGTCCCAGAGCCAACCAGGTGCTCACAAGCTCACGGCGATCAAAACGCCAGTAACGGATATCCTGATGCCAGCTGGTGACACTGCTGAAACCGGGGTGTTTGGTCATGACACAATTATGGTGATTTTGTGACAGACGAAGCGCGGTCGCACCCATCAATGCCTGCAGAGTAGCGATAACGTCTTTATGCATGGCTACGTCTTGAAAGAGTGAATCGCGACCGAACGCGTGCAGCAATCGTCGTGGCGTATGGCCACCGGGAGCCATGCGCGAACTGGGCGAGCCTGGGTAGTGCACATCAGCTTCGAATTCGACCGGCGCAAGTGCTGGTTTAAGCGACCGATCAATCAGCTTGACGAGCGCATCAACCTGCTCCGGCGAAATCAAAGCCCGCGCAATGTAATAACCATCACGCTCAAAACAAGCTACTGCGTTCTCTACATCATTCACTATCCGGGCCTCTTGATTTAACACGAGCCGTCATCGGCTCAACTCCGTACACTATGCAGTCTGTCACACATTGGTCCATGCATGAGTAAGCACATATTGATCGAGAATGCTCATCAGAACAACCTGAAGCATCTGGATTTAAAATTACCTCACGGTGAGTTGATTGTCATAACCGGCGTGAGTGGCAGTGGAAAGTCTACCCTTGCGTTCGATACGATCTACGCAGAAGGCCAGCGTCGTTACGTCGAAACGTTCTCGCCCTATGCACGTCAGTTTCTCGATCGCATGGACAAACCACGGGTCGATCGGATCGAAGGTATCCCACCCGCCATAGCCATCGACCAGACAAACCCGGTTCGTACATCACGCTCAACTGTCGGCACGATGACAGAACTCAATGATCACATCAAACTGTTATTCGCCAGAACAGCCAAACTGTACTGTGGCAAATGCGGTAAAGAGGTTAAACAGGATACTCCCGAGAACATCAGCAATGACTGGTTTAATGGCGACCAGGTACAGCGCCTGATGGTGACCTTTCAAGTGCCGATCCCTGAAAATTTCGGCACTGATGAAGTGCAGGACTGGCTCGCCCGGCAAGGCTACACGCGGATACACAAGCAAAGCAAAAAAACAATTGACGTCATACAGGATCGGCTCAAAAACACAGCACAAAACAGAGGGCGTTTTGTCGAAGCCATCGAAGCCGGCCTGCGCTACGGCCAGGGAAAGGTGACTGTCCATAAACTGGATGATCAACGGCTTTCAGCCGAAAAAAGAGCTTACTCAGTAGCGCTGCAGTGTGAGTCGTGTGCCATTCGCTATCGTGAACCCACACCCTCTAGCTTTTCATTTAACTCGCCGATTGGCGCATGTGAAACCTGTAAAGGGTTTGGGCGTGTTATTGGTATCGACTACAGACTGGCTATCCCCGATGAGTCAAAAACACTCAGCGGTGGTGCAGTCAAAGTGTTCCAGACAGAAAAGTCATCCATCTGTCAGCGCGATATGGTTAAAGCGGCTAAGAAAAGTGGTATTCCACTTGATGTGCCTTACGAAAAACTCTCGGCCGCTCAGCAGAAATGGGTGGTGCAAGGAGACACTAAAAGCAGTAAAGGCGAATGGTACGGCGTGGTTGGATTTTTTGACTGGCTGGAGCGCAAGTCCTATCGAATGCATGTACGGGTCATGCTGGCCAAGTACCGCAGCTATGACCAATGCACGGCTTGCCATGGTGCTCGCCTCAAACCTGAATCCCTGAACTGGCGGGTTGGCTCACTAGCCGACGCCAAGCTGGTAGTTGCACCCAAATCCAGAAACCGCTCCCCGCATGAGCCACTATCAGACAGAAAAATGGCAACGCTGCCAGGATTAAACATAGTCGACATCATGCAGCTTCCTCTGGATCGTACGCTGACTTTTGTTAATGCCATAGCACAGGGTCATGTCGATGGCCCTACGGAGATGGTTGTCAGGGAAATGCGCTCACGGCTCAAATACCTCAATGATGTAGGCCTGGGCTACCTGACGCTCGATCGCCAATCCAGAACACTTTCTGGAGGAGAGGTTCAACGTATAAATTTGACAACCGCACTGGGCACTTCATTAGTCAATACCCTATTTGTTCTGGATGAACCCAGTATCGGTTTGCATGCGCAGGATATGGATCGTGTCATTCAAGTTTTACAGCGCTTACGCGATGCGGGCAATACGCTGATAGTGGTCGAACACGATCCGCAATTGATGCTTGCAGCGGATAGAATCATTGACATTGGTCCGGGCCCCGGGCTGGCTGGTGGCCAAATGGTGTTCAATGGCAAACCAACGGGGCTGATTAAACACAAAACCTCGTTAACTGCCCAGTATCTTAATGGCAACAAGTCATTGAGTTTTGACAATGCAAACCGAAGTAACCGAGGCGTTGACAAGCTCGTACTCAGAGGAGCCAGTGGACACAATCTGAAAAACGTCACTCTGGAAATCCCTCTAAACCGTCTGGTGTGCTTAACAGGACCCAGCGGCTCAGGCAAATCAACGCTTATCCAAGACACGCTTTACAACGCCCTATCCTCGATAAAGGGCAAACCAAAAGAGTTACCAGAACCCTATACGTCGATCACTGGTGATGATCAGATCAGTGATGTCATACTGGTTGATCAATCACCTATTGGCAAATCTGCACGTTCCAACCCTGTGAGCTACACAGGTGCCTTCGAAGCGATTAGAAAATTGTTTGAAAAGGTACCTGAAGCCAAGGAGCGCGGGTACAAAGCAAGTTCCTTTAGCTTTAATTCGGGCATGCGCTGCCCTGTTTGCTCAGGTAACGGTTTTGAGCATGTGGAGATGCAGTTTCTCTCAGACGTCTATCTGCGCTGTGCTGAATGCCAGGGACGTCGCTACCGTTCCGAGCTCCTTGAAATCAAGCTCTTTAACGCTCATGACACGCAGGGATATTCAATTGCTGATGTTCTGGAGATGACCGTTGATCAGGCAATTGAATTCTTCGTTGATGACAAAGCGGTGCTATTGGCACTGACGCCGCTTAAAGAGGTAGGACTGGGTTATCTGCAGTTAGGGCAACCCGTACCGACACTCAGTGGTGGAGAGGCACAACGTCTCAAGCTTGCAGCCTTTCTGGGGCAGGCAGCCAAGATCCGCTCAAAGCGTACCCTTAGTGGCCATACCTTGTTCTTGTTTGATGAGCCTACGACCGGCTTGCATTTTGAAGACATCGACAAGCTACTGACTGCATTCCAACAGCTGATCAAGCAGGGACATTCATTGCTTGTCATAGAGCACAACCTGGATGTCATATCCAATGCTGACTGGATAATCGATCTAGGCCCCGCCGGTGGTGATGCGGGAGGCAAGCTGATTTGCAAGGGTTCTCCCAAACAGATTCTGGCTCACAAGACCAGTGTCACCGCAGCTTCCCTGCGCGACTATCACAATGCCACAGACAAATTAAAGCAACGCAGCAGCGCTGAACCTGCGCCACCCGCCTACGAGCTTGCGCCAGAGCCCAGCGAATCGATACACGTATACCAAGCTCGCGAAAACAATCTAAAGAACATTGATGTTCATATCCCACGTGATGCGCTGACCGTCATCACTGGCATGAGCGGCAGTGGCAAGAGCACACTGGCATTCGATATCGTATTCAACGAAGGACAGCGCCGCTACCTGGAATCGTTAAATGCCTATGCGCGACAATTCGTGCAACCCGCATCGCGACCAGACGTCGATGCCATTACAGGCATCCCGCCAACGGTAGCCATCGAACAACGAACCAGTCGTGGTGGCAGAAAAAGTACGGTAGCCACCATGACAGAGATTTACCACTTTCTGCGTTTGTTATTCGTCAAGCTTGGTGTTCAGTACTGTCCAGACTGCGAGGTAGAAATCTCGGCTCAGTCTGTTGATGCCATCACTGCACAAACCATCAAAAAATTCCGTGGTAAAACAGTGTCGCTGTTAGCACCACTTATTGTTGATCGTAAAGGCTACTATACCGATCTTGCAAAATGGGCATCGAACAAAGGCTTTGATGCGCTTCGCGTAGATGGCGAATATTTACCCACCGAAAACTGGCCTCGATTGGATCGTTTTAAAGAGCACACTATTGATCTTCCGGTGGGTACGATCAAGATTGATGTCAAGAACGAAAACGAACTGCAACATCTGATTCAACGTGCCGTCGATTTTGGTAGCGGTGTCGTCAAGATAGGCAGCACCGCTGCGAACGAACAGTTATTCTCTACACAACGCGCCTGTTCGAGTTGTCAAAGAAGTTTTCCGGAACTTGATCCGCGTATGTTTTCGTACAATTCGCGACATGGTTGGTGTCCCAGTTGTTTCGGGACCGGGCAGGTGATTGCAGGCTTTGACGAGGAACAAACGGGCGAAGAACGAAACTGGCGCCAGCATGATGATGAGGCCATTGAATGCGCAAGCTGTGAGGGACAGCGTCTTAAGCCAGAGTCCCTATCCGTTTATTTTCAGGATTGGAACATTGCAGACTACACATCACAGTCCATCGTTGAAGCGGCTAAGGTGTTCAAGAAAATTAACTTGAATGAACGTCAGGCAGCGATAGCGCGCGACAGCTTGAAGGAGCTTAATTCACGCTTATCCTTTTTAGACGAAGTGGGCTTGTCTTATTTGTCGTTGGACCGCTCAGCACCAACACTGAGTGGTGGAGAGGCTCAACGTATCAGGCTGGCTGCTCAGCTCGGCTCTAATTTGCAAGGGGTATGCTACATACTCGATGAGCCAACGATCGGCCTGCATCCTCGAGACAATCGTATGCTGCTCAACACATTGAGTCGCCTGCAAAAGAAAGGCAATACCATTGTTGTTGTTGAACATGACGAGGAAACCATTCTTAGTGCCGACCACATTATTGATATTGGCCCCGGTGCCGGCGTGCGCGGCGGGCAAATAGTTGCATCAGGCCCTGTGGAACAGGTTCGTAAAAATGCTGCCTCCGTGACCGGCCGACTGCTCGATCAGCCTTTAAAACATCCGCTCTACCCGACACGCAAAAAAACCGAACACTCCGTTCATATCAAAAACGCAACGCTGCATAACTTGAAGAACGTAACTGTTGATATTCCGCTAGGCCAGCTGGTGTGTGTCAGCGGTGTATCGGGCTCGGGTAAGAGCACGTTGATAAGAGATGTTTTACACGATAGTCTGAGGGTGCTCAACAATCAGAAAACAAAGCGCAAGCTGGGCAAAATAATTGGCTGTGAACACATCAGTGGCTGGGAAAGTATTTCGCGGCTTCTGGAGGTCGATCAAACACCCATCGGTAAAACGTCACGCTCCTGCCCTGCTACCTACATTGGTTTCTGGGACAACATTCGTCGCCTGTATGCCGATACCACTGAAGCACGTATTCGTGGCTACACTGCTAGCCGCTTCTCATTCAATACCGGCGAAGGCCGTTGTGAGGAATGTGCAGGCCAAGGCATGCAACGAATCGAAATGAGTTTTTTGCCGGACGTACGCGTTTTATGTGAGGTATGCAATGGCGAGCGCTTTAACAGTGAAACTCTGTCGGTACGTTACAAAGACAAATCCATAGGTGAAGTGCTGATGATGAACGTCGATGAAGGCGTTGAATTCTTCGACAATCACACAAGCATACGCCACGCTTTGAAATTGTTACAAGACGTCGGATTGGGTTATTTAACATTAGGACAACAGAGCCGGACGCTAAGCGGTGGCGAGGCACAACGTATAAAGCTGGTATCAGAACTGGCAAAGGCAAAACCGCCCGTCACTGACTCGCGTGGCAGAACCATCGTCAAGACTCATACTCTATATATTCTGGACGAACCTACCGTTGGCCTGCATATGGCCGATGTCGAAAATCTTATTCATGTGCTTCATCGACTGGTAGATGCCGGAAACTCCGTTGTAGTCATTGAGCACAACCTCGATATCATGGCCGAGGCAGACTGGATTATTGACATGGGTCCGGAAGGTGGATTGGGTGGTGGTAAGGTTGTAGCCTCAGGGACGCCCAAAAAAGTCGCCGCCTCTAAACGCTCACGCACGGCCGCCTATCTAAAAAAGATGTTCACTAATTAGCCATATGAAAGAGTGCTTTTTTTCAACTGAGGATAACGACTGGTTTACACCCACCCCACATACCCGTGGGCCCTGGGACGAGCATGCCTGCCATGCCGGGCCGCCCACCGGGCTTATAGCCAGAGCTGTCGAAAGATTATTGCCAGAGCAAAGACTGACTCGCTTGACAGTCAACTTGCTTCGACCGGTGCCATTTTCTGGCTTTCGTATAAAAGTCAGCATTGCCCGGCGTGGGCGTACAGTGAGTCTCAGCGAAGCAAGTTTGATCGATGGCGATAACAAAACAGTGGTAACCGCCGCAGGCATGCATCTGAGTAAAGCTCAAGCGACACAGTTCCCTAGCTATCAGCAAAGCATCGGAGCCCCGACCGATGCACTGACGGGTCCGTTCCCCATAAACGAGACACTACACGGTAAACCGGCTTTCAATGGCACTGGCGTGCATGTGCGCTATCCGCAGGGACACGATCACAGGCCAGGCCCGACTCAAGCCTGGATGAAAACTGTGCCCCTACTCTCTAGCGAAGAACCCAGTCCGTTTCAGAAAATCTGTCCGCTGGCCGACTGTGGCAATGCCTTTGGCAGGAACGCGGAGCCACACGAAGTCACGTTCATGAATACAGACCTGACACTGGTTTTGCACAGGGACCCGCTGGGAGATTGGCTGGGAACCCAAAGTGTCGGTTACTGGGAACCCAGCGGCATCGGTCTGGCCGACGCATTACTGTTTGATGCAGACGGCGTAGTTGGAAGAGCAATGCAAACGCTGGTTATAAGAAAAAGAGAGTAGTCGTAAGTTGCAGCCAGAACTTTAGCTCGCGCTGGCACATAATTTGCGAGATTCGTCACAGAATAGACTTTTTAGGCTGGGACGATGGACAATAAGCTTTTGGGTTGCAGTGGATTCGTAGCCTTAGCCGTGTTTACGTTGATCGTGCAGCATGGAACCGGCAGTCAAGCATCATCGTTTGAATCGAACAACACCAAGGCGAAAAGTATCGACCTTGCAAAAACTATCGGGCACCCGATTGATACTGCGCTGGGAAGCTATCTGGAGCGAGTCAAAATCGAATCCAGCAAGAGCAGCAAAGAGCCCACCCCAGCAACCGCCATAGTGGTAGCAGATGAAGAATCCAGTCAAACGAGCACGCCGGTCAGAGCATTAACACGATTTACGCTTCCAGTTATCACTGGCGTCTTGAGCCCTGATGGTTTTAAGCGCCCTGCCTGGCAGACCTTCAAAGACGCTAACTTTTTCGATCAGCAGCAAGCTGAAACAGACCATTTCGTTATTATGCTTGATCCTGGTCACGGTGGAACAGACCCGGGTGCACAGGCACACAATGGCCTTCTGGAAAAAGAACTGACACTGGATATAGCCAGGCGCGTGAGACTTTTTCTGTCTGAATTTGACAAGCTTAAGGTAGTACTAACTCGAGAGTATGATCATGGCTTATCGCGACAATCCAGAGTTGATGCGATACGAAAAAGCAAGGCAGATATGGTTGTCTCTCTTCACTTCAATCACCTGCCCCAAACGGATGTGACACTGGTCGAATCGTTTTATGCCGGGCCTGAGAACATAGAAGAAAGTCAGACAAGTCAGAGAAAGCTTGCGGCTAATTCCGCATTCCAGAAAACCCGAAATCAACGCACTCAAGATTTAGGATTCACCAAAGGATCAGCGCGGCTTGCACATGCCCTGCAACAACGCGTCTATAACGAAGTCAGTTTTGAGAACCCTAACGTCGACAATGCCGGAGTAAAACAGGAAACCCTGTTTGTACTGACCAGAAGCTTTACCCCCGGAGTCCTGATCGAACTAACCTGTTTGAGCAATATCCAGGAAGCTGACAAACTCAATAGTGAGGACTACCGCAACCGACTTGCCGCAGCTCTGGCCGATGGAATAAGGACCTATCAGGAATCACTTGACCGAGCTCCACTGGAGAACTCGAGTGATATTGGCGCATGATTGAGAACCTGCTCACAGATGATGAGCCGATTGAGTGAAGCTGTTCCGCAATGTCGGCATAGCGACGCTGGTAGTATTATCCCTGTCAAGCCAATGACGACATAACGCTTAGTTTTGTTGTCCCGCCCGCGAAGAGTTTCCAGAGCTACTTCGCGGGCATTGCTACTCCCTCCCTTAATCTGTTAAAAGTTTGCTTGAGTTTTCATGCCACGCAAATCTTGTGACCCAGTCAGACACCATACAGACACTCGCTGAATTGACGACGCGCTACGGCGCTCCACGACAATCGTCCACATCCAAAATTCAGGACTCGCTTAGCGAGGCGATGCAGAATTGGCTTAAGCACTCCCCTTTTTTCATGATGGCGAGCGCAACTGCTTCGGGACTTGATTGTTCTCCCCGCGGTGATGCACCCGGTAAAGCTTTCCATATTTTGGATCAGCACACGATTGCCATACCCGATCGGCGTGGTAACAACCGCATAGATACCTTACGAAATATTTTAGAGGACCCCAGGGTGGGTCTGGTGTTTCTCATTCCGGGCATTGAAGAGGCCCTCCGCATCAAAGGGCAAGCGTCGATTTCAGTTAAACCGGATCTGCTAAAACAGTTTACGCTGGACGGCGAAGAGCCAGCCACGGTCATTCTCATTTCAATTACTGCGGCCTATGTACAAAATGCTCGGGCAGTAAGAAGCGCCAAATTATGGGATGATGATTTCATCGCCAGCGCCCAGCAATTACCCAATGCTAACGAGCTGTCCAACTCTGCGTAGCAAGAAAACTCATGAGATACCTTGAGGGTCAACCCCCCAATCCGGATATTCCTTACGGGGAGTCCATGCATGACATGATTACTCTATCCATGGTGCTGTCAATCGTGATAGGTGTATGCCTTTTTGCAGCGGGCAAACATGGCAATATCATGTGGATGAAAGCCTGGAGCCTGGGATTGATAGCATGCAGCCTGTTGTATCTGATTAGCGATCAACTCGGTGTCATCTAGCCAGCGCTCTGTTGATCTGACTTGCAGAACAGAGTCAAGCCGATCACAATAAACCACGAGCATCTACCTGGAAGTTATCGATGAAACACCGTTTCTCTCAACTTGCTGTCAGTATTGCAGCGTGCATTCTGATCATTAACCAAGGGCAAGCTCTGGCTGCAGACTTACCCGATCTTGAAGGGCGTGAAGTGCTGGTGGCCACCGAAAACGCCTACCCGCCATTACAGTTCGTTGATCCCAAAACCGGCGATGCTATTGGATGGGAGTACGATGCCATGAACGAACTGGCAAATCGGCTCAACTTCAAACTGGTCGTGCAAAACACCAGCTGGGATGCAATGATACCGGCGGTGAGCGAAAACCAGTTTGACGTGGGAATGACTGGCATCACGATTCGCGATGATAGACGAGAAAAAGTAGATTTCTCCGACCCTTATATGCGCTCGGAAATGTTTATGCTGGTCCGGGCCGATGAACAGCGATTTTCCAGTGGTGCTGAGTTTGCAGCCATCGAAGATGGTCTGATTGGGGCTCAAGCTGGTACCACTCCCTTCTACACGGCCGTGTACGAGGTACTGGATGGCAATGAACAAAACCCGCGGATAAAGTTGTTTGAAACTTTTGGAGCATCCATTCAAGCTCTGCGCACAGCAGACGTTGATCTGGTGCTGACAGACGGGACAGCAGGCGCAGGTTATGTGAAAGCCAATCCGGATACCTTTAAGCTGGTGGGTGAGGCTATGGGTACAGAGGACTTCGGTTTCATTTTCCCCAAGGGCTCCGATCTGGTTGAACCGCTGAATGCCGGGTTGGCGAGCATGAGAGAGGACGGCACTCTGGATGCCTTGAACACGACCTGGTTTCTTGAGTACAAGTTAGGTCAGTAAAGG
This sequence comes from Granulosicoccus sp., assembly GCA_045106475.1. Lineage (GTDB taxonomy): Bacteria > Pseudomonadota > Gammaproteobacteria > Granulosicoccales > Granulosicoccaceae > Granulosicoccus. The sequence continues at coordinate 28,968 of JBGCEO010000110.1, forward strand.
CCTGCTGTCTTTGTCTGAGCAAGATACTCAGAAAACCGACGTTCAAAGCGACGATTTTCCCTGGTGGCTGTTGGCGACGCTGGCAATTGGCGCCTGGTTAGCTTATCGCATAGTCAGCGATGAGCTGTATTCGGAAGTATTCGCTATTCTCGCCAAGGGAATTGGCGTTACTGCCTATGTGACCTTGACAGCATTTACGCTGGCAAGCGCCTTGGGGCTGCTGTTAGCCACGGCAGTCTTGTCACCCTACCTTTGGTTGAGGCAGTGCGCTCGCTTCTACATTGAAATCATGCGTGGCATACCCATGCTTGTATTGCTTTTTTATGTAGCCTTTGTCGGTGCGCCTGCCTTGGTTGCAGCGATCAATGCTATTTTTGAACCGCTCATGGACTCGCCCTTGCGAACACGGGACGTCTCGTTGATGTGGAGAGCCATCATCGCTCTGACGCTCGGCTATTCTGCCTTCATCGCAGAAGTCTTCAGAGCAGGAATACAATCAGTGGGGCCTGGACAAAGAGAGGCAGCCATTTCACTGGGCCTCTCAGCGCCTGCCCGATTTCGCTACGTCATCTTCCCTCAAGCATTTCGCACCATTTTACCGCCGCTGGGCAACGACTTCATTGCGATGATCAAAGATTCAGCGCTGGTCTCTGTGCTAGGCGTAGCCGATATTACGCAGCTGGGTAAAATCTATGCGGCGGGATCATTTCGCTTCATGGAAACCTACAACGTGGTTGCCTATATTTACTTGCTGGTAACTGTGATCTTGTCGTTACTTTTAAGACGATTGGAAAAACGCCTGCGCAAAGTTCCAAGCTAAGTTAATCACTGCGAGTAAATGACAAGCCCGGCCTGTTAACACGACCCAGTGTTAAGACTTGTTGCGCTTGTATCGCCGTTGCCTTTCGGAATTAGCCTCGTGCACGCTGGTGCCCACGCCCCAGGAGAACTCGACACCACCGGGATCGAGCTGCTCCCCTCGCACATTGATCTTGGGCAGTTCTAGTTGTCTGCCGTGAAACTGCACTCTTAAAACCCCTGCTATTAATGATTCCAAACAGTGATGAGAAGCAATAAATACTTGGTTGTGACGATGGACTCTTAAATAGCCGAATTCAACGCTAAGCAGATTTCGTAGGGTTCCTAGCACTTCATCAACAATTGCTTGTGGGTATTGATAGCGGATATCAGCGATATTATGCACGGCCACAGCCGCTCGATAGGTTAGATTTTGTCTTATCGAGAGTAAAGTTGCAGTTTCCTGATCCACAGGTGCACTGCTGACTTTGCGCCGGTGGCTACTATCAAGAAAGCCCTTAAAAACAACTACATTTTCGGTTGACGTGCTAATGGAGCGGCCTGTCATATGAGTAATGCTGATTTAGTGTTGCAACGAAGAGCAAAAAAACGGTGAGCCTGTCAGGGCTTAGCTGGTGAAGAAGCGCTTCGAACATTCAACGATGCATCGATGCACTTCGCGCTCAAGTTTACCCTGTTAAAAATTTTCGTGAAAGCTGAGCAATTGGTTTCGTGACGCAGTCAGTCAATTGTCGCAATTGAACAGAGCTACGGCTTATATTCGTCGAGGATTTTTGCAAGGTGAGGTCGGTTTGTTCGTACCTCTTCATCACTGAGGCCCTCAAGAGAATGAGGAAATTTTAGCCACTGATCAGTCTCATGCAGATAGTAATCCGGGATGCGATCAGTCTTGTTCCTATCCGGTTTAAAATACGGTACTGCTATACGAATATCGTGGGGCGTATTTCGACGGGTTTTCTCTTTGATCGTATTGATTATCGCCTCAATGCTTCTGCCAGTATCGTATACATCATCGACAATGAGCAATCGATCATCGGCACTGATTTTCTTGATCAAATAGTTCATGCTGAAAACCTGCACAGTGCTGGTTTTTTGATCGATGGCGTGGTAGGACGAAGTCCTCACTGTAATGTGATCCGAGTGCACCCCACGGTAGGCCAACAATTCCTGCATCGCAATCCCCATGGGTGCGCCACCGCGCCATACCGCAATAATAAAACTGGGCCTGAATCCACTGCGATAGACACGCGCAGCAAGCTCAAAGGAGTCTTCCAGCAGCTGCTGGGCATCCAAATATTTTTTCTGAGTCAAATTTATCTCCCTGGAACCGTGCTTGTGAACAGTTTACCTGTTTGAACAGCTACTACCATTTGATAACATCGCGTGCTGTTCAACAAATTGCCACCGCCGCGTCCCTGTTTATCGTAAACCTGGCCTGCTCATCGGGATTTCGTCTCGCCGTTAAAAGAGGAACCAGTATTTTGCAACCGAAGCACTACATTACCGAAACCGAACTATTACAGGATGCCTACCGCCTGGCCGTCAATGTCGCTAAAAGTGGGTTTCGACCAACCTTCATAGTTGGATTATGGCGTGGTGGCAGTGTGGTAGGTATTGCCGTTCAGGAATGCCTGCAATATCTTGGAATTCCAACGGATCATATAGCCATAAGAACCTCCTATCGCGGCCTGGCCAGCTACCAGCAGATGGTTGATAACCCGGAAAAGGAAATTCGCATACATGGTACTCAATATTTGTTAGAAACACTCAACCATGACGACGGGCTTCTCATCGTCGACGATGTATTCAGCTCCGGGCTCACAACCAGTGCAGTAGTCAACAGACTCAGCTCTCGTTTGAAAAATAATACCCCTGCCGATATCAGGATTGCTGCGCCCTGGTATAAACCGGCACGCAACCGCACCACTCGTAAACCGGACTATTTTTTGCACAGCACAGATGACTGGCTTGTGATGCCATATGAACTAAGCGGATTGACTCACGATGAAATTAGTGAGTACAAACCCTGGATGTTACCTATATTGAATAGTCTGGACAGCGAGAAGCCGTGATGAACGCAAGTATTGCCCTGTTTCTGAAAGGGCTTGCGATGGGTGCAGCCAATGTCATTCCAGGAGTATCAGGCGGAACCATTGCGCTTATAACCGGGATCTATGAACGACTCATCAACACGATTAAGCAGTGCGATTTTCGGGCAATAAAATATCTGATCGGTAGAGACTGGAAAGGCTTCTGGCAGCACATAGACGGCAACTGGCTATTTATATTACTCGGTGGTGTTGCGGCCAGTATTGTCAGCCTGGCACGCTTGTTTGAATATCTGCTTGCCCATCATGAGCGCAATACCATGGCCTTCTTTTTCGGTCTCATACTATTGTCCATTTTCTATGTGGCAAAACGTGTAAAAAATTGGAATGCAACTGCCTACTTGTCACTACTTGCCGGTATTGTGGTGGCCATATCCATAGCCTTGTTGGCACCAGCCTCTGAAAACGACAGCGCGTTTTATGTTTTCCTCTGCGGTGTCGTGGCAATCAGTAGCATGATCCTGCCAGGTTTATCAGGCTCATTTGTACTGATCATGATGGGAAACTATGCATTGGTGCTTAGTGCCATCAATACTTTTTCACTCAATATCCTGATTCCACTAGCGTTGGGTTGTGGGTTTGGACTGATCGCCTTCTCGCATATTTTAGCGTGGGTATTCAAACGCTATGCCGATCAGACTCTGGCGTTAATGACTGGATTTGTAGTCGGTTCTCTGGTGGTAATCTGGCCATGGAAAAATACGATAACTCACACAGTAGAACGACTTGGGAAACCTCCAAAAGAAGTGGTCAGTAGCTACGAGTGGTACATGCCAAACCTGAGTGATTCAAGTACCTGGCTTGCAGTTGCGTTAATGATTCTAGGAGCACTTCTCATTGCTTTCATGGAACGTTACGCCGATCCCGACTAATCAGCCCTATTCAAAACCCAAGGCCATTTGCCCACTGTTATTGGGCGCTATAAATAGAGCTCTGTTCAATTCAACGATCGATCTGTCATTTTGCAAGCCCGATTTTCTACAAGCCTGCTTAAAACGTTGATGAATAATACTGGCACGCGGACCGCTACCTGTCATACGTGCGCCAAAGTCACTGTTGTTCAGTTTTCCGTTACGCAGGGATGCAATTGCTTTTAGCACACGACTGGCACGAAGCGGGTAATGCATCTCCAGCCATTCAGGAAACAGTGTTTGTAATTCATGTGGCAATCGCAAAACAATACCGTGAGCGTTTTGAGCACCTGCTTCAGCGGCAGCTTGTACGATTGATTCGATTTCCATTTCGTTCAAAGCCGGTATTATCGGTGATACAGAAACCCTTGTCGGAATTGATGCGTCGCTGAGTAATCTAAGGGTTCTTAATCTGCGGTGAGGAGCTGTAGCGCGCGGTTCTAATTTACTCGACAAGGCATTGTCCAGAGTCGTTAAGGTTATCGTGACGGTTACCAGATTATCCTTCGCCAGTTCTACCAAAAGATCCAGATCACGCTCAATAAGAGAGGATTTTGTTATCAGGTAGACTGGATGGCGGCTATCCACCATAACCTCCAGCAGGGAACGCGTAATACGCAACTTTTTTTCAAGTGGCTGATATGCATCAGTGTTAACACCAATGGCTATGGGTTCGCATTGATATCCGGCCTGAGCAAGTTCTCCCTTCAGCAATGCAGCTGCATCGCGCTTGGCATATAAAAGCCGTTCAAAATCAAGTCCGGCCGAATGCCCCAACCAGGTATGACTGGGCCGGGCAAAGCAATAAATGCAACCATGCTCACAGCCTCGATAAGGGTTGATAGAGCGATCAAAGGGAACATCGGGTGATTTGTTGCGCGTGATAAGCGTCTTACTACGATCATCACGCCAACGTGTACGAACCGACTTTTGCTCATCGACATAGCTATGCCAGCCGTCGTCTATATCTATCTTTTTAAGGATCTCATAGCGGCCAGTGACGTTACTTTGCGCACCACGACCCTTTATAACTTGGCCATTACCAGACATAACGTGCCCGCAACTATCGATAACTATATTTATATACAGTATATAGTGACAAAATCCATTAGGCAATGAAATCCAGCTGTGGTTTTTTGTAGAAAGGCTCGCTTGAGCTACACCCTCAATTGTGCAATAAAAAGGGAAATTACTACTATTCTTCAATAGCTTACAGTTCCCAGGCACAGATTGAGTTATAAAACCTGAATGCGCTTGAAATACCAAATCTTCATGACTCTGCTAGTCTCGAGCGGAGTGCTCATTGCAACGCTGTACGCGTTCAATAGCTGGAGTTTTAATCGCGGATTCCTTAACTACATTAACGACTCGGAAATCGAGTCGTTGCAGCCCTTGCTGATCAGACTTGCAGACGGCTATGCTGATTCTTCGAACTGGGATTGGCTCACCACCAACGACTCATTATGGCCACGGTTGGTTAGCAACTCAAACCGCGATTCGAGATCCGGACCTCGAGACCTTGCTAACAGGCAAACTTTGTCACCAGAGGGCTCATTTCCCGGTGATAAACCTCCCAGGCGAAACAATGGCGTTAAAGGACCCAAACGAGGCGTCCCGCCACCTGATCGACTACGTCGATTGCTGCTGGCCGATGCAGAGAAACAAATCCTGATCGGTCGCCCGGATCCGAATCGCTCGACGCAATGGCTCCCCATCAGCCATGCAGACTCAGTGGTCGGATACGTAGGCTACAAGGCTTCAAGCAAGCTACCAAGGCAACTTGACAATGTATTCGCTAATCAGCAAAAACGCAGCTTTGCCATTGCTTCTTTGATCATGATTGCCCTATCCGCTGTGCTCGCAGCCTTGTTGTCTTCCCGAATCGTCAGACCCGTGCTGCAGCTAAGCGGTGCAGTCAGTCGCATAAGCCAGGGAAAATTCAGTCATCGTATAGACTCTGATAGACAGGACGAGCTGGGTGATCTATCACGCGATATCAATCAACTAGCCCACACACTCGAGCACAGCCGTACCGCGCGCCGTGAATGGATCGCTGAACTCTCACATGAGCTACGCACACCGGTGGCTATATTACAAAGCGAAGTCGAAGCCATCGAAGACGGCGTCAGGCCGTTGGATATGCAGGCGATCAATTCCCTGTATGTGGAAACCCTCAGACTGAGTCACCTGATCAATGATCTGCATGTTCTATCGCTGTCAGATGTTGGAGCCCTGGAGTATCAAATGGACTCCCTGAACTTACTATCGGTGGTAGAAGAGCGATGCAACGCAGTGGAAGCATTAAGATCAGAACAGCGGATAAGCCTGAAGATCAACGCCGAACTAACCGATTACTCAATCAAGGGTGACGCACAACGTCTTGGGCAGCTGCTGGATAACCTTTTGCAAAACTCATTACGATACACCGACGAAGGCGGACAGATCGAAATCGAACTGGCTCAACACGACAATAAAATTTATCTCTCCTGGCATGATTCAACGCCAGGGCTATTAGATAAGCAATTACCAAAGCTTTTTGAGCCACTGTTTCGTGCAGACGAATCCAGAAATCGGACTCAGGGTGGTTCTGGTTTGGGCCTGTCAATAGTCCAGAAAATTGTTTTAGCGCATCAAGGCAGCATTGAAGCCAGCCACTCCCCACTTGGCGGGCTGGCCATAAACATTCAATTTCCAAAAGCCGTTAGCAAATAATTCGTTTTGATCGACCCAGCCACCGGAATCACATCATGAACATCGCGATTGTTGAAGACGAATCAAAGCTTGCCAATGTGTTGCAAGACTACCTACAGAGTGATGGTTTCCAGACAGTGATTTTTTCCGATGGTCAACTGGCATTGGATAGTCTGCAACAGAACTTACCGGATCTGTTGTTGCTCGACCTGATGCTGCCTGGCCTAGATGGCATGAGCATTTGCAAGGAGCTTCGCCGCATAAGCGATGTCCCGATCATCATGCTGACAGCCAGGATAGAGGAAATAGATCGCTTACTCGGTCTGGAGATTGGAGCCGACGACTACATTTGCAAACCCTACAGCCCAAGAGAAGTGGTAGCGCGAGTAAAAGCGGTGCTAAGGCGTACGAGTAAAACAGAACAACCCATCAGCGACAGGCAGTTTGAACTCAATGAGAACTCGGCCAATGTCACAATCAAAGGACAGAGCTGCGCATTGACAGCTGTCGAGCTCAAACTGTTAGAGGTGCTTAGCAATAAGCCTGGCCAGATATTTAATCGGGCTCAACTAATGGGCCGAATCTATCCAGACAACCGCATCGTCAGCGACCGGACAATCGATAGCCACGTTAAGAAACTCAGGCAAAAACTTGAATCTCTGGATAACACAACTCAGTACGTTCACTCTGTTTACGGCATCGGCTACAAATTCGAGATCATCGAGCTCGATTAACGAATACCAGATTTCTCCGCCTTTTTTGCACAGTTCTTACACAGTCAAAGCCGATTATAAGTACTCAAACGAAACGACTGAAAACAGTTGATTCGACTCAGAAAGTACTTAAAACAGGAACTGTCATGAAACACTCAAACAACTTTGTAAAAACTCTAACCCCCGCTACGATTGGCGCAATGCTCAGTTTTGCGGCGATCGCCGCACCCGTCACACTCGTCGATATCGATGGTGACGGCGTTATTAGCGCAGAAGAGATCAGCCAGATCAGGGAAGAGCAACGTCAAGCCAATTTGATTCAATATGATACCGACGGCAATGGCGAGCTTTCACGTGATGAGCGTAAAGTGATGCGCGAAGATCGGTTTGCGACTCAGCTTGAAGTGTTTGACGCTGATGGCGATGGTGACTTGTCTCGTGAAGAAAAACGAGCGGCGAAAGATGCTCGCCGGGATGCGGTTGAGACACAACTCGATGTTAATGGCGACGGCGTAGTTTCTGATGATGAGGCTGCCGGCATAGAGCAATTGCGTGCCGAGAATGGACGAGGTGAAGGCCGCAAGCAAGGTGGGAAAAGAGGTCACGGTGATGACAACAATCGAGGCGAACGACGAGGCGGAAATCGAGACGATCGCGCTTGAACGAATCGACAGGACTCAGTGCTCAGGGATGAGCACTATAAAAATGATCAACATCGCGCGCTAGCGCTGGCGACGATAGACGTCCTCACGTCTTGATTGCCAATAGAGACCAATCAGCCCAAACCCGAGCATCAAAGTCACGAAAGCCATAGGACGTGCAGTGCCATCGTGCATCAGGCTGATCAGCACTGCCGCCATACCCGCCGTTGTCTGCTCGATACCACTGAGCATGGCAGACGCCGTGCCGGCTTGTCCATGAATCGAACGAAGAGCACGACTGGGTGCAACTGCAAACAAGGGCCCCATGCCAAAAGCCAGGATCATATAGGTAGAGGTTATTGAAACGGGTGTAATATCGCCAAACAAAATTAGAATGGTCAACGCTATTACCCCTGCCAGCACTATGCAGACCCCTAGGCCCAACAGTTTCATCGCATCCCAGCGGTCCGCAAGGCGTGCAGCCAGCACACTGCCCAGAAAAAAAGCGCCAACCATACTTGCCTGGTAATAGCCGAATCTGTCTGGAGCGACCTTAAGCATATCAATCAGTACAAACGGTGCACCGGTAACGAATACGAAAATCAGACCCAGGGCCACACCAAGGATGGCGCTATGAGTCAGAAAATCGGTGTTTCTCAGAAGCGCTGCGTAGCCCCTGATAAGGCGGCCCATCTTCAGTGCTTTAGGGTCAGGTGTGCTCGATTCCGGCAGCAGGAAAGCCACAGCCAATAGTGCAATAACAGCCATGGCGCTGATGACGTAGAAATTACTTTGCCAACCAAATGCTACATGTAAATAGCCTCCCAGAACGGGCGCAGCTGCAGGGGTAATGGCAATGACCATACCTAACAGAGCAAGCGCTTTGACCTGCTCCTTTTCCGAGTATAAATCCTTGATGATGGCCAGGCCCACGACAGCCTCAGCTGCCGCTGCAATACCCAGCAGTATCCTGGCAACAATGAGTTGATCAATGCTCTGGGCAGCAGAGCACGCAAGGCAGAGCAGTGCTACCGCTATAAGAGAATAGATGAGTACCGGTTTGCGACCAAACCTGTCAGACAGAGGACCATGTAAAAGCTGCGCCAGCCCAAAGGCCAGCATGTTCAAGCTTATGGTCAGCTTTACGCGCGTGGGGCTTGTATCAAACCAAACAGCCAGATCCGGCAGACTGGGCGTGTACATGTCAGTAGACATGATGCTGACACTGGAACCCAGAACCAGAATACCAATCACCAGACCCAGACCTGGCACCGGTTTAGCCAAATCTGGCATAGGTGAACTTAACTTTCGAAAACAAGGGCGCACAAAAGTACGCCCTTCTTGACTACATGGCTAGTGCTTTTTCAATCACCACGGTTGTCCAGGCACCTTCGGGCTCCTTACTGATAACAGGATCAGAACCACCTGACAGTAATGTTTTAACGGTGCGTTCGTAATCTGCAACGTCAAGCGAGCCATCACTACCTTCGGTCAATTTATTGATTTCGCGGACCATGCGCTGCTGATGCTTCTCGGTTTGCGCTCCACTGGCATCGTTCTCAAGCACTATATCAGCCGCTTCATCAGGGTTTTCACGAGCATATTCCCAACCTTTCATAGAGGCAGCGACGAAGCGCGCCATTTTATCGACAAAAGCTTCATCGCTTAGATTGTCTTCGAGTACGTACAGTCCATCCTCCATGGTCGATACGCCCTGTTCTTCATACTTGAATACCACAAGTTGATCTTCAGGTATTCCGGCATCAATCACCTGCCAGTACTCGTTGTAAGTCATGGTTGAAATGCAATCAGCCTGCTTCTGCAGTAAGGGGTCAACATTGAAGCCCTGCTTTAGAACAGTGACACCCTCTTCACCACCCTCTGTCGGTATACCCAAGGACGACATCCAGCTCAGAAACGGGTATTCGTTTCCGAAAAACCAGACACCCAGAGTGCGGCCGCGAAAATCCTCGGGCTGAGTGATACCGGTTTCCTTTCTACAAGTGAGCATCATGCCAGAGCGCTTGAATGGCTGAGCTATGTTGACCAATGGCACACCCTTCTCTCGACTGGCCAGTGCAGAAGGCATCCAGTCCACCACGACATCAGCACCACCTCCTGCAATCACCTGGGGCGGCGCAATATCCGGACCACCGGGCTTAATAGTGACGTTCAGATCTGCGGCATCATAAAAGCCTTTGTCCTGAGCCACGTAGTAGCCAGCAAATTGCCCCTGAGTCACCCACTTTAGCTGAATCGTTACATCATCAGCAGCCACTGAAGACATTGAAAAGCAAGTAAGCACACTACCCAGCGCTACGATGCCCAATGCATGTGTCGGTTTTTTCATACTCTCATTCCCATGTTTTAACTTATGAACGTCGAATAGAAGGGTGCCAGAAAGTCAGCACCCTCTCAGCAAGTGCAATCGCACCATAAAACAATGAGCCAGCCACAGCGGCGACCGCTATTTCAGCCCAAACCATATCTACATTCATACGCCCTACTTCGGTGGAGATTCTGAAACCCATGCCGACAGTTGGCGTACCAAAAAACTCAGCCACGATGGCACCGATCATGGCCAGCGTGGAATTGATCTTTAACGCGTTGAATACGAATGGCAAGGCCTCCGGCAATCGCATCTTGAATAGACTTTGCCAATAGCTGGCCGCATAGGTTTTCATCAAGTCATGCTGCATCGGCTGCGCCGCAGCCAAGCCGGCAACCGTATTGACCAGCATCGGGAAAAAAGTCATGACGATAACCACCGCAGCCTTGGACGGCCAGTCAAAGCCAAACCACATGACCATAATCGGAGCCACACCAACAATAGGTAATGCAGAGACCAGATTGCCGATGGGCAACAAGCCGCGCTGCAAAAAAGGCGATCGGTCAATCAATATCGCAACAATAAAACCACTTCCGCATCCCAGCGCATAGCCAATCAAAACTGCTTTAAGAAAAGTTTGTTGAAAATCAGCCCAGAGGATGCTGGTTGAAGTCGTGAAGCGCTCGGCAATGAGACTCGGTGAGGGCAAGAGCACCTGTGGCACATCTAGCCCTCTGGTCAGCAGTTCCCAAAGTACCAGCAACCATGCGCCAAACATCAGAGGAATCAGTATGCCGAGTATCGATTTGTATAGACGGGACAAGGTTGTTATTGCGGCAAACTGTTCAACAGATGCCCAAGCCAGCATCCAGGCTGCGATAACCTGCATCCAGAAACCGATACCCGGCTCGCTTGAACCTTGCACAACGCGCAGAAGATACCAGGCTACCCCGGCTGATACATAGCCTGTAATCAGGGCGGCAGATAAATGCGACTTGGGAATAAACCAGTAGGCGGCCAAGGCAGCGAGTGATAGGCAGAGCGATACCACAAGACTGCTGGCCGGTTGCGGGCCTAAGCCTTGTAGCAACACACCGACGACCGCAAAGACACCCACGCCGGTCAGCAGAATGCGCTCCATGGGTCGATAGACGCTAGCCACGAACCAGCCCCATCCGGCGATTTACCAGCGTACCCAGCATTCCAATGATGGCCACAAGCAGCGCAGCAATAATAGAAGCCACCACCAAAGCCGACCAGATTTGAATAGTCTGGCCATAGTAGGAACCGGCTAACAGCCGTGCACCTAAACCCGCCACAGCACCGGTTGGAAGCTCAGCGACAATCGCTCCAACCAGAGAAATGGCCACGGCTATCTTCATGCTGGTGAACAGATAGGGCAGCGACGTCGGCAGACGTAGCTTCCAGAAAGTTTGTGCTTTGGATGCGCTGTACGTATGCATCAAATCCAGATGACTGGTGTCGGCTGAACTGAGGCCCTTAACCATGCCGACAACAATAGGAAAAAAGCTCAGATACATGGAGATAAATGCCTTGGGCAACAAACCCTGAACACCAATGGCATTGAGTACCACAATGATCATGGGAGCTATGGCGAGGATAGGAATGGTTTGTGAAGCAATGATCCATGGCAACAAACTCTTGTTTAGCGCACGGTTATAAACGATGGCAACCGCTAACACGATACCCAATATCGTACCCAACAGAAATCCGAGCATGGATGAGGAGAGCGTGACTCCTGCATGAAATATCAAGCTGCGTTTGGAGCTGATTTTCTTCTTGATCGTGGTGTTGATAACCTCTTCTGCAACCTGGTGAGGTGCAGGTAGCACCGGCCGCTCCTGTTGCATGGTGTTTATCAACATGGTCGCAGTGGACGGACTGGTACCAGCCCTCTCAGCAACGCTTTTCTCCCAGGGCATGTTCAACATACTGGCAGCCGCATACCATATTACGACGATTGCCAGCACCACCGTGCAAACCGGCACAAACGCGGAACCAGCGCGTGCTGGCACGTCAGGCTACCTCATCATAGCTGTGCCCGGCTCTCAAACCATCGCGGACTCTATTGGCAAGTGCGAGAAACTCAGGGGTTTCTCTAATTGATAAATTGCGATCAGCAGGTAGATCGCTCTTGATAATGTCCTGGATACGCCCCGGTCGAGGAGACATGACCACAATATGGCTTGACAGGAAAACTGCCTCGGGTATCGAGTGCGTAACGAAGACAACCGTCTTGTTTGTCTTTGCCCACAACTGCAACAACTGTTCATTGAGATGGTCACGTACAATCTCGTCTAGCGCACCAAAGGGTTCATCCATCAGCAGTAGATCAGGCTCAACGGCCAATGCACGCGCTATGGATGCTCGCTGCTGCATTCCTCCTGAAAGTTGCCACGGGTATTTTCTTTCGAAACCCTCAAGATTAACCAGCGATAGATTCTGCTCGACCCTGGCTTTGATGGTTGCGTTATCCATGCCCATGATTTCTAACGGTAGCGCGATATTTTTTGCAATGGTTCGCCAGGGATAGAGCGACGCCGCCTGAAAAACATAGCCATAGGCCCGCGCAAGTCTTGCTTGCTCAGGTGCCATCCCGTTGACCTGTATGTAACCGGCAGTTGGTTTTTCCAGGTCGGCTATGACTCTGAGCAAGGTTGTTTTACCGCAACCCGATGGGCCAATAAAAGAAACAAAATTACCTTGCTTTATGGACAGATCAATATCGCTTAGTGCCTGCACATCACCGTCGCTGGTGGAAAAGACCAGCGAAAGATTATCGACGGTGATTACTTCAGAAGCTTCAGACAATCGCTTAAACCCCGGCAGGCATCTTTGAAGGGTCTCGTTTAACCGGGTGAGGCGCGGTGAGTTCCTTCCATTGAGACAAGGCGCGATTGACTGCCGGGTAGGCTTCTCTTGGAACGAAACGGCCATGCCCTTCTTCGCTGTTCACTTTATCTTCGGTGACGGCCAATTGCCCACGGGTTAATGTAAAACGTGGTAAGCCTGTGACCTCGAAACCTTCGAACACATTGTAATCAATAGCCGACTGTTGCTTGGCGGCCTGGATGGTTTTACTGCGCTTGGGATCCCAGACGATAATGTCTGCATCCGCGCCTTCCAGAATCGCACCCTTCTTGGGATAAATGTTTAGTATCTTTGCAATGTTGGTTGACGTTACCGCCACAAACTCGTTCATGGTGAGACGCCCGGTGCTGACGCCGCGAGTCCACAATACCGGTAATCTATCCTCAAGCCCACCAGTACCATTGGGTATCTTAGTAAAATCACCCAACCCCATGCGCTTCTGTTTAGTGGAAAACGCGCAGTGATCAGTAGCCACAACTTGTAAACTACCTGCAGCCAAACCCGCCCACAAAGAATCCTGATGGAGCTGACTGCGAAACGGCGGCGACATGACTCGTCTGGCTGCATGATCCCAATCGCTGTGAGCGTACTCGGATTCATCCAAAGTCAAATGCTGAACCAGCGGCTCTCCAAACACCCGTTTGCCGTTTTGTCTGGCTCGACGAATCGCCTCATGCGCTTCTTCGCACGACACATGCACGACATACAATGGAACGCCAGCCATGTCTGCAATCATAATGGAGCGATTAACAGCTTCACCCTCCACCTGAGGTGGACGGGAATAGGCATGAGCTTCCGGGCCGCTATTACCATCGGCCATGAGACTAGCCTGAAGCTGCGCAACAACATCTCCGTTTTCAGCATGCACCAGTGGCATAGCCCCAAGTGCTGAGCAACGCAGAAACGATGAATACATCTCCTCATCATTAACCATCAGCGCGCCTTTGTAAGCCATGAAATGCTTAAACGTGTTGATGCCACTGTCAACAACTTGAGCCATCTCCTCGAATACTTGTTTGTCCCACCATGTAATTGCCATGTGGAACGAAAAATCGCAGGATGCCTTCGATGTTTTGTTATCCCACATCTGGCGCGCTTCAATCAATGACTGTCCGGGTGCGGGTAAACAGAAATCAACCACCATAGTGGTGCCACCTGACAATGCAGCTCTGGTACCGGATTCAAAATCATCGGTGGAGTACGTGCCCATAAAAGGCATTTCCAGGTGGGTATGCGGATCGATTCCACCCGGCATGACATAGCAGCCATCGGCGTCAAGCGTTTCATCCCCGTCAAGATCCTTGCCTATCTGTGTGATGACACCCTTCTCGATTTTTACATCGGCCTGGTAACTGCGATCAGCCGTAACAACTGTACCGCCTTTGATCACTTTACTCATGCTGTTCTCCTTGCAAACTGGACTATTCAACGATACCGGCGGTTTCTACCACGGCATGAAAAAGGACGTTGGTGCCTGCGGCTGCCCACTCAGGTGAGATATCTTCCGCTTCATTGTGCGACAGACCATCAACACAGGGACACATCACCATTGAGGTAGGTGCTACCCGATTAATCCAGCAGGCATCATGTCCAGCGCCCGAAACCAGATCGCGGTGGCTATAGCCCAAACGCTCAGCCGCAGATCGAACGGCTCCAACGCAGTTGGCATCGAACTCAACCGGATCGAACCCACCGACTTCTTCGATGCTGTACTGCAAGCCGATTTGCTCGGCAATCTCTTTCGCTGCGGCACGAAACCGTGTTTCCATATCAGTAATGACATCTTTCTCAGGATGTCGGAAGTCAACGGTAAACACCGTTTTGCCCGGGATGATATTGCGCGAGTTCGGAAACACATCGCAGTGCCCGATCGAACCCACCGCCAAAGGTGCATGACTCAAGGCAATTTCGTTAACCTTGTCCGTCATACGTGCCATTCCCAGGCCTGCGTTGCGTCGCATAGACATGGGTGTTGAACCGGTATGGCTCTCTTTACCAATTAGTGTGACTTCCAACCACTTCAAACCCTGCCCATGGGTAACAACCCCTACATCCAATCCTTCATTTTCAAGGATGGGACCTTGTTCGATGTGCAGTTCGAAAAATGCATGCATCTTTCGCGCGCCTACTTCTTCATCACCTAGATAACCAACTCGTTTGAGTTCATCTCCAAGCTTTACGCCGTCTGCATCTTCACGCTCATAAGCCCAATCCAACGTGTGCATGCCTGCAAAGACACCAGATGCAACCATCGCCGGAGCGAATCTTGTGCCCTCTTCGTTGGTGAAGTTGACAATGACAATAGGATGTTTGGTCTTGATACTCATGTCGTTTAGCTGACGAATGATTTCCAGTCCGCCAAGCACACCGAGCACACCGTCATATTTACCACCGGTAGGCTGAGTATCCAGATGACTGCCCACATACACTGGCAGCGCATCAGGGTCAGTCCCCTCACGACGCGCAAACATAGTGCCCATCTTGTCCAGACCCATCGTCAAACCTGCTTCTTCACACCAGGTCTGAAACAAACGACGGCCTTCAGCATCTTCATCGGTCAGCGTTTGTCGGTTATTGCCCCCGGCTATTCCAGGGCCAATCTTCGCCATCTCCATCAGTGAGTCCCACAAGCGCTCACTGTTAATGCGCATATTGCTGTTAATCGTCATGTATCGCTCTCACTGTGCTATCACCGACTATCGTGTTTGAGCTGGCGGCGGGTTTAAGCAGGCTACTGAATGTACTCAGGTTGGAAAGTTAAATACAGCACCTTGCTTGATACCCGTAGGCCAGCGGCTGGTAATGGTTTTTAAACGTGTATAAAAGTGAACGCCCTCCGGACCATAAATGGAATGATCACCAAACAAGGATCGTTTCCATCCACCAAAGCTATGGTAGGCAACCGGTACCGGTATGGGTACATTAACTCCCACCATTCCCACCTGTATGCTATCGGCAAACGAACGCGCCGCATCGCCATCGCGAGTGAAAATCGCTGTGCCGTTGCCGTACTCATGATCGTTTATCATCTTGACCGCAGTGTCGTAGTCAGGTGAGCGAACCACCGAGAGCACCGGGCCAAAAATCTCCTGCTGGTATATCTGCATGTCGGTAGTAACACGATCAAACAGTGAGCCACCCAGGAAATAACCGTTTTCATAACCTTGCAAGGCTATCTGACGACCGTCGACCACCAGTTCTGCACCCGCTTCAACACCTGAATCAATCAAAGATGTGATTCGCTTCTTGGCATCAGCCGTGATTACTGGACCCATTTCTGCATCAGGATCATCAGCAGGACCTACGCGAAGTGCCTCGACCCGGGGACGTAGCGCATCAACCAGACGATCAGCCGTCTCTTCACCCACCGGTACTGCAACGGATATGGCCATGCATCGTTCGCCGGCAGACCCAAATCCAGCACCCATTAGTGCATCGACGGCCTGTTCCATATCTGCATCGGGCATAACCACCATATGATTCTTTGCACCGCCCAGAGCTTGCACGCGTTTACCAGCCTGTGTACCACGGTTGTAAACATATTCAGCTATCGGTGTTGATCCGACAAAACTGACTGCCTGCACTTTGGGATGATCGAGTAATGCATCTACTGCCTCCTTGTCACCATGAACAACATTCAGTACACCTTCGGGCAAGCCTGCCTGATGCAACAACTCGGCAACCAGCATGACGGATGATGGGTCACGTTCCGAGGGTTTGAGTACGAAGGTGTTGCCACAGGCAATGGCTACCGGATACATCCACAGGGGAACCATGGCTGGAAAATTAAAAGGTGTAATACCTGCGCAGACGCCCAAGGCCTGCCTATCAGACCAGGAATCTATTTGCGGGCCCACGTTTCTGGAAAACTCGCCCTTCAGCATCTGAGGAATTCCGCAAACGAATTCTACGACTTCACGGCCGCGCTGAACCTCGCCCAAAGCATCATCATGGGTTTTACCATGCTCACGCGATATCTCCCGGGCAATGTCATCAGCATGCTTAATCAGCAACTCGTTGAACCTGAACATGATCGAAGCGCGCTTGAGCGGAGGCGTTGCGGCCCAGGCGGGAAAAGCAGCAGCAGCGTTTTCCACCGCAGCGGCAACTTCATCTGCCGAACTCAACCCTAATTGATCAATCTGCTCGCCGGTGGCAGGATTAAATACGGGCTGAGAGCGGCCGCTGGAAGAGGCAACTTTCTGCCCGCCTATTAGGTTCTCGATCATTCTAATGTCGCTTCGCTGATTAACTATTGAAAGGCTGCAGGATACTCTAACAAACAAGTCTGCTTGTACTTATCGCCAAGCTAACGTAAGTTGACCATCTGGTCAAGATTTGCAGCTATGGAATTGTCAAACAAACACGCCCCCAGAAAAAGAACACGCATTCAGACGCAAAATGAAGCACGTATAATATCGGCTGCACTTGATGTGTTCTCGACTCATGGTTATCGCGGCGCAACTGTCGATCAGATCGCAACCAACTCGGGGATGTCCAAAGCCAATGTGTTGTATTACTTCAACAAAAAACAGGATATCTACACAGCTGTGCTTGAGCGCACGCTGAGTGTCTGGCTTGACCCACTTGATGATTTAAACGCAGAAGGCGATCCGATAGAAGAATTATGGAAATACGCCCGGCAAAAACTTAAGCTCTCCAGAGACGCGCCGTTTGCCTCAAGACTGTTTGCTAACGAAATTTTGCAAGGTGCCCCCGCGATAGGTCCATTCCTGAACAACGACCTTAAAGCGCTCGTTGCACAAAAGTGCAAGATCATTCAAACATGGATAGATGCTGGAGAGCTCGCACCGGTATCGCCATTGCATTTACTTTTTTTGATCTGGTCATCGACACAGCACTACGCAGACTTCGAACCTCAAATACAGGCACTGACTCAAACGGACGAAGATACTTTGTTTGCTGACGCAGAATCGACCTTGAAATTGATACTCACCAAAGGTCTGGCTGTCGGTACGCGCACGGCAGCAACATGATTGTTGCCGCACGATCCTTCTCACCATTGATCGGGTCAACGGCGCATACACTTATTCTGGGAAGTATGCCCGGTCAAGCATCGCTTAAGGCTGAGCAGTACTACGCGCACCCGCGAAATGCATTCTGGCCAATCATGCTGGCGATCATTGACAACAAGCCTCCCTGTCTTGAGTCGGTTAAGCAACTCAGCTATGAACAACGCTGCGCTAAACTTATCGAGTCAGGATATGCCGTGTGGGATGTACTGGCACAATGCAACAGGCCAGGCAGTCTGGATAGTCGAATTGTTCGACACAGTGAAATTCCCAACGATATAGCAAGCCTGGTAAACCACTACCCTGAATTGGCCACTATCGCCTGCAATGGTCGTATGGCTGAGAAGCTATTCAGGCGACATAGTCGTTCAACAGAGGCCATGAGCGTTTTCGAACACAATCGCTTCAGAGTTTGCTCTCTGCCATCAAGCAGTCCTGCTATGGCAAGCCTGACCCTTGATCGCAAACATCAGCTCTGGGCTGAAGGATTGTTAGGATGAGTAGTCCAATTGGCGTACTCAGTAGATACCGGTGTTCCCGTTCGAGTATCCACACCTTCTGATAGTTGCTCCATAGTGATGCACTGATCAACCGGACAGACACTGACGCAAAGATTACAACCCACGCATTCCTCATTGATAACTTCGAATTTGCGTTTGCCATCAACGCTCGATGTAATCGCTTGATGAGAGGTGTCCTCGCAAACCACATGACAGCGCCCGCACTGAATACACAAATCCTGATCAATCACGGCTTTGCTGATGTAGTTGAGATTCAGGTACTGCCAGTCTTTGACATTGGGGGTAGCTCGCCCAACGATATCGCTAATGCGCTCATGCCCTTTTTCGTCCATCCAGTCAGATAGACCCTGAGTTAATTCTTCTATGATACGAAAGCCATAGGTCATGGCAGCCGTGCAAACCTGAACATTGCTGGCGCCAAGCGCGAGAAACTCCGCCGCATCTCGCCAGGTGCTGATCCCTCCAATACCCGATATAGGCAACTGTGCCGTCTCCGGGTCACGGGCTATTTCAGCCACCATGTTCAGAGCGATGGGCTTAACCGCTGGACCACAGTACCCGCCATGTGAGCCCCAGCCATCGATTGAAGGTTCTGGCGACATGGTATCCAGATTGACAGAAATAATCGAACTAACCGTGTTGATTAAGGAAACAGCGTCGGCACCACCTGCGCAAGCGGCTCTGGCTGGCGCACGAATATCAGTGATATTAGGTGTCAATTTGACAATCACTGGCAGGGCTGTGTGCTGCTTGCACCATTCGCTGACCATCTGGATGTACTCAGGCACCTGACCCACAGCTGAGCCCATACCCCGCTCAGACATGCCGTGCGGACAACCAAAATTCAACTCCACACCATCTGCACCAGTAGCCTCTACTTTCTTGAGGATATCTTTCCAGTTCTTTTCTTCGCAGGGCACCATTAGCGATACGATCATCGCGCGATCCGGCCAATCGCGTTTAACGCGGGTTATCTCATCGAGATTGATTTGCAACGGGCGATCAGTTATCAATTCGATATTGTTAAAACCAATCAGCGTACGATCACTTGAATACATAGCACCGTAACGTGGCCCGTTAACATTAACCACATTGGGATCTTCGCCCAGTGTTTTCCAAACCACACCGCCCCATCCCGCTTCAAAGGCGCGAACCACGTTGATCTCTTTGTCAGTCGGTGGTGCGGACGCGAGCCAAAATGGATTCGGAGATTTTATGCCCAGAAATTCGCTGGATAGATCGGCCATAGTGCTACCCCTGTAACGATAAGTGAATGGACTCTGCAGCAAGCTTCCCATCTTGCACAGCCGCCACGGTTAAATCTTCTCCACCAGCTATACAATCACCTCCCGCCCAGATATGTACATCCGATGTTCTACCCTGCCCATCTACTTTGATGCGCCCGTTCTCCATGGCAATCATTTGTTTGCCCGTATCGTCCTTAAACTGCTGACCGATGGCTATCAGCACACGATCGCAATCGATGGATAAGGTTTCTCCCGTGGGCTTGTACTGCCCGTCCACAAGGTCCATATAAGAAAACTCGACAGCGCTAACCCGACCATCTTCGCCAAGGATCCTTAAAGGTTGCAAGCAGGTGCGAATAACAACGCCATTAACCTTAGCCAGATCCTGCTCGTACACACTTGCATTCATGTTTTCAACACCACGTCTATAGGCGAGTGTCACTTCCTCAGAACCCAGCATCTTGGTCTGCACAGCTGCATCAACGGCAGTCATACCGCCACCGATAACCACTGTTCGACGCCCCACACTCAGCGCTTGCAGATCAGTGGACTGACGCAATGCAGCAATAAACTCTACTGCATCGGTAACACCGTCTAGTTGCGAACCCTCTATTGACAGCTGGTTGACGGAGCCAAGACCCAGTCCCAGGAATACAGCATCGTAGTCTGCCTTGAGTTGCTCA
The DNA here is from genome assembly GCA_045106475.1 of Granulosicoccus sp. Taxonomy (GTDB): domain Bacteria; phylum Pseudomonadota; class Gammaproteobacteria; order Granulosicoccales; family Granulosicoccaceae; genus Granulosicoccus. The sequence continues at coordinate 49,556 of JBGCEO010000110.1, forward strand.
AGCGTCAGATTTTCTCCCAGCACTTGTTGGTGCTTTAGATTGATGCCACCGATCGACAACACGTAGTCAACCTCCGCCTGCGCAAAATCATCGACCGTTTTATAAGAAGCGATACCATACTCATTCAATCCTCCAGGCTTTGGCAGAGCCTCGAGAATATCGACACTATGCCCATAGAGTGCCAAACGATGTGCGCAAGACAGGCCGGCCGGCCCCGCCCCCAACACAGCAATGCGTGACCCGGTTTCCGCGGCGCGCTCAAAGGGCTGTTTACCTGTGGCCATCAAGTGATCAGTGGCGTAGCGCTGCAATTCACCAATGCGGACAGGGTTGTCTTCAGCTGTGTTTCGAACACACACTTGCTCACACAGAGTTTCGGTTGGACAAACACGAGCACACATACCGCCGAGGATATTTTCATTAAAAATGGTGCGCGCAGAGCCCTTGGGATTATCGGTTTTGATCTGACGGATAAACAAAGGTATGTCGATGCCTGTTGGACAGGCGCTGACGCAAGGCGCGTCATAACAGAAATAACATCGATCCGATTCGACCAGCGCTTCGTGTCGCGTGAGCGGCGGATGCAGGTCTTGCTGAAGCTGTTCAAAATCCCGAGATGACATCGGTGAGGCTTCCTGGCTGAGGGCTATTGAATTCGATTAAAGCAATTTTTTTCCAAATGGTCAAATTTTGCGACAGACAATGGAAAGATCGAGAGGCATTCGCGCGCGCGCAGCATGACTTTTCACAAGCCGGAGTACCGAAATTCAGCGCAGTCAGGCAGCAGCCTTGATGTCAGCGGGATTGTCGCTCGTCTGCGCCTGAAAACAAGTCCACAAGCTGGCTGGTCATGACATCGGCCAGCTGAGAAACATCATGTATTGTGGTCGCACGCGAGTAATACTGACGAACATCATGCCCGATGCCGATGGCTACCAGTTCAACCTCGTCCTGCCTCTCGATCTGCGCAATAACATGACGCAGATGCTTTTCAAGAAAGCGACCGGGGTTTGTTGATAAGGTGGAGTCATCAATAGGGGCACCATCAGAGATCATCATCAGTATGCGGCGCTGCTCCGGTCTTTGCAGAAGTCGACCATGTGCCCATTGCAAGGCCTCACCGTCAATATTCTCTTTCAGCAGACCTTTGCGCATCATCAAACCAAGGTTGCGTCTTGATTGACGCCACGGTGTATCTGCCGCCTTGTAAATGATGTGGCGTAAATCGTTTAAACGCCCCGGATTAGGCGGGTAGCCCGCAGCCACCCAGCGTTCTCGCGCATTGCCACCTTTCCAGGCGCCGGTGGTGAAACCCAGAATTTCAATTCGTACACCACAACGCTCCAGCGTTGCTGAAAGAATATCTGCGCATACTGCCGCCACCCGAATGGAGCGCCCATGCATTGAGCCGGAGTTATCCAGCAATAGCGTTACCACAGTATCGCGAAAGGCTGTTTCGGTTTCCTGCTTGAAGGTCAGCGGTAACATCGGATCGGTGAGTACCCGAGTCAGTCGGGCAGTATCCAATTGCCCTTCCTCCAGGTCGAATTCCCAGGAACGACTTTGCTGAGCCATTAATACACGCTGAAGGCGATTTGCAAATCGACCGATGGAGCGCTGTAAATCGCCAATATGCGTATCCAATGTTTGACGTAAGCGGGTGAGCTCCTCAGCATCACACAGATCCAGCGGTTTGATAACCTCATCAAAATCGCGTGTGTAGATGTGATAGTCATTTATGGAGCGGCGGTTACCCTCGCCTGCTGCTGTGCGCCATTCACTGCCCGGATTCTCCGAGCTACGCTCGGGCATATCGTCTTCGGGCTCGACAGTGTCGCTGCCATCCTCAGCAGCACCATCATCATCATCTACTGTGTCGGACTCACCGTCCTCCTGCATCGAGGTGCTATCGGAATCACCCGTGTCAGAATCATCCTCGGGCGATTGCATATCCTCCGGTGATTCATTTTCATCATCAAATTCATCCGGATTATCTCCAGGGTCGCCATCATCGATTTCCAATGATCTAAGCAATTGACCCAAAGCCTTGGCAAAGCTCTCCTGCGAGTTAATATCAAAAGCAGTTGCATCGAATTTACCGGCAACATCGGTATCAAGCCACTCTCGCCAATCCGATAAAACTTCTTTGGCAGCCTCTGGAAGTGCTCTATTACTTAACTGCTCACGGATATAAAGAGTCAGAGCATGATCGATACCCAGACGTGGCTGAGAAGGCTCACCCAGATTGATGGCAGGCTTGGCTATCGTGTCCAGTAAAAGGCGGTATCGCCCGTCAAGCGCAGCGTCCAGATTGCGCCCGACACCTTCGTACACGTTACTGCCCAACAACTCCACTCGAGTCTGCTCGGCCATGGCGTGCAGGCGTTGAGAGGTGTCAGTAGTCGGCTGAAATCGCGCATGTGTGTGCCCGTCGTGATGTTGCCGATGCAAGGCGATCGCATCACTTCGACCTCTGGTCTGCAATCGCTCTAACGCAGTCGCGTTGTCAGGGATAGCAGGCAGAACCGTTCCGTCGACATCTTCTGCCTTTTCGTCGAAGGTAAGCTCTATGGAAGAATCACGGGCGATGGCACGCGCACAAGCACCGGTTGACTGGCGAAATCCTTTGCGCAAACCAGTAGAAACCGATGGAGCTGAAAACGCAGAGTCCTGATTAACAGCACTGCTGCCTGTCGTGCTGCCAGCCTTATCGCTGCTATGCTCAGCACCTTTAGGCTTAACTTCTCCGATATGGTGAGGATGACTATCGTTATCAGGCGTCAATGTCCTTGAGCTCCTCACCGAACACACGTTGATACAATTCGCCAATCAACGCACGCTCAGCAGGATCGCATTTGTTGACAAAGGCAAGCTCGAAAGACAGGCCGGTATCTTTGAAAAATGTGAGGTTTTGCGTCCAGGTGATAACGGTTCGAGGGCTCATGACGGTCGCCAGATCCCCGTTTCGAAACGCGCTTCGAGTCAGACCTGCCATGGCTACCATCTGCCCCACAAGCTTTCGGCCAGCTTCGTTTTGCAGATGAGCGGCCTTGGCCAGTACCACCTCTGCTTCCTGTTCCGGTGGCAAATAGTTCAACACCGTGGTCACTGACCAGCGATCCATCTGCGCCTGATTGATTTGCTGCGTGCCATGATACAGGCCAGTGGTGTCGCCGAGGCCAACGGTGTTTGCTGTAGCAAAGAAACGGAAGGCCGGGTGCGGGCGAATCACGCGACTTTGATCCAGTAATGTTAATTGACCAGAGGATTCAAGCACGCGCTGGATAACAAACATGACGTCGGGGCGACCCGCATCGTACTCATCGAACACCAGGGCCACATTGCGCTGGTAGGCCCACGGTAAAATGCCATCCTGAAATTCGGTAACCTGCTTGCCTTCGCGCAACACGATAGCGTCCTTGCCGATAAGATCGATTCGGCTGACATGGCTGTCAAGATTAATTCTCAAACAAGGCCAGTTCAAGCGTGCAGCAACTTGTTCGATATGGGTGGATTTTCCTGTGCCGTGAAAACCGGAGATCAGTACCCGCCAGTCATTGGCAAACCCGGAAAGAATGGCCATCGTCGTGCGAAAGTCAAAGAGATAACCAGTATCGATATCGGGAACCCTTTCGGTACGGACCGAATAGGCAGGTACCATGAGATCTACATCCAATCCAAAGGTATCTCTGACAGACACTGTTGTATCGGGAAGCATAGCGCCGGCAGAGGTGTCTTGTTGTGTAGCGTCGAGCATGAATTCAATCGTTAAACTGGATAAAAGAGATATCCTACACGCCCTGCAGCCCGTGGATACACCTCACAGGGTTTGGTAGGTAAAAAAAACATCAATTGGCACCCCTGGTAAAGCAATCTGCTCAAAGCGATTGCAGTTGCTACTAGTCGCCTAGTACAGTACCTTGAACCACCCCACACTATGGATCTTGCACAGGTTTCAGAGCTTGCAGCAAAGGCAGTCTATTACCCAGTGAGTCAACTACAGTTTTCGAGATGCCCAAGGCGACGCTAGAACCTGCGCGGCCTTGCATCGGTTTGATGGCAGAGCTAATCGGTGCATCGAACCTAGAACCCATGGTAGCAGCCGCCGTGGATTGCTTGACTGAGCGCGGATTCGATTCGCTGGTTGTATCGTCCGGAAGATGCATCAATCAAGAGATAAGTGCCTGGAACACACTGGCTCGCAGTCATTGCGACGGCATCATCGTGCACTCGGAAGCCCTGAGCAACGAGCAACTGTCCCGATTGATCAGCACCCGAAAAAACGTTGTCCTCGCAAATCTTGATCATAAGCTCTCAGGCGAGCTGGCTGCAAAGCACTTGCTTGAAATGGGACATAAGCATATTGGCTTCGTGGCAGGCCCATCTGAACAGTATCGTGCACAACAAATCAGTGAAGGGTTTTGCCAGCAGATAAATCAAGTCAGTAGCAGCAAAGTAAAACTGCAAATGCTCAACATGGCCGACGATCGATGTGCCGGGGCGCAGGCCATGAGAGCGTTGCTGGATAGTGAAAATATCCCGAGCGCGGTGTTCTTTAGCAGCGATACCATGGCATTAAGTGCAATGGCTGAGTGCCGGAGCAAAGCTATAAGAGTGCCGGCAGACATTTCGATTCTGGGTTGCGGTGATCTGGATGAAGCCAGTCATCCAGCTGTTTCCCTCAGCACGGTGCACTATCCATTGACCGCTATAGGTCGAGCTGCGGCAACACGGGTGATGCGTATGTTGAACACGCCTACCGACGCTCTTCCTGCAGAAGTGGAGGATGATTCGCAACAACCCGGGTTGATCATGCGCAAGAGCATTGATGACAGAAGCGAAGGTGCCTCGACAGCTGAGGGTTTTGGTAGCTCGATCAGTAATCGAGAGCGCGAGTGTCTGCAATGGGCATCACAAGGAAAAACTTCCTGGGAGACAAGTCAAATCTTAGGGGTTACCGAAAGCACTGTGATCTATCACCTCAGAAACGCTACCAGAAAACTGAACGCTACCAATAGAGTTCATGCAGTAGCGAAAGCGCTCAAAGCATCGATCATTTGATCGCAGCAGCAAAAATTTGACAACTTCCCCAGCTGCCACAGCTTAGTTCTTTGTAGTGGTTTTTTCTAGCTGGCGTAACTGAGCAATTCAGGGAGATACATCGCCGCGCTTACCGTAAAAAATATAACTCTCGCCCTGCCCGGAGGCACCAACAATGACGTCATCAATACCATCGTCGTTGAAGTCGCCTGCTGTACTAACAGAGGCTCCTGTGTAATCCGTCGTACCCGTTCCGTTCCAGCGAAAGCCGTTTTCTCCATTGAGTTCGGCTAGAAACAAACGCGATGGAAATGGATTATCAGTCCCACGGCCGTAGATGATGTAAACCTGTCCATTACCGCGTCGCGCGTTGGATATAATCGTGTAAGGCGCACCTATAATCAAATCCGCGTGCCCATCTCCATTGATATCGCCCGCAGCGCTAACCGATGCACCCGCTTGATCTCCCCATGCAATAACGCCATCGACCGCAGGCACTGTACCCTGGCGAATACCTCTAACCATAAAGCCGTTATTGCCGTTTAGCTCATCAACACCTATCGCTGCAGGCAAAGCATCATCGCCAAATATCACATAAGCCTCACCCGGGTGCAGATTGGGACTGCCAAACGGGCCTTTGCCCGGAGCCCCGACAACCAGATCATCAATTCCGTCGCCATTGAGATCGCCTGCTCCACGAACACTATAACCAGCCACATCCTCAGCATCGCGACCCTCAAAAACAAATCCATTAGGGCCGTTCAAGGTATCCAGTCTAAAACGTGTTGGAATCGACGCGGATCCATAAATCACGTAGGCCTTGCCGGCTTCGGACTGGTTACCAACCCTGGCACCGGGGGCACCAATAACGATGTCATGGAGTCCATCATTATTAAGGTCACCTGCTCCCTCGACAGACCAGCCCAGAAGATCCAGGGTGGATTCGCCATAGACAACGAAACCGTTGTTACCGTTTATGTGTAATGGCGACATGGAGGCAGGTGATGGATTAGTGCGACCGTATACCACGGTCACCATGCCTGCATCTCGAAAACCAGGAGCATCTCGATAGCGTGAGCCAATCAACAGATCGTCCAGGCCATCAGCGTTGATATCAGGCACAAGTGCAACCGAGTTACCCGCGGTTGTCACGGTAAAACCGTCACTGCCATCGAGCGAGAAAACATCGACTTCGGATGGAAATCCAGTCTGTCGGCCAAACACAACATGCGTAGCGGTTCCTGAACCAACCACCATGTCACTCAAGCCGTCACCATTGAAATCCCCACCGGCACCCAGCACCGATGCAGCGCCATTAATGGCGAAGCCACCAATCCCACGTTGAATAGAGGTATCCAACCTTCCATCACTGCCATTAGTGGGACCGAAAACTACTCTGACAGCGCCCACCCCGGAGCCGACAATCACATCAACGAGTCCGTCACCATTGACATCCCCTGCATTGTGAACAGGGCCGCCACGATTTATAACCAGACGGTCATTGGCACCCAAGCGAAATAGATCAATGCTTGCGTCAAAGGGTCCGGCAAGGACGGCATGGCTGGCAAGCAGTGTCACCAAAAACGTACTTGCGGCAAGGTACCTACTAACTGACATTGGCAGTCTCTTAACTCCGGTAAAACTCACTAGTTGAGCCAGCATGCTTGAATTTTGAACCCAGACTTTATCACCCGGAACGTCAGGCACTGCCACCCACGGACATCTGAAAGACAGTACTGATGCGGTCGTCACAAAAACAGCACACAAAAAAGGCGCCCGATAACAATGGGGCGCCTTGTTATTCATCTAACGTTCGCCGACAGCACTGTCAGAGGCGTCAAATCATGGCTGCGCAGCTAGCAGGCCATGAGTGGTATCAATTACTTCGCAGCTTTGCGCTCCTGCGCTTCTTTTATGACGACATCAGCCACGTTTTTCGGACAAGCACTGTAGTGACTGAACTCCATCGAGAATTGTCCACGACCAGAGGTCATGGTGCGCAGATCACCGATGTAACCAAACATCTCAGAAAGCGGTACGTCAGCTTTGATACGAACACCCGTTGGACCCGCCTCCTGGCTCTTGATCATACCTCGACGACGGTTAAGATCCCCAATGACATCACCAACGTGATCGTCGGGGGTAAAAACATCAACCTTCATCACAGGTTCGATTATCTGTGGCCCGGCTTTGGGAATCGATTGACGGTAAGCGCCTTTTGCTGCGATCTCGAATGCCAATGCACTGGAGTCAACCGCGTGAAAAGCACCATCGTTCAATACAACCCTAAAGTCGAGCAAGGGATAACCGGCCAGCACGCCTTCGCCCATCGACATCTTGAAGCCTTTTTCAACCGCAGGCCAATACTCTCGCGGAACGTTACCGCCAGTAACCTTTGATTCGAATTCGAAACCTGTTCCAGGTTCACCAGGTTCGATGGTGTAATCGATACGACCGTATTGCCCTGAGCCACCAGACTGCTTCTTGTGTGTATAGGTATCTTCGATTGGCGTCGTGATGGTTTCTCGATAAGCCACCTGCGGCTTGCCGACTTCCACTTCAACCCCGTGCGTACGCTTGAGAATATCGATCTTGATATCCAAGTGCAGCTCGCCCATACCCATCAGAATGGTTTCGCCGCTTTCCTCATCTGTCATAACTCGGAAAGAGGGATCTTCTGCAACCATCTTACCGATAGCAACGCCCAGCTTCTCGGTACCGGCCTTGTCGATAGGCGATACCGCAATCGAGATGACCGGATCAGGGAAAACCATTGGCTCAAGTGTGGCCGGGTTTTTCGCATCTGCCAGCGTATGGCCGGTCTGTACATTCTTCATGCCTAGAACGGCTACGATATCGCCCGCTTGCGCCGAATCAAGTTCGATCCGCTCTTCAGCGTGCATCTCCACGATACGACCGATGCGCTCGTTTTTACCTGTAAACGTGTTCATCACAGAATCACCTTTATTGAGGGTTCCTGAATAAATACGGATAAAAGTAAGTGCGCCATAGCGGTCATCCATGATTTTGAATGCCAGCGCACGGAGCGGCTTAGACGCATCAACCACTGCAAACTCGCCGGTTTCAACACCTTCAAGATCTACTTCCGGCTGAGGTTTGACCTCTGTCGGGTTGGGCAGATAGCTAACCACACCATTAAGCATGGGTTGAATGCCCTTGTTCTTAAAAGCAGAACCACAGAAGGTCGGGAACCACTCCAGCTCTATCGTGCCTTTACGAATACACATTTGAAGGGTTTCTTCATTAGGCTCTTCTCCTTCAAAGTATTTTTCCATTGCAGCATCATCCATCTCGAGCGCAGATTCAACGAGCTCTTCTCGCCATTTCGCCGCTTCTTCGGCCATATCGGCTGGAATATCTTCAATTGTGTAAGCGGCCGGGTCTCCTGAGTTATCCCAGATCCAGGCCTTCATGCTCATCAAATCGACGATGCCTTTGAAATCATCTTCGGTACCGATGGGCAGTGTCATAACCAAAGGACGCGCAGCCAGCACTTCCTTAACCTGGTTAACCACCCGGTAGAAATCGGCACCCATGCGATCCAGTTTGTTGACGAAGATAACGCGCGCAACACCTGATTCGTTGGCATAACGCCAGTTGGTCTCTGACTGAGGCTCTACTCCGCCTGAACCACAGAACACCCCTACGCCACCGTCGAGTACTTTCAAGGATCGATACACCTCGATTGTAAAGTCAACGTGTCCGGGTGTATCTATGATGTTGAAACGGTGATCGTCCCATTCACAACTGGTAGCAGCTGACTGAATAGTAATGCCCCGCTCCTGCTCCTGATCCATGAAATCAGTAGTCGCTTCACCATCATGCACTTCGCCGGTTTTATGAATCTTGCCCGTAAGCTTCAGGATTCGCTCTGTTGTGGTTGTTTTGCCCGCATCAACGTGTGCAAATATGCCAATGTTGCGGTACTTGGAAAGGTCAGTCATGTTAATGCTCACGGTCTTGGATTAATGGTCCGGTGTGTTTTGTGCCGAACGTTACCTTGCTGAAACGCGAAAAAGCACGTCATCGGGCGACTGCACTCAAGCAATTGCCGGTCCTGATACCCATAACGGGGGTATCTTGGAAGCAATAAGCAGTGCGTATTCGACCGAAAAACGTGCCTGAAGCGGTAAACCGGCAATTCTACCCAATTTTGGGGCGAGGATGTCACATCACAAGAGCATTTAGGTCGCTATTATTGTCTGAATCTACCGGCACTGACCAGTAAGCTCCAAAACACCAATCGAATGAAGGAAGAATCTCCCCAACAACCGCCGGCAACTGAGCCAGACAGCTCAGGCAGAATCGCTGGCTGGATGATAGCGATGCTATGGGTCATCGCTCTGGGTGGCGGTACTTTGCTAGCGCAGAGCTGGCTGGAGAAACGGCGGGCCTTGCCAACCGCTCTGTGGACATCCGACGCTAGCGGTGCTGCAGCACTTACTCTCAATGCGGATCGATATGGCCAATACCTTGTCGAAGGTAGTGCCAACAATCAGCCAATCATCTTTTTGCTGGACACGGGCGCCTCTGGTATCAGCATACCCGGAGAGGTGGCACAGCAGCTGGGCCTGACACGCGGCCAGGGATTCGACGTTAGCACGGCCAATGGAATAACCGAGGTTTACGCAACCGAACTCAACTCACTCACCATCGGCCCATTCACACGAGAGAGGGTGCGGGCGAACATAAACCCCGGCATGGAGGGCAATGTTGCATTACTCGGAATGAGCTTTTTACGTCATTTCGAGTTGCTCCAGCGATCAGAGCAGCTGACTATCAGTCAGCCCTGAACTATCCTTAGCGTGATCTTCAGGGAACCTTCGGAGCAAATGCCGCTCCCACTGGCAACAGCGGTAAAGTCCGATGGTAACGACATTGCAAGGATCGATTGTCTCGAGTAGTGGCGGCAATGCACCTTGTCACGGTAACATTAGCCAATTCGTGGGTTGACCCGCGCGACGGTTTAAGGAGTGGACGGTAGCTCGTCATGCATATCACGATCCTCATGGTTGTAACCTACATCGTAAGTTGTTTGCGAATCGCAACCGCGCCTTGGAAGTATTGGCAGATAAATGCGCATTATTTTTCAGCTGAGCAAGGTATCTTTTCTAAATTGTCACTGGATGAGCTGATTCCAGATCGATGGCGTCTGGCTCAAGATATCGATAGCGGCGAGATGAGCCCGCAGAGTTTTCCGGTTTTCCTAAAACCCGAGTGGGGCCAGAATGCCCACGGAATCCACCGCGCTGACGACCATGATCAACTGGTTCGCTTGCGTGCTCGTCTCTCAAGCGAGCCACAGCGCTACCTGCTTCAGCAGGCTGCCCCTGAGCAGAGAGAGTTTGAAATATTCAGTATCAACACAAAGCGCGAAGACGGTTTGCACGATATTTTTACGGTAACCGAGGCCATCAACGCCCGCGAACGGTTCCCTATCAACAGTAAGTACAACAAACATACGCGCTACTCAGATATCACCGACCAGTTCTCGACCGAGCAGCAGATGCGCATTGCCAGCTACCTGTCCGAAATAGGACAATTCGGCATAAGCCGTATGAGTGTGCGCGCCAATTCACAGGATGAGCTGGTTGCCGGGAACTTTCACGTGATCGAAATCAATCTTTTTCTGCCCATGCCCATCAATCTGCTGGATGGAAATTACTCATGGCTGCAACGTTGGCGTTTCATCCGAAAGTCCATGATGTGCCTGGCTCACGCTACCAAACTTATTCAAGCTGTAGACAAGCCACAACCGATCTTCACTCGCATGATGACGTACGGTCGGGACAAAAAAACCAGCCACATAGCTTGCAGTACAGAGCACAGCCCATCCAAATTTGGTGAGCGTTTCATTCAGCCGTGAAATCCCTGAAAGCGCTGATCTATCGCTGGGTTAGCCAGAAGTACATGGCTGGCTGCAGTAACTACAATTCACTGCAGGTAAGAAAGGCCAGCCGCTCCAAGCGTCAAGCGCGTGAAATGTTTGCCAGACATGACATTCCACATGCACAGGGTACGTTGTTTCTAAACCCGTGGACGGCTCACAAATTTGTTAAAGAGCATGGCTTTCCTGTTTGTATCAAACCCAACGTGAGCGGGTTTTCACGCGGCAGCCACTTCCCCATTACCAACTACCGGCAATTATGGAAAGCAGCGCTGCTCGTCAAGGTCTGGTGGCCAACCAGCATCATCGAACAATATCTGTTGGGCGCTAACTATCGTGTACTGGCTACCGATCAAGACCTCGTCTCGGTCATCAGGCGCTACCCGCCCTTTGTAGACGGTGATGGTCAACAAACGATCAGTGAATTGATTGACACCGAAAACAAGACTCGTGAGCAGATGGGCTTGTTTCCAACAATCTACCCTATTCAAAAATCGCCAGCAGTTGTCGACTATCTGGCCGCACAGAATAAAACTTTGGATAGCGTTCCTGCCGCACAAGAACGTGTCTACACGTTCAACAGGGTAGCCCTGGCGCCTGGAGGCGTGGTGGAGATAATTGATCAATCAACCATTCCAGCAGCCAACAGAGAACTCTTTCTAAAGGTAATCAGAGCCT
>JBGCEO010000111.1:0-25266 GCA_045106475.1 Granulosicoccus sp.
CTTCATGCACTCCACCATGTCCTGACCATTGGTTTTCAGTGATGTGTAAGATCCTTGCCAGGTGTCACCGCCATCGAGTAACAACACTTTGTCATCGCCTCGCTCAGCACGAATTGCTTTGATTAAAGTAGCCGTTCTGTCTAAGCCACCCAATTGCCCGTAGGTACGCGCCATTTCCACATAGTCGAGCATGGTATGTGCATAGGCTAAAGCGCTGTTTCGTTCTAAACCGAAATGCGTCAGAAACTCCTCACCAACCAAATGAGGAGGAATTCCCGCATAGTCCCCGATACCAATATTGGTATCGGGTGGTCGAAAATACACGGGTTTAAGCTGCGCGTGGATATCAGTCAGATGCAATAACGTAATCTGGCCTTTCGCATCAAAGGACAGCAGATCATCTTGCGTTAACCGCTGTTGCGCAACAGCTCTTCTAAACCCGCCCGACAGAGACGATACTGCTGTGCTGGCCACAGCGCACTGAAGAAATTCACGACGGGATAACATAAAAAAGCAGTTCCGAGATTAGTTAAATGCGCAGGTGAGAAAGTGCTTTTATTCGATCACTGACGAACAGCAGGTGTCTCTACTGACAGACCAGTACCACGCCACGTCGTGTATACCTCCAGCCCCATCAATTCATCCGAGAACGCCGCTGGGAATTCTGCGCGCGTATCACGAATGCAGCCACGAAATCTGTTGTGCAGTGATATTAGATTGCTTTGCTTGAGTCGATAAGTAGGGAATCCATTGACGTTACCCTGACTTAAATGATCTGCTCTGATGTACTTACCATTGTTTGCTTCATGGCAGGTTGCACAAGACATGTTTAGCTGACCTGTTCGCTTGTAATACGTTTCTTTCCCTTGTTCCCACCATTTCTGCATTTCCCCTTCTTCAAGGTTGATCGCAACAGGCGTACCGATAGACTGATGCTTTATGAAAGCCGTGAGTGGTTTCTGTCCTTGCTTATCGAAGGGATAAGGTTCAGCACCCATGTTGTCGACGCGACACTGATTAATCTGTAACTCAACGTTGATAGGTTTGCCGGTAGCTTCATTCCACTTCGGGTAGCTCGCTCCAACTCCCGCCATTGATTCTGACGCGTCACCATGACAGCTAGCGCATGATTTACCCATAGAGCCATCTACCGTATTCCAGATTGCCTCACCTTCTTCTACACCCAACATGCCAGGATTATCGAACGAGTCCTGTTCTAATAGCCGCGTATCCGCGGTTCTGTAATGCCACCCTGAAATCACTTCAGACAGTGGATGCCCTTCGACCGATTTGGTCCGAGTGATCATTTGCTTTTCACCGTCAATCAGCAGTGTATCGTCAGCCGGTTCCGCAAACACAGCAGCAGGTGTAACAACTGTCAGGGTCAAGACCGTGACGATAGGCGCTAGGAATTTGTTCAAAGCTCTTCTCCGCGAAGTGGTGTTTGTTTATTCTTTTAATAGTGTTTGTAGTGTTGGTGGAAACGGACAGGTCACCAACGCATGAGTCGGTTTACTATCAGCCTTTGAGCGCAACGTCCTGACTGAATTCAACGACCTCTCCGGCATCGTCTGTCCATTTCATCGTGAAAGTGCCCGCCTCATCTATGCGTGCTGAAAACTCCAGATAGGGATTAGCAGATACAGCCGGATCAATGTCCACGGAAAACACGACGTTGCCGTTATAGGATGCTTCAAAATGATTGATGATATCTCGAGGTATCGGGTTACCTTCCTTGTCCTTACGCTGACCTGATTCCATTTTGTGACTCACCAGCGTCTTGATTGTGATGATGTCGCCTGCGGATACGCTCTTGGGAATTTTTACTCGGGGTTTTTTACCAGCCATGTGGTTGTCTCCTAAAGTTTATGTAAGAAAGAAGCGGGGGAGGATCAACCGCCACAGCCACCTATGGTGACCTTAACGTTGTTGCTAACCTTGAACACTTTACCGGAACTTGTCTTGGCAACTGCATATACGTCCTGGGTTTTTGCCAAACGCATACGAGTGGATGCTTTTGCGATACCACTGGCAGGCGTGAAATGAAACGTAGCTACTTCAGGGCGAGGATTATCACCGGCCATAATGCTTACTGATTCGACGTAATCATCATCAGTCATAGGGCTTTCAACCATAAAAGACACAGGCACACTATTGCCATTTTCAGCAATTTCAGGGGTAGTGAGTTTTAACGGCCCACCATCTTCAACCGTTGCATCACCACTTATTTCGGTGATCATCTTTTCTACGTCTTCCAGCGCGGCATGAGTGCGACCTGCTGAAATGAGTGCAGCTGCGCCTGCTGTAGCCAAGCTGGTGCGAAGCCAAGTTCTTCTACTGATATTCATTGTTGGGAGCTCCCGCTATTCTGTCGATCGATTACTTTAAAGTAGAAAGGTATGCCACCAGGTCTTCGACCTGCTGTGCTGAGAGAATGGTCTTGCCTACAAGATCTTTTCGCACATTTTCACCTACATCCAGCGAATAGAAAGCAGGCATGATGCTGCGGTCGGTGAAAATCGCTTTAGCGTTTACCAAGATGGCACGCATCTGCTCTGGCGACCACCGGCTCGCCACTCCGTCCAACGATGGACCTATTTCTCCATGAAACAGTTGATCCGCCATGTCCTTGTTGGCATGACAGGCCAGACAGTTACCCAGTTTTTTGTTGGCGAAGGTCTTGCGCCCTTCAGCGGGGTCACCCGCTGTGCTTGTCAGCGGTTGCCCAACCATCAAACTCTCAATGACTACATCGCCAGGCGGTGTGCCATCGGAAAATGCAACACTAGCTATCAACGCCAGGCTCGCGCCGCTAAACAGCTTAAGTGTTTTGATCATGGTGTTTGCCTCCTCAGACAATGTGCTTGTGCTGTTTGGTGGACAGCTCGGCTTTTTCGTATTATTACCATTACAACACTAGAGCTTTTGCTAAAAAGAATCAATATAAAATTCAAATATTTGAATATATCTATGTTAATTACTGTTTCCCTGTAGCAATAAGTAGGGTAATCAATATCTTATAGTCTTATGGGTAGACAACCATGCTCATGCTGTACTACAGTCTGTTATCGACGCACGTTTGATGGGAGAGACCGGCAATTCTGTCGGCGCCGAAGGCGCAATCCGCCCGGAAACGCTCAGGCAAAAGGACCATCAAAACTAGTCGACTCTGGAGAGTGGCAGTAAAGATCTGCCCGCCCAAGGGGAAAAAGCGCATGCCGCTCTAATCTCTCAGGCATCAGGACAGAGGGGCTGCGATGCATAGGCATCGTAGTGCCCTGACCGTGAAAATGATGCATGAGCTTGAAAACCCCTCTCTATGATCAGCACCTGCAAGCCGGCGGCAAACTCGTCGAATTCGCCGGGTATTCGCTGCCGATAAACTACGGTTCTCAGATTGAGGAACACCACGCGGTGCGCGTTAGCGCGGGCATGTTTGATGTCTCTCACATGACGATCATTGATCTGGTTGGAAAAGAGACAGAGGCATGGCTGCGCTACCTGCTTACCAATGATGTGGGCAAGCTAGCTAACGGTAGAGCGCTCTACAGCTGCATGTGCAATGAGTCGGGCGGCGTTATAGATGATTTGATCGCTTATAGACTTGATCAACACCGATACAGACTGATCGTGAATGCAGCTACGCGTGAAAAGGATATCGCCTGGTTAATGCAACACAAGCCTTCGTCAGTAAAAATCACACTACCGGAGCAGCAGGCATTGATCGCTATCCAAGGGCCGCAAGCTCTCCAATGCTGCGAATCAGCCATTAAAGAGCTTTCAGGAAATGTAGTTGACCTAAATGCTATCCCTCGCTTTAGCTGTATCGAGCATAAGGACTGGTTTATAGCTCGAACGGGATATACCGGCGAAGATGGTGTTGAAGTTGCACTTCCGGCAAGCGACGCTGCCGATTTTTGGACAAGCCTCGGCAACCACGGCGTACGGCCCATCGGATTGGGCGCCAGAGACACATTGAGACTGGAAGCCGGGATGAGCCTGTATGGCAATGACCTGGATGAGGATCACACACCCATCGAATCCGGCATCGCCTGGACTGTGGATTTGACCGATAGCAACAGAGATTTTATCGCTAAAGATCTCCTCAAATCACAAAAACAAGAAGGCGCTCGCTACCACTTGCTTGGCCTGATTCTCGATGGTCGTGGAGTGCTACGAAATGGCCAGGCAGTCATGAAAGATGGAGTCATGGTAGGAGTGGTTACCTCCGGTAGCTTTAGCCCCACGCGCCAGCAGTCTATTGCCTTGGCTCGCGTAGATAGTCTTTTTTCAGGGGAGTGCCACGTTGTCATTCGAAACAATGAACAGCCCGCGCATAGCTGCTCAATTCCGTTTGTAAAAAACGGCGTAGCCTCTTAAATACTTGCAATGAAGGACAGAGCAATGATACCAAAAGCAACCTTTAAAACACGGCATATCGGTCCTAATGCAAGCGAGATCGACTCTATGCTCAAGGCCTTGCAACTTGAGTCGCTTGAAGAATTAGTTGCCAAGGTGGTTCCTGATTCAATTGCGCAGCGAGACAAACTGCAGCTTGATAATGGAACCAGTGAAGCCGAAGCACTGGCTGAGCTTAAAAAAATTGCCAAGCTTAATGTTGTAAAAAAAAGCTTACTCGGTCAAGGCTATTACGATTGTCATACACCTAGTGTCATTCAACGTAACGTATTCGAAAACCCATCCTGGTACACCGCATATACACCTTACCAACCAGAAATCGCACAAGGTCGGTTGGAAGTGCTATTCAACTTCCAGACTCTCATATCCGAGCTTACGGCATTGCCGATTGCCAATGCCTCCTTGCTGGACGAAGCGACTGCAGCAGCCGAGGCAATGTCTCTTGCCCATCGCGCTCTACGTGGAAAACGCAATACGATTTTAGTAGACAGTAACTCACATCCACAGACGCTTGATGTGATGCAAACCCGCGCGCTGCCCGCAGGGATCCATATAGAACACTGCTCAGTTGAGAATATGCCGGAGCGAATCAGCACGCAAGCTACGGATATATTTGCCATTCTCCTACAATATCCAGGATCCAATGGCGACATACCCCATGTAGAGCCCAGTATCGGAGCTGCAAAAGAAGCCGGCGTGCAGTCCATAGTGGCTGCCGACCTGCTCGCATTAACCTTACTTGCGCCGCCCGGGGATTGGGGCGCTGATATTGCGATTGGCAGTGCTCAACGCTTCGGCGTGCCTATGGGATTTGGCGGACCACACGCTGCTTACATGGCAGTTACCGAACAACACAAACGCAGCTTGCCCGGAAGACTGGTGGGACAGTCATTAACGGCTGACGGAAAACCTGCCTATCGCCTTGCCTTACAAACACGCGAGCAACACATAAGACGAGAAAAGGCGACATCCAATATCTGTACCGCGCAGGCATTGCTTGCCATTATGGCGACTTTATACGCTTGCCATCATGGACCGGAAGGGCTTCGCAACATAGCGCTCACAATACGACGCTATGCTGATAGTACAGTTGCGATACTACGATCACTTGGCTTTGAGATCGTGAACAGTGACTGGTTCGATACCATTTCCATAAGGTGTGTCGACACAGTTAGTTGTCTCTCACGCTTAAGCGATGCAGGTTATAACGCGCGCTATCTGGACAAAGAAACCATTTGCATTTCCATTGATGAAACTACGTCGCTGCCAGATATCAGGAACATCGTTATAGCTATCGCAGACACTGACCTGTCAGATTCACGATTAAACGAAGTAATAAACTGCAGTCATGCTGAGCTTCGCCCAATGCATTTCATGTCACAACCGTGCTTTCATGACTATCACTCAGAAACTGACATGATGCGTTACCTTCGAGTTTTAGCATCTAAAGACATAGCGCTTGATCAATCCATGATACCGCTGGGTTCTTGCACAATGAAACTCAATGCAGCAGCCGAGATGGCACCGGTTTCATGGCCTGAATTTAGTGACATACATCCTTTTGCACCTGCTGAGCAAACGCAAGGCTATAAGGTTTTAATAGAAAATCTTGAACAGATGCTCTGTGCATGCACGGGTTACGATCGCATGTCCCTGCAGCCTAATGCTGGCAGTCAAGGCGAATATGCCGGGCTGCTGGCAATACGTCGCTATCATGATCATCGCGGGGACAGCCAACGCAACATCTGCCTTATACCAAGTTCTGCGCACGGCACAAACCCTGCCAGCGCGCAAATGGCCGGGATGCGTGTTGTTGTTGTTAAATGCGATAGCAGTGGCAATGTAGATATAGAAGACCTTAAGTTAAAACTGGAGAAACACGGCGATCAACTGGCTGCAATCATGATCACCTATCCATCGACTCATGGTGTGTTCGAGTCAAGTGTTACTGATATATGCGAACGGGTTCACCAAGCCGGTGGGCAAGTCTATATAGACGGAGCAAATCTAAACGCCATGGTTGGCACTGCGCAGCCCGGTAAATTTGGCGGCGACGTTTCTCATCTTAATTTGCACAAAACTTTCTGCATACCGCATGGTGGCGGCGGGCCAGGCGTTGGCCCAATTGGTGTAGGTGAGCATCTGGCTCCCTGGCTACCTGGCCATCGTCACACAGGAGATGCTACTGGTGTGGTCAGCGCTGCTCCCTGGGGCAGCGCCATGATACTTCCTATTACCTGGATGTACATACGTATGATGGGTGGTAACGGTCTGCGTCAGGCTACTCAAGTAGCCATCCTCAACGCAAACTACATAGCAAAAAGGCTGTCTCCTACTTACCCAATACTCTATCGTGGTGAAGCCGGTCTGGTGGCTCATGAGTGCATTTTAGACACAAGGAAACTGAAGGCTGAGACAGGTATAACGGTAGACGACATAGCGAAACGGCTGATGGACTACGGCTTCCATGCTCCCACCATGTCATTCCCTGTAGCCGGAACCCTAATGGTTGAACCTACTGAAAGTGAATCGCTTAAGGAAATTGATCGGTTTTGCAGTGCAATGATATCAATCCATGATGAGGCTATGAAAATCGCACAAGGCCAATGGCCGGCAGAAGACAATCCTCTGGTCAATGCCCCTCACACGATGGCAACTTTAGCAATTGACGATTGGCAACATCCCTACTCCCGATCTGAAGCTGTGTTTCCAGAGCACCGTACCGACGATTATAAATACTGGCCACCGGTGAGCCGTATTGACAATGTCTACGGTGATAAAAATCTTATTTGTTCATGCCCGCCGATCGAAAGCTATGCGGATACCAGTGCAAACAGGGTCTTAACAAGAAACGCGAAACTGCCCCAGCATGCTGGGGACGAACTTTCCTGATAAGCTAAGTAGGACACTACAAAACCGAGAATTTCACATGGAAGTGAACACACGATGCCCACGCTGCGGTGCGCCTGGATCCCTTTTTTAGCTCGATGGTTTCTATGCGTGGTAGTTCGGTCGATCTTGTCCGCGCTATCACCATTCAACTGGAGCAGTTAAAAATACACTAGCAAAGGCTTACCAGCATGAAAGCTATGTGCTGCTAGAATCATGCAAATCATTGTCACAATCGACACAAACACATTAAAACGGAGATATATCGCTGTAATTTAGGGATGATGTATTATCAATCGAAGCACACTTGCTTTAAGGAGACAAATTATGTTGTTCACCTTACTCATTACTGCGTTTTTCATATTTTGCTTGTGGTGTATCTATCGTTTCCTGATATATGGAAACAACAAAGCATTCCACCAGTTTCTAAAGCGTCATTTCCCAGGCGTTAACGCCAAACTCGACACATTGTTGAGAGGCATTAGAAACCAGCCGGACCTACTCAGTAGAATACCTAAGGTTTTTACTCAGCCGCATATTTTACCAAATCACCTGTCGTCCTCGACCGCCAACTCCAGATACTCAGAAGACACTGCAACCACTAGTGTCAAACATGAGTACCGTAGTGGAGCTAGTCATCATTCTCCAAGTAATGATTTAACGGAAAGGACACAACACGATGAGTCGATCTCTGCAAGAAATAAGTCAATTAGTGGTGAAGACTCTGAACTTTCAAATCGCAACAAAAGTGCTTTTGAGGGAGGCACTGAGCGGGTAAGTTTAGATGGCGATATGGGCGAAAGTCCTGATGCGAGCGTTTTAGATAAAACTAATATTTCAAGCATTGCAGCTAAGAAAACTGCCGCCACGACTGGTACTTCTAGTGCTCCTTACAACGCTCACGCTACTGACAATTCAATCAAATCAGACATTGCAAGTAGTGCTGATACCACAAGCTTTTCTGAAGATCAGCATGATCCAACTCAACCTTTCAAGTCGGAATCTGGACAAACATATAGAGAAGACAGAACGGCAGCTAAAGAAGGCGAATACAAGAGCAGTGAAACAACCTTTGTTGAAGATGAACCGAAACAAAGCCAACTCTTAAACGATGAAGCCATCACAGCAATGAAACAATCAGCGGAGCTCGTATCGCCGTCGATTGATGCCGGCAGTTTTGCCCAAAACGGTATTAAGGAAAATAGTTCCGGTAATGCCACGCTACGGGCGCAAACTGCATCGCCCACACTTGAGGAAGAACTAGATACAGACGCGCAAAAGAAAGAGCTAGATACAGACGCGCAAAACCAATTCTCTCCAGGTGAGGACCCTACTTCTGAAACCGATCAGCTGGACATTTTAAACACAAACAAAAATGATCCAGCTATTGAGAAGCGCAGTCCGACAGCCGACTCTGAAAAAGCCATCTTCTCCACGGTTGAAACAAGCGCACGTCACAAACTCGGTCAGGAATCAAAGCACGTTAGATTAGAGAATCAGCCGTTAACAAGTGACCTAGAAGAGCATAGATTAGCAGCAGACTCATCGAACAATATAGCGGCTAGCGACGAGCTAACAGAAGAATCAGCAAGCAATGGCCCTGGAAGCCAAAAAGCTAACCCTGCTGTAGAAGTATCAGATAAAGAAATCGCAGAGCTAAGAATGGCGGCAAAGGCCTCACAAAACCTCGCTGCCGAGAACAAACGGCTAAACGCAGCTGTGAGACATAATCTAGAGCTTGCAAACGAGATTACCCGTTTACGGAATGATGCGGAGAGAGCAAGGAAAATATCTGAGGAAGACCCTACCTTTCAAAACAATCAAAACAACCAAAACAACCAAAACAACCAAAACAACCAAAACAACCAAAACAACCAAAACAATCAATACGCCCATAGCGCCCATAGCGCCCATAGCGCCCATAGCGCCCATAGCGCCCATAGCGAGGATAAACGCACTCAAAAGCCATCAATGCAAGGTTGGCAATCGCAGAACGCTGCGTCCTCTTCAACAGCAGCAATGACGGAACAAGAGTTAGCCGAAGAAAACAAACGCTTACAGAGTGAACTGATCAGCGCAAAACAACAACGCGAAAAATTCGTATTACAAATAAAGACGCTTGAAGGTGAAAAAGCCAATCGCAGGTTGGATTCTTCTCTGTCTCCAGATACTAATATGCAGGCTACAGATCAAGTCGCCCAATCCAACCAATCAGTCGGTGTTAGTGGAAGCGCACAGTTATATAAAGCACCCGCCTACAGAGATGATCTAAAACTAATCAAGGGCATAGGCAAAGTGATGGAACGTACATTAAATGATCTGGGTGTTACAACATTCAAACAACTGGGTAGTTTCGATGATACTGATGTTAAACGTGTATCAGACGCTCTCTCTGTATTTCCAGGCCGCATTGAACGAGACGAGTGGGTCAAACAAGCCAAGCACTTTCACAAAGTCTCACAAGGCGAGTCGGTAAGTAGTGATTAAGGACTCTTAATGACCAATGACAATTCACACTTCGAATATGCGAACTATCACACCCGCTGTAACGCTATTGCTTCTTGCTCTGCTAACACTGTGGACCAGTCATACCCGCGCTGCGGAGCTGCCTCCGGTAACAGGCGCATCTTACGACGGACAGCTGATCTCATGGACCCCGCAGACGGATGCCATTGGTTATAACCTCTATCGAGGCTCCAGTTATCACGATACTGTGATTGGAGTTAACAGCTATGTACCAGAACTGAGCGGGAGATATTCGATAGCTGCATTCGATGGTGAAGGCAACTACAGCGCTTGGCGAGTATTGGTCGATCCCGACAATGTTGTTCAGGTGGATGAACTGGCACAGGGTGTTGACGAACCAGCAAATGTAACCGGCACGGTATATTCCACCACAGCCGGTGAAGTGTTCTGGGACCGATTGTTCTCACGGAGTCTTCGGTATCAGGTTTTCCTCAATGGCGAGCCCGTTGGGTCAACTACCGGTAGCAGCTTCTTTCTCAACTCACTGGCACCTGATGCCATGAACTTGGTTTCTGTCATTGCCCAATCAGAATCCGGAAACCAATCCGGACAGATCGTTCTTGAATTCAACACTTCAGCTGGGCCGTTTCCCAATGATGCAAGCCTTCTCGACAATTTAGACCAAACACTTCGCCCCGCCTCTCCCCAGAACGCAAGAATCACACTTTACTCAACCGATACCGCTGAGCTCTTTTGGGATAGACCACCGCCAAGCGACACAATCGTTGCAACCGATATTTTCAGGGACGGTGAATTTCTAGGCACCACTGATGGCATCAGTTTCTACGATGACAATGGTGTTTTTAGTTTCAACCAACAAGTAGACTCGCGCCACAAATACGAGCTAGTTGCTATCAATTCAATTGGCGAACGCTCTCTCCCTGCCATTATCAATCCGGGCGCCTTCGATGGCTCGACGCTCAACGTTGTACAACGATTGCTGGCCGGGATAACAGAGGTAACCACCAACAATGCCCATGTTCAGTGGTTTCCCTTTTTAGAAAGCCTGGTTTTTGGCGAGGTTTCTGAATTCGCTGAGCAAGTGGCTGTCGAACCAACAGTCGAAGACAATATACTTTTGTCAGTTAGAACCGAATACAGTTGCTTTGGAGGCGGCTCACTCACAATCATCAGGGCCCCGAGTGCAATAACTAACGCAAGCCTATCATTCAATTTGTGTTCGATTGACGGCGGAGAAATAGACGGACAATTCGCACTGCTCGGGCGCGACGCAGGCGGCTACACCGCGACTTATGAAAATTTGGGAATTGACATGATCGAAACCTCGTTTGGTTTGGACGGTGTCGTTGATTTATCAGTGGGACGAGGCTTTGGAAACACGTCATTGATTTATCAGAATTTTAGCTATGATACGTTTATTGATCAATTCGATGATGACGACTTATTTACTGACAACAGCATATTCACCCGCGCAACAATGAATCAGCAGGTGGCCGATACTGTTACCGATCAACCGCGTACACTGCTCACTACAAATTTTACAGCCAATGGCTCTTGGACCAATGGTCGCGATATAAGAGTCACAACCACGCAACGCTTTGAGGACGCCGTCCTAAACAGTTCTACCGGCCGTGCGAACTATGTAAGCGGAGAGCTGCTACTCGAATCTGTCAATGAGGAGGATAGTCTGGTATTAAGTGCCGATACAGGCGAAGCCAACAGCTGGTCGGCGACTATTACCGATCACACGATCGAAGGCGTTGTCATAAAACCTGCCATGGGGAACTGGAACGAGAACGCACAACTGCCGTGCGTCTCGGCATTTGTGGATGATGTGGACTCTAGTGGATGTAAATACAGGTAGGTCAAAGATCAGAGGAATTGAAGACTCTGTACTAAGAAATCCTCCTTACCTGATCCGAGTTCATAAAGGCACGAATATCCTCAGGCACTACTAAACCATCAGCAACTTGTTTATCCAGGTCGGATTCCAGCTCGCCGATGCGCTCGATGGCAGCTATTACGCTGTCTAGCTGAAGATAAGGAACTATCACCACGCCACTATCATCACTCACCACAACATCGCCACTACTGATCGACACACCGCCCAATTGAACCGTTGTTCCAATCTCACCTGGTCCTTTGGAATAAGGCGAATTCGGCGACAAGCCAGAGCAGAAAACGGGTAATCCAACGGGGTTGATTCCTTCAATATCGCGCACCAATCCATCGGTAAGAAAACCAGTAGCACCAGCATTCTTGAGCATACCTAGAACTCGATCTCCCACCACCGCTGATTGGCGCCATTTTCCGGTGGCCGCGACCAGAATGTCGCCTTGCTCGACCTCAGTGAGCGCACCTAACACAGCCAACAGGTCAGCGGGACCGCAAAGACAGGTTAATGCAACACCACACATTTTGCTCGGCAGAATACCAGGGCTTAGTGAATGGATATCAGGTTCAAGGCCACCCCGCCCATTCATCGCATCAGTGAGAAATCCTGTCGGCACATTTTTTAATGCGTCCAACTGCTTTTTTGTTGGACGATTACGATTGGTTTTGACAAGCAGCAGAGGGGGCTCTTCAATCATAGATCAGCGTCTCTCTTTTTGAACGATTGGCTCTTAGACTCTAAGCGTGTCACGACGAGCTGTTTTCCATTACATGTATTGAGCGATCCGCAATTAACCCGCTTACTCGTTTTCCGTAATCCAACATATGCGCTGACTGGGAGTGCGCTTTTAATGTGTTCATGGATTCCCATTTTTCTATAACCACATAAGTATCTGCACCAAACTCAGAATGCCCTCCCAAACCGGCTTCGCTATCAACTACGGGCTGATATTCAATGCACCCGGTCTCGTCCAGCACAAGCGGCACGATGGCATTGAACTCTTTAAGAACTGTCTCGCGTTTCCCAGGCAAGGTGGTAATGATGGCAATAACATGTATCAAAGGTGTTCTCCTACTTATTAGGCGGCGCATTGTTCAGAGTGAAAGTAACATGTTCACCGCCTACAGCGCCAATTGCCAATAACGGTAACAAAGAAACTTCCCGATCAAGCAACCGTTTCATCTGCAAATATCTAACCTGGAAAAACATCCAAATACCCATTTGGCTACGTACTCGTGGCAATACAATTGCAAATAATTGCAACACAATCAATTCGATAGTTTACTTGGCAGCTACTGGACAACATTGCTCCATGATTATAGAAGAAACGGATATCACTGAAAATTCGCAAGACTCTCAAGACTCTCAAGACTCTCAAGACGCTCAAGACGCTCAAGACGCTCAAGACTCGCAGGACTCGCAGGACTCGCAGGACTCGCAGGATTTACAAAACGAAAATATCGAAGTCGATGCAAATGCAGATGCAAATGCAAATGCAGATGCAAATGCAGATGCAGATACAGATACAGATACAGATACAGATACAGATACAGATGAAGAAGACGCTGAGCTACCTGAAGAACTCATACTAGTACAGCTCAATGCGCTCGCGTCCGGCGGTAGCGTGAAGATCGATTTGTACCTCGAGCTTGCTGCTAGCTCCAAGACTATTCTCGAATTGGGCTGTGGTACCGGCACTCGAGCATTAGAAATGGCGGAATCCAGTACGGTGGTTGCAGTTGATGCCTCCGCGGCAAAGCTACAGCTCGCACGAAGTCGCGATACTGATGAAAAAGTGACATGGATTCAGAGCGAGCTAGACAAACTTAGCTTGAATCAGAAGTTCGATTTGATTGTGTTTGGCGAGTACTTTTATCAGTCAATCCTGTCTAACGATAAGCAAACTGCAGCTTTAAACTTCGTGGCGGGACATCTTAACCAGGACGGTCGTTTTATTCTGGCTGTTCGCAATCCTGATGCCGGAATCGAGATCAACGCAATCCGAAAAACCTTACCTGGCATGCTGAACCATACCGGCTTGGGCTTGATAGAAGCTTGGAACGAATCTAACTTCGACCAATCAACATCCATTCTGTCTTCTACCAACGGCTACTACATTGGCAGTTCGAGAGAGATTCTGACTGATACAACTTGCTCACGATACTCAAGTCAGAAAGAACTATCGACGTCAATCGAAAAAGCAGGATTGCAAGCGATAAAGTGGCTTGGCGAATGGGCAGGTACCGCCTGGCAGGCAGATAGCCTCAATATCATAGTCATTGGTAGGGCAACACAAAAACGATTCAAGCTGTGACGGTTTAATTTACAACCATTTCTTGCCCCTGGGTCACAGCGTTCACGATCTCATAACCGCACCATTGGCATCGAATAAAGGTTGCCTTTGCATCTTCGCTGTCAATCGATTTCCCAGCACTTCAACCTCCCAGCCACTTTCCTGATCCGCTATCTCTTTGGGCACATATCCCATTGCATAAGATGCGTCCGCGTTGTGAGCATAGCCACCGGATGTGACCCAACCACAAACTTCTCCATCGTGAAAAATGGGTTCATCCCCAATCACATCTGCATCAGTCGCCTGCACTATAAAACCGCGCATCCGCATGGGTCCACCGCCTGCAGCCAAGCTAGCTGTTGCTGCTTGCTTTCCGATAAAATCCGCTTGTTTGTCTAGAGCCACAAAGGATCCAAGTTCACATTCATAAGGATCATAAACCGGTCGGTAATCACGCGCCCAGCTACCATAGTTCTTTTCCAAACGAAGGGAATTCAGAGCTCTTAACCCAAATAGCTTGATACCGTGTTGTTTGCCTGCGTCAAGCAACTGATTAAGAATATGGTGCTGGTATTCCGGTTTCATCCAGAGTTCAAAACCCAGATCCCCCGTGTAGCTCACCCGTCCTACCAGGGCTTGAGCCAAGCCGATATTCATATGCTCTATTTGCATAAATCTGAAGGCATCGGATGAAACATCAGCATCAGTAACCGCTGACAAAACGAAACGGGACTGCGGTCCGGCGATCGATAGGCCGACCAAAGCGGATTCGTAGGAGCGAATCTCTACATCTTTGTCGTTGGGCAAATGTTGCCTGAACCAGCGCAAGTGGTACTCCTCTGCCGCCCCTGATCCTGCAATGAACCACGCGTGTTCACCCAATCTGGCCAAACTAAAATCTCCAATGACCTTACCGTCATGCTTCAACATGGGAGCGAGAGTCATCCGATTTATAGCAGGCAGCTTGCAAGCGAGCATGCTATCAAGCCAGGCCGCTGAATCAGTACCAGTTACGGCGTATTTGGCGAAACCGGAAATCTCTGAGAGACCAACTGCTTGACGCACCGCAAATACCTCAGCCTTTACTGCATCAAAGTCGGTTGATCGATACCAGGAAAATTTCTCCTTAACACCCTCCGGTGCAAACCATAGCGGCACCTCCAAACCGTTGGAGGCCGTAAACTGAGCTCCGGCATCTTTGAGTTGATTATAGATGGGCGTGGTCTTGAGCGGACGAGCTGCGGGAAGCTCTTCATTTGGAAAACGGATTGAAAACCTTCGCGAGTAGTTTTCCCGTACCTTTTTGTTCGTGTAAGACATCGTCGCATAATCGCCAAATCGCGCAATATCCATCGCGAAGACATCAAAGCCCGGATCGCCCTCGATCATCCAGTTAGCCAAAGCCAGCCCAACCCCGCCACCCTGACTGAATCCAGCCATAACAGCGCACGCTGACCATAGATTCTTAAAGCCGGGAATCGGTCCGACCAATGGATTTCCATCAGGAGAGAAGGTAAATGGGCCATTAATGATCTGCTTGATGCCCGCATTATTAAACGCCGGGAAATGACTAAATCCAACTTCAAGCTCCGGTGTAATACGATCAAGATCTGATTCAAGTAATTCGTGACCAAAATCCCAGGGCGTTTGTTTAGGTGACCAGGGGCGGCAATCCTTTTCGTAGGTTCCCATCAGCATGCCGTTGCGCTCCTGCCGCAGGTATAACTCGCCATCAAAATCTACGGCATGGAGCATTTCCTTCCCCGTACTCTTGTTGAAATCAATCACTTCAGGCATGTCTTCCGTGATGAGATACATGTGCTCCATCGCCAAGACAGGCAATTCAAGGCCAGTCATCCTCCCTACCTCACGCGCCCACAAGCCGGCAGCGTTTACTACATGTTCCGCGTTGATATTGCCTTTACTTGTTATGACATCCCATGATCCATCTGCTCGCTGCACGACATCTTCAACCATGGTGTGTAACTCAATCTCAGCACCATTCTTTTTTGCGGATCTGGCATAGGCATGGGTGGTTCCGTATGGATCCAAATGCCCCTCAACTTCATCATAGAGCGCACCAACAAACTGATCCGGGTCTAATAGCGGCATTAGATCGTGTGCTTCTGAGGGACTAATGATCTGGGCATCAAGGCCAGCGTAGCGTCCTTTACCTACAATCGATTTGAGCCAGTCAAAACGTGCTTGTGTGGCAGCAAGCATCACTCCACCGGTCATATGCAAGCCAATATCCTGACCGGAATATTCTTCTATCTCCTTATAGAGTTCAACAGTGTACTTTTGCAGCTTAGCAACATTGGGATCGCCATTGATCGTGTGCATACCCCCTGCTGCATGCCAGGTAGAGCCAGATGTCAGTTCCGAACGTTCCAGCAACACGACATCTTTCCAACCGAACTTTGTCAGATGATAAAGCACGGAGCAGCCCACAACGCCACCACCAATAACAACAACTTTTGTATGTGATTTCATGATTTTGTATGTGATTTCATGAATAGTTCAAACTAGATTCGGCCATAAAGCGAAAGGCGCTTAACCAGCATCTCATCATCTGCCAGTCCTGCTTCAAGCGCGTAAATAAGTGCTTGAGTGAGGTAGAAGCAAGCAGCGTCGACATCGTTATTCTGCTCAGCAAGATCGGCACTTCGAGTATAAAGATTTGCCAGCAATGATGACTCAGAGAGCTTATGTGCTCGCAGTAGTTGAGCCTCAAGCTCCTTGTGTTCTTGCTGCCAAAGCGTCGTTTTCACATTAACCGCTACCACCAGCTACCCCGGATGAGCGCGATAGTTTTTTTGCGACCCAATGATGAAAGTTATGTGTGGGGCTATCCATTACCGGTGAAAATTTACCACCATCAAAGAATTGACCTTGTCGACCTGACTGCATGCCTTCTACAACGAAGATATCCTCTTCGAAGACACCTTTCCACAGGGCTGCATTTTTCTCTCGCAAGCTCTGGTAGGCTAAGTCCGTAGCGCACTCCTTTGTATAAAACAAAGCAACTCTTTCAATGGTCTGATTGGTAGCAATCGGTTCGAGTAAAATCGCAAACGTATGGTCGCGGTGAACCCCAAGCAGCACATTGGGATAAAGTGCAATGTATTCTGCGGCTGTGTTCCATTTCTGACTTAACCCGGCAAAGTCTGCAAACGTCTCACCCTTTGAAGATTTAAGCTGTTGATAAACAGCTGTTCCCTGGCCGGAATACGAACCGCGCTGTTCGATATTATAATGATCCTCAAGCCTTGAATAGCTATTGAGCCCTGGATGTATCCACGGTAGATGATAACTTTCGCAGTAGTTCTCAACCGCCAGTTTCCAATTCGTGTTAACCGTAAGTTCGAAACTAGTATCAGGGTCGCCATGCAGATTCAGTGCATCGAACTCCCCCCAGCGAGCACGAAGATCGGCTGTGTACTCTTCAAAGGGTTCAGCTGTTCCGGATACATTGACAAAAACAACACCAAGCCATACTGCGCAAGCTATCTTGTGCAGACCAAGATTTTCTCGATCTATAGACTCATGACTGTTACATCCCGGGCCACCCACATGAGGCGTCACCTGCAGTTCACCTTTTAAATCGTAGCACCAGCTATGGTAGGGGCAGCGAACTACCTTACGAACATTAACCGGCTCCTGAACCAGCATCATGCCCCGATGTCGACAGGTATTCTGGTAGACGTTAATTGATCCATCATGATCACGGACCACGATTAGCGGCATACCCAGTAACTTTACTGGCTTCACATCACCCGCTGAAGGAACGTCACTATCAAAGGCAATACCGGCCCAGCTATCGAATAAAACAGAACGTTTCTCTTCTTCGAAAACCGAATCAGAAATGTAATGTGAATTAGGCAGCCCTCGCGCATGTTGCACATCGCACAGAACAGCGGAAAGTCCGTTTGACTCTAATGAACTCATTGCATGACCCTCAAATATCGCTCTACTCCTGAGTACAGGAAGTTTTAGCGTGAATTTGAAATAGGATCAATACGCTCAAACTAATGTTCAGATTAGTCTGACTACACCAGTAGTCAGGAACATCAGACTGAGGCGAGCAACCAATCTCTGAGCAAAGCGGCATTTTTCCTTAGCGGCTTGTCTTTAGAGTGTGAGAGATAGAAATGATCTGGCGCGTCAATAGCATGCTCATCAAGGGTAACCAATAGTTTGCGTTCCAGCAGTGGCGCAAGCAGTCTTTCCCAGCCGAGCAGAACCCCCACATCCTCTCGGGCTGACTGAACGGCAATCGTATAGTTATTGACATGCGGCCCATCGGCCAGACTTCCCCCATAGCCATGAGCGTTAAACCAGCTCTGCCAGTTGGTCCAATTAGACGACGAATCCATATGAATAAGTGTCTGTTTTGCCAGTGTTTCCAGGGAACGATCCTTGAGATTTCTGGCATAGCCGGGACTGCACACAGGCACAAGCCTGTCGGTAAACAGAAGTTCTGCGCCTGATTCAGTGTCTGAAGATTTTCCGTACCAAATTTTTAAATCGCAATCTCTAAAATTCTCAGAAACACTGTCAGCAACGTGCTGATTAACCGCTACATCTCCGTGTGATTTCCAGAACTGGGTTAGTCGAGGAGTAAGCCATAGAGAGGACATCGCAGTGCTGACGAAAACAGTCACTGCTCTATTTTCGTCACTGGCACGAATCTCATCAATCGCACTTGAAATGTGGGTAAGGCCATGTTCCAGCGCAGCATATAAATTGCGGCCTGCCGCTGTCAGTTCTACACCACGATGCCTGCGCTCAAAAAGAGCAATATGCATATATTGCTCAAGTGTTTTTATATGCTGGCTGACTGCACTAGGCGTTACGTCCAATTCGTCTGCAGCATTTTTGAAGCTTAACAGGCGGGCAGCAGATTCAAATGCCGACAAGACTTGGAGAGGTGGAAGTCGGTAGCGTTTTGACGTCATCCCACCCTCCTCTGCCTATCAAGCAGGTTCGGCCAACTGCTCCTCACTTTTACGAATGCGACAAGCGGCAAACTTGAATTCCGGTATCTTCCCATAGGGGTCTAGCTTGGGGTTGGTAAGCACATTGGCCGCTGCCTCGACATAAGCAAAGGGTACAAAGACCATATCCTGCGCAACAGCTCTATCCGAGCGGCACATGATACTGATAGCACCGCGCCGAGTCTCTATAGTCATCATCTGGCCTGCCTCCAGACCTAAACGCCTGAGTGTTTTAGGATGCAAGGAAGCATTAGCCTCCGGCTCAGCCCAATCCAGAACGGATGCGCGTCTAGTCATGGATCCAGTGTGCCAATGCTCTAGCTGCCGCCCAGTGGTCAGTATCATCGGATACTCTTCATCCGGCGTCTCCGCAGGAGCGGTCACTTCTGCAGGCGTAAATCGCGCTCTACCATCCTTGCGAGGAAAACCATCACCAAACACGATGGCCTGCCCAGGATCGTCCATCGAAAGCGATGGGTAGGTAACCGCCGTAGTCTCAAGTCGATCCCAGGTAATGTTGTCAAATGAATTCATCAACAACTTCATTTCAGCGAACACTTCCTTTGGATGAGTATAGGTCCAGTTCAGACCCAAACGTTTTGCCAGCTCAACGGTTATCCACCAATCCTCCTGCGCATCACCGGGCGGAGAAACGGCAGGCCTACCCATTTGAACCTGCCTATTGGTGTTGGTCACTGTGCCGGTTTTCTCCGGCCAGGCAGACGATGGCAATATCACGTCCGCGAAATTAGCAGTTTCGGTGAGGAATATGTCCTGTACTACCAGATGCTTAAGCTTAGCCAAAGCGTCTCTAGCATGCTCCACATCAGGGTCTGACATGGCCGGGTTCTCACCCAATACATACATACCTTGAATATCATTTGAATGCACGGCATCCATGATCTCCACCACCGTCAAACCTTTCTCGCTGGCGATGTTATTCGTACCCCAGACTTCATTAAAAGCGGAGCGAACACCATCATCAGCGACTGACTGATAATCCGGGAGGAACATCGGGATAAGACCAGCGTCAGATGCGCCTTGAACGTTGTTCTGACCGCGCAATGGATGCAGTCCGGATCCCGGGCGGCCAATCTGTCCGCACATCAGGGCCAGTGATATCAGGCATCGCGAGTTGTCGGTTCCATGGATATGCTGAGAAACACCCATACCCCAGAAAATCATCGCAGACTTTGCATTCGCAAATGTTCGGGCAACGTCACGCAGAGTGTCTTCATCGATACCGCACAGCGAAGCCATCTTGCTGGCAGGAAAACCTTTCAGGTGTTCCTTCATTGCTTCCCAGTTCTCTGTCTGGGCTTGAATATACTGCTGGTCGTAAAGCTCCTCTTCAACGATGACACTCATAATGGCATTGAGCATCGCTACATCGGTTCCAGGCCTGAACTGCAGCATGTGTGAGGCGTGGCGCTTTAAACCCTGACCGCGCGGGTCCATCACAATCAGTTTTCCACCACGCTTGGAGAACTGTTTGAAGTAGGTCGCCGCCACCGGATGGTTTTCCGTTGGGTTAGCGCCAATGACAATTGCCACGTCGGCGTTTTCTATTTCGTTGAAGGTAGCTGTCACCGCACCCGAACCTACGTTCTCCAGCAAGGCCGCGACTGAAGAGGCGTGACAAAGACGCGTGCAGTGATCAACATTGTTATGACCGAAACCCTGCCTGATGAGTTTCTGGAACAAATACGCTTCTTCGTTAGAACATTTTGCTGAACCAAATCCTGCCACTCGCTCACCGGTATCGTCACGCAGGGCTGACATGCCACCAGCTGCGGCGTCCAATGCTTCGTCCCAGGTCGCTTCGCGAAAGTGGGTGTAAGGGTTTGAAGGATCGACATTCAACCCTTTGGCAGGTGCATCCTCCCGACGAATGAGAGGTTTAGTCAAGCGATGAGGGTGCGCTACGTAGTCAAATCCAAACCGCCCTTTGACGCATAAACGATTTTCATTAGCAGGACCAGAGATGCCATCCACCCAGGCAATCTTTTCATCTTTGATTTTGAAAGAAAGCTGACATCCAACGCCACAGTAAGGGCAAACACTCTCAACTTCACGATCAAAAGCCAGGCTATCACCTTGACCACTTTCATCGAGCACTGTGGCAGGCATCAAGGCACCGGTGGGGCAAGCCTGAACACATTCACCACAGGCCACGCAAGTAGAGTTACCCATGGGATCATCAAAATCGAAGGTGATTTTTGCATCATGTCCACGCCCGGACATACCAATCACATCATTGACCTGGACTTCGCGGCAAGCGCGAACACACAGATTGCAATGAATGCAGGCATCCAGATTTACGCTCATGGCTAAATGAGATGCATCCAGAATGGGTACTCGCTGTTTCTCGATTGATGGAAAGCGGCTGACCGTTATGTTCTGCATTTTTGCCATATCCCAGAAATGCGAGGAACGATCATGTGCAACAGCCTGCTCTGGCTGATCTGCAACGAGCATTTCTACAACCAATTTTCGCGCAGAGACCGATCGATCATTTTGTGTATTGACGACCATGCCTTCTGTTGCTGTACGAATACAGGAAGCTGCCAAGGTTCTTTCGCCCTCGATCTCGACCATACAGGCGCGGCAGTTACCATCCGAGCGGTAGCCTTCAGAGTCTTTGTGGCAAAGATGCGGAATCAAAGTGCCCTGTTTTTTCGCTATTTCCCAAAGCGATTCATCTGCTTTGGCGGTGACCTGTTGACCATCCAGTGTAAAAGTGACTGTATCGCTCATGAGCTAGACCTCATCCGCAAAGTGTTTCATCGTTAATCGAATGGGGTTGGGTGCCGCCTGTCCCAGCCCACAGATGGACGCATCGATCATGACCGTGCACAATTCGTCAAGCAGCGGTTTGTCCCACTTATCCTTCTCCATCAGTTTTACCGCCTTTTCACAACCAACCCGGCAAGGTGTACATTGACCGCAACTTTCATCCTCAAAAAATCTGAGCATGTTCAACGCGGCATCTTTCACACTGTCATGATCCGATAGAATCACTATTGCCGCTGAACCGATGAATGTTCCCAACGGCTGTAGCGTGTCAAAATCCATGGGCACATCATTAATGGAAGCCGGAAGAATTCCTGCCGACGGCCCCCCCGGTTGGTAGGCTTTAAACGCATGACCGTCCAGCATGCCACCACAGGCATCAATCAAATCAGTAATAGTCGAGCCGGCAGGCAGTAGATGCACACCAGGGTTTTTTACGCGGCCTGAGATCGAGTAAGAGCGTAAACCTACGCGTCCGTTTTTTTCTGTACTGTTGAGTACTTCAGGTCCTTCTCGACAGATGCGGGTCACCCAATACAAAGTCTCTACATTATGTACGAGTGTGGGCCTGTCAAAGACACCTTTTTGAGCCACGAACGGCGGACGATGACGAGGGATGCCACGCTTGCCTTCTATCGATTCAATCATGGCGCTCTCTTCACCGCAGATATAAGCACCAGCGCCACGGCGCAAATCTATATAGCCCGGGGCAACGATACCGGCTGCCTCTAATGCCGCTATTTCATCTCTGAGAATTTGCAGAACGGCTGGATACTCATCTCGCATGTAGATGAAACAAGTTTCTGCCTCTACTGCCCAGGCAGCGATCAACATGCCTTCCAGAAACAAATGCGGCGTTCGCTCCAGATAATAGCGATCTTTAAAGGTACCCGGTTCACCCTCATCACCATTAACGGCAAGATATCGCGGCCCAGCTTCGGCCCTTACAAAAGACCACTTTTTACCCGATGGGAAACCAGCACCTCCAAGTCCTCTCAAACCTGAACTCAAAACCTGCTCCTGTACCTCATCAGGTGAGTGCTTCCCCGCTCTTAGCGCCTCAAGTTCTGCGTAGCCACCTTGGGAGCGATACGCCTCGAAGTTTTCATACGACGGCATATGGGCGTGGGTATCTTTTGCCGCGATGGCTTTGTTTACAAGTTCGGGCGTAGCGTGATCAATATGCTTATGGCCCAGTTCAAGCACGGGTGCCGTGTCGCAACGCCCCATGCAGGGAGCTCGCAGAACACGAACTTCGGACGGATCAAGACCTTTTTCGAGATTGCTCATCAACTGCTGAGCACCGGCCAGTTCGCAAGCGAGAGAATCACAGACACGAATGGTTAAGGCCGGGGGTGGTTTTTCTCCCTCCATGACCACATCAAAATGCGCATAGAAGGTTGCCACTTCATACACCTCAGCTTGTGACAGGCGCATCTCATCGGCCAGTGCATGAAGATGAAGAGATGAGATATGACCGTAATGATCTTGAATCAGGTGAAGGTGCTCTATGAGCAAATCGGCTCGACGCTCCCGATTGCCGAGTAGCGCCCTGACATCTGCCAGCGCTGCATCTTCAACCTGACGACCTTTTGGCGTTGGACGCCCCTTTCCTCGCCCGGATTTCCACACGCCTGGCGTCTTGTCGGCAACTCCCATCACTCATACTCCAGCTAGATTTACTGTACTAGAGTCGATTCCGCTATAAAATACAAATCGTAATATTAAATGGTGCGATTTGCTTTACTTATGATGAGACCGTATAGCCTCCCGCAACACAGTAATTGCAGGCAGAACCGGCTCATGGTCTAGCACAGCAAGCCCTATCGAATGACCCACAACCGGTGAACTCAATTTTAGACAGCTTGTGGATTCGTCGAGCAAAAGGCTCTTGACCAGTGCCTCGGGAGCAATTGTCGCAGCGGACCCGGTGGCCACCTGCGCTAAAGCTGCTGTGAACGCATTAGTCTCCATCACCGGCTGCGGTTGAACGTGGGCCTGCTCAAACAGTGAATCTATGATTTGTCTGAAGTGCATATCCTTGCTCAATAAGCACAGCGGCAACTTGGCAACTTCCTCCCAGCTCGCCTCACCTTGTTTTCTGGGTGCCATGGCAGCAGGTGTCAGCAGGACGTAATGCTCGTCATAGATCGCCTCGAACGACAGTGATGATTTGTCAACATCATCGTAGGTAAAACCTGCGTCAATCGAAAAATCAGTCAACCCACGCGTTATCTGCACAGAGGTAAGGGATTGAATTTGAATAGCAAGATCTGGAAAACGATCACGCAGAACAGTCGAAATGCTGGCGGCATAGGTCAAAGCTGTCGGCACAACACCCAGCACCAGTGTTCCGCGAAGCGCTCCCTTGGATATCTCTATATCCTGTAGCAACCCTTCAGAATTAGCCAGAATC
This sequence comes from Granulosicoccus sp., assembly GCA_045106475.1. GTDB lineage: Bacteria > Pseudomonadota > Gammaproteobacteria > Granulosicoccales > Granulosicoccaceae > Granulosicoccus. The sequence goes on from JBGCEO010000111.1 coordinate 24,189, forward strand.
TTGCTCGCCCATTTCAGGACCAGCTCGCCATCTTTGGTAAATCCCAAAAACTTGTTGCCGCGACGAACTATGGGAACACCCAGCTCATCTTCCAGATGTCTGATGCGTGCAGAAAATGCAGGCTGGGATATGCCGCAGTCGTTTGCTGCGCGGGTGAAGTGTTTGCGTTGAGACAAAGCCATCAGAAGCTGCAAGTCTCGTATGTCGGGATAAAGAGCCATGGGGGTGTATTGTACGGACTGCGGAACGCCAAGTGCGAAACCAATGAAACTGCCCCAGCATGCTGGGGATGGACTTTCCTGATAAGCTAGGTCTGACACTACAAAACCGAGAGTTTCACATGGATGTGAACACACGATGCCCGGGCTGCGATGCGCCCAGATCCTTCTTTGTGCGCGATGGCTTTTATTCGCGTGCCGACGATGCCAAATCCATTCAACGCTTTAAGTGCAAACGCTGCTCGAAGAAGTTCTCTGCGGCCACCTTCAGCGCGACCTACCGGCAGAAAAAACGGCGCATTAATTCAACGGTACGATTCTGCTTTGCCAGCAACATGTGTCCCCGGGATATTGCGGAGCTCGTCGGGGTCAACATCAAGACCATTGCAGCTAGGCTGGTGTGGCAGGCCAGGCTCTCACGGGAAAAGAACCGTCGCTATCTCAAGGCCTTTATCAAGCAGCAAGGCCCCATAAAAGCTGTCCAGTTCGATGATCTACTCACCTTCGAGCATACCAACTGCAAGCCACTGACCGTGCCTCTGGCAGTCATTGATGGGGTACGAGTCCCGTTGTGCTTTCGGGTAGCATCCATCCCGGCCTTTGGCCGTTTGGCAGCGGTGTCACGCAAACGTTACGGTAAACGAGCTGATCAAAGTTATGCCGCTCGGCACAATGTGTTTGAGGAACTGCAGCGCTGCTTACCTGCCGATGTACACTTTAAAACCGATGGACACCAGCAATACCCGTCGTTGATCAAGCGCTACTTTCCGAACAGCACGCATGCGGTACATATCAGCGAGCGAGGCTGCGTTGTGGGTCAGGGTGAGCTGAAGAAAACCCGCTTTGATTATCTGTTCAGC
>JBGCEO010000112.1:0-28423 GCA_045106475.1 Granulosicoccus sp.
ATCAGTATCTCGTTTGCGTTAATTATAAGCGGAGTTTCCGCATTTGCAGTCTGGGTCTTGCTCACACTCAACAAGAACTGGACGGCAGCTCCATCGATACGTTCCAACGCACAAGCATCAAACTGGACTACCGCGCCACCCTCCTGTTGATGATTTACAAGCTCCTTTAACGCTGTTAATTGAACTTGTGCAAACTGACCTGGAAGCTCGATCGCTCCTACCTTTGAGTCGCTCATGCAGCTTCCGCTAGTTTCTGAATCTCGCCCAGAGAAGAGGAAATAATGGGATCAAGATTTACCAATATCACAAGCTTGTCATCAATTTGTCCAAACCCTCGAACATAGCTTGCCTTGTGTGATGAACCTGTTTCAGTGGCATCCTGAATCGCATCCTGAGACAGATGATAGACCTCCGACACGCTATCCACTACCAAACCGATAATGCGCGATTGCTCATGCGACTCGGTTCGTACAATGATGACCGCAGTGGTGGCCGTGTATTCGGTAGCAGGCAAACCAAATCGGCATCGTAAATCAATAATGGGCACGATCGCGCCACGTAAGTTGATGACACCTAGAACATATTCGGGCGACTTGGGCAGTGGCGTATAAGCCCCCCAACTCTTGATCTCCTGTACCTTTAAGATTTCTATGCCGTACTCTTCATCGGCAATAAGAAAGGACAGAAATTGATCCGCTGTTTCAGCGATATCACTACCTTCAGTTGATTGAAATTGCATATTTTTTATCTCGCTAATTAGGCGGCTTCAGCCAACAATTCGGATTCAGGCTCGGGTTCACTTATATTGGCAGGGTCAAGAATCAGAGCAACAGATCCGTCACTCATGATGGTGGCCCCCGCCAAACCTTTAACGCTTTTATAGTTGCGATCCAAAGGCTTTATCACAACTTGTTGTTGACCCAACACCTCATCAATGACAAGCCCAATACGCTTTCCGTGAGTATCGATTACGACTACCAGACCACCACTTGATGGTTCTGGCAATCGAAAGTGTTCAGCTACGCGCAACATGTGAAGGTACTCACCACGAAAACGACAGACCTCGCCAGTGCCTGGTACATCAGAGCGCTCGGTCTGTGCAAGCTCCAGTGTTTCTATGATGCTGAGAATCGGAATAATGTAGACTTCACCGGCTACCCGCACCAACTGACCATCAAGTATTGCTAAGGACAGGGGCAGATTTATCTCGATGCGTGTACCTTCGCCAAACGTAGAATAAACATGCACGCGACCACCTAGATCCATGATGTTTCGGCGCACAACGTCCATACCGACACCACGCCCCGATACATCACTGAGCACGGCGGCGGTTGAAAAACCGGGCGCAAAGATAAGTTGATTTATCTGATCGTCGGTGAGTTCTTCATCTGGCCCCACTATTCCTTTTTCACGGGCTTTTGCAAGAATAAACGGACCATTGATGCCTTTGCCGTCATCACGAATTTCTATAACAACACTGCCGCTTTCCTGCCGCGCAGATAGATGCAGAATACCGGCTCCAGTCTTGCCCGCAGCCTGCCTTTCTTCAGGCGTTTCAATACCATGATCAAGCCCGTTTCTCACCAGATGAACGAGCGGGTCAATCATGCGCTCCAGCACAGTTTTATCCAGCTCGGTCGAGCCACCCACCATTTGTAGATCCACCTCTTTGTTCAGCTTACGAGACAAATCTCTAACCAGCCTCGGTATACGACTGAATGCTGAGGAAATAGGCAGCATGCGTACCTGCATGACACTTTCCTGCAAGTCACGCGTATTGTGTTCAAGATCTGCCATGCGCTCACGCAACTCATCCAGATCTATACCATCTGGTGAATCGCTGACGCGACTTAGCATAGATTGAGTGATGACCAACTCTCCAACCAGATTGATCAGTTGATCGATTTTGTCTGTGGCGATGCGAATCGAACTTGATTCCCCTCCACTAGCCGTCGCCTTAGCGGCAGGCTTCGCCGCCTCTTTGGCCGCTGCTGGCTTTTCTGCAACCGCTGCGGCTACAGCGGGAGTGGACTCTGCTGCGGGTTCTGCAGGGCTCTCCACCTCTGCGGGCTGCTCAGAAACGGATTCGCTCTCACTAGCCAGTGGTGTGATCGTGACAGTACAATCGGTATCCACCCAATCGAATACTTCTAGAATTTCTGCCTCGGTGCTCGTACCGCTAATATCAACCTGCCAACTCAAGTAGCTATTGTTGACATCAATTTCCTTCCAATCAGGTAATTCGCTATCAACCACCACCACGGTGGCTTCACCTTGACGCTTGAGCTCTCGCAAAATAAGCAGCGCATCATTGCCACGCAAGTAAAAATCAGAATTAGGTGCGAAGGTTACCCGAAAGCTTTGCGCAGCCGGCTCAGCAGGTTCTGCCTCTGCTTCAGGTGCATCGCCCTCGGCTTGAGCACTAGCGACACCTTCGGCGATTCCCTTCAAAACCGACGCTTCTAACTGACCTTGTAGTTTAAGACGATCAGGATGGTCTGCTGCCGTTTCGGTTCGACTATCGCTCAAGATACCTTGAACCATATCCATACCGCTGAGCAACAGATCAACATCCGGTTCCATTACGGGGCGTTTGCCAGAGCGCATCTCATCGAGAAGCGTCTCCATATGATGAGTTAGTTCAGCCATCGGCAGAAAGCCAAAGGTCGAACCACCACCCTTTATGGAGTGAGCCGCTCGAAACACTTCGTTTAGCGTATCGGCATCACCATCACCTTCTCCCATGCGCATTAAACCGCGCTCAAGGAGTTCGATATTTTCCAAACATTCGTCGAGAAATATATGTCGGAGCTCTTCTAGATCGTCATCCATTATTGCTGCATCGGTTATCTATGGGATTAGGGGTTATGAGTTGTTCAACTAAAGTTGAAAATCAACTCGCCCGGTCCGTAATTGCCAAGATCAAGTGTGTACGCTGCTTCTTCCGAACCATCTTCCACATATCTGTTGGTTGTATCTGGCTCAACCTTGGATAGCTTCAAATGACTGGTACTGTCACTCATTAATAAACTGGACAGAATGTTCATTACTTCATACAAATTATCTGTTGCCATTTCGGTCAAGGCATTGTCCTCGACCATGCCTTCCACTCCACCCATGGGAATCATGGAAAGAGAACCGCCCAGAGCAGCAGCCGTTGGCATGTCGCAGCTGCAAGTTGCCACGGTATCGCCTTCGCCATTGATGTAGAGCGCTGTAAAGCTAAGTGCTTCTGTGTTACCACTATCAGTGGCTTTCGCCTTAGCAGCAGGACCAACAAACATTTGCAACATGTCCGTCATTTGTGTGTCGTCGGGTTTTTGATAGTCCATGATTATCCAATCACCGGTCGCAAGGCTTTTTCGAAACTCTCAGCAGTAAACGGTTTAGCCACTAGAAACTGAGCACCGGCTTCCTTGGCCGCCGCTCGCATCTCCGCAGTGGATTCCGTGGTTACGAAGCCAAACTTGACGTTGTTACCATCAGCCCTAATAGCCTTTAGAAAGTCTATTCCATTCATAATGGGCATGTTCCAGTCACACAAAACCAAGTGTGGGTCATAGTCATTAATTTTTTCCAACGCCACACTGCCGTCGTCGGCTTCCTCGAATTCCATATCGTCATAGCCAGCTTGCTTCAGCGTGCGCTTTACAATCATCCGCATCGACTTTGAGTCATCAACAATCATCACTTTCATGGGTCTTATACTAAATCCAGGAGGTACTGTGGGTAACGACCACATTTCGTACCTTTGAAGTCAAAACGCGTGCATGTAACCGTTAAGTTGCCAATGTACAAAAATACGCATAGCAGCTAACACAAGCTATTGAATATATTTGCCTGGGCGCCGAAATCTACACATACACAGCAAAACCGCGATTTAGGCTCCCCCTATGATGAAGATGAGACCCTTACTTGTAGTCAGTATGATCGTTGCCGGACTAGTGCCCATGGCTACGGCGACATTGATAATCTCTGGTCAGGCAAGCAACAGCATGGAGGAATCTACCTTCAGTAGACTCCAAGGAGATGTAACAATACGTCAGGAGTATGTGGCGACATATGTTAATTACCTGCAGAATCAAAATTCTATACTCGGGCAGAATCCCGCAGTTGTGAAGGCCATGCACAACTTCTCTAATACCTTCCCGCAACTTGGGGTAGCTTTCGAAGCTGATAAAGCCGAAGCAGCCAATGTAAAAAAGAGAGTACAGAGATTCTATGACCGGGAGTTCATCCCCAATCTGAATGCGCAAACCGGTGGCTCAACATCGTCTCAACGTCTGCTGCCGCAGAGCAGCGCCGGATTGATGGCTCAAGATCTCTACCTTTCAAGCAATAGTAATCCGGCAGGTAGTAAGGATGCGCTAAACACCCACGGCACATTTGATGCCTACGGACGCGCGCATGCAGACAGTCACGAAATGTTTCGTGCATACCTAAAAGAATTTGGTTACTACGACATTTTTCTGATTGAGCCTAAACAGGGCAATATCGTTTATTCGGTTTATAAGGAAACTGATTTCGGCACAAGTCTGTTTAATGGCCCACATCGAGACTCCAACCTGGCAGAAGTGACCAAACGCGCACTTAATCTTTCACAGGGTGAAGTTGCTGTTGCAGATTTTCAAAATTACACGCCCTCTCTAAATGCACCGGCGGCCTTCTTCGCCACACCGATCTACCGACAGGGTAGCGCAATTGGCGTACTTGCGTTTCAAGCACCTGTAGACAAGCTCAACAGCATCATGTCAAACGCTGAAGGTCTAGGTGACACGGGTGAGTCAATGCTGTTAGGTGCCGACAAATTAATGCGCTCTCAGTCTCGCTTTAGCGATGACAACACTATCCTGAGCAAGAGGATAGATACTCAAGCGCTTCAACTGGCCATAGGCGGTAAACAAGGCGCAATTGCCGAAACTGTCGATGGGGTCGAATACCTATCCGCATACGCAAGTCTTCCAATAAACGGACTTAGCTGGGCAATCATAACGCGTATAACTTCAGATGAAGCGCTCAGCTCGGTAAGTACGCTGGCTAAAACATCATTCTGGGTTGCCGCTATTTCGACTATAACCGTAGCTGTTTTTGCCTTCCTACTAGGCCAGTATCTATACCGAATCCTTGGTGGCGACCCGGAAGATATGAAGCGTATTGCCAACAGCATCGCCAGTGGTGATTTAAACGATGAGCCAGGTGATACTAATGCACGAGGCGCATACGCTCAGCTTGTATCCATGCGCGCTAACCTTCGGAATATTCTGAGTGAGGCTAATCTGATCGCACGTGACGTGGAATCGGGTTCCAGCGAGTTGTCCAACGGAAATCGTGGACTTAGCGAGAGAACCGAGCAACAAGCCTCGAATCTGGAAGAGACCGGTTCAAGCACAGAAGAGCTTGCCAGCACAGTAAAACAAAACGCCGAAAACGCGCGATCAGCTAACGATCTGGCCATCAACACGCGGGAGCGGGCGGTATCGAGCGGTGAAGTATCTTCACGTGCAATTACAGCCATGCAGGAAATCAGCTCTGCCAGTGAGCGTATTGCAGATATCATTGGCGTGATCGATGAAATCGCATTTCAAACCAATCTACTTGCTCTGAATGCTGCAGTTGAGGCAGCGCGAGCAGGTGAGCAAGGTCGTGGCTTTGCTGTAGTGGCCAGTGAAGTACGACAACTGGCGGGGCGAAGTGCATCAGCTGCTAAAGAAATCAAGGATCTGATCGAAGATAGCGTCACCAAGGTTAAGGACGGTACATTATTAGTTACCGAATCAGGCGACGAACTAAAACTGATTGTGGGCTCGGTGTCGCAATTGACCGATATCGTTGGTCAGATTACCATCGCCACAGACGAACAGGCCGTTGGTATTGAGCAAATCAATCAAGCTTTGGTACACATGGATAGTGTCACTCAACAGAATGCGGCACTGGTAGAGGAAGCTGCGACAACCAGCAGTACCATGAATAGCAATGCAAATTTGCTAAGATCGAAAATCAGCTACTTCTCCAGTGATGATAGTAATTCGCAAGTCGGTCAGCCAGGCCCTGGCGTGAAAGTACCAACCACGCTGCACACCCCACAGGCTACTCCCTCTACTTGGCAGTCCCGCAAATCCAATTCATCACCCGAAAATATCGCTGCTAACCATGACAACGTCAGTGTTGAACCGGTTAAGCGTGCAACAGGTACTGATGAGATTTGGGACGAATTCTAGAAAGTTACTTTTCTATTAAAGGCCCTGGGGCGCTCAGCTCGGTAAAGCGCCTTTACATCAAGCTGTCACAAAAAAGCCCGCTGCAAGTTGCAGCGGGCTTTTTTTAACGCATAAACAAGTGTCTTATTGGGCAAGCAGTTTAGAGTTTACGAAACACCAATGATGCATTGGTACCGCCAAAGCCAAAACTATTAGACATCACAGTATCTACGGCAGCGTTGTCAATCCGCTGTCGCAAAATCGGCATGCCCTCGGCTGCAGTGTCTAGCTCTTCTATATGAGCTGACTCTGCAAGAAATCCTGCCTGCTGCATAAGCAATGTATAGATCGCTTCTTGTACACCAGCCGCACCTAGCGAATGCCCGGATAAAGATTTGGTGGATCCGATATGCGGCAATGCATCACCAAATGCTGTCTTGACAGCACCAAGCTCGGCAACGTCTCCCACCGGTGTGCTTGTTCCGTGTGCGTTTATATAGTCTATGGGTGTATCAACAGTTGACTTGGCAATAGCCATACAACGAGCAGCGCCCTCACCCGACGGCGCAACCATATCATGGCCATCTGAAGTGGCACCGTACCCTACAACTTCAGCGTAGATGGTAGCGCCTCTTGCCTTAGCAGTTTCGAGTTCTTCAACCACCCCCATGCCGCCACCGCCAGCAATGACAAATCCATCTCGATTAGCGTCGTAGGCACGTGAAGCAACCTCTGGAGTGTCGTTATATTTAGTCGACAGAGCTCCCATTGCATCAAACAAACAACTCAGCGTCCAGTGCTCCTCTTCTCCACCACCAGCAAATACTCGATCCTGTTTACCAAGCTGAATCAGTTCCAGTGCATTGCCAATACAGTGCGCGCTGGTTGAACAGGCAGATGAGATGGAATAGTTAATACCTTTGATCTTGAACGGTGTGGCAAGGCATGCTGATACCGTACTACCCATTGTCTGGGTGACTCGATAGGGACCTACCCGGCGAATACCCTTATTGCGTAAAATATCTGCAGACTCCACCTGGCTGAGGGAGGATCCGCCACCAGAACCTGCAATGATTCCCGTGCGTTCATTAGACACATCGCTCTCATCGAGCCCCGCGTCTTTTATCGCAGCTTGCATAGCCAGGTAGGCATAGGCGGCAGCACCGCCCATGAATCGAAACTGCTTGCGGTCTATGGCTTCCTTAAGGTCGATTTGAGGGGCTGCGGCCACATGGCTGCGCATACCCATTTCCTTATACTCTTCTCGCAAGGTGATACCCGAACGCGCCTCACGTAAGGATTCAGTCACCGTCTCTTTATCATTTCCCAGACACGAGATTATCCCGATACCGGTTATTACCGCTCTACGCATGGGAGGTCTCGCTAGAAATTTTCAGTGGAAGTAAACAGGCCTACTCGCAGATCTTGAGCGGTGTAGATTTCTTTCTCATCCACCAGCATTCGACCATCGGCAATGCCCATGACAAGCTTTCGCTCGATCAATAGTTTCATAGTTAGCTCATAACGTACTGTCTTGGCTGTGGGTAATACCTGACCAAAAAATTCGACCTCCCCTGAACCTAGTGCGCGGCCGCGTCCGGGATTTCCTTTCCAGCCTAGAAAAAAGCCGACCAATTGCCACATTGCGTCAAGGCCCAGGCATCCCGGCATTACCGGGTCGCCTTCGAAATGGCAGCCGAAAAACCAAAGATCAGGGTTTATGTCTAACTCTGCAACGATATCGCCTTTACCTGACTCACCACCATCAGCGGTAATGCGGGTAATTCGATCAAACATAAGCATGTTGGGTAAAGGCAGACGGGCATTGCCTTCGCCGAACAGCTCACCGTGCCCACAGGCAATGAGTTCATCACGCCCAAAGGCGTTCCGATCAGATAGATCTGGTGGATTCATGTGTGGTTATTGACTTCCGAAAACGCGCTGCAAAATTTCGGAGGTACGTTTAAGCGGATTTTCACGAATCGCTTTTTCCTCCTGTGCCAGGTAGAAGAATATTCCGTCACTACCCTCTTCAACCACGTGCCCGGTGAGATCAGCGTCCACCTTGGGTGCCAGCGGTATATTGTTGTATTGAGACAGCAATTTGTTGAACGAGCTGACAGCACCGACCTTGGCTAAGGCCTGATCTACAATAGGCCGCATTTGCGACTGCAGATCAGAGCCGGTCTTTCCACGGAAATATTCAGTTGCTGCATTGTCAGGCCCCTGCAGGATGCCTTTGGCATCTTCAACACTCATGGAACGAATCGCGCTGACAAAAAGTGCCTTGGCTTTAGGTGTTGCCTCTTCGGCAGCTCGATTCAATCGTAGCTCCAAATCATCAAAAGAACCTTCCAGCCCAACCTTACTAGCGACATCGCGCGCTTTGATCAGCGCGCTGGGTAGAGGAATACGGATAGCAGGATCACCGCTGAAGCCATCAGATTGACCCAACTGACTGACTACCGCATTTGATCCGGTGGTTAAGGCTTCTTTGAGACCGCGAGTAATTTCATCGGTACTCAATGGGCCAGCTGTCGAACCACCCAGCGCGGACTCAGCCACCTGTTTGATATCTTCGAATTTTGGACCATCGCCGGCACAAGCAACCAGCAGCAAGCTACTCAGGGCAACAGATATCAATGGTTTCATGGTTTGAAGAATTTCCAGGCTGCAGGCAAAAGAGCAGCGGCAATGAGAATTTTGGCAAGGTCACCTAGTAAAAATGGCGTCATACCCCACGCCAATATAGGTTTGTCCCACCCGACAATACTGCCTAGCCAGACTAGACCGAATGCATAAATTATGGCGTTTCCGATGACCATAGCCGCAATGGTAGTTAACATCGAGCGATCCCAATGGCGCTTTGCCAACAGACCAACTACGAAGGCTGCGACCACAAAGCCCAACAGATAGCCCCCTGTTGTGCCCAACATGTACGCGATGCCAATACCTTTTTCAGGTGTGCCGGCAAAAACGGGCAGACCCAAAGCTCCCTGAGCCAGATAGGCCAGCACAGCAGCTGCTCCTAGCGTAGGGCCCAAAACCATACCCAAACACAACACAACTAGCGTTTGCAGGGTGAGCGGTACCGGGTAGAAGGGGATAGACAACTTGGCAGCTAAGGTGAGCAGTACGCTCCCCACAACAATAGCCAGCCCATTTCTGACCCAAGTTGCACTGGTGGCATCAGTTGCCGGAAGAATCTGTTCGAAAAGCGTTTGGGTAGGACCGAGTGACCGTGAGGCGTTAGCGGTAGCCATAATGCGTAATATCTCCGAATATCGGTGCCTGGAAAAGGCACGGTGGGCATTAGTATATCAAAGCACTGACCATAGCCCGAGCATTGAGACCATACAAAGCCCAGATCCAATCACTCGGTTAAAGAACTTACGCTCCCCTTCAACGAGAGATTGGTGAATCCTGAGCCCGATCCAGTGGCCAATGCCCACCAGCGGCAAGGTTATGGCAGCCAATTGCCATTGAATATCAACTCCGGCAAAGGTGAACGTGCCGAGCTTACCGATGACCAGCACTATCCAGACAACAAACAGGGTATCGCGAAGCTGCGTAGCTGGCAGACGAGTCGCGCTGAAGGCAACAATCAGCGGTGCGCCGATTAATGAGACGCCACTGACGTATCCACCCCCGATCAGGCACACGGCATCCATCAGCCTGCCGCGACTCACCATGGTCCTGTTCATGGCGTAGGTCACCCCATAGAACAAAGTCATGCTATACACAAACACAGACAAGACGCTGGCTGATAAATTAAGCAGCCCGAACAATCCTGCGGCAAAGGGTACCGAGATCATCAGAACCAGCTTGAGTAGATAATGCCAATTGACATTTGACAGGCGGGTAGCCACGGTCAACAAGGAAAAAAACAGCAACTGCCAGCATATCGCCGGTAAATACAACAGAGGCTCATTGTGGATAATCAACAGCAGCGGTAGCGTTAGAGCGGCGCCACCAAAGCCAAGCCCGGAACGAACAAATCCACTCCAGACAAAACAAATCGCGATGGCTAGCAGCTGCCAGGTTTCGAGGCCAGCCCAGTGTGTATCGATCATGAAATGAATCTACATTAAACCGGGGTATTTAGTTCGCCAAGCCGCAGTCAGCGCTCTTCAGCGCGAGTAGGAACGAACCTTCTTATGAGCCGGGCAACTCAGCAGATGATCGTTGACAAGCCCTGCCGCCTGCATAAAGGCGTAACAAATAGTTGGCCCTACAAACTTGAAGCCCCGTTTTTTCAAATCCTTACTTAACTGGATTGAAATACTTGTCTGAGCAGGCACATCGCTCAGTGACTGGGCTTTGTTGTCAAGCGGCTTGTCCCCAACATACGACCAAATGTACTCTGAAAAATCCACACCTGCATCGCGCATCGCGATCCAGGCAATCGCATTGCTACGCACCGCTTCTATCTTTTGACGGTGACGAACGATGGCAGGATTGGTGGCGATTTTATCCAACTTGGCATCACTGAAACGAGAAACCTTCACAGGATCAAAGCCAGCAAAGAGTTTTCGGTAGCCTTCGCGTTTGTTAAGAATGGTAATCCAGCTTAGTCCTGCTTGAGCCCCTTCCAGATTCAACAGTTCGAACAGCGCCACGGAATCTCTACATGGTATACCCCATTCGGTGTCGTGATAGTGTTTGTAGAGATCGCTGCCAAGGCACCAGGAGCAACGTCTTTCAGCAGTCTTAGGCATTACCATCGATCAAAATGAATGGGGATGACTAGTGTAAAGCAGCCAGCCACGCTTTCAAGCAGCGAATGGTCTTTATCCTGAGAGGCTTATAAAAAAAGGCTATTGGCTTTGCGCCTTAGCCGTCTGTACCTGTTCTGGGCAAATCAACGGGCAAACTTAGCACGTCATTGAGAACGCAGGGCTGAACGCCGTGTGGCCATCGCTCAAGCCATTGCGCATACTGCTCAGAGCTGAGCGGTTTGCTTATATAATAACCTTGCGCAATATCGCAACCCTGCGATTTTAGAAAGTGTAGTTGCTCCTTATCCTCAACACCCTCAGCAACCACTTTCATATGAAAATGTTTACCCAGACCCAATACCGCCTCGACAATGGCTACATCATCGTTATCACTGGAAATATCGGTGATGAAAGCACGATCGATCTTCAGAGTGTTTACAGGGAATCGCTTCAAGTAAGCAAGTGATGAGTAACCAGTGCCAAAATCATCAATCGCCAGTTTCATACCGAACTGACTTAGCTCATGCAATGATCGTATGACCTCTTCGGGATCATGCATCACTGCGCTTTCAGTAATTTCTAACTCCAGCAATTCGGGACTAAGCCCTGATTCGTCCAAGGCCGTTCGCACCATAGGTAACAAATTCCCATCGGTAAACTGTACGGCAGAAATATTGACAGCCACATTCAAACCGGGGTAACCCATTTGGTGGAGTTCACGAGTTTTGTTACACGCAGTTTTCAGTATCCACTCACCTAATTCGATGATCATTCCAGTCTCTTCAGCAACGGGCACGAATGCTTCGGGAGATACAAATCCGTTAACCGGATGCCGCCAGCGAACCAGCGCTTCCGCACCAGTACATTGATGAGTATGGATGTTTATCTTGGGCTGGTAATACACTTCAAACTGATCATCCTGAAGTGCGATTTTGAGATCTTGTTCTAGCCTGATTCTGGCAGTCAGCCGGCTGCGCATTTTTTCATTAAACAGCTGGGATTGATTCTTGCCGTTGCTTTTCGCCTCTTGCAAGGCCACAGCTGCATTGTTAACAATTTCCTCACCCAGCATCTCCTCGTCCTGCGTCACATGGACGTCGGCAGGAAAACAGGAAATGCCTACCGATACTGCGGCCTTAAGCGTAAATCCGCGATACTCATAAGGCGCTGTTGCCACGCTCATGATTCTTTTAGCTACGTCTTCTGCAGAATGGATATCACTCACGTCCTTTTGAATAACCACGAACTCATCACCATCGAGCCTGGCGACCAAATCGATATCACGCATCATTGTACGAAGGCGATTACCGACTTCTGCAACCATTTTGTCGCCTACAAGATGGCCATATTGATCATTGAAAAACTTAAAATTATCAAGATCTACCAAAAATACAGCGAACTGCAAATCACCTGTCAGAGCCTCGCGTACAGTCCTTTTCAAGGCATCTTCAAACATCAAGCGATTTGGAAGATGCGTAAGCGGATCGTGATGCGCTGCAAACTCAAGATATTGCTGCTTAACTTTCACCTGCCTGGCTGCTTTACGCTGTGCTTCAATCAGATCATTTAGCTCTTCTGTCAGATTACTCAGATCGTTTTCTCCGACCATCTCGATCGGTTCGGGCACGCCACCCTGACTGGTTTCTCGACTTTCACGCAGTGCGGCTATCAGATCATCCATTGGTGCTATGTAATAGCGTCCAGTACCAACCAACGCTACAACGGCGGCAACAAAACTGGCAAACAGAGCAAAGGCCACAAACGCCAATGTACGCAATCCAGTTCTCAGGTTGGCTGAATGAACATTGACGAAAGCCGTCGCAGAGATGATTCCATTGTCAGTCAACATTGTCCAGCTGGATGGCCTTATGGCACTTTGCGCTTTAGGCATCGCTAAATCAGGCTCAAAACCTAGAGTCTCACCCTTATTCAGCAACAGTCTTTCACTGCTATCTTGCAGTATCAGACCCACCAGCGATTCATTCAGAATGGACTCAGGGATCTCTAGCGCTTGAGGATCGCTATATCGAAAAGCGGCGTCTACCAGAGCCTGCTGCATGTCAACATGATGATGAACCAATCCCCTGTGCTGACTGAGGATAGAAGGCACGAAGATAAGCATCTGAACAACGAACAATGAGACCGCAACAGAGCCGGACAGCAAACGCGCTGTCTTTGACCTGAATGCCGTAGTTGTAAGTGCGTGTAAATCCAAGATGAGCGTCCCGTCCAGTAGACGTAGTTTATGAGTCAGATGAAAACCTGCCACAGTAGCCTTGATAGCGGCATGTAAGCCAACCCCTTAAGGACAAAATTCGCCACCCCAGAAACGCAAAACCCCCGCATAAGCGGGGGTTTCGGTACAACTTATGAGCACTGGCTCACATAAAGTAAAACTGCCGTTGGGTTTCCCCTGGGCAATTCTTACATCATGCCACCCATTCCGCCCATTCCGCCCATGTCAGGCATGCCGCCAGCTGGCGCAGCATCATCTTTAGGCAGGTCGGCGATCATTGCTTCTGTTGTGATCATCAACCCAGCTACAGAAGCTGCGTTTTGCAGTGCATAACGTGTAACTTTGGTTGGATCAAGGATACCCAGTTCAACCATGTCTCCGTATTCGCCGTTAGACGCGTTGTAACCGAAGTTACCCGAACCTTCGCGGACCTTTGCAACTACAACTGATGGCTCTCCACCCGCATTGGCAACAATTTGACGCAGAGGCTCTTCCATGGCGCGCTTGGCGATGCCGATACCAATATCCTGCTCATGATTGTCACCGCTGACAGAGTCAACCGCAGCGATTGCACGAACCAGTGCAACGCCACCACCGGGAACAATCCCTTCTTCAACAGCGGCACGTGTTGCATGTAATGCATCATCAACACGGTCCTTCTTTTCTTTCATTTCTACTTCTGTGGCAGCACCAACTTTGATGACCGCTACGCCGCCAGCAAGCTTTGCAACACGCTCTTGGAGTTTTTCTTTGTCGTAGTCAGACGTCGCTTGTTCGATTTGAGTGCGAATCTGTTCAACACGAGCGTTGATCTCATCAGAAGAACCAGCACCATCTACTACTGTAGTGTTGTCCTTATCAACTGTGACCCGCTTGGCAGTACCCAGATCTTCCAAAGTAACCTTGTCCAGGGACAAACCAACTTCTTCTGAGATCACCTGACCGCCAGTCAAAATGGCGATGTCTTGCAACATAGCCTTACGACGATCGCCAAAACCAGGCGCCTTTACTGCACAGGTCTTGATGATGCCGCGCATGCTGTTGACAACCAAAGTAGCCAGGGCTTCACCCTCGATATCTTCGGCGATGATCAACAGTGGCTTACCAGATTTGGCAACGGCTTCTAGTGCTGGAAGCAAATCGCGGATGTTACTGATTTTCTTGTCGAACAACAGGACATACGGATCTTCTAGCTCTGCGGCCATCGCATCCTGGTTGTTAACGAAGTAAGGCGACAGGTAACCACGATCAAATTGCATACCCTCAACAACGTCAAGCTCGTTATCAAGCGATTTGCCCTCTTCAACGGTGATAACACCCTCTTTACCCACTTTAGCCATTGCTTCAGCAATGATATTACCGATGGACTCGTCGCTGTTAGCCGAGATAGTGCCTACCTGAGCAACAGCCTTTTCGTCGTTGCAAGGCTTTGACATGTTGGCAAGCTCAGCTGTAGCAGCTGAAACAGCCTTATCGATGCCGCGCTTGAGATCCATTGGATTCATGCCAGCAGCAACTGATTTCAGGCCTTCACGAACGATGCTTTGAGCCAGAACGGTGGCAGTCGTTGTGCCGTCTCCAGCGATGTCAGAAGTTTGTGAAGCAACTTCCTTCACCATCTGTGCACCCATGTTTTCGAACTTGTCTTCCAGTTCGATCTCTTTTGCTACTGACACGCCATCTTTGGTGACAGTAGGTGCGCCGAACGACTTGTCCAGTACAACGTTTCGACCTTTAGGGCCGAGCGTGACCTTAACAGCGTTAGCCAGAACATCGACACCTTGCAGCATACGCTGGCGGGCCGAATCGGAAAAACGTACTTCTTTGGCACTCATAGAAATGCAATCCTCAAAAAACGATTAAAAAACAGCCGGAGGGAGAATCAGTCTCGACCACAGGCCTTTGATTGTGGAACCAACTGCTGATGCGACGACGTTTTGCCGACCTGCAGTGTGTATCCGTATTTACTCAAATACGCCCATGATGTCGTCTTCACGCATCACCAGTACTTCTTCACCATCGATCTTGATTTCGGTACCTGAATACTTGCCAAACAGAACCTGATCGCCCACTTTAAGGTCCAGTGGTCGGACATCGCCATTTTCAGCGATCTTGCCTTTACCGACAGACAGAACTTCCCCACGAACGGGCTTTTCGGTAGCAGAATCAGGGATCACGATGCCACCGGCGCTCGTGCGCTCTTCTTCCATGCGCTTGACGACCACGCGGTCATGCAACGGACGAATGTTCATACCAATACGACTCCGATTAATTCAATTGTTAGGGTTAATGCCCGGCAAGTTGTTAGCACTCCCTGCCGAGGAGTGCCAATTCTAATGTCGGTTGCCACAATATCAAGTCTCGGGGCCAACTAAATTTGAAAAAAAAGTACTTTTCAGTGACTTAGTGAGCTTTGCAAGGTGGCCGGTGAGTAATATGTAGGGCTAGGGGCAACTGCCTGCACACTAATACCCCTACTCGTCAATTCGTTGATAATCGCCGTCGATGACGTCGCCAGCTGTCTTTCGATGCTTATTCGGTGGATGGGCTCTGGGACCTACATTGATATCGTCCACAGTCCCTGTACCACTGCCCATAGGGCTGACACCCCCAAAACCAATCACGGAGCGCGCAGCTATTCTTGCCGCCAGCCAGCGTCGTGAATAAGGGAACAAGCAAGCGAAGCCGAACGCATCCGTAACAAAACCGGGGGTTAACAGAAGTACTCCGCCGATCATCAGAATCACGCCCTCCAGCATCTGCTGGGCGGGCATCTCGCCGGCATTCATACGCTGTTTTGCCAGATTGAGCGTAGCTAGTCCCTGATGACGGAGCATGGTTGTACCCAGAATTGCAGTGAGAATCACTATTGCAAGGGTTGGCAGCCAACCGAGTGCACTGCCGATACGCAGCAGCACGGCAATCTCGATGATTGGCATGGCAATGAACAGTATTAGTGCATAGGGCATCACAAGCTCCAAAAGTCTGCCTATGAACCTAACGACTAATTGCCGCTCTTACAAGTACACGATGACTTATAATCCTAGAAGTAACCAGCAATCAAACGTTCGCGGGTTTCGTTATCAAGGCATGAAGGTCGGCCGGTTTAGGCCCGGACAACATCAATGATCCAAGCAAAAATACGGTCAGGCTGGAACCTTGCCCTCGTAATGCGTAGGGCGGTTCTGTTTATCGCGCTCATCTCACTACTGAGCGGTCTGACCCATGCTGTAGAGAATCTGCTCGGTGGTGAGGAACCCCTCGCCCCGGAGGTCGCGTTTGTCCCGTCAATTGTTGACGTAGACGACTCCTCGATAGTGATCGGTTTCGAAATAGCTGAAGGCTATTACCTCTATCGAGACAAGATGGGATTTGAATCAAGCCACAGCCAACAAAACCTCAGCAAACAGCTAGACGCAGAGCCGACACTCTCTGAACCAAACTATCAAGCATCAACGATTATTGAAGATGCATATTTTGGCAAGCAAGCGGTTTTTCGCAATAGCACTCAAATCGACTTGCCCTACACCGCAGGTGCAAGTACCAACACTATTGATGTGGCAATCAAGTATCAGGGTTGCGCAGATATCGGCCTGTGTTATCCGCCCATAACTACCGTTTTAAACGTTGATCTGCCTCTACACTCCTCGATGGCTGCTTCAATTTCACCACAGGCATCGGAGTTAATAACAGCATCGCCGCTCGCTAATCCATTGAGCGATTTGTTGGGTTCGCAATCCTCCCAGGACGACATTTTACCTCCGGAGCTCGCCTACGTGCCGCAGATCCTAAAGGCTGATGCAAGCCAGATAACGGTCAAGTGGCATATCGAACCCGGCTACTATCTCTATCGCGACAAGCTATCTTTCAGTTTAATCAATGCTGATCACAGCACGCTGATCGCAAAAAGCATTGATGAAGGCACCAAACAGTATGATGAGTTCTTCGGCGACGTCATGGTGCTTCGTGAATCTGCACAGGCCCAGCTCACGCTCAAATCATCCCCTGAATTCTCAGCAGGAAATCAAGCAAGCCTGAGAATCAACTATCAAGGTTGCGCGGATGTTGGGGTTTGTTTCCCTCCCAGCGTAGTAGAGCTACCTATTGCATTCAACCAGTTAAGCGGCGACGTAGTGGCAAGTCTTGCCAACCCTACTCAATCAAGCTCTGGCGGCGCTGCGTCAATCGCTCTTGCGACTCAAGTTGCAAAGGTTGAAAAGGTTGTCGAACAATCTGAACAGGATCGCCTGTTCACCATGTTAGGCAGCAATAGTCTTTGGCTCAATGTAGCAACCTTTTTCGGTTTGGGCTTGCTGCTAGCATTCACGCCCTGTGTACTACCCATGATTCCGATTCTATCAAGCCTGATCGTTGGACAAGGGGAATCAATGAATACCGGCAAGGCCTTTCGGTTGTCGCTTGTTTACGTGCTTGTTATGGCCTGCACCTATGCAATCGTCGGCGTGATCGTGGGCTTGTCCGGATACAACGTACAAATATTCCTGCAAAACCCATGGGTCTTGTCGGCAATCGCTGTTTTGTTTGTTGTGCTGTCGCTGTCCATGTTTGGCTTCTACGAACTACAGATGCCAACCAGTGTGCAAAACAAGCTGACGCAATGGTCTAACAAACAAGGCGGTGGCCAACTCTCCGGGGTTGCGGCGATGGGCTTTATATCCACCCTGATTGTCGGCCCATGCGTCACGGCGCCACTCGCTGGTGCCCTGATCTATATCGCTAAAACCGGTGACGCGTTAATCGGCGGTGCTGCATTGTTTGCGCTGGGCCTGGGTATGGGTGCGCCTCTGTTACTCATCGGTACATCAGCTGGCAAACTGGTGCCACGAGCGGGTGCGTGGATGAATGCCACCAAGCATATCTTCGGCATACTCATGCTGGGGATGGCGATCTATATGATTTCGCGCTTCTTACCCACCAGCATTACCATGTGCCTCTATGGGATTCTCGCTATTATGAGCGGCGTTTACCTGGGTGCAACCGATACGCTCACAAGCGATAGCGCTGGTTGGCAACGATTTGGTAAAGGTGCCGGGCTTGTTGTATCTGTTTACGGCCTGGCTCTTTTGTTAGGTGCATTTTCAGGTGGTAACAGCTACACCACCCCGCTTAGAGGCATAGTGGGTTCGACTACTGTAGCCTCTAACAACGCAAAAGATCACGCCTTGCCTTTTCAGCCCGTTAAAGGCATCGACGGCCTACAGCAGGCAGTCAGTATGGCAAGTGCACAAGGCCGTCCGGTTATGTTGGATTTCTACGCCGACTGGTGTATCAGCTGTAAGGAGATGGAAGCATTCACATTTACCGATTCAAGAGTCCAAGCATTGCTGCAAGACGCTGTAGTGGTGCAGGCAGATGTTACTGCAAATGACGCAGCCGACCAGGCACTGCTTAAGCAGTTTGATCTCTTTGGCCCTCCCGGTATCATCTTCTACGATCAAACAGGTAGCGAAATTCCAGCTGCTAGAGTGGTGGGTTTTATGTCAGCAGACAAATTCAGCAGTCATATTGAGCGCTTTATTAAGGCTGTTGGTATCTAAGTGTATTGTTCTACCCACTTTGATAATTGTATTGTTCTGCCAACTTTAATGGGTTGCCATCGGCGTTCTTGTTAAACAGGCTAGAAGGCTACCGATGATTCCTGCGCCCAACGCAACATAGCCTGCTGCTTGCCATGAAACAAAGTACTCCACCGCAGCCGGCACAGCAACACCACCAAGCAATTGACCGACACCTGAAAATTGCATCATCAACCCCACCAGCAAACCTAGACTAACCGCGCTGCTCGCCGCTTTTGGCATAGTAATAAATAAGGTGCCCGGTATTAGACCACCAAACACCGAAAATCCAAGAGCACAAAGTAGTCGCAGGGGCAAGCTTAACGACGGCGTGTAAACAACCAGGGCGCACAGCCCCATTGATAGTGCACCTACTACCAGCAGAGGTACATGACCAACACCGCTCTTTACGAGATACCCAGCAGCCACATTACCAACCGCATTGCTTATGATAACTACGGCAACCAGCCAGCTGGCGGTTGACAGAGTGAGACTGCTCGTTTCTATAAATAGTGTTGGTAAAAAAGAAGTTACTGCCAAAAACTGAAATGAATAAGCCAGGAAACACCCACTGAGCAACCACACCAATGGTTTTTTGAGATCACTGAAATCCACACGCGATCTCACTGCTCTCAGCTGAGTAAAACTGCTGGAGTAACGATCCGTTATTTTGTAGACAATCACAGCCGCAAACAGCGAACTAATACCTGCAAACCACCACGATAATTGCCAGCCGCCATAATATTGAAACACCGGCGCCAGCAGTAGCATGGCTCCAGCACCCACCGGTACGAAAGCACCCCAGATCCCAGCCACTAGGGCTCTATCACCAGACAGGCTTAGGGCGCTGAATAGGGAGGGTAGCGAAACAGCCGCTATGATCCAACCAAAACCCTCGACCATTCTGCCTAACAACAACCACGAAAGCCCGTTAGCCTGAGCCCCGATGATACTGCCAACACCAACGATGCCAACCCCGGCAATCGCCATGGTGCAATAGCCGGTTCTCCTGACCAAGACGCCCAGCAGTAGACCGCTGATGGCGATCATAAACGAGTATAGGGAAACGATATAGCCTGTCTGGGTAAGGCTCAACTCCCAGAGTTGACGCAACACAGGTAACGCAGGCGGTGCTTTGCCAATGTGCAAGGTCAGCGTGCAAGCTGCAAAAAACAATAGGCCGATTGCCCCCCAGTGCGTTCGCTCAACGACAGCTCTTTCACCACGGCTCATGTTTTTCATCCTGACTTTTGCTTTCGTCTTTGAAGATAGGCGTGCCACAGCAAACGAGCCGCCGTGCCGCGATGAGGTTGCCAGCGCATAGCGTACTCATCGAACCCTGAATAGTCGGGCACGGTCTCAAGACCTGCGCTTTCTGCCAGGCTAACCACCAGTGCGCGGTCTCCACTTGCCCAGGCATCCGGACGACGCATAGCCATCAACAGATAGACTCCCGCCGTCCAGGGACCAATGCCCCGCACCATCATCAGTTTTTCCACAACCTGCTCATCCGGCAGCTTTCGCAAGCTGGTCAGGTCCAACTGACCGGAAGTCAATGACTCCGCCATCGAGTAGCAGTAAGACACCTTTCGCCCGCTAATGCCGGCTTTTCGCAGCTTCGCCTCGGGCACCGTGACGAATTGCTCCGCTGACATACTTGGACAGAGCGCTTGTACGCGCCGCATGACCGCCTGAGCGCTAGTCAGAGATACCTTTTGCTCCAGAACGATATGCACGAGGGTCTCGAAGCTCTGCGATCGTCGCCACAGCGGTGGTGCACCAAATTGGGTGGCCAATCTACGCAACATCGCATCACGTTCACCTAATTCTTTCACGGCAGTGAGCAGGGTTATTCGATCCAGCGGCTTGTCAACGATAATCGACATGAGTGGGCTTACGGTTCATCACGAATACGGACGGTTTCACTTGTTACACTGTCAGCATTCCAGAGCACTACAGCGTATGACAGAATCTAAAAGACCCATTGACGCCGAACAACGCAGACTTAAAGCCCATGGTCGGCGCAAGGCCAACTGGAAACAATGGGGCCCCTATCTGGCAGAGCGAGCTTGGGGAACAGTGAGAGAAGACTACAGTGCAGATGGTAACGCATGGGAGTACTTTCCACATGATCATGCCAGAAGTCGCACCTATCGCTGGAACGAAGATGGTCTTGCAGGTATTTGCGATAGAAACCAGTTCCTGTGTTTTAGCCTAGCCCTGTGGAATGGCAAAGACCCTTATTTGAAAGAACGATTGTTTGGATTATCCGGCCCGGAAGGTAACCACGGCGAAGATGTAAAAGAGCTCTATTGGTATGTGGATAACACGCCTACACACAGTTACGCCTCGATGCGCTATCGATATCCACAACACGCCTACCCCTATCAGGAACTCATTGAAAAAAACGCAGCTCGTGGCTACAAGGATCGGGAGTTCGAGATCAGCGATACCGGAATATTCGACAACGAACGTTTTTTTGATATCACTGTAACTTATGCAAAGGCTGCAGAAAACGATATCTTGATATCCATTACCGTACACAATAGATCGCCAGAAGCCGCCACCTTGTCTCTGCTGCCACAACTGTGGTTTAGAAACACATGGAGTTGGGGTTATCCAAACGGCCCGCAGCGAAACATGAATGCCAAACCAAAAATCAGCACAACTGATGGCAATCAACTACTGGCCGACCACCCCTTACTGGGTCAGTACCACTTGCATTGGCAAGGTCACCCGGAGGTTCTGTTTACCGATAACGAAACAAACAAAAATGGCCTGTATGGACTTGAAAATGAAACCCCTTGGGTCAAAGACGCTTTTCATCGCTACATCGTTAACGGCGAACAGAACGCTATCAATCCTGAAGGCCAAGGGACCAAGGCCGGCCTGCACTATGCCGTAAAGATCAGTGCCAGCGCTTCGCGCACCATTCAATTGAGATTATCTGATTCTGCAAAGAAGAAACCCTTTGTCGGATTCAAGCCAACCATGGATCGACGCAAGGACGAAGCCGATGTGTTCTACCAATCATTGCAATCGAGTGCATTGAACGACGAACATAAACAGATCCAGCGACAGGCCTATGCAGGCATGCTTTGGTCCAAGCAGCTCTATTACTACAATGTTCGACAATGGCTAGATGGAGACCCTGCTCACCCAGTTGTGAGAAACAATGATCGCAATACACATTGGCAGCATATGGATAACTTTGATGTGATGTCCATGCCAGACAAATGGGAATACCCCTGGTACGCGGTTTGGGATACTGCATTTCACTGTTTACCATTGGCTGCCATTGATGCGAGTTATGCTAAACGCCAGCTGAAGCTGATCACCCGCGAATGGTATATGCACCCCAATGGCCAATTACCCGCTTATGAGTGGTCTTATGGCGATGTAAACCCTCCTGTGCATGCCTGGGCAACTTGGTCTGTTTACGACATGGAGAAACAATCAAGCGGTAAGGGAGATCGAGACTTTCTGGAAAGTGTCTTCCAGAAACTGCTGCTTAACTTTACCTGGTGGGTCAACCGCAAAGATACTCAGGGTAATTCGATCTTTGAAGGAGGCTTTCTTGGATTAGACAACATCAGTATTTTTGATCGCTCCAAAGAACCACCTACCGGCGGCCTGCTGAAACAATCCGATGGTACAGCCTGGATGGGTTTCTTCTCGGCTAATCTACTGCGCATGGCACTGGAGCTGGCTCGAGACAACGGAGTCTATCAAGACATTGCAACTAAATTTCTGGAGCACTATCTGGAAATCGCGTATGCCATAAACGGCGATGATGCCCACCCTGGCCTATGGGATGAACAGGATGGCTTCTTCTATGACCGACTTGATCTGCCCGATGGTCGCAATGCTCCCATCAAAGTGCGTTCGTTGGTGGGTTTAATGCCAATGATAGCAACATCGATTATCGAAGACGAAGTGTATCGAGAGTTCCCTGAATTCTTCCGGCGTATGAGCTGGTTGATTCAGCACAAACCTGAGTTGGATGGCATTATGGCCGAGGTGCAGAAAACCGGGCAGCAAAATCGCCATCTGCTCTCGTTCATGAATGAAAGCAGACTACGAAGTGTTCTCACTTATCTTTTGGATGAAAACGAATTTTTATCTCAATACGGAATTCGTTCACTATCTCGAATACACGAAAACGAGCCATTCTCCTACACGACACAGAGCGGTGAGGTATTAAGTATCGGGTATGAGCCTGGTGAAGGCGAAACAGATTTGTTTGGAGGAAACTCTAACTGGCGTGGGCCTATCTGGTTTCCTATCAACTACCTGATCATAGAATCCTTGAGGCGTTATCACGAGTTCTACGGGCCTGAGTTTCAGATTGAATGTCCAACCGGCTCCGGCACATTCATGAACCTTGACGAGGTGGCCGTCAACTTGTCCAAACGCTTGATCGCGTTGTTCGAGCTGTCCGAAGAAGGACGAAGACCCTGGTGCGGCGAAAACCCCGATCTGCAATCAAGTAGCAATGAAGGATTGCATCAATTTTTCGAATATTTTAATGGCAACACGGGGGAAGGATTGGGAGCTAGCCATCAAACAGGATGGACTGGACTGGTGGCACTGCTCATGGAGCAATGCAGTCAAGATTCATAAATAGGGCAAGTGAATCCGCGACCCAAGCTCGGCCACT
This sequence comes from Granulosicoccus sp., assembly GCA_045106475.1. Taxonomy (GTDB): domain Bacteria; phylum Pseudomonadota; class Gammaproteobacteria; order Granulosicoccales; family Granulosicoccaceae; genus Granulosicoccus. Next base: position 23,388 of record JBGCEO010000112.1, read on the forward strand.
GCAGCTTATGCCAACGAGAGACGGCATTGACGTTTCATCACCTCATTCCACGCAAGCTACACAAACGCAATAGATTTGCCAAACGATATACACGAGAGCAACTGAATATCGGGGTGATGCTATGTCGCCGCTGCCACAAGGGCATCCATCGTCTTTATGACGAAATGGAGCTGGGCAGCAGGCTGAACAGTGAAACCGCGTTGCGCGAAGATCCGGCGATCGCCAAGCATGTGGCCTGGGTGGCACGCCAGAAAAGCTGAAACTGCCCCAGCATGCCGGGGCAGTTTAGTAGATATAGGATGTATATCAGACCATCAATGCAGCAGCTGCTTCCGGAGTCAACGGCTCTGGTCGATCGCAGCGTGTTGCTATGTCCTCAAAGTTCCCGCTTTGTCCGGATCTTAGTATCGAGGTCATCACATCAACCGAGTGTATGGCAAGTTCGAGCGAACAACGGTGCGCTCTGCCACTCGACAAAGCGTCAACCATATCGGCCAGACCAGCAGTACGATAGTTGCTCACCCACCCATTCTTACCCTGTATTTGATTGGGCCTGCCGAAAGGGTGATCCCAAGGTGCAACGGGATTGATGAGACCACTACGATCAGCCATTTCAAGTGTGCCGCCAAAGAAGTTGGGATCAGGTATGAATAGACTACCTTCAGAACCATAGAGCTCCATGTTGGCATGCCGGTGTGCCCACACGTCCCAGCTAGTCGATAGCGTTATCGTTGCGCCCTGCTCGAAGTCCAGCAAGGCGTGAATATTGGTTGGTGTATTGACCGGAATGATCTCACCATTGCGAGGCTCAGAGGTAATGGTTCGCGTAGCCGATGCAGCAGAGCTAAGTGCGGCAACGCGTTTGACCGGGCCTAGTAGCTGTATCAGATTGGTGACATAGTAAGGTCCAATATCCAGTATGGGGCCAGCACCAGGTTGAAAGAAGAAGTCTGGGTTTGGATGCCAGTGCTCCATGCCATGGCTCATCACATGAGCGGTACCCGCAACGACGTTGCCTATATCACCGGCATCGAGTACAGCACGTGCTTGCTGATGTACTCCGCCAAGAAAGGTATCAGGAGCAGAACCAACCCGCAATGAACGACTTTCCGCCAACTCGCGAAGGGTTTCACCTTGCTCCAAGGTCAGCACCAGGGGCTTTTCGGAGTAGGCATGCTTGCCGGCTTCGAGTATCTGCTTAGTCACAGAAAAATGAGCATCCGGAATAGTCAGATTAACGACAACATGTATGTCATCTGCTGCCAGTAATTCATCAACACTGCTGGCCCGTACGTCAAATTGTTCAGCACGAGCTCTCGCGGCCTCAATGTTCAAATCCGCAACGGCAACCACCCGAACTCCCCGAAACAACGGTGCTAGACGCAGGTAAGCTTCAGAAATATTGCCGCACCCGATAATGCCAACGCCCAGATTACTCATGCTTGGTTCTCCATCAAAGACTTCACGGTTTCAATCGATCGATTTGCAAACCGATGATGATCGTTAGGATTATCATGCTCCATTACGCGGTATTGCATCGCAGTTTTGTCAAGCGCCTTCAATAATCCAGACCAATCCATAGTGCCGTACCCGACATCGGCCCAACCATCCTCATCAGTACATTCACCCTCTACAGCCAAATCTTTTATGTGCGCACTGATCAGGCGATCTGCATAGCGTTCGATCCATGTTATGGGATTCTGCTCACCCACTACACACCAGGCCACATCGAATTCAAGCTGCAAACTATCGTCACCTGCCAGTATCAGATCAAGAGGTAATTGCTCACTATCGATGGTGGCGAATTCAAATGCATGATTGTGCCAACCAAAGTTAAGACCTGCGTCCTGTAGCGGCTTAGCAACTTCAGCTAGCGTCTTGCCTAACTGTTCCCACCCTGCCGCCTGCCGAACTCGCTGATCTTGCGGAACAGCGGGAACAAACACGGTTTCCATTTTCAGGGCCTTGGCATAGCCAATAATAGTATCCGGCGAATCTCTAACTGTGTCTAACCCGAAATGACAGCTAGCCATATGCAGAGCATTCGCATCCAGATCGGCTTTAAGTAAACCAAGATCAGTACTGTCAGTAAACAGACCACCGAAGCCTTCAACCTGGGAGTAACCACACTTGCCCAACATAGCTAAGGTATCAGCCAGCGGCGAGTAGTTTCTTGAACTGTAAAGCTGGTATGAAATTGGTTTCATGTCTTCATCTATCCGTCAGTAATTTAATTATGAATTCTTGAGTTTGCCGGGTCACACTCAGATTTTTAAGTCTTGAATGCAACAGCCCTCATACAACTCTGCAGGTTGCGCTATACAGATCATGCAGGGTAAACACCGGCGATACTGCTTCTACACTTTCAGCAAGCGCAGGCTGAAAGGTGACACTACTGTTATCGTTGGGCAAAACCGTAAAGCCGTTATCGCTGAAGCGTCCTTCGAGATTGCATTCAAGCGCTACATACAGTGCGAGTGATTGGCTAGTGATGGCGATTTTCCAACCTCCTTCGCCATCCGCCTGCGCATCCATCTTCAACGCTGGATCACGCAGCGGCAAAGCCTTATAAGGCTGCAACGTGTAGTGCTCAACTGACCAGCTGCCTTGGTCTGTTTTCCAGCGGTAGCCAAGGATTTCGTCATGGCTAATCATCTCAATGGGAATCTCCAGAGCAGTAACGGCTTTCTCGTTAGATACCTGCACATTGACGGACTCCAGTGAACGCCACTGCCCGGCCATATCAACAGCAGCAACCTCGAGCACAACGTTCGCAACGCTTGACTGGTCATTAACGAGGCGCAATTGCAGGCAATCAGCCTGAGGTCGCACGCTTGCTCGAACCGGTGCGAAAAAACGCTGCGCTAGATGATGCAGAAGTTTCCAGTTGCCGCCGTAATCGAGAGATGACCAGCTGGCCACTGGCCAGGTATCGTTCAACTGCCAGTAAAGTGCACCCATGCAATGCGGTTTCAGGCCGCGCCAGTAGTCAACAGCCGTTTGCATAGCCAAGGCTTGCTGCACTTGACTCAGGTATACGAAATTTTCAAAACCAACCGGGAATCGAAAATAGCGGAACATGGTTTCGGCAATTCGAGCATTTCCACCAGCGTTCTTCTGATGACATTCGAGCACCGGCGAGGCAATGTTAAGATCTTCGGCGCTAGCGAACTGCCTTATGACTGACATCGACGGATAAGACTGAAATCCGAATTCTGAACAAAAGCGTGGATGTATGTCACGGTAGTGTTCGAAATCGCGCCCCTCGTGCCAAACCGACCAGAAGTGCATATCACCACGACTATCATCATGCCAGGCATCACCATAATCCATATAGCCTGAACAAGGCGATGATGGCCACCAGTTTGCAGACGGACAACTGGCTTTCAGTCTTGACTCAACCGTACGATTCAGCCGGTCATAGGCCACTAGATAACGATCACGATTGTCGATGCTTTCCTGGAACCAGTTTAGCGCTCCTACCAGTTCGTTATCGCCACACCACAAGGCCAAACAGGCGTGATGATGCAAACGTTCTACGACATCGTCAACCTCCTTGCCCACCTCTTCTAGAAATTCGGGAGTTGAAGGATAAAGGTTGCAGGAAAACATGAAATCCTGCCACAGCATTAAACCGAGTTCGTCACAGGCCTGATAAAAGGAGTCTGGTTCATAGCGACCACCACCCCAAACGCGTAACATATTCATGTTCGCATCTACAGCTGATTGCAATAGCGCGCGAGTTTTGGCTTCGGTGATTCGTCCCGGTAGCGCATCGGCAGGTATCCAGTTAGCGCCCCGACAAAAAACCGGCTGGCCATTGACTCTGATAAAAAACGGGGTGTCATCCGGATCGTCTGGATTAGTGGTGATCAGTTCTATCCGTCTGAAACCAATCTGCCGCTGTTGCTTGTGACCATCAACCGTCAGAGTGAGCAAATAGAGTGCTTGCTCGCCCAGGCCCACAGGCCACCACAAGTCTGGGTCATTTATAACCAGGCTACCTTGCGCTATGCCATCGGTACCTACGCTCAGCATTTGTTCTTGATCTGCAATGCTCACCTTAATAGCGCAATCGAGTGGCAGCGGCTCACTACTCACAATTCTTATGCGAACGGATAGCATCGCCTCAGTAAAATCTTCATTGAGCGCCTGATCAATGGACACAGTGTCAATTGAGAGCCTTTGCCTCTGCTCCAATCGGCATTGACCGTGGAGCCCAAAGGGCGCTAACGCAATATTCCAATCCCAGCCAAAATCACATTGAACCTTGCGAAGCATGTTGCCGTGGGGAATCGGGCTGTTTTCTTTATGCCATGGCACTGGCCAGGGCTGCTCTCTTTGCTTCAACAAGGCTTGTCGAGGGTTGGATAGAAAGCGAATTTGAATCCGATTGCTGCCCGACTGCAGGAATGTAGATACGTTCACCTGATAACGACGAAACTGATTTTCTGCCTCCAACACGCACTGGTCGTTGACGTACACCTCGGCTACTGTATCCAATTCAGAAATATACAAAACCCAACCTGAATCCAGTGACTGTGAATCGATGTAGAAATCTCGCTCAATGTGCCACTCTCGTTCTGCGATCCAGCGCAGATCATGCTCGTTGCAGGCAGCATAGGGATCAGGTATCAGGCTTGCATTGTACAGCGCATTGATCACATCGCCTGGTATGGCCATGTCTAAGAGATACTCGCGTTTCTCATCATGAAGTTGCCAATCGCCTGCCAGCGAAAGAGTGCTCACAAACGATTTTCCGATGCTTTATCAAAGACAGAAGCGAAGCCGGTGTTGATTCCAATCTCAAGATGCTCTCCCGGACTAACGCGGGCCTGACCATCCATCCTGACACGAAAAGCCTTACCAGCAAGTGATGCCAGCACCAGAGTGTCAGCGCCGGTGGGTTCAACGATATCTACTTCTACTGTTGTTCTAAACCCCGCCTTAGCCGTGGCATCACCCGTAACAATATGCTCAGGCCGGATACCCAGCCACACATCACCGGCAAACTGCTTATCAGTGAAATCGTAGTC
>JBGCEO010000113.1:0-7545 GCA_045106475.1 Granulosicoccus sp.
AACCTGTCGACGCAGCGCATACAGGCTTCCCGGGTGTTAACCAATTGCAATCCGTAACGCCTTCCGAGATGTTGCGATTAAACACCGCCATTCCTGCAACATCGCGAATGGAACAACAACCTTTAGGGGTCGCTGCTGGTGATCTCGCAGGCTTTCCAAATGGACGTCGACCCGGAGATGACGCCGTCGATATTGCATTACGAGTGGCAATGGGTGTGCTTTGTCATCCATTACCGGTCGGCGAAAATGGTAGCCCCGTTAATCTGGGTTTGTGTTCACCTGAGGATGCACCCGTTGGGACGGTCGCGTTAACTGACGGTGCACCCATATCGGCTCGAGAGTTCAACAGTACATTTCCTTACCTGTTGACGCCATACCCGGGCTCTCCTGGTAGCTCACCCGTTCCTCAACCACAAAATTAGAATCCTTATAGGAGAGGTACTGCCCATGAAACTACGAACAAGTCCCTTTGTGTTGCCGATGTTACTGTTCGCGGTATTATCCAGCGGGTGCGAAAGTGATTCCGCATCAGTAGAAGCTAACAACCCCGATCCAGCCCCTGCGCCAAGTGAGCAGGCTGCGACGGTACTCGGTGATATCACTCTGGATTACGACGAAGTGGTACAAATGCTCTTCAATCAGGAGGCAAATGATGACCCCCCCTCAATTGATGGCTTGATATTGGTTAGAAACGATAACTGATAGGCCAACGCTCAGACTATGACGGTATGATGGAATTGATTTGCAGTACCGTCGTAGTCTTACTAGCCGTATCTATCACTCCAGGGCAATAGTTGTACAAACTGCCTACCGCAGGATAGCCGTCAGCCTTTATATACGATTGTCGCTACGAAATCGACTAGCCCAGTAACTGTTGGTCTCGTCGGCCAACTTTGCAACAGGAAGTTCAAGCCCGATTGACAATTTCCGGTTAAGGCCTAGATATTCCAAAAGTTGACCGGTGACTCCCAGCGGATCATTTGATAGATCTTCGTAGCAAATACGCAGTGGATTCAACCCTTCATCGACAAACCAGGATTCCCAACCTTCGTCCATGTCGGTGAAATCTTTCAATTTTCTTTCTATCTCGTCAGCACTGTAATATGGACTTTTGCGTGCTGAGAGGCGTTCCAGCTCAGTTCCATCACGCGCTTGATGCCAGAGACCCGTTTGAGAAGCTTTCACATAGGATATAGCTTGCTCAAGCTTGTTTTCGCGAGTTAGGTGAATAAATTGCGTTCGGCCAAAAAGTGTCTGGATTCGCTCGGAATCACTTGAGCAACAATTGATCAAGACGCATAATTTCTTGATGAAATAACCGAAACTTTGCCTTTGCATACGAAGACCAAACATGCCTGTGTTTCCAGTACCGCGAAATCTCGCTGCCTGAAAAATCTCTGATAGTAAATCATGTTCTGTTTTCGTGTTGTCAGCGTCAATATCGTAGTATCTCATCCAGTCAGAAATCGAGGGACTGTGAAAATGAGAGTCTGGAATGCCTGACTTGCCTGTAGCGGCTAGGAGTCGACACAACAAAGTGCTTCCACTTCGCGGGCTTGTGCAGAGAATGTAAGATTGATAGTGAGACATGGCATTACTAAGGAATTCATCCAATCTCTATCGTACCTTGTCTAAAGCTGGTTTCGGCCGAACAGATACTATTGCTGGGTTTGTTTGAATTTTGCGGTATAGACAACTCTAAATAATTCAGAAATCGCGGGGACTGCTGTTTTCTTGTTGTCTCGAGCGGCAGACTGCATTACTGGTGCTATTTATGGTCGACGGTGAGTGGCATTCGCGATGATGCTAGAGTCCCGTCGCTTGTTGACCACTCAAATAGACTGCATATCCCGAGTTCAGTGCAGATGCCCCTCTGATCTCTCAAGTGCAGGCATTTGCCTAAGTCCGAGAACGCTCGAACGCTTTCCAGGCATCTTCCAACGCTGCTAGGTCGAATCCCGGTTTACGCGCAGGTTCAAGAATCAGTTTTTCCGACGCGAATACATTGTCGATGGCCCTCTCCAAATCAGGTATGACCTCCGGTGGGATGACCAATGCACCGTGTCGATCAGCGTGAACAAGATCGCCCTGCTCGACGGTCAACCCAAAGATTGTAACCGGTGTTCCTAGTTCACGAACATGGACAAACCCGTGGCTGGGGCCAACTGAACCTGCGATAACAGGGAACCCGGGAGCATGATCACCGAGATCTCTCATAACGCCATTGGTGACGGCACCCGACAGGCCCAAGCCTTTGTGCACAACAGTGTGTACCTCGCCCCACCATGCGCTAATGCACTGTGGAAAATCGATGTCTTCAATGACTGCCAGAGATGGCGTAGGAGCATCAGCCATGTGGTGAAAATAGTCTAACCGCCGCTGCCTTATTACGTCAGGTGACTCGGTGGGCGGCTCAAGTCCTGCAATTTTTGCTGTTTTGGCGTATCCCACAATGGCTAACGCCTGCGGATCCGAACTCATCATGGTATTGCGAGTGAAGGCTGCAAAACCCCGTTTACCTTGAGCTACTTCAATCGCATTGCAAACGCTCGGCGTGTCGATAGAGCGAAGACGCTCCAGCAGAGTCTCACTTAAGATTTCGTTAACCATTGTTGTATAACTCTCGAAATTTCATCACTAACGGGGCGCCTTACTAAGGTCTGGGCGAATAGAAGAGCGCAGGCGACTCAAGGTAACTGGAGTAATGCCCAGATAGGTGGCTACAATTTTTGCAGAAACCAAAGATACAATATCTGGATATTCCTTGTTAAACCTTTCTAAGCGCTGAGCGCCTGATTCGGCTGCGAGAGACCACTCTCGACGCGCACGCCTTACAAGTTCTGCTTGCAACACTCGGTTTCCCCACCGGCGTGCATCTGCATCGTGAATCATGAGAGCCATGAGTTTATTCTCTGAAAAGCGAACAACGTGACTGGTTTGAATCGCTTCACAGGAGACTAATGATCTAGAGTCTTCGCTTCGAGCCAAACAGGGAGTAAGCACACAGGGAGCGTTATGGAAGGCCACAGTAACCTCGTTACCCTTTATATCCAGAATGAATGATCTCAGCAATCCATCCAGCAGTATGTATTCATAGCGATTTTCCTGACCAGCATGAAAAAGTGCCTCATTTCGGCAAACCTTCAGATTGCTCATTGCCGGTACCAGTTTTTTTAAACTCTGCCCACATCCGCCTTCTATAGAGTCAACTAACCGCAGCACTGAAGTGGCGGTAAATTTATCGAGTTCCTTTATCATTTGTTAATGCCACTGGGGAATGTTCGATAGAAAATAGCTAATCGATATCACAGATACGCAGGGGCTACCAAATGATACCTTTCGAGAAGATCTTACCTTACACGTCAAATAGGAAAATGGAAAATCCGTTAGGCGTAGCGGTTAAGAGGAAGATTCCCATGGAGATGACTTCAATTGAAAACACAGGTGTCAGTGACACTGAATTGCTCATCACAGCGACTCAAATTCAGATCAGGAGTGTCTCTGGCTTCTTTATTTTCATGCGCCTTATGGGTAGTATCAAGTTACAGCTGGCCAATGCTGACGGACTCGTATTCGTCCGATTCAGAGGTACTAAAACACTAACTTGCTGGCAGGATAAGGAGTCGATGTTGAAATTTCGCAACAAAGGAGCTCACCTGGATGCAATGAGATCGCTAAAGCTGATTGGCAGAGCAAAAAGCGTAACATGGACAACAAACAAGGCGCCTGACTGGAGTACCGCCAGTAAAAAACTTGGCGATATCAAGTTTTAATTGTCCCAAACCAAAATACGGCTAATTTATGCCTCAGAAAACACACAGCTGGCCTGACGGACATTGGTACTGGAACGTAAAAACCGACGCACAGCCGGCGGCTGAACTTACTCATTACCATGGCGTCAATCGAGGCGGTTTAATCTTTACCGGGGGTCAGGCTGATCTGGATGCTGAGGGCAATGTCGTCAACCCAAAGCAACTAGTGCTGCAAACTCATAACGCGCTTCAGTTCGTGGTGGATATACTGGAAGACTTCAACTCTTCACTACTGCAGGTAGTAAAGTTTGTTATCTACTTCACTGGCGACAGCAACGATGAAGGCATAATTCTCGACATTATCGCCAACCGCTTGCCCAATGACGTAAAACCATCTGTTTCTACCGTTTGCCTACCCGAGCTTTGCTATCCGGGTATGCGGATTGAGTTGGAGGCGGTTGCCGTAGATGATCCCAAAACCTCTATTGAGTACTTCAGAAACGATTCACTGCCTGCGTTGCACCCGCATTATTCTCACGCAGTGGGTAGTAAGCAATGGGTTATGACGAGCGATATGTCAGCACTCAGTTGCACCGGTGATATTCAAGCGCCCAATGATGTCATTGAACAAACCCGCATCATGATGTCTCACCTAGAGGATGTGCTAACACTTGCCGGGGTCAGTGCCTCCGATGTACTGAAGCTCAATGTATTCTACCAAGGCGATGGCACGGCGGAAAACTGGGAAGAGCCCGCAAGCATTCGCGCAGGCTTTTTTCCTGAACCAGGACCCGCTGCAACCGGTATTGCCGTCACAGGCTTTGCTGATTCAAGACTTAGAACTCAAATTGCTGTGACTGCTGCCAAAACCAGTGCCAATACAAAGGCTGTTGAATACGTATGGCCTGAAGGACATTGGGATTGGACGACTCACCTGCCCTACAAACACGGCAATCGCTTTGGCAATCTTATCCACATAGGTGGACAGGTTGCGCTGGATGTAAACGCCAAGGTTCTAGAGCCCGACGACATTATTGCTCAGACGCACATCGCACTTAGCAATGTTGCTGCGGTATTGGCTGAGTTTGGTGCGACTATGGATGATGTGGTAAAAGTGACAACCTTTTATCAAGGAAGCGCCTCTGCCGAAGAGCTGCATAAAAATCTGCTTATTCGCTCAAATGCATTTACCAAACCGGGGCCTGCCACCTCCGGCATTCCAGTTCCTCATCTCGTATACGAACACATGATGATCGAAATTGAAGTGATTGCGACTGCTCTTACAAATTAAACCAAATACTCTTAGGCATCTTAAGCATCTCGGGCATCTCGGGCATCTCGGGTACTAAAGCCAAAGGTACCTTCCAAATAATATTCGGACTCCGTCGAATTTTTTTAGGTCAGGATAGCTCTGAACTTTCTGGAGCCAGGTCACCAATAGACACAACAACATCTTCGACAGATAACATTCCCTGGCTATTTGCCGCATGCGGCACTGGTGTATCGAATATATAATCTGGATCAGATTTTTGACGCCGCCAGATTTCGCGCATCTCCTTCCATGCCCCGAGTGTTGACTTCGGACTTGGCATATCGGATTCAATCTCGAGCGCAAGTGCTCTCAGGTTGTAACAAGGTACACCGGCATACATATGATGCTCTGCGTGCCAGTTCATGTGCCAGTAAAGAAACCCAATAACGGGATTGAGTTTGATCGAGCGGGTATTCTTGCGAAAATCTGAATTATTCTCCAACAAACCGCAATGTTGAGTTGTACCTAATAGATAGCTTCCGATGTTGGCTATAAACGCAGGTACGGATATTACAAGCGAAAGTACCCACCAGCCGGAATAAAGCGATATCAGTAGAATTCCTCCGTGGATAAGTAACAGCGTGCGAGACCATTTTACGGATTTTCTAAAAGTTTCAGGTTGATCATTGTGCAGCTTTTCCAACCATTCTTGACTCGGGATAGTCGTGTGGCCGGATGGCATCGCTAATGCGCTGCGCGCGGTTAAATAGATCGTCCAAAGAAATCCGCCCTTGCTGAAGTTCCGATTAGGTTTTGTGAACAAATTTATTGTGCACAGCTGAAGCACCAATAAAGGCGCAAGCGAAGGTGTCAAAGGCAATACATTTTCACGATCTGCTATCAGGTGAGTCGTATAGCGATGATGGTAGGTATGACTGGCGCTGTAATCATAAGGATCCCACCAACTAATGAAACTGACCACATGTAAAAAGCTTACATTTAACTTTTTAGTTTTAAAGACAGTACCGTGACCTAATTCGTGAGCCGACGTGCCTTTGAAGAAAGTGGCAATGAATCCGAGACACCACAACGACACCATAAATGCCAACCACGCTTGCTGTACCCACAACGCAACGGTGATTACCACAAACACAAGATACAAGCCTACGTGACCACCTGCCTGGATCCAGCCCTTTTTGTCGGACCTGGTAGATAGTTCCCGCAGCCGGTCATGATCTATTGGACAGCGGTACCACTTAACCCGTAGTGTTTTTCGAACTTCAGATAAGGGTGGATATGAGGTATTCATTGAAGCCAGCTGTTAGTGGTCACTGTTTAGCCCTTCGAATAAAACGACTTATAAACGGTACGCTAACAGTATAGTTTTCAGCTCTGAGTACATCAACTATCGGGACGAACAGATCTTTGATTTCTGCATTCGTCTGATATATGAACTTTTGTTCCTGCCTTTAGGCCGTCATGTTCTTCGATGACAACAGTTTTGTAACTTTTTTAGCTAATCCAAACCAGCCCGGGATTTGGGAGCATGTATAGAATGGACCCAGATTGCAGACATCGGTTCAATCTTCTTCTGTACGTCTCATAAAAGTCGCCCTTCGCGATCTGAATAAGTACTGGCACCGAATTTTTAGTTCTGCGTTTGGAATTAATATGCGTTACAGTCACGAACTGCCGTTGAAGCTGAACAGTGATTGCGCATCGAATCAACGCCATAGATACTAACCGACGAAATCTCAGCACCACTGTACTTCATTCGACTTACAATAAAAATACGGCCACCTGGAATTCTCATGAGTATTGCAAACCCTTTACTCGATCGATCTGAACAATTGACCGACCGCGGAATTGCGCTGCTGCGCATTGCGTCCGGTATTTTCTTTCTCTTGCCCGGGCTTTTCAAAATCGTGATGCCAGATGACTTTCTGGGCATGACCACTGATTTTCCGACATTTCTACAACCGCACATCAGCTGGCTCTTCACCGTGGTCATCATTACCGAAGTGATCGGCGGGCTAATGCTCATTATTGGTTTTAACGTGCGTCTGGCTGTACCCCCTCTGGTTATTGTGACCGTGGTTGCTGAAACGTTGGTCGTTATCAATGATCACAACTCGAATTTACGACTTCTCAGTGTTTTCACGCACTTAATGGGAGCCGGATTGTATTCGTCAATTTTTTTCCTCGGAAGCGGTAGTTGGTCACTGAGGGATAAATTTAATTTTTTCAATTGGCTGAGCGAGCGAGCTCCTGGCAAGTTACAGCGCTTTGCGCATAATGTTGTCAGCGGCGCTAGTAAAAATCTGGGATTGTTTTTGATCCGTGCCTCGGTCTCGATTCCGTTTATCGCGGCATTTGTGCTGGGGATTCAAGCCGGTGACTACCATGCGGTATTGGTCGATAACTCAGTAGTGCGCTACATATTGTTAACGCTTTCCCTGCTCGGCGGTATAGCGCTGCTTATTGGTTTTCAACGCCGAGCAGTAGGCTGGCTTCTGGCAGCATTAACACTGATACACATGC
>JBGCEO010000114.1:0-7651 GCA_045106475.1 Granulosicoccus sp.
TGATGCATACCGGTAGCCAATGATTCACCCACTGAACGCGTTTGTAAGTCTGCTTGACGTGCCAGCGGAGCGAAGTTGTCGTTAACGATAGCCTCGTGCAACATCGACGGTAGTATTGCAGCGGTTTGCGAGCTGTAAGACATCAAGCGTAGTGTTATTGCCAGATGATTGCGGGTAAATTCCATAGTGGCCAGCTTGCCACTTGCTATGTCTTCGTAAGTAATAGTTCGAGGTTCTGCCTCGAGTTTGTTCAGCAGTGTCAGAGTTGCTTTATCCATATCGCTAAAAGCATCTGCACACCCGCTTTCATCAAAGCAGCGTTTGAATATTAGATCCAGGGCGCGCTGTGCCAGGGGGCCGATATCCGGACCCAGGGCAAGTTCCGGTGGAACTACCGCATCGAGTATTAGCGTGCGCACTGCATCAGGGTAGCGTCGCAAATAATGTAGAGCCACTCGGGTGCCGTAGGAGACACCATAGATATTCCACTGGCTTATGCCCAGTGACTCACGAACCTTTTCGAGGTCCTGAACCGCAATACTGGTGGAGAACAGGCGAGGGTCGTTTTCAAGTGAATCGAAACAGTCTTTGGCCAATGCCTCAAGAGATGCCAGATCAACATCAAATTCCAGCCCGATCGAATCTGGTGCAGCGGGGCAATCGAGCTTGGCAGATTTTCCGGTGCCGCGCTGATCGACCAGAATGACATCACGATCTTGCATGATGTGTCTGAAGGCAAAGGCTACAGCTGGAAAGGATTCGATAGCCGATTGCCCTGGACCACCGGCAATCAAAGTCAAGGCATCGGTTTTGGAGGATCGCCTTCGTGCCGGTATTCGTGCGATGGCAAGCGATAAACTCTCGCCGCTTTCGACAGAGGGATCCAGAGGCACTGACAGGGACGCACATTGTGCAACGAGCTGCGCGGCACCCGTGCCAATAGAACAATCTGAAAATTCAGGGCCGGTTGATTGTACTGATTCCCCTGCTGCGAAGCCCTCAGGTGGTGCGAGAGCTGCCAGGGACACCACCAGAATGCCAATCCAGCGATTGGCCATTCTTCCGCAAAACAGACGAGGTGTTAAAAATTGAGCTTTCAAGGAGCCTGAGTAACTTAGGTTGTGTCAACAGACTTAAGGTGCAAAGGCTGCGCCAGTGTTGCTACTGATCAGCTCATATTACAGCTGCTCTAGCACATCCTCTAGTTGTCGACGCGCATTGCCCATCCAGTCGTCTCTTTCTATTCGGCCCGGCACAATCTGCAGCGCATCGGCGATAGACTGGATTTCGTGATGTTTCAAGTCCGCCAATTGGGAGTAGCTGGTGATACCCATGTCATTGAGCGCTTTTTCTGTGACAGGTCCAATACCAAAAATCTGCTTCAGATCATCTCTTTGTTCTACCGGCTCGAAAAGGCTGGACGCATCAGAACTGCCATCGAGCAGGCTATCGTGATGCAACTGGTCATCATCAGCGCCTGATAATTCGAAATCCAGCTGCTCAGTTGCTGAAGATTCAGTGTGAGTCCCGGCTTGGCCGGTTCGCTGGGTGTCATCTGCCAGCATGTCGAAGCCGTCCTGGGTGGCCGAGCCGGCTCTGCTGAGCGATCCAACCAAACCGGCGGTGCCAGAAGCAGCGGCCGCAGTCAGTGTAGCGCCGCCTGATAGCGTGTCTTGGACAGCATGATCGTCGGCTATGGTGCTGCCCGAAGCTGAACGCTCTAGTTGCGCATCATTCCCCGGAGCGGAACCCTCAGACGAGATACCTTCAGCAGTGGCAGCCTCCAGGGTGTCAACCTCAGGCGAGTCGCTGTCGAGCTGAGCACTATCTTTAATAGTCTGGTCAAGTGTGGCGTCGCTGAGTTCGCGCTGTAACTCATCACCGACTTCCATCACGTTGTCAAAGGGATCGATGTCAGCATCGATTTCGATGGTCTTGATATCGATGTCATCAGTCTCAGATGCTTCGCTTAACGATGCGGATGCCCAGCTGCCGCTAGGCTTGGCGTTTATGTTCTGATCGCTAACAGCTGCGTTGGCGTCATCGTTCTGGGGCGACACCGAATCAGCGACTGATTGGTTCTGTGCGTCCGAGTTCTGGGACGAGACCGATTCAGCGACTGATTGGATTTGTGGGTCCGAAGCCGCAGCAGATGGTGCAACAGTCTTTGCTGTGCCAGCTTCAGTTGCTTCTGGTACGGCAGATTTCAGGTTCAGGCTATCAGTGCTCGATTGTTCGTCAGACAATCGGCCTTTCTCCCGTTGCCGTTTGTCCAGTTCTGCCTGTACCTTGTTATAGGCCTGATCGCGATCGTCTATAGTTTTTAGCCGCGCGCTCATTTTCTGATTTTCGGTTGTCAGGTCTCTAACCTTGGCCTCGTGCTTTTGCATCATCTGGCGAACCAGAAGCTGTGATTTTTCCAGATTGGTATTGAGAAACGGTATCTGTTGGTTATCCTGCCGCAGAGCATCGATCTCTTCTTGTGTGCGGCGATGCATGTCGTCGTAGTCATCGCTGAGCATGGCAATTTCCGATTTTGCCTGATTCAGATGATTTTGCTGCGATATCAATCCTTGATGATATTCCCGCACGATATTGGCGTGTGCAGAGCGATGTATAAGCCAGCCAATAGCTCCGCCAAGTAGCGCTGCCAGGCAGAGTGCGACGGCCATTTGCGTTAGGAGATAGATCACGATAGTTCTCGCAGTCTGTGGGCGTTAATCGACATAGCTGATTTCTATTCGGCGGTTACGGGCGCGTCCTGCATCCGTGGAGTTGTCGGCTATTGGTTGGGTGGATCCGTAGCCTTTTGCTATCAACTGATTGGACAGGACACCTCGGCTCTGGAGGTAATTCGATACAGCAGCTGCGCGTTCCCGACTCAACCTTAAATTGACCGCTGCAGGGCCGGTGTCATCGGTGTGTCCTTCAATCCGAATACGAAAATCCTGGTTGCTTAGCAATATTTCAAGCAGCTGCTGCAAAGCAGTCTCACTGCCACTGGCGAATGAGATGTTGCCAGGTTGAAAAGCCACCGTACTGATATCGATATTGGCTAAGGCTTGCTGAAAATCTGATTTTTTCTGATTCGCGATTTGGACCGGGTCGATGACAGTCAACGCGTCAGTTACTTGTCTAACGCCGACGATCGCTGAAATTTTTTCAAATAGCTGAGCTACCGAGCGATTGATTGGCACTGTGCCTCGCAACGTCAAGTCTCGGCCATCGACCAGAACATCTACACCCTGGAGGTTCTCGGCCTGCACCAGACTTTGGGCTTGAAGTTCAAGCGAAAGGGGTATGCTTTTGAGTTTCTGGGCAAGGACAACCATCAAACAGGCAGCTGCCAGCAGCGCAATCAACCAGGGCCAGATGCTGGGGCGTTCTGAATCGGGTAAGTCGATCTGTAAGGTATGCGCAGCCATTGCGCGGATAATACCATCTAGCGCCCACGAACAGAATTGAACGTTAGTAAACAACTCGCTGATTTATGTTGCAGCACAGATGTCCGCGCCAAACAACCCTTTGTTAGAGGGACGCTGTGGCCTCGTTGCTGCTCTGTAGCTTGGTAAGTTTGGCAGAGTCCCGGTTCGATACAGGATTGACGGCGTCATTAGGTGCATCGATTCTGGCCTGATCGACGACGCTCACCGTGACTGCTTCACCGCTGCCATAAGACTTTGGCTCCGGCGCTTCTATTGTCTGCGTTATAGGTGACGCTTCTTCCAGTCTTTTAAGATGAACAGTGGCTTTTCGAGCAATAGCCGTGGCCTTGATTGCTACTTCTCTTGATTCGACGGCACTAAGCCTCAGTCGAGACAGCTCAATAAAGTATTTTTTCTCCTGGGTACGCTGATTGTCAGCCAGAGTTTTGACAGCTTGTTGCGATTCCTTGAGTTTGCGCAAACTAAGCTTCAGCAATCGGTCTTTTCTTTGGTGTTGCGAGATGTAATTCTCTTGAGCGCTAAGAGACGACTTTGCATCAAGCAGCTCAAGTGACTGAATATTCAGTTGTTGCAGTACTCTCTTCTTAATCTTACGCGAGCGCTTTGCTCCCAGGGCGTACCCGAGGAGTAACCCTGCAACCAACATCGCTGCGTACCCGATCAAATCGTTCCATTCCATGGTAGTACTTTCCTGAAACCTTTCGACTTACACGTTACATCATCTTACAAAAACCCTAACACTTACACAGCTGACAGGTACAGAAATTTGATGTGGATCACGAAATTGCAATGAATCTACACAACGCTATTTTTTGAAC
Source organism: Granulosicoccus sp. (assembly GCA_045106475.1). Lineage (GTDB taxonomy): Bacteria > Pseudomonadota > Gammaproteobacteria > Granulosicoccales > Granulosicoccaceae > Granulosicoccus. The sequence continues at coordinate 4,265 of JBGCEO010000114.1, forward strand.
TGTTTAGCGGTTTAAATTAAAAACAATAACTTACTTAATGCACTTAATCTTAAATATTAATTGTAAACTTGCTCATGTTTTGTTTCGGTAGATAAGAATCCTGTGGACACCAACGATCTAAACAGACGCATTCGTTACGCCCTGAGTCTTGATGATGCTAAGGCGCAGTCCTTATTGGTGCTAGGGGGGCATCCGAACGTGTCCCTCGAGCAGATCGCCGCATGGCGTATGAAGGATACTGAGCAAGGGTATGAAGCCTGTCCGGAAAGCAGTGTAGCTGCGCTACTCGATGGCCTGATCCTGGATCGGCGAGGTCCGCGCACTGAGCAAGCCGCGCTACCGGGAACCAAAGAGACAAAGCAGGATGCGGGCAAGGCGCTCCCGCTGGATAACAATACGATCCTAAAGCAAATGCGTATCGCGCTATCGCTTCGATCAGATGATGTCCATGCCCTGATCGCCTCGGGTGGTGGTCGGCTGGGTAAAACAGAGGTGAGTGCGTTTTTTAGAAAAAGTGATGCCAGAAACTACCGTCGTTGTGGCGATCAGGTCATGCGCTGGTTTTTGAATGGCCTGGCGTCGAAGCGCGAAACCGAATAATACGACCGGCAAACTTGTTTAAAGTAAATACGTAAATCTACGTAGTGAGTTCATAACTACAATTTGTTACATTGTAATTTGACTGATGTAAGCAGAAGCGCTTATGGGGTTGTTTGTCTCATTCTCAGACTATGCGAAACTAGCGATGTGGCGTACTGCAATCCAATGCTGTCACCGATGCTGGGACAATTAGGTCCGCAGACGAACATATATCTTGAGACCGTAAAATTGAAGTTGATTACTTTGTTAAATTGAAGTTGATTACTTCGATGGTCTCATCTCACTATAGGGAATCATTCATGAAAACAACTATTGCCTTGACCTCCTGCTTACTGGCAGCAGGTATGTTTGCTGGTTCAGTACAGGCACAGCAACAATTTATATCGATCGGCACCGGCGGTGTTACCGGCGTTTACTACCCGACTGGAGGCGCAATCTGCCGTCTGGTCAACAAAGGGCGCAAAGAGCACGGAATCCGTTGTTCTGCGGAATCCACTGGCGGCTCTATCTACAATATCAATACCGTCCGTGCGGGAGAGTTGGAGTTTGGTGTTGCCCAGTCTGACTGGCAGTACCATTCATACAACGGCACGTCGAAGTTTGAGGACCAGGGAAAATTCGAAGGCCTGCGTGCAGTGTTCTCTGTACACCCAGAGCCGTTTTCGGTTATTGCCAGAGGTGGCAGTGGTATCAAATCTTTTGAAGATCTCAAAGGCAAGCGCGTCAATGTGGGCAACCCGGGTTCCGGCCTGCGTGCAACGGCCGAGGTCGTCATGGCTGCTTATGGCATGACCATGGATGATTTCTCAGTTGCGTCAGAGCTCAAAGGTGCTGAAATGGCTCAAGCACTCTGTGATGACAAGATCGACGTCATGATCTACACCGTAGGTCATCCGGCTGCTGCCATCACTGAAGTGAGCAATACCTGCGCTGTTGATTTTGTTGATGTTCAGGGACCTGTCATTGATGGCTTGATCGAAGAGAATCCGTTCTATCGTACTGCAGCTATTCCTGCTGGAATGTACAAAGGCCAAGATGCTGACAACAACACGTTTGGTGTCGGTGCAACTTTTGTCTCATCAGCTGATGTATCAGACGACGTGGTCTATGTCGTGGTAAAAGCGGTGTTCGATAATTTCGAAGACTTCAAGAAGCTGCACCCGGCATTTGCCAATCTCAAAGAGGAGCAAATGATTGAGGATGGTCTGTCTGCGCCTTTGCATGATGGTGCTGTGAAGTACTACAAAGAACGTGGCTGGATGTAAGTAGTTAGAAGCACTCTTTGCAGTTAGTTTTCTTAAGTAATCGTGCATTGATCGAAAGCAGTTAGTGATCGTCAATGCCCGTAACCAGGTTCAAGGCATGCCAGAAGGGCGGCATGCCTTGTTCAGGGCACTCTCCCTCTTGATTTAACTCCGTTTAATTTGACTGAATACTTCGGATCGAGGTTGTTCTTTATTTTTACGTTCTGTGCCTTTTACCCGAAGTGGACACATCTGCCTGCTCTGGGACCTCTTTCTAATTCTTCCTAGAGATGCAATCTATGAATGCAACAACAGCTACGGCAAGTCCCGATAAGCAGCCGTCACCAGACCTGGAAGCATTCACGGCGATTGATACCGGCGGGCGAAACCCGCTGGGTCCTATTGGCCTGTTTATCGCCATTGTCGCTTTTAGCTGGAGCGCCTTCCAGCTATACGTCTCATCGTTCATTCCGTTCTGGCTTGCTGAAGAGTTCGGAATCAATCTGATTTTCAATGGCAGTGAAGTACGAGTAATTCACCTGGCCTTCGCCATAGCACTTGCTTGCATGTCGTACCCGCTGTTGAAATCCAGTCCCCGCGATCGTATTCCCGCTTATGACTGGGCTTTCGCAATCGCAGGTGTTTCCTGCTGTTTGTATCTGATCGTTTTTAAAGACGATATTGCCTCGCGCGCCGGCCTGCCGACGACATCCGATATGGTGATATCGGCCGTCGGTCTCGTGCTGCTGGCAACTGCCGTATACAGATCGTTGGGATTGCCCATGTTGATTGTGGCAAGCGTATTTGTTTTTTATGTGTTCTTTGGCGATGCACAATTCCTACCTGATGTTGTTCAATGGAAAGGCGCATCGTTTGGCAAAGCCATGTGGCACTACTGGATGCAAGGCGAGGGCGTATTTGGTGTGGCTTTGGGTGTTGCCTCATCAATGATTTTTTTGTTTGTTTTGTTTGGTGCGTTGCTTGAGCAGGCTGGGGCTGGCAACTACTTTATACAACTCGCTTTCGGCTCTTTAGGGCACTTGCGCGGTGGACCTGCGAAAGCAGCCGTGGTTGCCTCTGCGCTAAGTGGAATCTATTCAGGTTCTTCTATTGCGAATGTGGTTACCACCGGCACCTTTACCATACCGTTGATGAAGCGCACGGGTTTCTCTGCCGAGAAGGCTGGTGCCGTAGAAGTTGCATCGTCTACTAACGGTCAGCTTACGCCTCCAGTGATGGGCGCAGCAGCGTTTCTAATCGCTGAATTTACCGGGATCTCTTATCCTGAGGTGATCAAGCACGCACTGCTGCCTGCTTTGATTTCCTATATTGCACTGGTATACATCGTTCATCTTGAAGCGCTAAAGCTGGATTTGGTGGGGCTTGAAAAGCCGCCTTCCCACATCACCGCCATGCAGAAGCTGATTGGTTTTCTTTTTGGATTCTTAGCCTTTGTCGCTTTGGGTGGCATCGTCTATTACGGATTGGGTTGGATTAGTACAGCCTTTCCAGGGATGACTCTGTACGGTGCTATGGCGATCTT
>JBGCEO010000115.1:0-7610 GCA_045106475.1 Granulosicoccus sp.
GTTGCTTGCACCGATCAGGTAACAAGCTACATGATACATCCTAAGCGTGGTGCTCCTGCCATGCAAGCCATGGGCATACTCGACGACTTTGAAGGATATGCGGTACATGATCATTGGGCCAGGCCAGCTACCACGGGTTTGAGTGTTTTCACGTGCTGTGCAACGCACATCACCTTCGAGAACTGACCCACGCACACGAACAGAACGCTCAACAGTGGGCAGCAAAGTTGATCGATTGTCTGTTGGATGCAAAGAAGGAGGTGGACGCCGCACGGGCGTCCGGCAAGCAGGCACTACCAACGTCGCGCATTGCTTATCACGAAAAACGCTACAGTCGAATTCTTCGACAAGGCCGAGATGAATTACCTATTGTCACCCCACCCAAAATCAAGAAACGCGGTAGGGTCAAACAGCATAAGGCAAAGAACCTACATGATCGATTGGTCTTTCATAAACACGAAACGTTCAGAGCGAGCAGTTTATCTGCGGAGAATCTAGCTCCTCCTGATCACATTGCTTGATGGTCGGTAAAAAACCCCCTCAAATAACTTGAAAGTTATCCAAGGGGGCTGTCTCCTGTTTTTCGACCAAGAAAAAGAGAGAGACGCCACCAGTGTGTCACGACTTTATCGCTGATGCCAGCTTCTGGCAGCACCTGTTCGAACTTGACCAACTGATCGCCGACGAGGTGCGTAACAAGGGTTGCCCGTACTGCGGAGATGTCTTGCATGCAGCCCCTTATCCACGCAAGCCTCGCGGGGTTGCTTGCGCGGAATTGGGAGAGCACTACCAATCCCGTCTGAGCTTCTGCTGCCAACGGGATGGTTGCCGGAAACGGTGCACACCACCCTCTGTGCGGTTCATGGGGCGTAAGGTGTATCTGGGTGTAGTGATTACTCTGATCTGCGCCCTGGAACAGGGCCTGACACCGCGTCGTCGCGCTCGGCTGGTTGATGAGCTGGACCTATGGCCACAAACCTTTGCCCGTTGGCAACGTTGGTGGAGAACGCACGTGCCAGCCACAAGACACTGGCTATCGCTGCGTGCACACCTGATGCCAATGACTGATATCGGAACACTGCCGGATATATTGATCGGCCAGTTGTCAGGTGAAAATCTCTCCAACCGAGTCATCCAGTTTGCACAGCTGATGATGCCGCTGAGCACCACTTCTTGTTCACACACACTGAGTCTTGATCGGATCCCGCAGAAGATGTGATTTTCACAGCCATGGCCACCTCATAGACTCCAACGCTCAGTCATAGCAAACGTTGGAGAGAACACCATGAATGATGAACGTTCCGTTGATCGCTGGGCGCGGCTGCGCTTTGCCATCATCGGCCCGCTGCTAGCAGCACCGCCTGCCACCGGTGAGCTCAAGGCATCGCTGGAATCGTTGGCACGCAAAACCTGGAGTCACCCGATTACCGGCACCGCCTTTCACTACAGTGCAGGCTCCCTGGAACGCTTCTACTATCGGGCCCGTTATGCCCAAGACCCAGTCGCAGCGCTTCGTCCACAACAACGCTGCGACAAAGGCTACCGCCGTCAACTAAGCGAACGGCTTCGCGATGCCATCAAAGTGCAATACCACAACCATCCGGGATGGACCATACAGCTACACGTGGACAATCTGGAGGCCTTATGCCAGCAGCATCCTGAACTGCAACCCATGAGCTCTTACAGCACGGTGCGTCGTTATCTGCAAAGTCAAGGCTGGCACCGGATACGAGGTCTCTCGCATCAACGCCCCGGCGCCATGCAAGCCGCAGAGCGACGAGCACGTGTCGAGGTGCGTAGCTATGAAGCCTCTTACAATGATCAGCTATGGCACCTTGATTACCATGTGGGCTCTCGCGATATCATCACTGCCGGTGGTGAGCGAAAACGCCCACAACTGCTCGGCATCATCGATGATCATTCGCGTCTGATCTGTCACATGCAATGGTATCTTGATCAGAGCGCATTCTCACTGGTACACGGACTGTCGCAGGCTCTGCAGAAACGGTGTTTGCCTCGGTCCTTGATGTCAGACAACGGCAGTGCCATGAAGTCCGCTGAGTTCACCGGTGGACTATCAAAACTCGGTATACAACATGACTTCACACAGTCATATAGCCCCGAGCAAAACGCCAAAATCGAAGTGATCTGGGGCTCTGTAGAGGGACGTTTGATGGCTATGCTTGAGAACGTACGCCAGCTTGATCTTGACACACTCAATGAGCTGACCCAACTGTGGGTAGAACAAGAATACAACCAACGCTACCATCGAGAAATTGCAGCCAAACCTATTGATCGCTATTGTCAAGAACGTCGTGTCGGGCGTGTATGTCCCGGTAGCGATGCATTGCGACAAGCTTTCCAGCGTACCGAGACCCGCCGCCAACGCAAGAGCGATGGCACTATCAGTGTAGCCCGTGTGCGCTATGAGATCCCGAGCCGTTACCGTCAACTGAGTGAGATCCGTGTGCGCTTTGCACAGTGGGATTTGAGCCACGTGCAATTGATGGATCCGGGCAGTGATACACCGTTATGCCGTCTCTACCCGTTGGACAAACAAGCCAATGCCGATGGAGTACGTCGTGTGCGTGAACCCATTGACGAGGGTGGTACGCCGAGCGATACCACAGTTGGTTTAGCAAACATTGACGATGATGAACTACCTGCACTGATGCGTCAGTGGCAGAGTGATTTTGCGGCCACAGGCCTGCCTCCCGCTTACGTTAAACCCATCGATAAGGAGCCCACATCCGATGAATAAGAAATTACTCACGCTCTATGGCTTGAAGTGGAATCCGTTCTCCCCCGAGCTCCCTGTCGAGGCCTTGCATGTTAGCCCTCAGTTGGAAAGTTTCTGCTGGCGGGTCGAGCAAGGACTGATCCGCGAAGGTGGCTTTGCCATGATCAGTGGAGACCCGGGTACGGGTAAAAGCGTAGCGCTTCGTGTGCTGGCAGATCGATTGGGCAAGATGCGCGACATCAATGTAGGCGCACTGGTACATCCGAGCAGCAACCTGGCGGACTTCTATCGGGAGATGGGCGATGTGTTCGGGGTAGAGTTGCGCCCAAGCAATCGTTGGGGTGGGTTCAAGTCCTTACGCGAACGCTGGTCGGCTCATCTTCAGAGCAATCTGTCGCGGGCTGTACTGCTTATAGATGAAGCTCAAGAAATGCCACCGATGGTACTCAATGAATTGCGCTTGCTCAGCAGTGAGGCATTTGATTCTCGCAACCTGCTCGGCATTGTTCTATCAGGCGATTTACGGCTCAACAATAAGCTACGTCGTGAGGACTTGCTGCCGTTGGGCAGTCGATTACGTATCCGGCTCAACACTGAATACGCTACCCGTGATGAACTTCATGCGTGTTTATCGCACCTGCTCGACAGTGCAGGCAATGCGAACCTGATGACACCGGAACTTGTGCAGACGCTGTGTGATCACGCGGCTGGCAACTATAGGGTGCTGTGCACTCTAGCTGCCGAACTGCTTGATGCTGCGGCGCGAGATGAGCTGATGCAGTTGGACGAAAAGCTCTACCTGCGTGTTTTCCAATCCGCACCGACCAAAAAACGCAAGTCCGCCTGAAAACACACTGCCAGATTATCCAAAGGAGCAATGTATGACGAACAAAGAGGGCATTCCCCTGGGAATCCTGCCGTCGTTTGAAACGATGCCAGAGCTTAGTGATGAGAGCATCGCCGACGTCTTGACGTGGCTGGTGGCCTTCGTCGATGCCTTTGAGGATTACTACGCAGAACCACTCTCACGATGGCGACAGGTGCGATACCAGGAGCTGCATGAGCAGGACGATGAAGAGCAACTTCACTTACCTGTTGTTCCTCGAATCGACGATCCGTTTTGAAACATCTCTACCATGGCAAGCTGCGACTTGGAGGCTGAACGACGTAGCTCCTATTGGCGGTGCATTAACCAACGGCAGCAGGGACGCTGTCGTGCGAAAGAATAACCCGCAGTCAATGGGAAAAACCCACCATCAGATAACGTGATCACTCTTACCTACCTACTCAAGGAAGACTTCCAGCAGCTGTGGCAATACGTGTCACCATACTGGGCTGGTCAGTTTTTAGATCGCTGGTGTACAAAAACCATGCGCTCAAAAATCGAACCGATGAAAAAGATGGCAAAGCAAATCAGAAAGCACAAACCGCTGATCATCAATTGGTTTGAAGCGAAAGGTCAGTTCTCCAGCGGCATTGTTGAGGGGTTTAACAACAAGGCAAAACTGACTATGAGAAAATCCTATGGGTTCAAATCTGCCGATACTATAGAAATCGCGTTATATCTGGACTTTATTTACCATGCACCTGCTTCGTGCCATACCCAATGCGGGGAAATACCTTGAGTTTTCTATTGAAGGCGCTGACTACTACCCTTGGCAGCAGGAGCTCTTTGTAGAAAACCCGTACACAATTGAAGCAGGCCACGCCAGAGTCACAGACAAACCGGGTTGGGGGGTAGAAATCAGTCTTGAATGGTTAGCCCGTTCAACATACCAGATTAGCGCAGTATGACCCAAGGCGGTTGATGACGCTGATTAACCAGGTTTTGGACCAAGCATGGTTACTTAGCCGATATCAGCCGCTGTTAAATCGGCAAAACTACGATCAAATGCGTCCAGAACGGTTTGAACGTCGGACTCCTCTAAACACAATGGAGGCACCATCCGTAGACAGTTCTTAAAGGTTCCCGACTTAGAGAGTATTAGTCCATGTTCCCGGGTTCTTTCAAAAACATATGCGGTGTGTTCCGGTGCGGGTTCTTTGGTGCTCCTATCTTTAACCAGCTCGATCGCCTGCATGAAACCACGGCCGCGAACATCTCCGATGATGTCATAGCGATCTTTTATTTGCCGCAAGCCTTCATGAATCTTTGCTCCCACTTTCTTTGCGTTGTTTATCAAGTCGTCCTCCTGAATGACTTGTAAAACAGCTCGCGCAGCAGAGCAGGAAACCGGATTAGCGCCATAAGTGTGGAATAGGAATTTTCCAGCCATACTCTCCGCGATGTCTTTTTTAACAACCAGTGCACCAATCGGCAAACCATTACCAAGACCTTTTGCAATAATCATCATATCAGGCGTAACGCCATGATGGTCAAAGCACCACATGGCATCCCCCGTTTTACCAAATCCCGATTGAACCTCATCGATTATAAGCAGCCCACCTGCCGCACGCACTTTATCTGTAGCGCCTTGCATATACCCTGGTGGCATTGGAATAATGCCACCATAACCCTGAACGGGCTCAATCAGCATTGCCGCCAAGTGTCCACTGGTGGTGTAGGCAATTGAGCGATCAATTTCTTCCAGATAAGGATCAACCCCTTCACCAAAGATACCGCGATACTGGTTGGGCTCAGCAACAAACGAAACATTGGGTAACTGAGATGTGTTATGACGGAAACCTTGTACACCCGTAACTGCCTGTGCTCCATAAGTGGCGCCATGGTAGGAATTTCGTAATGAAAGAATATCCTGATTACCGGTAGATATGCGAGCCATCATCAACGCAAGATCAATGGCTTCAGCGCCCGAATTCGTAAAATGAACCACCCATTCATGGCCCTTGGGCATTGTCTCTGCCAGTTCTTTTGCAAGGTGCGCGGGAATCGGGTGGTGAAACATCGTGGTGCAGTGCGTAAGTTCTTTTACCTGCTCAGTGACCGCTTCCACCACCTTAGGATGAGCATGCCCGACACTGATGCACAGATTCATGCCAAGTAGATCGATTAACTTATTGCCTTTTTCGTCCCAGCAATACTGCATCGCCCCTTTCTTCAGAATCAAGGGTTTCTGATAAGGCACAAAGGCCCTTTGAGATGCGGCGTAGTAAGTATCGCGCTTATCGATAATCGCTTCAGTTGACCAATCAATTGTCTGAGTCATCGATGCAGTACTCTTGAGCTGTGATAACTATGCAACGTGCTGTTGCCATGACATGTATAACTTTATCATCGAATAGCTTACTCTCTCAAAAACTCGATTGATCTCTTCTTCATTCAATTAGCTGTCAGTTGTACCCGAGGCGAAGGTATCAAGCCAGCTTCCAAAGCCGATCCAGCCTGGACTATTCATGAATTTACTAAACCCTTCTCGAAGGATTTGGTGCATAGTTCGGGCTATTAAGGCCGTGCACGCAACAACTAGCGTTGTTTGTGAGTTGCAAGGCCGTTAGCAACCAGGTAATTGATATAGTCAGTGTTTGGAATATTAACTTGATTTTCTTGCATGACACTGGAGATCAGCATTGAATTTCTGCCTACCAGATGTTTTGCTCTGTTCGGATCATGCAGTTCAAGAATATATTCGCCAGCTCTCCATCCAATTTCGGGAGTAATGTATATAGTTCTTGGCTTTCCAGATTCCAGATCCAACATCGCAAGCGATGTTATTTCCTGAGAACGGTAGTGCTGCACTCTGACAATACAATCATCGCAACGTGCAGCTATTAACAAATGGGCATAAACGGCTTCGGCCTGTCCGACAACTGTCGGGAAATTCACATGATGAACACCAGACATGGGCGTGTGCGTGAACGTAATGGTGGCTATTTCGTTGGATTCGGATTCATAATCCGGATCCAGCAATGCAACGTCGAGAAGATTTTCCGTAATATCTGTATCAGCTTGCCTGGAGAATGGGTTGTCGGAATTATCAGCAGCAGGATTGCGCACCGGATCCTGCTGCACAACAATCAACCCGGTATCCACCACATTACGCCCGGCATTAGCAATGTTGCCAAACGGATTGCGCTGGACGCCGGGAGTGTCACTTGGCGTGGCCTTCAAAAGCTCTGTATCAACATTCCCCGAATCATTGGAACCCGACTCTATGGAATCAGATGGTAGTGTGGATGATTGTGATCGTGACAATTCTTCGTACAATATCTCGTGCTTCTGGCCGTCGTGATTATCCTCAGTAGTAGCCCCTGAATCAATCATCATCGAGTCGGTTTTCGAAACCCCAACATTTCGATTCTCTGGCTGACTATTTTCGTCCAATCTCTCGATACCTGTGTGAGCAGCGACCACCAAGCCAACAACAGACAGGGAATACAAGCTTATCTTCAGTATAGTCATACTCTAATTCAACTACGATTTGTTTGAGTGCTTCGACCGAATGTTACCGAAGATATGCCCATAGATTCATAAGCAACCGATCATCAGGAATTCAGGCGACCTATGAACTGACTGACACCTATCGGCAATCGCCTGAAGCGGCACAGCCTTGAATTGTTTCGTAGCAGAACTCAGATACCGGGCACGAGTATGCACTAACGGCACAACCTTGAACCTGCGTGGTACATGAGTTAGATGGATTCGATTCGTCGTCATCGTCAGAGCATCCGACAAGCGCAATACTTACGACTGCGACAAAGCAAAAGTGTTTAATTTTCATAATCTGAATCTAACCTTGTTAATTTTCCTTGCCTATTTGCCTTGAGGGCGATAACTTCCAAATACTAATGTTTGGCCTTCAGACAACTTGAAACCAGCAAACAAGCCGACCTCAAATGTCATAAGCGTACTGAATATAAACGGACAAAGTTGCAAAAGTATACATATCCTTAAGTATGAATACTGAACAGC
>JBGCEO010000116.1:0-6903 GCA_045106475.1 Granulosicoccus sp.
CTGGCATCCAAGCAGTTATGCAAAACCCGTAACAGCGCAACATTGTTAGAAGTTTGTTTTCGCATGAGGCCGAAGAAGAAGTGTTTGAAATGGCTTGGTTTTACGGTTACTCCTGAGCAAGATCGATGGAAAATTTGTCCAAACTTTAGTTGCTGAAATCCAAGATGCCAATCACCGTTGCGGTAATTGATCCACCAATGCCAAACGTGGAATCACGGTATTGCATTCAAGAATAGTTCCTGGCGCAAGTACAGCGTTTGCTCCAATCAGGCAGCCATCTCCGATTAGTGCTCCGAACTTTAGCGTGCCGGTTTTTATTATTTCATTACCCCAATTAACGCGAATCTCTTTGTCTATAAATTCATTGCGGCTATTGGCCACTACGGCACCTGCTTCGACGTTACAATCACCCCCTACAATCGAATCTCCAATGTAATTGAAGTGGGCAATCGCAGATCCTGAAAATACGAAACTGGACTTTAGTTCACAACCCGGACCCACACTACAGCTAGCCCCCAAAAAAACTCCACCGCGTAAATAGCTGTGGCTTGCGATGAAACATTTTGGACCGAGTATTGCCGGTGGTTTGATAATAGCGCCGGCCTCAATTCGCGCGGAGTGATGTACTGCGATGTCATCTGCAATGCAATAATCCGCACCAAGATTAGTCAGTGCCTCCCGTATGAGTGCAGTTGCATCGCTGGTAATTTCCCACGGTTGCCCGCACGCGTCCGCAAACGGACTGCTCTCCCAATCGGCAATATGCGATTTCGTTGAAATAAACACCTAACGTGATGACGTCAGATTGGTGCGTTGGTATGCCCTACCCTGGTTATCAAAGACATGCAAGTCCTTGGATTGATAGTGCAGTCGTAGTGTCGAGTTTGCATGGAACGCCACGGCACCATCCAGCGACGCGCAAATCGCTGTACCATCGTTCAAGTTGCCATAGACAATGGTTACTCCACCCAATTTCTCAACAACACGCAAAGTGATGTCCAGCTCTGCATCCCCGTCACTAAGGCTAAAATCCTCGGGCCGAATACCCACCTCAATATCACCACCCACGTTCGCATCAGTGCAATCCACATGTGCGTGTAATTGAGCCCCACTAGCAGTGGTTACCCGAAGCAGATTATTATCAGCGCTCGCTATACGACCGGGAATGAAATTCATTCTGGGCTGTCCGATGAAGCCTGCGACAAATTTAGATTGTGGCGTGTGGTACAAATCCATTGGTGCACCGAATTGCTCTACTTTACCGTCATTTAAAACCACAATTCGATCAGCCATGGTCATGGCTTCGATCTGATCATGGGTGACATAGATCATGGTGGTGTTAAGAGACTTGTGCAATTCAGATAATTCGAGTCGCATTTCTCCGCGTAGTGAAGCATCAAGGTTAGACAAAGGCTCATCGAACAAAAATACTTTTGGCTCACGTACAATCGCCCTACCGATGGCGACGCGCTGCCTTTGACCTCCCGAGAGTTGACCGGGTTTGTGTTTAAGCCGGTCATTCAAATGGAGCGTTTCTGCCGCCTTTTCTACCCGCGTACGAATGTCTGCCTTTGATAGCTTTTGAATTGAAAGCGGAAACGCAATATTGTCAAACACGCTCATGTGCGGATACAAGGCATAGCTTTGAAACACCATAGAAATACCGCGTTCGACGGGCTCCAGCCCAGACACGTTCTTGCCATTAATTTCTATGGTACCGCCACTCTCTTTCTCCAAGCCTGCAATCATTCGCAACAGCGTGCTCTTCCCGCAACCGGAAGGGCCAACGAAAACAACAAACTCGCCATCTGCGATATCGAGGCTGATATTTTCGATAACCTGAGTTGCGCCGAACGACTTACATAGTGATTTAAGGCTAACGGTACCCATGACCACCTCGTTTATGGACGGTTGGCGTAGCCTTTAACGCACACCGATGGACTGCCAACGGCCACGACTCGATCGGAAACTGTTTTAACCTTACTAACATGGTTATCCCTTCACCCCACCACCGGCAAAACCTTGCAACACATAGCGTTGGGTTAGCGCATAGATAAGAATTAGCGGCAAAGTGGAAATAACCGAGCCGGCCATCAGCAGAGTCCAGCTGGCTTCGTATTGACCCACAAAGCTCATCAAGCCTAAAGGAATGGTTCTTAAGTGTTCGGAGTTTAAAAACAGCAGAGGGCGAAGAAGCTCGTCCCAATTGTTGATAAAAGCGATAACAAAGATTGCGATAAGTGCTGGTCGTGCTAATGGCAGATAAATTCTATAAAAAATCTGAAAAGGCGTTGCACCATCGACATGTGCAGCATCAGCATATTCATCCGGTAGGCTGCCAAAATACTCTCTGAGCATAAACGTGCCAAAGGCGCCCACCAGGAACGAGGGAACGATAAGTGGGAGAAAAGTATCAATCCATCCCAGGCCTCGCATCAGCAAGAATTCAGGAATTATGGTCACCTCGGTTGGAACAAAAGCGGTAGCCAGAACAATCGCAAACAGCCAGTTTTTTCCCGGTAGCTCCAACTTTGCAAAGGCGTATCCAGCCAGTGCTGTGGTAAACACCTGCCCGATCGCAGCTGAAAACGACACAAACATAGAATTTCTAAAAAATAGAAAGAAGTTCTGCGAACTCCAGACTTCGTTGTAGTTTACCAACGGTTCATCGGTGAAGAGTGTTGTAGGCACTAACGTAGGTGGTAGTTTAAACACATCACCTGCTGTCTTGAAGCTGGTTATTACCATCCACAGAAACGGCGCTAAGGTTAGCAGTGAATAGAATGCCAGCACGCTGTAAAGCGCGAAAAGCGTCTTCCGCGATTGGCTATTCATGCACCCACCTTTTTCGAAAATAGAAATTAATAAGCGTGAGTAAGCCTAGCGCCACACACAATATGTATGACAGAGCTGAGGCATAGCCCATATTAAAATCGATAAAGGCATTCTCATAAATGAAAAATGCAAGTGTGGTGGAGGTCCGATTCGGTCCGCCACTGGTCAGCGCGTACGTTATTTCAAACGTCTGGCTCGACCTGATTAAGGCGATAATAAGCACAAAAAACAGGCTGCGAGACAGCAGTGGCACAGTAATGCGGAAAAACCGACGCACCGGCCGCGCACCATCAACGCGCGCAGCCTCGTACAAGGTCGGATCGATAGTCTGTAATCCGGCCAGAAGCAGCAGCATATAAAAACCAACATCCTTCCAGATCGATACTAAAGCCACTGCAGGTAGTGCCCAGAAGGGATCGGCTAACCAGGCCGGGCCGTCGACTCCAAAAAAATCGAGAACGTTATTGATAACGCCAAACCGTGTCGAGAACATCCAACGCCAGGCAAGCGTTATAGCCACAGTTGCGGTGATGTAGGGAACGAAAAACGCGGTACGAAAAAATCCGGAAAATCGAAAAGACTGATTTAACACCACAGCCAGTACAAGAGCTAAGATTAGCGCTCCCGGCACGTACATAAAGGTGAATAGAACCGATTGCCACAGAATTTTTTGCGCCAACGGGGACTGAATGATATGTGCGTAGTTTGCAAGGCCTACAAATTCGGCCTTATCAAATATCTGCCATTCATAGAACGATAATGCGAACGCCCAGCCGATCGGTACCAACCTGAACAGCACCAACCCAAGAATAGTAGGCAATAGAAACAGCAGTGCTGTGATACGCACCTTCTGCTGGTAGGTCACTGCCCGAGAATACTCAAATTCTGCCTTGGTCCCGGCGCTTTTCAGCGCCGGGTACGCGACAACTCAACGCGATAACACGTCATTGGAGTAGGCGGTGGCAGCTTCCAATGCGTCCTCCAGGGATTTTCGGCCGTTAAAGACTTCGTCCAACTCTCCGTTCAGACCACCCGAGCCAGACGCGCCGTAACCGCGCCAGGCACTCCAGTTTTTGGTAAATCCTGTATAAACATTTTGATCGCCAATCCCCAACAATAGATCCTTGTTGGCCGGTTGCTCCCCTACTTCCAACCATTCATCACTTGAAGCGGTTGCTATATAAGCCGGCACCTTACCGCTAGGGAAATCTGCGGCGGAGCGTCCCGCTCCTACCATATGCTGAATAAATTTAAAGGCGAGTTCGGGCTGCTCTGAGGTATTAGCGACCGCCATCATATCGGCCCACGCATAGGCTGCGGCAGTTTCAGGCGTTGCATCTGGCCCCACAGGAACCTGCGCAATGCCCCAGTTAAAGCCGCCTCCAGACACTTTGCGAGTATTTCCTATTCTCCACGATCCCCCGACATACATCGCCGCCATCTGCAGCGGGAATACATCCTGTTGACGTACGCCTTCGAGTTCCTGCGGTTTTGGAGCAACGCCATGCTCACTGATCAAGCTGGACAAGAACCCCAATGCATTGACAGCAGCGTCGTTCGCTTCAAATTGTGTTCCTGCCTCGTTGACATAACGACCGCCATTACGGAACACCCAAGGATCTACATGAGCATAACGGCCGAAGAAATAGTAACCGTATTGCTCAGGAGTCCCATCGTTGTCCTTGTCTACTGTGAGCTTGTTTGCGGCGCTCAAAAAATCTTCCCATGTCCAGTCATCGGATGGTAGCGGAACACCGGCTGCTTCAAACATATCAATGTTGTAGTACAGAATAGGAGCAACCCAGTTTTGCGGAAACGCGACACGTTCGCCATCGATAATACCGATGTCTGCAGCCGAAGCGTAATAGTCTGCTAGCCCATCTGCGGAGATGAGATCATCCAGCTTGGCTAAATTTCCTGCTGCAGCCCATTCCTGTATAAAGCCCGAAGACATCATGAATGCGTCCGGCATATCGCCACTAGCGGCGAGTGCAGATAGCCGAGGCCAGTACTCTTTCGAAGGCATAGCCGAAACCTCCACGGTGACGTTATGCTCCTTTTCAAACGCCGCGACCGCAGCAGCTTCGATCTCAACTTGACTCGGTTCCCACGACATGTATTTTAATGTGACGTCTGCCGCCAACGCTGAACCGGCGAATAGCATCGAAACGGCCACACCAGCACATACTGATGTCAATCTGAACATAGCAATCCTCACTTTTTTAGTTTTGATGAACAACGGAAACTAAAGTATCGGCTCGTTCCAGTTTTGCACATTCACTTTAAAATAAGCAAGCCCGCCATAGAGAATGCAGGATCGGGTAAAAACCTAAACCCCTTCAAGCGCAATGGCAATGCCCTGCCCGACACCTATGCACATGGTAGATAAGGATCGTTGACCACCTTTGAGTGATAACTCTAACGCCGCCGATCCCGTAATCCTTGCTCCTGACATACCCAGTGGGTGACCCAACGCAATGGCACCGCCATTTGGATTAACGCGTGGATCATCGTCGGCAATTCCAAGCGCACGCAAACTCGCAAGGCCCTGACTAGCGAAGGCTTCGTTTAGTTCGATCACATCAAAATCTGTTTGCTGCAAACGCAAATGCGCCATCAGTTTTTGCGATGCTGGTACGGGACCAAAGCCCATAATTCCTGGAGCTACTCCAGCGGTTGCACCTGCCAAAATACGTGCAATGGGTGTGAGGCCATATTTGCCTGCGGCTTTTTCTGATGCAATGATCAATGCCGCAGCGCCATCGTTTACGCCAGAGGCATTGCCAGCTGTGACGGTGCCACCTTCGCGAAAGGGTGTGGGTAGCGACGCCAGCTTTTCAAGTTTTGTTTCTCTGAGATGTTCGTCTGCTTCAAACAGTATGTCGTCACCACGTCGCTGTGGGATCGTCACTGGCGTTATCTCTGTTGCGAGTCTTCCACTTCGTTGTGCAACAGCGGCCTTGGTTTGGCTTCCAAATGCTAAAGCGTCCTGATCGGCGCGGCTGATGGAAAATTGCTCAGCGACATTTTCACCCGTTTCAGGCATAGAATCCACACCGTATTGTTTCTTCATAACCGGGTTAACGAAACGCCAACCAATAGTCGTATCGTGAATCTCAGCATGCCTGGAGAATGCGCTGCCCGCTTTAGGTATTACGAACGGGGCACGACTCATACTCTCCACACCACCAGCAATAACAAGTTCTGCCTCTGCAGATTTAACTGCCCGTGCAGCCATGATGATGGCATCCATTCCAGAACCGCAAAGACGATTAACCGTCGTGCCTGTTACCGTCTCTGGCAAACCGGCTAACAATGCAGACATCCGGGCAACATTGCGATTATCCTCACCTGCCTGATTAGCGCAGCCAAAGATCACATCGTCAACATCGCCCCAATCAACATCCTTATTACGAGCCATCAAAGCACGTAGCGGCACCGCTCCCAGATCATCTGCACGCACTGATGCCAGCGAGCCACCAAAACGGCCAATAGGCGTGCGGATATAATCACAAATATAGGCGTCGAGCATTCGGAGTCCTTGATGTTGTATAGATTGTTATTTTATCAATTTACGGAGTATTGGCGTTTTCTGCTCAAGACCAATACGCGATCGTAGTCAAGGCACTCGCGAAAACACCGATCCATTCACCCGCGTGTATTGAACCAGGCCAACTCCATTGGCAATAGCCACGATACTGACGTGAGCAGGCTCAACGAGGAATCGCTCGTCAAGTATCTCCTCAGTGATAACCTCTTGGTACAACACGCCACCGATCTCAAGTTCAGGGTAGTAGATTTGTTCGTCAATCTCTGTGACCACCGAATTGCCTTCTTGCCGCAAATCAATACCAAAATCATACAGACGTTGTTCTTCGGCGCCGGTACTGAAATCAATATTCAGAAAAAAGTTCTCGCCGGCCAGATCGCGGTCACTGAACTCATTGTGATCAAACAGCTTCAGAATCGTTTCTTGGTCGTTCTGTGCAACCAACAACTCTCGCACGCTTAGATTACAAGGTATGTCACTCTCACGACTACCAAAGTTTTCTGTTTGAAACGGCATAC
>JBGCEO010000117.1:0-3812 GCA_045106475.1 Granulosicoccus sp.
CATGCGATTTTTTCCCGCACCCAAATCAATTAACACCAATTCAGTATCACCACAATCCTGTCGCAGTTGCGGCGTCAGTGTTCGGCGCGCATCTCCAACCGCTGCGAAAGCCGTGACAACCAGAGACAGTGGTGAAACCACACTGCGCTCTTCTGCGCCCTCGTTCCAAACTGTCTTCATCGATAGGGAATCTTTACCCACCGGGATAGCAATGCCCAAGGCCGGGGCCAATTCCAGGCCCACAGCTTTCACAGCATCGAACAAGGCAGCATCTTCGCCCGGGTGACCTGCTGCAGACATCCAGTTAGCGGAGAGCTTTACGTTGGATACATCGCCTATATCGGCAGCCACGATATTGGTTAGCGCCTCTGCAAGAGCCATACGAGCCGACGCTGCAGGATCCAGCAAGGCAATTGGCGAGCGTTCTCCCATGGCCATGGCCTCACCGGAATAACCTTTGTAATCGGCAACGGTGACAGCCACATCGGCTACTGGCATTTGCCAGGGACCCACCAGTTGATCACGTGCGACTTGTCCAGTGATACTGCGATCCCCGATTGTTATCAGGAAGTTCTTGGCTGCGACAGAAGGCAAGTTCAGGATTCGAGTAACGAGCTGATCTGTATCCAGATCAACCCAGTTCATATCATCTTTTGCAAAAGCTCTATGCCGGGCCTCGATGGACAACTTGGGTGGTTTACCCAGCAGAACGTTAAGCGGCATGTCGACCGGATTGTTATCAAAGCTGGAATCCGAGACTTTGAGTACCCGCTCTTCTGTTGCTCGGCCAACAACGGCATACAAGCAGCGTTCACGTAGACACAAGTTTTCAAAATCGCTCAGGCGATCCTGTGCAACTGCCATGACATAGCGTTCTTGTGATTCATTACTCCAGATAGCCATCGGCGACATACCGGGCTCATCATTCAATATGCTTCGAAGTTCAAACTCACCACCACGCTCGGCGTCATTGATAAGCTCTGGCAGTGCGTTAGACAGGCCACCTGCACCTACATCATGAATAGACAGGACTGGCCTATCCTCACCCAGCGCTATGCAGCGATCTATCACTTCCTGACAACGTCGTTGCATCTCCGGATTACCGCGCTGAACCGACGCGAAATCCAGTTCACTATCACCGTCACCGCTGGCCACCGAGGAAGCAGCGCCACCGCCGAGTCCTATCAGCATCGATGGACCACCCAGAACCACTATGGCCGTTCCTACCGGCACTGCTTGTTTGTTTATATTGCCTGACCGGATGTTGCCCATGCCTCCCGCGATCATGATCGGCTTGTGGTATCCACGCACTTCCGTTTGGCCATCAGGAAAACTAACGCGTTGGCAAAACGTACGAAAGTAACCGCCCAGATTAGGCCTGCCAAATTCATTGTTGAACGCCGCTGCTCCAATAGGCCCCTGCTGCATAATGTCAAACGCACTGGCAAGACGATCCGGTTTGTCGGTTATAGACTCCCAGGGTTGCAGCCATTCCGGGATAGCCAGATTGGATACGGTAAAGCCGCACAATCCAGCCTTGGGCTTAGAGCCATTGCCCACTGCCCCCTCATCTCGAATTTCTCCACCAGAACCCGTAGCTGCGCCAGGGAAAGGCGAAATTGCCGTCGGGTGGTTATGTGTTTCTACTTTTATCTGTATGTGAACAGATTCTTCAGTCGCGCTATAGGTCCCATTTGCCGCTGGAAACCAGCGATGGGCCGTACTGCCTTCAATGACGGCAGCATTGTCATGATAGGCCGATAACACACCCTCCGGAGACGTCTTGTGCGTGTGTCTAATCATGCCGAACAAGGAGTGATCCTGCATTTGATCGTCCAGGGTCCAGGATGCATTGAAGATTTTGTGCCGGCAGTGCTCAGAATTTGCCTGAGCAAACATCATCAACTCAGCATCACTGGGGTTGCGCTGGAGTGCTGAAAAACTTGCCTCTAGATAGTCCAGCTCATCACCCGACAAAGCCAGCCCCATTTGCTCATTGTGTGTTTGCAGAGCTGCAACACCTTTCTCTAGCAGATCAATTCTTACAAGCGGTGCCGGAGCAGTGGTGGCGAATAACAGATCCTGTTGATCGGGAACCTCGATCACTGTCTCAGTCATTCGATCATGCAACAGTGCAACTAAAAGACGAGATTGCTCTGCATCAAGAGTGGACGGATCAATATCCTGAAAATAATACTGAATACCCCGCTCAACTCGAACAATGTCTGACATACCGCAACGATGGATTATGTCGCTTGCCTTGGAAGACCAGGCCGAACGCGTACCCAGGCGAGGTACAACACTTACCAACCACCCGTCGGGCAACGCCTGATATTCGGTGTGCGAGCCCAACAAAGTAGCAAGACGCTGCAGCTTTTCTGCACTGTCCAGCGTAGCTGGGTCATCAGCTGCCAGCTCTATAAAGTAGACATAACGGGCTGTGACCGATGTGGCGTCGCTGTAGACGGGGCGCAACTGATTAAGCAGCTGTTCCTGTCTGAATAGTGACAGGGCATTGGCGCCGGAAAGACAAAGCATGAGGGTTCTCGCGGTCTTTTTAGTGGCCTGACGAGAACCTGTCGAGTGGCCTGGAACGGCCCCACAGGCCTCTAAACCAGGGATGCGGCAATGATACTGGATGAAGCGGTGAGAATTGTGCACATGAGCATTGAATTTACTCAATATCGGCCGCATACTAGATGAGTGGGAAAACTACGATCCGGGGATGACATGGTTTCGACGGAAGTGGCAAACCCTGAGGTGCATGCCGAGGATTCAGATTACCTCGTAAATCCAGCTGAAAAACTTATAGTTGCCAACGACGACAACTACGCAATGGCTGCATAATTAGACTTTAACCTCTAGTTATTCAGTTCTACCCCGTTCCGGATCTGCCTGTGGGTTTGGGCGGGGGCAACAGACACAGGATCGCGTGAAGGGTCACCCTTACACTGGATCGCTAAAAAAATAATGGGTTCGCTGCTCTACACGGTGTTCTTTCTGGGTAGATGCGGCTAAAGCCAATAAAGAAACTAAGCATGTAGTACCAACGGCAGAGTGCTTTCGGACGGGGGTTCGACTCCCCCCATCTCCACCAACAGCAGGTTCAATAAGAACCGAAAACAGCCCGGTGAGTCAAAACAAACAATGACTTACCGGGTTTTTTATTACCTGTAGCTTGCTTGGCGACACGCTAACTTCTAACATTCTTAATAGCACTCGTAGTCACATTCAACGAGACATATTCTGCTAATTGGATTTTCAAGAATAGGATGGGCTACATACTCGCCAGCATACTGGCATCCACATCGATTTTTGTACTATTTCGATGGATGCAGCACTCTGTGGCAGTTACCCGCCATGCAATCGTGGTCGGCTACCTTACTTCGACGACCGCCGGGTTATTAATTTTTGACGTTGACTGGCACATGAGTTCCCGCGGATGGTTCTGGCCCGCAGCTTTTGAGGGAGTGGGTTTCTACATCGTCTTTCGAATGATGGCGCTAACGACCCAACTAAACGGCATCACTGTGGCAAGTATCGCAACCAAAATGAGTGTCGTGATACCTACACTCATTGGGATAATTGCACTGGGGGAGTCGGTCAACGTACTCAAAATTGGCGGATTGCTATTCGGTGTTTTGTCTGTCTTTTTAGCGGCTGGGGCCCGCATTCAGGTAGCGAAGTGGATTTTGCCATTGTTAGTATTCGTCTGCACGGGCTTAATCGATGCCAGCTTTAAACTCTTTCAGATTTGGGGACTGACTGATGCACAGTTTCCAGGCTTCATTGTCACTATTTTCGGATTTGCG
>JBGCEO010000118.1:0-4980 GCA_045106475.1 Granulosicoccus sp.
GATTTACATTTGAAATACGTTATAGAATACGCTAAACATCCTCGGCAATTTGATTATAGGATGGAAGCGGATGTGGACTGGAATCGGGCGAAAGGATATCTCGATGCAGTTAAAACATAACCAAACGCGGCAAGCGAAACGAGACAGCTCAATCCCTACGCTACCGCTCCAGTCAATTGCCATCAATTTCTCATGAGCTAGGCCTTAGCCGCACCAATCAAATACTTTGCTGCAAATTGTAATCACAAAATTGCTCGCCTCGATTCACATACGAGCGGCCTAAGTATCTCCAAATATTATACTTCAAATTCAAAACAACCAAAGTTATAATTCAATCCAGTGGTGGGGCCCCACCACTGATATTCGGAGTTTTTATGTTGAGGTATTGCACCACCTGCTGAAGGGTTTCCGAGAGGAAACAACCTGAACAGCGGTTGAGTCTGAAAACCTAAATTCAGGCCAGCAGCATGGTGTTGTCTAAATTTCGAGTAAAAAACATTGAATAAATCATATATTAGACCTTCTATTGCCAGCGATTTATTCGCTGCAAAGGGAATAGTCGACGCCGTCGAGTTATTTCCATCTGAGTTGTTGGACGGCATGTTTTGCGTCAATTCAGACAACCCTGAGTCAACTGAATTTTGGCTTACCTTTGACGACGGATCGCCAGCAGCTATTGCTTACTGTGCGCCAGAGCCTATGGCCGACGGTACATGGAATCTATTGTTGATCGCCGTACATCCTGATCGCCAAAGTGAAGGCATTGGGTCTCAGATAATGTCGCATGCTGAAGAGAAGCTTGCTACGGAAGGAGTTCGTGTATTGTTGGTTGAAACATCTGGCACTGATGAATTCATCAGAACGAGAAGATTCTATTCCAAGCTAGGTTATGACGAAGAAGCGCGTATACGGGAATACTACGGCGTCGGAGACGACAAGATAGTTTTCCACAAGTTTCTATAAGACGTGAAATTGAGCAACCCTCCTTCGGGTGGGTTGCTTCAGAGTTGATTCTTGTTAAGTCCTGTGTAAGTAAGTCCGCGAACACGACAGTTGCACTGCGACCTGAACCAATGAGTGCCTCAGAACCAGATCGCGCCTCAACTGCAAGTTACGGCAAATGTTAGCCGTACCAATCACATATTTTTATTCAGCAGAAGAGTTTACACAATCCTCAGCATCTCTATGCTGCAGCATGCTTGGCTATGCAACATCACCACACACCATTACGGCAAATAGGATAACATCATGTATTCACATGACGATGCAAAGTCGCGTGCAAAGAAAGTACGCACTATTCTGAAAGAGCTTGGTCACGACATCTCTCACGCCACCGCGTTAGAAGTTATCGCTCGTCAGTTCAATTTTAAAGACTGGAATACCTGTTCTGCCGCTCTCCAAAAACAAGGCATGGTTCTGCCCATTCCTACAGGGTGGCGATCCGGAGGTGATCTGCCTGATCACTACGATATCGGTATAGATCAGTCCATTGCCTACAAAGGAATCCATCCCGCTGTCATTCGTTATAAGCATTCCTCTCCAATTTACGCTAAAGGTTATGCCAACTTTATTCAGTCTTTTGACCCCGTGGATTATCGTGGTAAGCGAATACACTTTTCTTCAACTCTAAAATGCGAAGGCTGTGACGGCGCTGTTACCTTATGGCTCCGAGCTGATTCCAATGGCCGACGGGCTATCGCATTCGACAACCTTGAAGACAATGGAATTGGTGCATCACCTGCAAGCAACGGACATAGTCAACCGTTAAACCTTAGTTTAAAGCCGACAATTGATAATGAATAGACATGTCAAATGTATTTAGTAATCACCGATATGCGTTGAAAACTATATTGGCATACACCTTAAGATAAATTGACGGCGTACCCAGCCGTTCACTCGACAGTTGCGCCGCGGCCTTAACCAAATGAGTACATCAGAATCAGGCCACGCTGCAACTGTAAGTTACAACAAATGTTAGGCCCACTGCTATAATTTACAAAGTAGCCGGCACCTTTAAAGATCAATGGATCGATGTTGTTATCGCGAGCCTTTAGTCCATAATACACTGCGCAGGTATATGATCCGTTTTGTCTCAATATTCAGTTGAAATGTGCAAATTCTGACTCTTTCTGGTAGCACTAGACTTGCTTCGTCTAATAGCCATTTGTTACGTGTCTTAGGGGAGGTTGCGCCTGGCGAAACCGATTTTGTGGAATGTCAATTGATTTCGAAATTGCCAATCTTCAATCCAGATAGTGAGAATGAAAAAACCCCAATTGTTGTTGAAGAGTTTTGCAAATGTATTGATGAAGCTTCCGGGATCGTGATATCGAGCCCTGAATACGTCCATGCGATTCCAGGGGGGCTAAAGAATGCTATTGATTGGCTAGTATCACGACACGAAATTATTCGCAAACCAATTGTTCTTGCTCATGCATCCCATAGAGGTGACGAATGTCTTGCCCAGTTAAGAAGAGTATTGTCTACAGTAAGTGAGGGTTTTTCGGAAGAGATATTTGTAAGAATTCCCCTGGTTTCTAAATCCACTCATGAGATAGAAGAAATATTGTCCTTTTCAGAAAATGTTGATTTGATGCAACGTTTTATTTCCAGTTTTCTTGAGCATATAAAATCTACTGAAAGACAGCAGAATAACGTTTTCTCTTCATGATCTACTCCTCCAATTAGCAAGATCTCATGCCCGCTTCCTGCATTCCGAATGGAGCTGCTTTTTAGGAGTCCCTCAAAACCAATACATCTAATCAAGAAATGTTTTTGATATTGCAGATGCTAACCTCAATGTGATTGTTTATTGAAACCGGTACGAATGGTAAGCTCTTGTCTGGTCCAGGCAGAAATCGAGTTCTAGTATGGTGACGATCCATCACGTTAATCTTCCAGCCAATGATGTAAGAGCGTCGGCGAAATTTTACACTGAGATAATCGGTATGTCTGAAGGGAGCTGGGTATTTCCACCTGCCCAGCAGGTTGGTCATATAAGTTCCGATGTTAGCAAGTTGACCATTTTTCCGACTGGTACGTCTAGTCAAGGAGACAATGCGGGATTACACCTGATTCAACCTGATCCGGAATTCGCCAGGAAGAACAAACTTGATCATAATCCGTCAATCGGTGGTCATGTTGCCTTGCAAGTTGACGACCTTGATGCTGTTGCTAAGCGGTTAGAGTTAGCCGGAATTCCATATTCTCTTACTGGCACATTTGCTATTCCTGGAATGCGACATTTGTACTGCTACGACCCGTCTATGAATCTTCTCGAGATCAATGAGATGATAAGAATATAGTACGCTGCGAGGAATGATGATGCAGCAGGAATACAATGCACACATCGACATGATTCGCATGAGCGCGAGCATCTCATCACACAGATAACAACACGTTAAAGCTGTCGTATTGACAAAGCCTTCCAGTCGCTGCCGTTGTCGTCAGTCGTTGTCAAACGCACCTTACCGCGATGTTCTATTTACTAGAGGTTTTTCGCAGTTTTGAAATACAATACTATGAACCACTGGTTTCGGCCAAAAACCACCATGGCAATCTTTAATAAATGGTTAGAAGAGAGATTAACGTGGCTACTGAAAATGCGAATATTATTATCATTGGACCAGTTTGTGCCGGTAAGTCTACGCAAGGTAAGCTAATTTCAAAGGCACTTAATAAGCAATTAGTTTCATTAGACGCTGTCGCAGAAGACTATTATAAGGCCAACGGATTTGGTGAATCGCAATTTCAGAAAGCCGTTCATGAAAAAGGCTTCTTGAGCGCATATCGACAATGGTGGCCATCCCTCGCATATGCTGCGCAGCAAGTCGTGACGGACTATACGAATTGCGTTATAGATTTTGGGGCAGGGCACTCCCATTACGAAGATGATTTTTTGTATTCGGGTGTTAAAGAAGCCTTGGCTGGCTGTCAAGATGTTGTTCTTTTGCTCCCAGCCGAAGACCTTGATCGATCGGTGTCGTTGTTAAGAGAGAGATCTAAAGATCTACGAAACATGGACTGGATATTTGATGGCTACGATTTCTTTGAGCGCTGGGTCAAAGATGACAGCAATCATGACTTAGCTACGGTAACGATCTTTACCGATGGGAAAACGCCTGAACAAACATGTGAAGAAATACTGAAGGCCATTGGTGTTCACCACTCGGCTGCTGCTGGTACTAGATTGAATGAAAAACGGATATCTGATATTGATTTCCAAGAATTGGAAAAGCGGATGTCGCCTATATTGCATGCCGTAGCTATTAGCCATTTTGAAAGAGACTACGAAACATTTCAAACGTATCATCATTCAATAGTGGCAAAGGCGGCGTTTCAGAATGCTGCATCCGCGTTGCAGTCTTATGGAAAGCCTGTCGACGTTAAATATTTAGGGTGCCTCATGAAGAAGGAGAGAATAAAGTTACTCTGGAAGGTTGCCTATAGCGATTCCAAAGTAGAAGTACTATGGGAATTCCATATAGAGATTGATGGCAACCAAGAACGGATCGTAGGCATGGGTATTGATATATGAATTTGATTAGGTCATGCATTTGCTCAAAAAAATAACAAGATACTGAAAAGCACTCCACGGTGTTTCGGTGGACGATGCAAAACCGCGCACTTTAGCAAGGCGTTATGTTCTCAATCTTAAAATCACGCTATGACTATTGGTGAATTTGAAATTAAGAAATGTGCGAGAGAGAAAAAAATACTCGAACTACATAGACCTCCAGCACATGTGAGAAATGAGCTTAATATTCATATAGTATTGAGGCTCAAAGTGTAATCATTTATGAAATTCGCCCAGTGGGTTAGGGCAGATCAGTGACCAAGATATAGTCATCTCATTGGCCTCACTAGTGTCAGAATTCTCTTGCGTTCAGAGCGTTCTGGTTTTGTTCCTGACACCACCGAAATAAACTAGCAATATAGTAATAACGGCGGGAACTGTTTGCACTATTAATATTTTTACGG
>JBGCEO010000119.1:0-10166 GCA_045106475.1 Granulosicoccus sp.
TGCACTGCCATGTTGTAGCACGAAACACTGATGACCCTAACTGGCCCGGCCCAATTTGGGGTTTTGAATCAGCACTACCCTACAACGGCAACGAACCCACTGATATTCTCTCAGCTATCAAAAAATCCTTCTCTTAACGCCTCTTAACAGGCAACAGAGAATCTTCCCAATCTAGCTGACATGGGTCAATCGCCCCACAAAGTCTTGCGCCCCGGAAACATTCGATAGTATAAGACTCACATAGGTCGAGAAGGACCAGTATTTCAAGCGCCGCACTAGACCCAGGCACGCCGTTCCAGGCGGTGTTTTAAACTACCAAGAAAAGCCCATGACTCTAATACAACCTGATGTCGCGCTAATGACTCGATTGCTGGAGGTCATATCCAATGACATCCTGCCACTCACCGAATCTGCCGTGAAGCAAGGCAACAAGATTTTTGGCGCCGCACTGGTAAAAAAATCAGATCTCAGCACCTACCTTGCAGAGACCAACAATGAAATGGATAGCCCCTTACACCATGGCGAGATGCATCTACTTAAACGTTATTTTGAGCTGCCGGCAGAATCGCGATTACCCGTAGGAGAACTACTTTTTCTAACCACCCACGAACCCTGCAGTCTTTGTTTGTCAGCAATAACCTGGAGTGGCTTTGATAATTTCTACTACTTTTTCAGTCATGAGGATTCTCGCGATGAATTCTCAATTCCGCATGATTTAAAAATTCTCAAGGAGGTATTCAATGTGAATCCGGGCGAATACCAACGCTCTAATGCATTTTGGCACTGCCATGGCATTCAGTCCTGGTTAGCTCAGCACCAAGCTGAAATAGGCCCAGACAAATACTCAACGCTAAAAGCACACATCGACACTATAAAAAATCGCTATATCAGCGCATCAGATTTTTATCAGGCCTCGAAAACCGGCAACTCCATTCCATTAAATTAATCATGATAAAACCAAGCAAATCACTACTACAGCGAGTAGTGCATAGGCAGTGTGCCAAGCACCAAAGCTTCAGCCACTGATGCAAAGTCACGCACAAGCCGTTGTCATTGGTGGCGGCGTAGTCGGTTGCTCAGTGCTCTATCACTTGGCTCGCGCGGGCTGGACCGATGTGCTGCTAATAGAACGCTCCGAACTCACCAGTGGTTCTTCCTGGCATGCTGCAGGTGGATTTCACACGCTTAATGGAGATCCCAACGTCGCCAAGCTCCAGGCCTACACAGTCTCTTTGTATGAAGAACTGGAGCGCTTGTCAGGTCAATCATGCTCCCTGCATCTTACCGGTGGCGTGATGATGGCCGACACTGAAGAGCGAATGAACTTTCTGCGATACGTCCATGCCACTGGCAGAGCACTGGGCATGCAAACAGAGATCATCACACCTTCAGAAGCCAAGGCTATGTTTCCATTAATGGATGAAAGCAATTTCGTTGGCGCGCTTTGGGACCCCGTTGAAGGCCATCTCGATCCATCCGGAACCACGCATGCCTATGCCAAGGCTGCACAGGCATTAGGGGCGACAATTACGCTACGCAATCGTGTTACTGCTCTAAACGCCTCTGAAAACGGTTGGGAAGTAGTAACTGAACAGGGCACGGTGCAAGCCGAACACGTCGTCAATGCAGGCGGTTTATGGGCGCGTGAAGTGGGTCGTATGGTCGGTATCGAATTGCCTGTTCTGGCTATGGAACATATGTACCTGCTGACTGACTCCATGCCAGAAGTCGAGGCGTTCAATCAGGACGTAGGCCGCGAATTGGTAGGCGTGATCGATTTCAAAGGCGAAATCTATACACGACAGGAAAGAGACGGCCTGCTGTTAGGTACCTATGAAAAAAACTGCAGGCCCTGGTCTGAAGTTGAAACTCCATGGGATTTTGGCCATGAGCTATTGCAACCCGATCTGGATCGCATTAGTCCTTCTCTGGAAATTGCCTTTAAACACTTCCCGGCCTTTGAGTCTGCTGGCATCAAGCAAACAATCAACGGCCCTTTTACCTTTGCGCCTGACGGAAACCCACTAGTCGGCCCCGTTCAAGGTTTGAGAAATTACTGGTGTGCCTGTGCCGTTATGGCAGGTTTCAGCCAAGGCGGCGGCGTGGGCATGGTTCTGGCCAATTGGATGGTCGACGGTGACCCCGGACATGATATTTTTGGCATGGATGTTTCGCGCTACGGCGACTTCACCAGTCTGGCGTACACGAATGCCAAAGTGCGCGAAAACTACTCCAGACGCTTCTCCATTCGATTTCCCAACGAGGAACTGCCCGCAGGTCGACCACAGCAGACCACCCCGCTCTACGACATCATGGTGCGTGACAATTTTGCGGTGATGGGCGATACCTGGGGCTTGGAAACGCCGCTCTGGTTTGCACCGGACTCAGAGTCTGCGCAGGATATCCCATCATTCCATCGCTCAAACGACTTCGAACACGTGGGCAATGAGGTCAGAGCAGTGCGCGATGGCGTGGGTGTAACGGAAATAGCCAACTTTGCAAAATACCGGGTTAACGGGCCCGGCGCAGAGAGCTGGCTATCCCATTTGATGACCAATTCCATGCCCTCAACCGGCAGACTTGTGCTCACGCCTATGCTCAATAGTGCCGGTAAGCTCATCGGAGATTTCACTATCGCCAAAACCAAGACCGACGCCTTTATGCTCTGGGGGTCATCAGCTGCGCAGATTTATCACCAACGCTGGTTCGAGCAACATTTACCCTCAGATGGCTCTGTAACTGTGGACCGGCTGGGGCAAAAGCTGGTGGGGTTGGCTATAGCGGGGCCACTTTCTCGCGATGTATTGTCTAAACTTGTCAACATATCGCTCGAAAATGCTAGATTTAAGTTCATGGATAGCCGAAATATTGATGTGGCAGGATGTCCTTGCCGGGTCAATCGAATAAGCTATACAGGAGATTTGGGGTATGAGATTTGGATGGAGCCGGCATACGAACGTCGGGTCTATCTTGCACTTAAACAAGCTGGGCGCGCGGAAGGTATCCGGGACTTTGGCATGAGAGCATTGCTGTCCATGCGGCTGGAAAAAAACTTCCCGACCTGGTTTGCAGAACTCAGACCACTTTACGGGCCCTATGAAGCTGGCTTAGAACGCTTTGTAAAATTAGATAAAAGTACGTTCATCGGAAGAAAACATGCAGCAATGGAACTTGAAACGGGACCCCGACTAATGAGAGTGTCCCTGAACATTGAGACTCACGACACCGATGCGATGGGAGATGAACCCATATGGGCACGTGTTGGCGAGCTTGATCCCGGTTGCATCAATCCTCCACATGACTATGGTGCTACTCGCTTTGATGAGAAGGGCACTGCATCAGCACCAGTCGCAGCACAACGTGATGGGGATTGGCGCGTCGTTGGTTGGGTTACTTCCGGCGGTTACGGGCACAGCGTCAAGATGTCCCTCGCCCAAGGCTATCTGCCATCATCTCTCCTGGCCACATCAGAGTTACCCGAGCTACAAGTAGAGATTCTTGGCAAGCGCTACCCCGCCCACTATCTACCTTCCCCTCCATTTGATCCTGACGGATCAAGGATGCGAAGCTGACATGCAGCACATTAAAAAAATTCGCCTATCGCTTGCGCTGGCTATTTTAAGTAGTGCGTATGCCCAGCTATCGCTGAGCGGCAGCGCCATCAGCGTGGCAGATGCCTCTTTGAACGCTGCCTTCTACTCCGACAGTTCCTGTCTACTGAGAATCGATGATCTGGCACAAACCGGCAAAACGGTCATCGATGCCGATGTAGATGAGGTTGGATCGCGTATGTTGATTCATTGTGATGTAGACAAGGGGCGAAGATTAACGTTGTTGGCACGTGGCGATTCGCTCAACGTGTCCCAGCGTGTACCGCTTCTTACCCGCGAGCAAATCCAGGAAGGCAATTACGGCATGATTGCCTGGCTTACGCGCAGTGGCGTGCAATACGCCGACGACACGGCACCCAGACGATATGTTATTGCCGGCAGCGTTATTCTCAGAAAGTCACCTCCCGTGGAAGTAGCCGGAACCGCTCTGCACAGTCAGCAGCAATCGTTTGCCAGTATCGTGGGCACGCTCGAACCTATCGTTAAACCTGCCGAAAACCAACTGCAGACACAAACGCAAATAGCCCCTCAAACACCACCTGTTAGCGATTGATTCTAGCCGTGCTTGTTGTTACGGCTTTAAACAACCGATCGTTAGTTGCGTACAGCACCACCCAGGTGGAGCAATGAATAGATGCGTTCGCGAGTCTCAGGCATCTGCGCCAATCTTATAAAAGCGGCTCGTTCCCGATCATAAAGATCCTGCTCGGTGGCACTCTGCTCTTGACCATTGTCAGCGCACATAACAGTTGCGATTTGCATAGCCACTGTTTTGTCATGCGGATAGAAATCCTTACGGCTGATTCCATCGTCCATAAATGCGGCCATTCGTTCGAGAACATCGCCACCAGCGAGTGTGAACTCAGGTTTGTCCGGCGCTTGATAATCCGCTGCAAGAGATTCAAGAACCTTTAAGGATTGACGGTACAGCCTGTCGCGATTCATAAGCTCCGTATCATGCCCGGGCCTAAAGTACTTGAGCCGTTCAGCCGTCTTGGGTGAGGAGGCCATCGCGCTATAGCCCAGATTCATCCAGGCCTTCCAGGCCGCCTCTTGCCAATCTCCAGTGGTGTTGTGCCAGCGAAGGTATGTTTCCTTGACGCCACCACCGGAAGGTAATAACCCGACTCCACTCTCAACCAGCCCAACCACACTGTTGCTATGCATCACTAATCGATCGCAATGCAACAGAACCTCAAAACCACCCCCGAGGGCCAGGCCTGAAGGCGCACCCACGACGGGTACGGGCGCATATTTAAGCGCGGCTACAGCCACTTGAAAACGATGCAGAAACTGATCGATGCCCTGCCAATCTTGAGCATCTATCAATGCTAGAAACGCGTTCAAATCAACGCCGGCAGAATAGTGCTGCGCATCGTTGTGAACCATGATGCCTCGACCATGATCCTCTGCGGCACGGCTAACCATCTCCATCGACTCATCGGTCAGCGCATTTGCCTTGGAATGAAACTCGATCAGTCGGAAATCATCTTCGATGGCATAAACACTAGCGGCGCGATTGCTGTAAAGGGGTTTTCGTGTTTGACGAGCTAAATGGAAACGAACAACACCTTCGGGCAATGCCACGGGCCGGCTCTCACCGCCAGCATGCCGAACATTCAGGATGTCACCGGTCACCGAATAGAACGGAGCATCAATCTTAAGTGCTGGAGGAACCTCTGCACCCGCCTGCTCCACCAATTTAACTACCATCGATACGCCCAAAGCATCGATCATCTCAAATGGGCCACGAACCCAGTTGAAACCCAGCTTCATTGCATCGTCAATGTCTTGTGCAGAATCTGTCACCTCGCCTAGCAAGCTGGCTGCATAAGCCAGCACTCGACCTAATACATTCTGGCAAAAAACGGCTTCTGAATCAGTCCCTTTAATCAAGTTGGTAAGGGGTTCGGCCTGATCAGCAATCGCCTGCGCCGCATCTATAGCACGCTGTGGCAACTGCTCACTAACATTCTGGTAGCTGCCAGTATGAAGAATGCGAGCCAGACGATTATCGTGTTCGTCGTGCTTGTAGAAGCCACCTAGGCCCTTGTCACCGGTTAGCCCCTGTTTCACCATGTCATTAATCATGTCGTTTTCAGCGCCGACAGCATGAAACGCATCTTCTGGCGGAAGAATGCTTCGTAGAGAGCGCACAACATCCATCATTAAATCTATGCCGATGAGGTCATAGAGCCCGAACACACCCGTCTTGGGAATACCCATGGGTCTGCCCATTAAGGCATCAGCACTTTCTATCGGAAGCTGAAGACGCGTGGCTTCATCGATCCCTACTTGAAGAGCAAATACGCCGACTCTATTGCCGAGAAAACCCGGCGTGTCGTTGCAACTCACAACGCCTTTACCAAGCTCTCGATCATTAAAATCAGCCAACTGCTGCATGACTGTTTCGTCGGTGCTTTCGCCGCGCACCAACTCCAGTAGGCGCATATACCTTACCGGGTTGAAGTAGTGTGTGATCGCGAAGCGTTTGCGAAAACTCTCCGGCATGGTTTCAACCAACAAACTGATAGGGATAGTGGATGTGTTGGAAGTGACGATGCAATGGGGCGGAACGACGGCATCAAGCCGGTGGAAAAGCTCGCGTTTTATGTCCAGCCTTTCGACGACAGCCTCAACTATCCAGTCAGCCTCAGCCAGCTTGTCAAAGTCGTCACGAATATTCCCAGTGGTAATTAACGATGCCGCGCTTTTGTGCATCAAAGCCGGCGGATCAGAGGCCAGCAGACGATTCACTGCGGCATCAGTTATCGCGTTGGCCTCAGACTCTCCGGGCAAGTCCAGCAATAAGACTTTGTGGCCAGCATTTGCGATCTGTCCGGCTATTCCGGCACCCATGGTACCGGAGCCTATGACGGCGATATTATTGAACATGACGCAATGTACTCAAATCAGCTGGGGCGGCAATTATACAACCGGATGTATCCCTAGCTTCTCAAAATCGAATGGCAAGTCACAAACCAATGCGGTTGCTGATTCCCCGTTTTCCAGAATGACCTGACACTCACCCTGGCTGGCAAGCGGCTCATCCAGCATGGCAGTTGCTAACTGGCACCGATACTTCGGTGAGTAAACCTGCGAGCCCAGAAAATTGGAAACGTCACGTTGCAGCATGATCGCCTCTGGCATAGCAGGATAAGAATTAAACGTTAGACCGCAGCTAGGCTGCGCATCTATTGCACAGGCAACAAAGGGTTGCTCTGCCATTGGGCATGGACCATTATCGCTCTGTATCAGTAACCCCATCAATCTGCGTGAAGACCCTGAATCACGCTCTGCACGAAGCGCATTGATTGACAAGCTATCAACCTCTGCATCCAGGTTTATGAATGATCCCAAGCCGGATTCAAGGATAGAATGGCGACTATCCATGTCGTTGCCGTAAGAGAGTAACCCGCTCTCCATTCGTTCAATGATGTTAGGACAACCCGGCCTTACATCCAGATCTTCACCTTTTTCAAATAGCTCGTCGTATAGGGCTTGGCCATGAGCAATATCATCAACATACACCTCAAAGCCACCCTGCTTACTCCAGCCTGATCGCGCCACGATAAATGTATGTCCTTTATAGTCAAGCCTGGCATAACGGAAAAAGCGAATCTGTTTCACTGCTTCGCCAAAAATGCGAGTCATCAGTTCTTCAGCCTGCGGGCCTTGAATAGCCATAGGCCAGACATCAGCCTCGCTGACGTCGACATCCAATCCTGCGCCACACGCCAGACCTTTGGCCCAAAGCACAACATCAGAATCTGCTATTGATAACCACCAGTGGTCTTCATCAAGCCGAATGCCGACAGGGTCATTAATCAATTTGCCATGTTGATCAGCCAGCGGAAGGTAGACACATCGATCCATAGGGACGTTGGATATATCCCTTGGCGTCATCCATTGAACCAGCCGGGTCGCATCAGGCCCTTTGATCTCAACCTGCCGCTCAACGCTGACATCCCACACCTGCACAGCAGAACAAAGATGCCAGTAATCCTCCTCGATTGAGGTGAATTCAGTGGCGAGTAACATATGGTTATAGACCGTGAACGCCTTAGCTCCCCGCGCTATGGCACGGGTTGTAAACGGTGTCTTGCGAAGACGCCGCGACAGGGCAATGCGAGGCTGTGAAATCATCATATTCACGCTCCAGAAAAAGTTTGGCAATCATACTGAAGCGAGATTCACAAAAGCTGTTCTCAAAACGTCAAAATCGGGGGTTTTTGAACAGTCCGGACTTTTTATTTCTCGAAAATCGTTAACTGGGTTGCTTATTCAGATGAATATCCATTTTAGGGTAAGGAATGGAGATACCGGCCCGATCAAATTCCAGCTTGATGCGCTCATGCAAATCAAAATGCAAAGGCCAGTAATCCGAATTGGCGACCCAGGGGCGCACCGCAAAATTCACTGAAGAATCGGCCAAGGCAAGCAAGCCTATTTGTACCGGTTTGTGTTCCTCCAGCACGCGCTTGTCGCTTTCTACAATTTCACGCAACAGCTGTTTTACCTGTTCGATATCGCTGTCGTAAGCAACGCCTATGACTAGATCCAGCCGCCTTGAGGGCGAGGTGGTGTAGTTGGTTATCGGACCACTCATGATGGCAGAATTGGGCACTGAGATTGTGCGACGATCAGGCGTAATAAGGGTCGTATTAAAAACAGTTATCTGCTCAACCGTACCCGACACGCCGGCAGCTTCTACATAGTCACCCACCTTGCAAGGTCGAAAGGAGACCAACAGAACGCCTGATGCAAAGTTGGACAATGACCCCTGCAAGGCTAGGCCAATGGCAAGCCCTGCGGCACCGATAATCGCTATGAACTGCGCGGTGGGCACACCCAGCTGAGCCAGCGCTGCGATGATAATCAGCATCAACAGCACCATGTACACAATATTCTTGACGAATCCCCCGACGGTAGGATCGATATCGCGTTGTTCCATCAGGCGACCGCCAAAGTCCACAGCCCGGCGTGCAATCCACTTACCGATAAAGAAGATCGCAAGCGCGGCCAGCGCATTCACAGCGTATTGCATCGTTAGTGCAGGTAACTTCTCGACGTACTCGACCCAATCCATACTCAGAGGCCTCTGCCTAGTGTTGGCTAGTGCGCGTCAAATTCCGCACTCACTACTATTTAGTACACCACGACGCTCACGTCACGCTGGGTTACACCGGATTGGTCGATCTAGAGGCAAGTCAGTAGCCAACGGATTGGCTAAACGCTCTTCTGCATTGCGCACCGTATGAACAGCTCATCTATGGGTCGGTTACAATCGCAGCTCGCAAGCTCTCTTCTTCTACGACACACAAAAAGTCAGCAATGAGCGAGACTAATCACCTGGCAATCATCGGTGCCTTGCATGTTGATGACATTGCACGCAGCAGCTCGCCCATCGTCTCAAAAGCTTCGAATCCCGTTAGCTGGGAGCAGCGAGTAGGTGGAGTTGCTGCCAACGCTGCCCGGGCTGCCAGCCTGGTTGGTCTGGAACAGCTGAATATAGATCTCATCGCGGCAGTGGGAGATGACGCAATGGGACGCTCGTTAGCGACTGCGCTATCCGCCTGCAACGTAAAGCCCAAGCTTCACATGTTCACAGAGTGTTCTACCGGGCGCTATAGCGCCATCCTGAATGACGACGGAGAACTCTACCTGGGTCTGGCCGATGTGGCCCTTGCTGAACAGCTTGATTCCACCCACATACGCGATATGGCTGACTTAGACGCATACTCGGCCCTGCTCGTCGACTCCAATCTATCTTCTCAGTGTCTGGCTTCGCTGGCGACACTGGCGACAACGATGAACATGCCCTTAGCGGCTTTAACGGTTTCCCCGAGTAAGTCACTGCGGCTACTGGCCATTGTCGATCAGATAAGCCTGCTCTTTTGTAATCGGCGTGAAGCGATGGCCCTGATCGCCAATGACGCAGCGGCAGCGGAAACTGGCAGCATCACTCATGTGTCTATCGAGCGCCTGGCGGATGATCTATCCAATCTGGGGTTTCGTCAGTTTGTGCTCACAGATGGCAAGGCACCTTTGTTGGTGCAGGATGCTAGCAAGCGATGTCTATTGAACGCACCGGAGATAGACAAGCCTTACACGGTAAACGGGGCTGGCGATGCTTTGGCAGGAGCGAGCTTTGCCGCCTGGGCATCTGGTGGCATGGACCTTCAAGCAGCGGTTGAGTTTCACGGTCTGCGAGTGGCAAGCGATGTTGTGCGTGGTACTTATCAAGCTCTCTGCTTATAACTTATAAACTGCCCCAGCATGCTGGGGATGGACTTTCCTGATAAGCTAGGTTTAACACTACAAAACTGAGAGTTTCACATGGATGTGAACACACGATGCCCGGGCTGCGATGCGCCCAGATCCTTTTTCGTACGCGATGGCTTTTATTCGCGTGCCGACGATGCCAAATCCATTCAACGCTTTAAGTGCAAACGCTGCGCAAAGAAGTTCTCTACGGCCACCTTCAGCTCGACCTACCGGCAGAAGAAACGGCGCGTTAATTCAACGGTGCGATTCTGCTTTGCCAGCAACATG
>JBGCEO010000120.1:0-7471 GCA_045106475.1 Granulosicoccus sp.
TCTGATCGTTTGAGCAACAAAATCAGTAAAGCCTGGGGCTGTAAAATGGTCTCCCGAGATATTCACAGCTACCTGAGTATGCAAGCCTGCCGCATTCCATTGGCCTAATTGCCAGCAAGCTTTTTCCAAAACCCACTCTCCAACCTCCTTGATCATGCCGACACGTTCTGCAGTATTGATGAATAGGTCTGGCGGGACTATGCCGAGAGTAGGGTGGCGCCATCTTATCAATGCCTCGACACCGCTAAAGCGATTGCTTTGGATGTCTACCTGAGGCTGGTACCACAGCTCGAATTCATCTTGGTCTAGAGCACGCTTAAGATCGGCTTCAAGCCTTATGCGCT
The DNA here is from genome assembly GCA_045106475.1 of Granulosicoccus sp. GTDB lineage: Bacteria > Pseudomonadota > Gammaproteobacteria > Granulosicoccales > Granulosicoccaceae > Granulosicoccus. Next base: position 345 of record JBGCEO010000120.1, read on the forward strand.
CTTGGGAATCGATGGCCATGCGCTTATCGTAGAGCGCGTAATTCTGTTTTCCATTGTTTTTTACAGAATACATGGCATAGTCAGCACTTCTTATTATAGAGTCTGAATCGTTACCATCGGCGGGATAAGTGGCTATCCCAATACTGAGTTCAGGTAAGATGCGATGGTTGCCTATTTCAATGGGTGATTCAGAGAACTGAAGGCAGCGTTCAGCGGTACTTATGGATTCAATACTGTCCGAGATGTCGCGAACGAGGATACAAAATTCATCACCACCAAGGCGTGCTACCAAGTCATTTCGACGCACAACTCGTTTAAGATGATCTGAGAACTGTTGTAAATACCCATCACCGCATTCATGACCGAATGAGTCATTTACCCCTTTAAAGTTATCCAGATCTATATAAATGATGCCGAACATCTGATTGAGCGCGTCTGCATTATCTATAACCGTGTTCAGATGTTCATGAAAGTACGCACGGTTAGCAAGATTGGTCAGGCCGTCATAGTAGGCCATGGTATATATTTTTTCTTCTGCGTTTTTTATGTCGGTAATATCCTGAACCGTTCCTAACAGTTGGAGATTTCCCTGTAAATCGGGTATCTGTTTGACAACCTGCCGCATCGTTCTGAAATACTCGTTTTGCGTAAACTGACGCATCCGATACTCTACGATCACATCATCAGTTTGAGTGTTTAGTGCGGTAAAGCTACTTCTGACTTTCTGACGATCATTGGCATGTATGCGACGAAAGCAAGCGTTGATAGACATGGAGCCTTTTGATGCCCCCCATATGTCTGCAAGATTATCTGATAACTCAATTGTGGACGAGCGCTGATCCCATTGCCAATACCCGATATGAGCCATGCGCTCAGTGGTTTGCATTACTGAGCGACTCTGGTCCTGAACATCTTGTTTAAGCCGCAGCAGTTCGAAATAGTTTATGCCAACCTGCTTACCACAACTTAAAAGAAATCCGAATACAAATAGACTAAACAAAGCAACTTCAATAGAAAAAGGATCACCTATCGTTAACAGTCTTATCTCAACAGAAAGCATGATGATCAACTGGAACGCCAGATTCAGAGTGCGATCATAGGGCAGGGAAGCTAGAGCGCCACCTGCCACCCCTCCCAGAGTCAGTATGAGCAATAGCTGGTGTGGGATATCTTCAGTTGGGAATACCACCCACATGCTGGAAGCCCAGGCTGCGGATGATACCAATGCACCTACGTTGAATCGCAGTTTCCAATGATCGGCATTGGCTTCAGGGGACGGGGCGCGAAGAAATAGATACCAATCAATCAACCGGGCGAGGTAGGCTGACGTGATAAACAAGAACCAGGCGTGTGTCCAATCCGAATCGGTAAGAGGGCTATAGGTATAGACGATGACCAACGATGCAGCGAACGATCCAGCTGCTGAAAACTTGACGCCAGAGTACAACAACACGTTTTGATTGTGTCGAATGGCGTATTGTCTATTTTGCGTTTTATCGCCCATTTACGATCAGGGATCTCAGCAATTACCACGGAATCACACATTATTTCGTCAGCACCTGAGTTAAGGCGCAGCGATACCACGATGTGTATTGACGCCTATTCCGTAAGGCGCTGCTTGTAGTTCAGTTTTCACTTTGATTCAACTGAGCCACCGTGATGCAGGTTAGGAGGTCAAGAATTCAAAGTTGTGTAACGTCATAGCAAATTGCCAGCCAGAGTTACATACAGTGCTGTTAGGGAAGCAAAATATAAGAGGTTCCAGTGCTGGAAATAGCTCTTGCTGAACGCAGCCTCGCTCTGCCAACGTACTACCGCTACTCACCGCAATTAAGCAATCAGGTCCGATCTGGTCCATAGCGGCTTTCAGTGATCAGGGAAATTAGCCTTGGCCTCCAGCTGTTCGAAAATCTTAAACAAGACATAGATCGTTCCATCGAAGAACATAAAGTCTTCTTCTATAACCATCCCCAGCGTGCCGGGGCAGTTTCGTAACGTTACCGGCTAGTTTTCATGCTCAAATCCGCACATTTTTTGTGTTTTCGAGCTTTAAATCAAGAAGGAATGAATATTTAAGTTATAAAAAACAATAACTTAATAATATGACAAAGTTTTGTTGACAAGAGTTATCGGTAACGTAGACTAAGCAGCGTTTCAATCAAACCGAGATCTGTTGGATGTCTGCTGCCGTGCCAATAATTAGTATGCGAGCCATCTCCAAACGCTTTGGAGGACTAGTGGCTTTAGATGATGTCGATCTAGACGCCTATGCTGGCGAGGTGTTGGCAATCGTTGGAGACAATGGGGCAGGCAAATCGACCCTCATCAAAATTCTCACAGGTGTTTACCAGCCAACTGAAGGCCATGTTGAATTGGATGGCAAGCCATTTTCGATGGCTAATCATTCCGATGCGATAGAAAGCGGTATTGATGCTGTCTACCAAAATCTGGCTATCGCGGATCATTTGACGCCAGCGCAAAATCTTTTTTTGGGTGCTGAACTAACCAAATCTTTTTTGGGGATGAAAATTCTCGACAATAAGAAGATGCGTGATGAATCTGCCCGCGTATTGAAAGACAAATTGGGCGTACAACTTAAGAATATGGATGTGGCGACCGAGAGCCTATCCGGCGGGCAGCGTCAGGCCGTTGCAATCGCGCGTGCTGTACGCCACGATGATTTGCGCGTCCTGGTGATGGATGAGCCGACTGCCGCGTTAGGCCCACAGGAAACGGCAAGAACCTTAACACTCATCAAAGCGGTCAAGGAACAGGGCATCGCTGTGATCGTAATTTCACATTCACTCGATGATGTGTTCGAAATTTCTGATCGCATTCATGTGATGCGTCGCGGAAAATGTGCCGGCGTTGTAAAAACGGCTGATACCAACAATGAAGAAGTGCTCGGCATGATTGTCGGTGCTCAATCAGCAGCTTGATAGAGATTAATACTCATGGCATCCACTGATATGAACACCACAACGCATAACCGCACAGTATTTGAACGGCTGGAGCCCTTTATGGGTTTTCTAGGTCCGATGGCAATGATAGTGCTGATTCTGGCTTTCATGGGCGTCATGGAACCTGCGCGCTATTTCCGCTTATCTAATATGAATCAGATACTGTTAGACGCGGCACTGTACATGCCAATGGCAATGGCGATGACATTCGTTATTACGCAGCGCGGCATAGATCTCTCCATTGGATCGGTTGCCGCTTTGTCTGCAATCATTATGGCTTTTCTCATAAAGCAATACGGATTTCCCGCCTGGGCTGCAGCGATTATATCGCTTGGCTTGGGTGCTTTGATGGGATTGCTAAACGGGCTGGTTATTACCAAGTTCAGAGTGCCTGATTTGATCGGTACGCTGGCTATGGATCTTGTATACCGTGGTTTTGCACTGGTTCTGGCAAAAGGTTTGGTTTTGGCAAGATTTCCCGAGCTCATTACAGAGGTGGGAAGAGGGCAGGCTCTTCAGTTCTTGCCCACCCCAGTTGTTATTGGCTTGGTAACGTTAGTAGGTGGTTACTTTATGCTGCGTTCGACACACTTTGGTCGTTACACGATAGCCATAGGTTCTAATCCGGAAGCCTCTGAAATGACTGGGATCGCAGTCGATCGTCATCGTGTTTACGCTTATGTATTGATGGGTACTATGGCGGCTCTGTCTGGAATCTTACTCACCGGAAAGCTCAATGCAATTCAGGCAACATCAGCCCCTTACTTCAATCTGCATGTAATTGCGGCAGTCGTCGTTGGGGGGACATCGCTATTTGGTGGTCGTGCCTCCATCATTGGTTCGCTTGCGGGTGTCTTATTGTTGTCGATGATGATCAATGCGCTGGTGACGTTGCGCATAGAGTTTTTCTGGCAGTCAGTTGCATCGGGTGCTGTAATCATAATTTCAGTAGCAACGTATACCTGGCTTGGAAAAAAAGATCGTGATGGCGCCGGACAAGTTGGTACAGCATTGAAAAACCCTGACAACGCCAAGTTAATGAAGCTCGGACTTGGCATAGCGGGAATGATACTAGTGTTGAGTGTTGTCAGTATGTTAGTGGGTGGCCCCGCCAATCCAAGTGGGTAAACAATCGGATAGTGGCTTTAGCCACAAATTAACGGAGGAAGTATTAGTGATGAAATTGAGGAATACCACTGCTGTTTTGGTGGCAGCTTTTCTTACCAGTACAGTGGCGATCGGTCAATCGTTGCCACTTAAAGAACTACCTGATGATGCAGATAGAGATTTTTGGGTACCAGATCAGGTAAATAAAGACGGAGCCTTGCAGGCGCTGCAAGACGCAACAGGCGCTGAGGCCATCCCCTTTGCCGGAAGTTTGGAAAAGCCTATTCAGATTGCGCTGATTTATCCATCAGCCGATGTATCGGATTTCTGGGCACGCAACTACCTGGCCTTGATCAAGCGTCTCGATCAATTGGGTATAGAATACGAAACTCGCGAATTTGCTTCAAGACAGGTTGAGCATTCTTTGCAGGCAACCTATGCAGCGCAAGTTGACCAAGATGCTGATCTGTATGATTTTGTTATTTTCGGACCATCTGAGCTGGCAACTCAGGCAGACAATATTGATAAGCTTGCAGGCAATAAAGATCTAACAACATTTGTATGGGCTTTTCACACACCGCTGAAGTATCTCAAAAATCAACCGGCTGGCTGGTTTGATTTTTCGTCAGCGTTTGGAGCATTGAAGATCTGTGATTACATGGTTGAACGTTTGGGTAAAGACGTTACCTATGCAATGAACCGAGGCATTCCGGGTATCACTGACAATCAGCGTTCAGGCGATTTCAAAGACTGTGTTGCTGAGAAAGGTAACTGGAACGTTGTCTATGAGCACTACGGAGAATACCAGCGCGAAGGTGGTTTTGAAGGTACTCAACTGATGCTGCAGGCCTACCCTGAGGCCAAAGTTATTCACAATGCAAATACAGCGATGTCTATGGGCTCGGTGGAAGCGCAGGTAGCAGTCGGTAAAGAAAAAGAAATATTCTCGACCGGTTGGGGCGGTACAGGCTTAGAGCTTGATGCGATTCGTCGTGGTGAGCTTGATGCAACACCTATGCGAATGGGAGATGATGTAGGCGCTGCCACTGCTGAGGCTATCAAAGCGCATCTTGAAGGACGACAGGAAGAGCTACCGTTAGTATTCCTTGGTAGGATTTCTATTGCCCATGATGAGATGAGTTTAGAAGAAATTGATGCACTTGAAACGGAAGCGTTCAGATTTTCCGGTGTAGGCGCATTGGAACGATAGTGTCTATGTAGTGTAATTTGGGCATGTGTTATACAACGGGGCTTAGGCCCCGTTGTTGTTTCAGGATTCCCATTGATCAACCATTCCCCTTAGTTGTCTTAAGTGGTTACTATGGTGGTTCGCTTTAACAGCTCTGCTGCAAACACATGTGCGATACAAATTCTAAAGGCTCTGCAGTGCCCACCGTTTATGTAAACAACGATTGCACCAGAGTAACTGAGTGGCGCTTTCTACAGAAAGGTGACAATACAGGTTGGCACACACATGAGTTTGATTATGTGGTGGTTCCGCTTTTTGACGGAACGCTCGAGATCGAAAATCAGGATGGAACCAGAAGTATAGCGGCGCTTAAAAACGGAGTTCCTTACTATAGGGATTTGGGAGTGCGCCATGACGTGATCAATGGCAATGATTTCGAATGCGCGTTTGTGGAGATTGAGTTTCTTCGCAAGTAGCGACGGCTCCTTGTTGCAGTGTAGGATTTAATTTCAGTAACTACATCACCACGGCAGATTCAGAATAACCAGTTCAATCGATTGCCATAGCTGGGTGAACCGGCGGTATTGTTGCCATTGAGCCAGATTGGCGGAGTCTGTCCATGATACGCGGCTGCCGAGGTTGACGTTACTCCTATTAGCATTTGGCCCAGAGGAGTAACATCAACATACAACAGGCTCGTTTGCTACATGGTCATGGCTGGTTCGCCTGTACTGCTGTCCACACCTGAATCGATGCGTGATTCAAAGGCCATCAGGCGTTTGTAGATAGACATCAATTCAACAATGGTTGTCCAGGAGTCAACCAGAAACTGAAACGAGTTTTCGACCCGTCCAAAGGCGTTGCTGATTTGTTGATAGAAACCAAAGGTAATTGCGCCAGCAACAAATGTTGGGCCAAGAGCAATCAGTGGGATGAAATTTGCACCTTGCAGATAGGCGTAGCGAAATACATTGAAGTACAGATAGTTGAAATATAGCTTGAAGTAGTTTTTACGTACATTGCCGAACAGTTCCTGCACAGCGATGGGTTCTGCACGATCCTCGTAGTCTTCGCCATACACCAGCTCTTTTCGATAGGCTGCTTCCACTTTCTGGTTGTTGAACTCCAGACCTGGCAGGCGATAGCCTACTGCGGCGAGCAGCACGGTGCCGAATATGGCCGAGAGTAGTGCGAGAAACACCAGAGAACCGTTAACGGCCCCAATAATAGGGAGCTCGGTGATTTGCTCAGACAGTGTCCAAAGCAGTGGTAAAAAGGCGATTAAGGTCATGATCGAGCTGATAAACGCCGACCCGAGATTCTCCATTATCCCGGCAAAACGCATCGTGTCTTCCTGCACGCGCTGCGACGCGCCCTCAATGTGGCGCACGCGCTTCCAGCGCTCCATGTAATAATTGTTCATGGCCGTGCGCCAACGGAAAATCCAATGGCTGACGAAATAGCGGAACACCACAATGACCGCGATGAACATGAAAGCCAGTTGCGCGAAAATCCAGATAAAGCCGAACAGGTCTGCTGCGGTGGTGGTCGCATTGTCACTGAGCGCGTCCTGCACACCATCAAAAAACGGGCGGCGCCAATTGTTGATTGCGACGGACACTTGCACATTGAAATAGGTGACAAACAAGATCAGCGCCGCACCGGCCACCGACCATAGCTCCCAAGGGTGCTGGGCGCGGAAATGCCAAAACGCGATGAAAGCGCCCGAAAAAAAAAAAAAAAACAGGTAAAACCACAAAAATTCCGGTGTCACAAAATGGCCGAGGCCAATGACCGGCGGGGCATCTGCGGGTGTAGCACCGAACAGTGCCTCACCCCATCCGCTGCCGCCGCCATACCAAACGGCAATG
>JBGCEO010000121.1:0-36805 GCA_045106475.1 Granulosicoccus sp.
GACAGAACGGCTACTTTAATCAAAGCAATTCGTGCTGAGCGAGGCGATGACAAAGTGTTGTTACTCGATGGCGGTGACACCTGGCAAGGATCTTACACATCACTGAAAACCAATGGTCAGGACATGGTGGAGTGCATGAAGTTACTTAAACCTGACGCTATGGTTGGGCATTGGGAATTTACTCTGGGTGCCGAACGAGTACTGGAGCTTATTGAATCATTGGGTTATCCCTTCCTTGCAAGCAACATTGTAGATACCGATTGGGAAGAACCAGTTTTTGATAGTACCGCGGTGTACAACGTCGGTGGTTCAAGAGTGGCTGTCATAGGGCAGGCTATGCCTTATACACCTATTGCCAATCCGCGTTGGATGTTCCCCGAATGGTCCTTCGGTCTACGGACTGGTTTGCTTCAACAGAATGTTGAGGCTGCTCGATCGGATGGAGCTGATGTTGTCGTTTTGCTGTCTCACAACGGGTTTGATGTAGATCGAAAGCTTGCGAGCGTTGTGCCCGGCATTGATGTCATCCTGACCGGACATACGCACGATGCAATACCTGAGGCTGTAAAGGTCGGGGATACCCTGATCCTTGCCAGTGGATCACATGGCAAATTTCTAGGTCGCGTTGATTTGGAAGTCAAAAATGGCAAAGTCAGTGACTACAGTTCAACATTGATCCCAGTCTTTTCAGATGTCATAGATTCCGACCCTGAAATGTCCGCAAAGATTGACGAGGTTCGTGCGCCGTTTGCCACAGAACTTGATCGTGTCATTGGAAAAACAGACGGATTGCTCTATCGACGAGGCAATTTCAATGGCAGTTGGGATGATCTGATTTGCGAGGGTTTGATCGCTGAGCGGGATGCGCAATTCTCGTTGAGTCCCGGGTTTCGCTGGGGCACCACATTATTGCCAGGCAGTGACATAACCATTGATGATCTTTACACACAGACATCGATGACTTATCCATCTGTTTATCGGCTTGAATTCACAGGGGCTCAGTTGCACGAAATCCTGGAAGATGTCTGCGACAACCTGTTTAACGCTGACCCGTTTTTTCAGCAAGGCGGCGACATGGTTAGAGTCGGGGGCATGGGATATACCTGCGAACCCGCCGCTACCATGGGTTCACGTATCTCGAACATGACAGATTTATCCACTGGCAAATTGCTGGATCCCGGTAAGAGTTATGTTGTGGCGGGTTGGGCATCAGTCAACGAAAACGTAGAAGGGCCTGCCGTTTACGATCTTATGGAAAACTATATCGCTTCCAAGGATGTAGTCACTCCAGTACAAAATGACGCAGTAAAGATAGTTAATAGTCAATAGTAAAAATGTCTGCCTGAACGCACCCTTATTTCGCGTGCATACATGCAAAAAAACGAATGTAATTCGTTTGTCGCTTGAATAAATGACTGATATAGGTAATCGAATACAATGAGTGATAAGAACTCAGAAAAGTCTAAACCGGTTTCACGACGAACCCTGTTAAAACAAGGGCTAAAGCTAGGTGGAGTCGCTGGTGCCACGCTTGCAGGTGCGAGCAAGGTTCAAGCTGCAACTGCTGATCCACTTATTACCGAGATTCAAGATTGGAACCGGTACCTGGGTGATGGGGTTGACACCAATCCTTATGGTAAACCTTCAGTATTCGAAGCTGACGTCGTACGCCGCGATGTGGCCTGGTTGACGGCTGATCCAAAGTCATCTGTAAATTTCACACCACTGCATGCACTGGATGGCATCATTACGCCAAACGGACTTTGCTTTGAACGTCACCATGGTGGAGTGGCGCAAATCGCTCCCAGTGACCATAGATTAATGATAAACGGTTTGGTGGATACCCCACTGGTTTTTACTATGGAGGATATAGCCAGATTTCCACGCGAAAATCGCACCTATTTTCTGGAATGCGCTGCCAACTCAGGCATGGAATGGCGAGGTGCACAGCTCAACGGTTGCCAGTTTACACATGGAATGGTGCATAACGTTATGTACACGGGTGTTCCGCTTAAGCACTTGCTGGCAGAGGCCGGTGTAAAAGCTCGAGGTAAGTGGTTACTGCCAGAGGGTGCAGATCCTGCCCATATGACTCGCTCAATACCGCTTGAAAAAGCCATGGACGATTGTCTGGTTGCTTTTAAAATGAACGGTGAGTCCCTGCGCCCGGAGCAAGGTTATCCACTCCGGTTAGTGGTACCCGGTTGGGAAGGCAATATGTGGGTTAAATGGCTAAGACGTATCGAGATAGGCGATAAGCCCTGGCACCATAGAGAAGAAACCTCAAAGTACACAGACCTGCTAGCAGATGGGCTTGCTAGACGATTCACCTGGGAAATGGATGTCAAGTCCGTGATCACCAATCCCAGTCCGCAAGCACCGATACTGCATGGACGTGGCCGAACCATTGCCACCGGCCTGGCCTGGTCTGGACATGGAAAAATCAAGCGCGTCGATGTTTCAATAGATGGAGGGCGAAACTGGACAACCGCAAGATTGGATGGGCCCAGTTTTTCAAAGTCAGTTCATCGCTTCTATCATGAGTTTGATTGGGCTGGCCAGGAGTTGTTTCTACAAAGCCGGGCGATAGATGAGCGTGGCAACATTCAGCCTACCAAGGAGGCCTTGCGACTTGCGCGTGGAGAGAACTCGATCTATCACAACAATGGTATTCAAACATGGCAAGTACGCGAAGATGGCGTGACTGAGAATGTGGAGATATCCTGATGTTGATGCCACTAACATGCGGTGTTGTTAGCAACACGAATAAGGCAGGCAAGAACGTTGCACTGCTTGTCATGCTTTTTAGCGTCTGCTTCGCTACGTCGGTAAGAGCCGATGCGGAAGCAGGAAAGGCAGTTTTCAACCAGTGTGCAGGCTGTCACGCCGTTGGTCCTGGCGCTGGCCATCGATTCGGTCCTCAGTTAAATGGTGTTTTTTCCCGAGCCGCGGGTAGCGCAAGTGGTTTTGACTATTCAGCAGCGTTTGCCTCTAAATTCAATGATGGCCAGGCATGGGAAGCATCATCGCTGGATGCCTATCTTGAAGCACCTATGAGCAATATTCCCGGTACCAAGATGCTGTACCCGGGCTTGAAATCCGAAGACGACAGGCGCAACGTTATCGCTTACCTTGCCGGTATCAACCTGGATGGATCAATTGCTGGTGCTGAATCCGTGAGTGATGTGCAAGCAGGCAAAAAAGTAAAAGTAAGCGAAGAAGCTCGACCGTTGGCCCGCGATGTTCAACTTCCAGAGCATGGGGTATTGCATCTAGGACGAGTTGCGTTAGAAGAAGAAATAGTCGCCTGGGATATTGATATCCGCCCTGATGGTGTTGGCTTGCCTGGTGGCGAAGGTTCCGTGGAAGTAGGTGGAGAGTTGTACGATGTTCAGTGTGCAAGCTGTCACGGTGTTTTTGGCGAAGGTGAAGGACGGTGGCCAATTCTTGCTGGTGGGCAAGATACGCTAACCGAAGAAAGACCCGAGAAAACCATCGGTTCATACTGGCCGTATTTGTCAACGGTTTTTGATTATGTAAGGCGAGCAATGCCGTTTGGGAATGCGCGCTCATTATCGGATGATGATGTGTATGCGATCACCGCATATTTAATGTATCTGAACGATCTCGTTGACGAATCCTATGTGTTGTCGGCTGATAATTTTCTAGATGTTAAAATGCCTAATGAGCAGAATTTCATCGCAGACAACCGTTCAGTAGAAACATGGTTCGAGTCTGCAGAAGAACCCTGCATGAGCGATTGTATTGAGGGCGAGGCGAAGGTATCTCAGCGAGCACGCATACTGGATGTCACTCCTGAAACTGAAGACGATGAACAAGGAGGCGTGCTGGACTAATGAGTTACTCAAACTCAAGAATATCGCTTGCATTTTTGATGGGTGGTAGCACAACGCTGGTTTTTACTCTTTTTCTTGCCGTCAGTGCAATGGCCGGGAGTTCGGCCGTTAAATCGACAGATTCTAATCAAGCAAGCGAAGCAAGCGAAGCAAGTGAAGCAAGTGATGCAAGTGATGCAAGTGATGCAAGTCAATCTGAGATGATCAGCGAAGAACTAGACCCGATAGAAATCAATCGAGTGTTAGCGTTGTCTGATGATGTTGCCTATGGAGAATATCTAGCTGGCGAGTGCGCTTCATGTCATTCATTGGACGCTACCGCAGGGAGTAATGTTCCGGTGATTCACGGAGCAGCGTCGGAACACATTGCGCGTGCGTTACTTGAGTATCGCAAAGGCATTAGAACCAATACCACCATGGTCAATGTAGCCAGTTCTCTGGGCGATGAAGAGGTCGCTGTGCTGTCTCACTATATGGCTTCGGTAGGACGCTGACTGTATGATAGATTTTTCAGTCAAAAGTAGCATCAAGGTAAAAGTAACTAGCAGTACGATCTTGGCTGCAGATCTGCGTTAGACAGGTGCATGAGCCAAACAAATAGATAACAACACAGAGGAAAAGACATGAAACCAATCACTCGTAGGCAATTCAACACTCTGATGGGGGTTGGTGCAGCTTCCATGCTCACGTCTCCAGCATTGCTAGGCCAGACGAAACCCAAAGTTGTCGTCATTGGTGGTGGCGCTGGCGGCGCTACTGTCGCTCGTTACCTGGCGAAAGACTCTGGTGGTGCAATAGACGTAACATTAGTAGAAAACTCCAAGCAATATACGACCTGTTTCTTTTCAAATCTCTATGTTGGAGATGTTCGAGATTTTGATTCAATTACCCATAGCTACGATACGCTCGCCAGCATGGATGGATTGACTGTCGTCAACGATATGGCTACAGGTATCGATCGCGAGGCGCGAACGGTGTCTTTGGCGGGCGGCGATACTTTGTCTTACGATAGGGTGGTAGTGTCACCGGGAATCGATCTGATCTATGACAGTGTGCCTGGCTACTCAAAAGAGGCTGCAGAAATAGCACCACATGCTTGGCAGGGTGGTCCTCAAACCGAGCTATTAAAGCAAAAGCTCAATGCACTACAAAATGGCGATAACATCGTTATGGTGGCACCACCAAATCCCTACCGTTGCCCACCGGGTCCATACGAGCGTGTGTCTATGATGGCGCATTTTCTTAAAACCAAAGGTTTTTCAGACAGTACAATTTCCATCATCGATACTAAACCTAAGTTCTCAAAGCAGGGGTTGTTTGTTGAAGGGTGGGAAGCAAACTATCCTGGCGTAATCGAGTGGTTACCACCTGAGATTCATGGCGGTATCGTGGCTGTCGATGCTAACGCGGGTACTGTTGAAACCGATCTGGATACATTTGAAGGAGCTTTGCTCAATATTATTCCTAAGCAAAAAGCAGGTGCGATTGCAACTGATTCCGGTTTGGCCGATGAAAGTGGTTTTTGCCCGATAATGGCTGAATCCATGCGTTCAACCATTGATGAAAATGTGTTTGTCATTGGTGATGCAAGTATTGCAGGTGCAATGCCCAAGTCTGGTTTCTCTGCCAATAGTCAGGCAAAAGTAGCTGCACTCAACATTCGTGGCGATCTCACTGATTCGCGCGTTTTCCCGGCCAAATATTCTAATACGTGCTGGAGCCTAATATCTCCCGACAACGGCGTAAAAGTTGGCGCACAGTACGAGGCAGGTGATGAGGGCAAGATAGTGGCCACCTCAAAATTTGTAAGCCAGACGGGTGAGAGTGCTGACGTGCGTGCCAATACTTATCAAGAGTCGATTGGCTGGTACGATTCAATCACGCAAGACATGTTTGGCTAACTGCAGAAAATAGAGAGGCAACGATGCATACTCGTCGGCATTTTCTAAAACGTTCGATGACGCTGGCGGGCGCATCGTTGTTGTCCTCGCGCTTTTCCAACACATTGGCCGCTGATGCGGGTTACTCAAGTGTGCCCTTGGGAGGTGGTGAGCTTATATCTTTAAGTGATGGCAATTTGCAATTGCCGCTAAGTCTTGTGGTGCCGGATACCATTCAGGAACCCGAACGAAGCTCATTTTTGGAGAGCCATGGTCTGGGGCCAGAGTCGCTGAGCCCTGACTGCAATATCACCTTATGGCGCAACGAGGATAAAGTAGTACTGTTTGATGTTGGTGCAGGGCCTTTGTTTCCGGTGGGTGGGGGGCAGCTGATCGACAGCCTCGATCTGGCAGGCATTGCTCCTTCGGATATCACAGATGTCGTTTTTACTCATGCGCATCCAGATCATTTATGGGGTGTGATTGATGATTTCGATGAAATCACATTCCCAGAAGCACAGTTTCATATGCCTGGCAAGGAACTGGACTATTGGCTCAGTCCCGATACATTGACAAAAACACCTGAGGCCCGAAAGAGCTTTGTGGTAGGCGCGCAAAACAGGCTACCGCTCATTGAAGATCGATTATCCACCTTTAATTGGGGAGATGAGGTCTTGCCTGGTATCGAAGCCGTTGATACACATGGTCATACGCCCGGACATACATCCTTCATGTTGCATGCAGGTGGTGAATCCATGTTTGTGGTGGGTGATGCATTGGCCAATATGGCCTTGTCGTTTGAACGACCCAGATGGCCGTCTGGTAGTGATCAGGATCCCGAAGCAGGCATAAAAACTCGACTGACAATCTTAGATCGCCTGGCGCAGGACAAGAGTGCTCTGCTGGGTTATCACCTGCCGTATCCGGGAATTGGATATGTTGAGAAAAAAGACGATGCCTATCGCTTTATAGCTAAAAGCTAGAAAAGATAGCGTTCTTCCCTGCATCGAATTAGAAGGCATTAATGGATGCCTTATCAAATAAGAAAACCAGTTGACACTTTCTTATTTGTACACACTACGACATAAACAACCAAGCAGAACTATGCACACTCAACAACTATTTGTTACGCGAATAGCATTGCTATGCTGTCTTTCTATAAGCGCAACTAGCGGCATTGCGATAGGCCAGAGTAGTGCGTCGAAAACGACTGATGAGATGCTGGAGTTTGCGAATAGACAGGTTGAAGATGTAGACACGCAGGGTTTGCAAACCTTAATTGAAAACGAAGCTGACTTGGTTGTCATGGATGTTCGCATGCCTGAAGAACTAGCTCAGCTTGGCGGGAGTATCGACTCCGGTAGACGAGACCTGGTGCTCAACAGAGGATGGCTGGAATTCAGAATTGAAGAATTGGTTCCTGATCTGAATACGCCCATCGTTTTGTATTGCGGGGTTAATCAGCGCAGTCCATTGGCAGCCGCGACACTCATGGAGATGGGTTATACCCGGGTATGGAACTACGCTGATGGTGTGTTTGCATGGCGAGACGCAGGATTACCAATGCGTTTGACAGATCAGGCAGTAGGCACCATGTTGTATCGAAAACCCGTGGAAGTCGCGCCAGGTGTTTATTCGGCGATAGGCGCAACGGCACCTCCCACTTATGAAAACTCCGGCCATAATAATAATCTGACCTTTATCATTACCGAGGAAGGTGTGGTTGTCGTGAACGCATCAGACAACGCTCTGCTTGCCGAAGCTTTGCACCGGGAGATTCGTAGCCTGACCGATAAGCCTGTGGTTTATGTGATTTTGGAAAATGGCCAGGGTCATGCCATGCTCGGTACGGACTATTGGCAAAATCAGGGAGCGATAGTAATCGCGCATGCCGATGCATTTAAAGAAATAGAAAGCAGTGGCGAACAAAGGCTACAAAGAATGCAGCGCCGCAACAGAGACAAAGCCATGGGTACTCAATTGGCACTGCCCGATGAAACCTTTGACGATAAACGCACGCTAGAGCTGGGCGGTGTCAGCATAGAGCTATTGTATCTGGGCCCAGCACACAGTCCTGGCGATATCGTGGTTTGGCTCCCCCGGCAGCAGCTGGTCATTGCTGGCGATACCGCATTTCATCAACGACTCCTGCCAGTATTTGAGGACACTGATACAGCAGGCTGGTTGGATACCTGGCCGGCATTTGCTGCTCTGGATGCGCGGATAGTTATACCTGGCCATGGCGAACCTACTGATATGGCAGAAGTAACGCGATGGACGCGGGACTATCTTGTATTCCTTCGCGGCGAGATAGCCAAAATACTGGACGGAGGTGGCTCTTTAATTGATGCCTACAACATCGATCAATCGGACTACCGGCATCTGGATACCTTCGATGAATTGGCCAGATTGAACGCTGACCATGTGTATCGTTCAATGGAATTTGAATGAGGTCGCGCTTGACCTGCGTTTGGTCATCGACTGTTAAGAGTCTGATTGTGCAACTACAGCACAGTAGCGACTCTTATCGAGAGAACGGGAGAATGGTGCCCTCTAAGAGCCACGTTAGACCAATCCTTGCACCCAAGTAGATGCTGATCAGCACCAGTGGTGCTGACACCGCCATCATCGAAACCGCTGAGATTCCCTGGCCAATTGTGCAACCGGCTGCTAACACTCCACCTATGCCCATGAGGCAGGCGCCCATCAGGTGCCGGCTAAGTTCGCGTGCGTCATCGCAGGCTTCCCAGCGAACATCATTGTCCCAACGGGCAGCTAGCGCGGCACCCAGAACAACGCCAACGACCAGTCCTACACCATAGTCGGGCAGTGAGCCTGTAATCATGGTTAGACTTGATACCAGCTGTCCCGGAGGGAGTACAAAGGAGGCTGATTCAAACTGAACTGTTTGAAAGAGGTTTTCCCCAAGCCAATGCGTGATGAACCAACCAAATGCGACACAGCAGCCGATAACCGTACCCGTAAAAATTGAAGATGTATTGCTTCTGAATTTCTTTGAACGAAACACCCAGAAAAGCAAACCGGCGATGCAAAGCAAGATGACTGGTAGTTCAATGGAGTAGCCGGTAGCAGCACTAAGCAGAGATGGTATTGATTGATCTGACGCAGGTGCTAAGTCCAGAGAATAGGGCTCGACGAAGGATTGTCTTAGTGCGCCCAACGGCCCGCGCTGAGTACTCAATGCGGCTAGGCCAATCGTACAAACGACTATAAGAGAACGAAGGCTACCCCCACCTAGGCGAATTAACGCGCCGAAGCCACAGGTACCTACCAGTGCCATTCCGATACCAAAGAGCAGCCCGCCCACAATACTGCCTAACAGACTCAGTCTGGGGACAAGGTAAAAACTTTGCTGTGCATCAATCAGATTTAGTTGAATGAGCAGTTGGGTCAACAGCATGGCGACTGTACCTGCTAGTGCCCATGTTCGTAATCCCTGATCATCGTTGGCATACCAATAGCGCTCGAGGGATGATAGGGTGCAAAAGTGGTTGTGCCTGGCCACAGCGCCCATGATTGTGCCGCAGGCAACACCTGCTGCAGGCAAGACCCATGGTGTGTCTGCGATCATTCTCGACCGGGGTCGCAGAATAGATCATAGAGCGACTCGACAATGGTGCCTACCTGCTTATCGATAATGCGGTAGTAGACGGTTCTTCCTTCTCGTCTGGTCTCTACAAACCGATCCAGTCGAAGCCGGGCCAGTTGTTGCGAGACCGTGGCTTGCGGTAGACCCACGATTTCTTCGATCTCGGTGACCGACATTTCCTGCTCAGTAAGAAGACACAGGATCATGAGGCGCGTCTCGTGCGACAACGCTTTCATTAGCTCACTTGCCTTCCTGGCCTGCTCATGCAGCAGAGCCACTTCACTGGGTGAAGCGTCTTTTTTTAACCGGGGCAGAGCCATTTCGATCCCATTAACATATACGAATATTAGTATTAGTTATTTTACACGGTTTGACGCAACTGATAGGGCCTCAATTAGCTTTCTGAGAACGAATTAGTCGACTTTTACTCGAAAATGGGCCGAAGGTACTACCCTGTTTTTGTTGATCACCGATAGCGAATTAAGACTGCACCATAAGCCTGTATAAAATAGCGATGAGTACTGGCCAGCTTATGGTGTTTTCTTATTATCGATTGCCAGAAGACACCAGCGCTCCGAGCGTTTTCAGAGCTTGTTCCATCTCGGCATTCCAAGGGTATCCGCAATTTAATCGTAGGCAGCGATCGTACTGGTTTTGCGCACTAAATAGATCACCCGGTGTGAAGCAAATATTTTGCTTGATGGCTTGTTCAAATAACTGTCTGGCTGTCATGGTGCCGCCCAGTTCTACCCACAGCACAAACCCGCCTTCAGGTTGCGACACTCGCGTATCTGATGGAAAGTAATCGGCTACCGCCTTGATCATTCTTTCGACATTAAGCTCAAAGATGCGTCGAATCTTACGCAGATGATTATCATATGCACCGCAGTCAAGATAGTCTGCCATCGCGCTCTGAGTCAGTACTGGATTTGCAAGCGTGGTACTCACCTTCAGGTTGCAGATTCGATCACTGTGAATTTTACTGGTGGCCCAACCAATGCGATAACCAGGCGCTACTGTCTTTGAAAATGAAGAGCAATAGATTGTGTTTGTGGCCTCTTTCATGGCGCAATAGGGTTTTGGGCGCGAACCACTAAAATAAATATCGCCGTATACATCATCCTCAATTAACGGAATCTTGTGCTTATTGAGTATTCTCAAATGCGCTCTTTTGTTTTTTTCAGGTACCTTATAGCCCAAGGGGTTGTTAATGCCGGATGACACTAAACAGGTGCTTACCTTATGCTTGCCTAGTAGGGAGTCCAGAGCTTTGGAATCTATCCCTTCGGTTGGATGTGTGGGTACTTCCAGCGCTCTTAAGTTAAGAGATTCCAAAATTTGTAGAATTCCAAAATAGGTGGGTGACTCGACGGCGACCGTATCGCCCGGTGATGTCACACTTCGCAATGCCAATACCAGTGCTTCAGTACATCCACAACTTATTACTATGTCATCCGGATTGACTTGTTCTCCCCATAACATCGCTCTGCGTGCTATCGCTAATCTAAGATCAAGTTCACCCTTGGGTGGAGAGTAAGTGTTACTCATGGTGCCGCGGGTTCTGGCCGCCTTTGCCAGGAAGCGATCAAGCTTGCTTGCAGCTAGGTAGTCCGGGCTGGGAATCGCACAGCCTAATGGAATCAAAGACCGATCAGCAGCGTAGTCCAACATGCTGTTGACCTTTACTGATACTTCTACCCGCTGCTTTTTTCGAAGGGGGGCGGTTGTTTGTGTCAGTGTGAGATATTCATTCATCGTTGCCCGAACAATGTATCCCGATTGCGGTACAGCTTCTAATAATCCACGGCTTTCCAGAAGTCGATAAGCGTGTAGTGCCGTCGACACCGATACGCCATAACCTTTACTGACTTTTCGTAAGGAGGGCACCTTGCTGCCATGAGGCAGAACGCCGCTGTAAATCTGTGTTGCTATGAAATCGGCGAGCTCTTCATACCTGAAATCACTTAGCTGGTTTTTTTCTGGTGTTGATGACATGAAAACTGTACTCGTTTATAGACCATAACAGTTGCAATAAAAGACAACTGTTATGTACACAATACAATATATCTGAATCTGTTTTAAGTTTTATCTCAACGTTATAGTCGTTAACAGTCCACCGTCACGTGTCGTCAAGTCTTTAAAGCGGAGCAATGACCATGGCCTTACAAACAAGCCGATTTCCGACCTCAGAAATGATTGCCCTGGTTTCGCAAACCCCGCGATTTGACTTGGCCGAGAGTGTTGGACCAAACCTGACAATTGCAGAATTATTCGCCAATGGTGATCTCTCTGAATTGAGTGATCTTGAATTAGGCTACGGCACGGCGCAGGGCAGTGCACAGCTACGTGACCTTATCGCTCAGCAACTCACAATATCAAGCGATGACATTGTGACGACAACTGGCGGCATGCACGCCTTGTTTTTAATGAGCACGATTGTCTGTGATGAATCTGCCCATGTGGTTACGCTCAGCCCTCAGTTTCCTTTAGCCACGGATTGCTTGCATTTGTTCGGTGCAGAAGTAACAGCTGTCAGATCGCGTTTTGAAGATGGTTACTGTTTGCCAATTGAAGAAATGGCTCAGGTGCTAAAACCCAATACACGACTCGTGTGCATTGCATCTCCTCAAAATCCCTCGGGTGTGCTTGTTCCGGACAGCGATCTTGTGCAGCTTATCGAGTTGATGCAAGGGGTTTGCCCTGAGGCCTATCTATTGATAGATGAAACATACCGTCAAGCGTGTTACGACGCCGTACCTTGCACCCCGTCGGCATCCGAACTGGGTGATCGTGTTGTATGCGTAACTTCTCTGTCTAAATGCCATGGAGCACCTGGTTTACGCACTGGATGGATAAGCACGCGCGATCGAGATCTACTCAATCAGCTTATCGCCGGTAAGTTCCAGTCAATCATATCCTCGTCGACCATCGATGAAGCATTAGCAATACGCGTTCTGATGAATTCAGGCGACATTCTGGCGCAGAGAAGAACCCATCTAGGCACCGCATTAAGGCTGGTGGAAGCGTGGGTGCATCAGCATGAAGAACTCATCGACTGGGTGGAGCCTGATCGAGGCGCTCTCTGTTGCATCCGTCTCAAGCGTGCGGATAGGACTCAAAGCTATATCTCTGAGTTTTATAGAAATCTTGAGCAGAGCAAGGTCAGAGTGGCACCCGGGAACTGGTTTGGTGATGAAGCAGCAGTGTTTCGCCTGGGCTTTGGCTTTTTAACACACACAGATTTGTCGGCTGGCTTGAGTTTGTTGTCTCAAGCATTGCATGAGGTGAATTTACGATGAAGAACAGCGACACAGAGGCTACCATTAGGCAAGGTAAAATCAGGCGATTTGCAAGGCAACTGCTTACTAAAGTAACCCTGATTGCGCAGATTCATCATGAGCGAGAACGCTTAGCTCAACTAAGCGAGCGTGAACTGCTGGATATGGGAATCGATAAAATCGACGCTAGCCAGGAAAGTAAACGTGATTTATTGGATCTACCCAGTAACAGAGTTCCCGAAAAGTATCGATTCGCATCCAACCGACTACCTTCCGAACAGGAGCTACCCAAAGACCATTCCCACGCGAAGGTTCTGAAGACACGAAAGCTCTTATTCCCGTAATAGGCGTGCGTCAGGATACAAACGAGCCCGGTTAGCTGGCGTAGGATGTAACAGTAATATTCGTCTACCCATTGGATTTGGCTGAGATCGTTCATGGCCCAGGCTAGCCAGTAGCGGTGGGTACACGGATTTCATCTGAATCATGAGTCCTTCCTCATTGGCTGTTAAACTATCGTTTTAGCGCTTAAGAGAACACAGGATCCTACTGCCGAATGAATATCCATGAATATCAGGCTAAGCAAGTGCTTGCCAGTTTTGGTGCGCCAATAGCAAAAGGTGTGGCCATACTTGATCAAGGCGATGTAGAGGCCGCAATAGATAGCCTGCCCGGACCGGTTTACGTCGTCAAAACTCAAATTCATGCAGGCGGTAGAGGCAAGGGTAAATTCAAGGAATTGCCTGATGATGCCAAGGGTGGCGTTCGATTGGCATTTAATCCAGACGAGGTGCGCTCACATGTAAAAGAGATGTTGGGCAATACGCTGGTAACGAAACAAACTGGCCCCGCCGGCAAGGAAGTCAAACGTCTGTACTTAGAAGATGGTGCGGATATAGCCCGCGAACTCTACTGCTCCTTACTGGTGAACCGGGAGACTGGCAAAGTATCTTTCGTCGCATCGACTGAGGGAGGCATGGATATCGAAGCCGTGGCTGAAGAGACGCCTGAGAAAATACACACTATTGATATCGATGTTAATGCTGGAATCGACGACAAGATAGTATCTGAGCTGGTTTCAGCCTTCGAGCTTGAAGGCGCTGCAGCCACTGAGGCCAAGGCCGTGTTCTCATCCCTCTATGAGGCGTTCTCCCAGAAAGACATGAGTCTGCTGGAAGTCAACCCATTGATAGTGATGAACAATGGTTCTCTGCGTGTGCTGGACGCAAAGGTTTCGTTTGATAGTAATGCGCTGTTTCGTCACAGCGATATTATGGAGCTGCGCGATGAGTCCGAAGAGGATCAAAAAGAAATTGAAGCCTCCAAGCACGATCTGGCATACATAGCTCTGGATGGTGAAATTGGCTGCATGGTTAACGGTGCCGGGTTGGCAATGGCAACCATGGACATCATAAAGCTCTATGGCGCAGAGCCTGCCAATTTTCTGGATGTTGGGGGTGGTGCAACTACTGAAAAAGTCACCGAAGCGTTTAAGATCATTACCTCAGATCCAAACGTCAAAGGGATTTTGGTCAACATCTTTGGCGGCATCATGCGCTGTGATGTCATCGCGGAAGGGGTGGTGGCAGCAGTCACAGAGGTAGGCTTAAAGGTGCCGTTGGTGGTAAGACTCGAAGGCACAAACGTTGAAAAAGGCAAAGAGATTATCAACAACTCTGACCTGGATGTCATCGCTGCAGATGATTTGGACGATGCAGCGCAAAAAATTGTTAAGGCGGTGAAAGGGTAAGCCACTATGTCTATTCTAATAAATCAAGATACAAAAATACTGGTTCAAGGGCTAACCGGTAAAACAGGCACCTTTCATACTAATCAGGCGCTGGCCTACCATGGCACCAAAATGGTTGGCGGAATTCATCCTAAAAAGGGTGGGAGCACTTGGGAAGGTGAAGGCGGCGAAAAACGACCGATTTTTGCGAGCGTTGCTGAAGGCAAGGCTGAAACAGGGGCTGATGCATCGGTTGTGTACGTCCCGCCAGGTGGTGCTGGAGCTGCCATCATTGAAGCAATTGACGCTGAAATCCCGCTGATCATCTGCATCACAGAAGGCATCCCCGTGATGGATATGGTTAAGGTCAAGGCCCGCCTGGATGCATCGGATTCTCGGCTAGTGGGTCCAAACTGCCCCGGCATCCTGACACCTGAAGAATGCAAGATCGGTATCATGCCCGGAAATATATTCAAGAAAGGTAATGTGGGTATTCTCTCCCGATCCGGAACGCTGACCTATGAAGCTGTGTTTCAAACCACGCGAGCGGGTTTGGGTCAGACCACGGCTGTTGGCATTGGCGGCGACCCGGTTAAAGGCACGGAATTCATCGATGTGCTTGACCTCTTCTTAGATGATGATGAAACAGAGAGCATTATCATGATCGGTGAGATTGGCGGCTCGGCAGAAGAAGACGCTGCGGCGTGGTTAACTGAACAGGCCGCAAAGGGGCGTAAAAAGCCAATGGCTGGCTTTATTGCTGGTCGTACAGCACCTCCGGGGCGCACGATGGGTCATGCTGGAGCAGTTATTTCGGGTGGTAAAGGTGGAGCCGAGGATAAGATTGCAGCGATGGAAGCCGCTGGCATTCATATGTCTGCATCGCCGGCCAAATTGGGCGAAACGTTGTTAAAAGCACTCGCTTAGAGTAGTAGCGCCTAGTATTTTATATCGTGGAGCGGCCAGATTTTCGGCCGCTCACATCCGGGGCAACCAGCCGTTTAATATAAAAGCACTAGCGCCGGCTGCTTAGTGTTTGTGCAATTGCACATAAACATATTTGACTGAGAAGGTAATAAAGAGTGCGAAGAAATTGTTTAACATCTAGACATAACCCTTCGTCGCTTCTATATGTTCAGTTCGGCATGGAATTAGCTGCACGTTTTTTTGCTCAGCGTCAATCTCACCAATGAATGTAATTACAATAAAAAAGGGTCTGGACCTTCCGCTGGAAGGCAAACCCGAGCAGTCTATTCACGCTGCTGCGCCTGTCAGGACAGTAGGACTGATCGGGCGGGACTATATAGGACTGCGACCCACAATGGCTGTGGCTGTCGGGGACCGAGTCAAAGGTGGACAGCCTCTATTCTGCGACAAGCATGATCCCGAGGTTAAATACACCAGTCCAGGTAGTGGTGTGGTTGAATCCATTAACCGTGGCGCGCGCCGAGTGCTGCAATCAGTCATCATAAAGCTTGATGACGAGTCTACAGAGGGCTCGCCGGATGGTGAGTCGTCGTCGGCGCAAGAGAGCAACTCTCCCAACCAGCAGATCGATGCACGACTTGCACAAATCGGCGCGCTCAATGATTTGTCCAAGCTCGACGAAGCAAACGTACGCGAAGCGCTATGCAGCACGGGTCTGTGGACTGCGTTTCGTACCCGGCCTTACAGTAAAGTCCCTCACTCGGAAAGCACAGCGGCATCTATATTTGTTACTGCGATGGATTCCAATCCATTGGCGGCTGATCCGCAGATTGTCATTGCAGAGCACAGCGACGATTTTGAATTCGGCTTGCAGGTACTTGCCAAGCTCACGCCTGGCGACGTCCATGTCTGTCAAGCGGAAGGAGCTGACATCCGCGGTTCCTCAGCAGACGTGGGCGGCGCAGGCTCCACTATAAAATCTACTAGTTTTGCAGGCCCGCACCCTGCTGGTCTGCCAGGTACGCACATACATCATCTACACCCGGTTAACGCATCACGAACTGTCTGGCATCTGGGTTACCAGGATGTGATCGCGATCGGCAAACTGTTTACCACTGGCACATTGTGGCTGGAGCGAGTTATTTCACTGGCAGGCCCGGTTGTGACAGGGCCTAAGCTCATACGCACGCGAGTGGGAGCAAGTACCGAAGATCTGGTCGAAGGTTTACTCGAAAAGGTGGAGTGCCGGGTAATCTCAGGATCTGTGTTGTCTGGTCGAAGGGCCAACAACTGGGCTGCTTATCTCGGGCGTTACCACACGCAGATATCAGTGTTGGCAGAGGGTCGAGATCGTGATCTGTTGGGCTGGATTAATCCCACAGGTACCAAATATTCATTTGCCAACATTTTTATTTCCAGTTTCAAAAGGGCACAGCGTAACTTTGTGTTTCACACTTCAACCAACGGCAGCCCGCGTGCCATGGTGCCCGTTGGCATATACGAACGAGTATTGCCGCTGGATATTCTGCCTACGCAGCTGCTTCGTTCCCTGCTTGTTAGTGATACTGATATGGCTCAAAAACTAGGCTGTCTGGAGCTTGACGAGGAGGACCTTGCGCTCTGCGCATTCGTCTGCTCTGGTAAATATGATTACGGCCCGGCGCTACGCAATAATCTTGAACAAATAGAGAAGGAAGGCTGATGAGCTCCATGAGACGTTGGCTCGATCGTATGCACCCGCAATTTGCCAAGGGTGGTCCTTACGAAAAGTACTATGCCTTGTATGAGATGGTTGATACCTTCTTGTACACGCCACCCGATGTGACTCGCACATCGCCGCACGTGCGTGATGCGATAGATCTGAAGCGGGTAATGAGCTATGTGGTAGTCGCTACCTTGCCTTGTATTTTATTCGGCATGTGGAATACGGGCTACCAGGCCAACCTTGCAATGGCTGGACTAGGTGTCGATTCTGCAGCCGGTTGGCGTGGCGCCATACTCGGATTGCTCGGTGTTTCTTATGATGCGGGCAGTCTGTATGACAACGTGATGCATGGCCTCATGTACTTCCTGCCGATCTACATCGTGACACTCGCTGCAGGTGGGTTCTGGGAAGTATTGTTTGCCGGCGTGCGTAATCACGAAGTCAACGAAGGCTTTTTAGTTACGTCAATGCTCTATGCACTGATACTGCCACCGACGATTCCTTTATGGCAAGCTGCGCTCGGCATCTCTTTTGGCGTAGTTATAGGTAAAGAGGTGTTTGGCGGTACCGGCAAGAATTTCATGAATCCCGCATTAACAGGGCGGGCATTCCTGTTTTTTGCCTATCCTGCTCAATTGTCTGGCGACTCGGTTTGGACTGCGGCCGATGGCTTTAGCGGAGCCACGGCACTGAGTCTTGGACAGCAAGGCGGCGTCGAAGCAATCACCGGTGCTGGTATTGAGTGGATGGATGCATTCTTTGGTTCTATTCAAGGCTCTCTGGGTTCGACATCAACGCTCGCCTGTTTGCTGGGAGCTGCTTTCCTGATCTATACCCGTATCGCATCCTGGCGAATTATTGCCGGGGTTTTTATAGGCATGGTAGCAACAACCTTGTTACTCAATGCTATCGGCAGTGATACGAACGCCATGTTCGCTGTGCCCTGGCATTGGCACTTTGTTTTAGGTGGCTTTGCATTCGGGATGGTCTTCATGGCTACCGATCCTGTCAGTGCTGCGCACACGGACATGGGACGTTGGATATTCGGAGGCTTGATCGGTTTCATGACGGTCATCATACGTGTCGTCAATCCTGCATATCCGGAAGGCATTATGCTGGCTATCCTATTTGCTAACCTGATCGCGCCGTTGATCGACTATGGAGTTGTGCAAGCAAATGTGCGTCGACGATTGCGACGCGGAGGAGCAGCATCATGAGTGACTCCAAGCAAAACCGGTTGCAGGCTATCATGGCGCAACCAAACGACAGCACACAGAAAACACTGCTGGTAGCAGTAATAATGTGTTTGGCCTGTTCGATTATTGTGGCAGCAGCCGCTGTGCTCTTGCGGCCTACCCAGGCGGCCAATGCGGCGTTGGATCGCAAGCGCAACATCGTTGAAGTTGCTGGTCTGATGGGACCTGGAGATACTGTGGAAGCTGCGTTCGAAAACGTAGAAACACGTATCGTAAATCTGGACACAGGTGAGTTTACTGATGAGCTAGACGGTGTTGCCTATGACCAATACGTTGCCGCTCGTGATCCTAATCTGAGCATTGCTTTGGATAAAGATGATGACATTGCCGGTATTGGTCGTCGCGCGCGCTTTGCCGAGGTCTACTTGATCGGAGATAAAGAGAAAGAAGGATTTGTTCAGATTGTGCTTCCGGTGCATGGCTTGGGTCTGTGGTCCACACTGTATGGTTTCGTTTCTCTTGAAAGCGATCTGAGTACCATATCGGGCCTGAAATTCTACGATCATGCCGAAACTCCCGGCTTGGGTGGCGAGGTGGATAATCCCGTCTGGCAGAGTAAGTGGAAGGGCAAGCTTGCCTTTGATGAAACCGGGGGTGTTCAAATCGAGGTAGTCAAAGGCGTGGTTGACGCCAAAGCGAGCAGTGCCGTTTATCAGGTCGATGGTTTGGCCGGTGCAACACTGACGAGTCGTGGTGTATCTCAGTTATTACGCTTCTGGCTGGATGAACAGGGCTTTGGCGCGTTTCTTAAAAACCTAAGGCAAGGAGAGGTCTCTTAGATGGGTACCCTGGACACTGCTGAAGCCAAGAAGGTCGTTTACGACCCTTTGGTTGATAACAATCCCATCACCCTGCAGATACTGGGTATCTGTTCGGCTCTGGCCGTTACAACCACATTAGCTGCCTCATTGTTAATGTGTATCGCATTGACTTCTGTCGTTGCCTGTTCCAATGCATCGATATCGATGATTCGAAATCACGTTCCATCAAGCATTCGCATCATTGTCCAAATGACAATCATCGCATCCCTGGTAATCGTGGTTGATCAATTGCTCAAAGCATTTGCTTATGACATCGCAAAGACATTATCGGTGTTTGTCGGTCTTATCATCACTAACTGTATCGTGCTCGGGCGCGCTGAAGCGTTTGCCATGAAAAATCCACCCATGATCAGCATGCTTGATGGCCTGGGCAACGGCTTGGGATACAGCGTGGTTTTGATTATTGTCGGTGCTACCCGTGAATTGTTTGGTTCCGGCACGCTACTGGGTTACACCATTTTGCCTTCGGTTAATGATGGCGGCTGGTACTACACTAACGGGCTCATGTTGCTACCTCCAAGTGCTTTTTTCATTATTGGTTTGATGATTTGGGGTATACGTACCTGGAAAAGCGCTCAGGTCGAGAAGGCTGATTATGAAATCCAGCAAGCCCACCATAGTGAGGTGCTCTGATGGAGGTCTATCTAAGTCTGTTCGTTAAGTCGATATTCATCGAGAATCTCGCACTCTCCTTTTTTCTGGGTATGTGCACGTTTCTGGCGGTCTCTAAACAAATTGGCACAGCCTTTGGCCTTGGTGCTGCAGTCATACTGGTGCAGGCCATTACGGTTCCTGCCAATAACCTGATTTTTCAATATCTGTTGAATGACGGGGCTTTGGCATGGATGGGTTTGCCGGATGTCGATCTGAGCTTTCTAGGCTTGATTTGCTATATCGGTGTGATCGCTGCCATGGTTCAGATTCTGGAGATGGTACTGGATAAGTATTTCCCGGCTCTTTACAACGCACTAGGTGTCTTTCTGCCACTCATCACGGTTAACTGTGCCATTCTTGGCGGCTCTCTTTTCATGGTTGAGCGAGACTATAACTTTAGTGAAAGTCTGGTTTATGGCGTGGGTAGTGGAGCCGGTTGGGCTTTGGCAATAACGGCTCTGGCCGGCATCCGCGAGAAATTAAAATACAGTGACGTGCCAGGTGGCCTTCAAGGTCTTGGTATCACTTTTATTACTGTTGGTTTGATGTCGCTGGGTTTTATGGCGTTCTCTGGAATCCAACTGTGATAAACATTCGAATAACAAGCGCATTTCAGCCTCAAAAGGATTCTTTAAATGATTGAGATAGTGGTTGGGGTTGTACTGTTCACACTGATACTGCTCATACTGGTTGGCATCATTCTAGGAGCAAAGTCGGTGCTGGTTGCTAGCGGCACAGTCGACGTTGTTATCAATGGTGAGAAAACCATTCAGGCACCGGTTGGTTCAAAGTTGCTGGGTGCTTTAGCCGAGGCCGAACTCTATGTGGCCTCTGCTTGTGGAGGTGGTGGTACCTGCGCACAGTGCAGGGTTAATGTGATGGAGGGAGGCGGTTCGATTCTGCCGACTGAAACCGGTCATATTAATAAACGCCAGGCCGCCGAAGGTGAGCGCCTGTCATGCCAGCTTACCGTCAAGCAGAACATGAAGATTCGTGTACCAGACGAAGTGTTTGGTGTGCGCAAATGGGAATGCACCGTAAAGTCTAACGACAATGTTGCTACGTTTATAAAAGAGTTAGTGCTCGAGCTGCCGGCAGGCGAATCAGTACCCTTTCGCGCTGGTGGGTATATCCAGATTGAGTGCCCTCCACATGATCTGAAGTACAGTAACTTTGAGGTTGAAGATCGCTTCCGTGAGGACTGGGATCGCTTCAATCTGTGGAAGATCGAGTCACATGTGAAAGAGCCTGTCATGCGCGCGTATTCGATGGCAAACTATCCTGAAGAAGCGGGCATCATTATGCTCAATGTGCGTGTGGCAACGCCGCCGCCAAGCAGTATCGATGAGGTGCCGGCCGGCATCATGTCGTCCTGGATATTTAATCTGAAACCAGGCGACAAGGCTAATATCTCCGGTCCTTACGGAGAATTTTTTGCTAAAGAGACCAGTAATGAGATGGTCTTCATTGGAGGGGGGGCTGGAATGGCGCCCATGCGTTCACATATCTTTGATCAACTCATGCGTTTGGATAGCGATCGCAAGATTACTTTCTGGTATGGCGCTCGTAGTCTGCGCGAAACATTTTATGCAGACCACTTCGACAAACTGGCAGAAAAGCACGATAACTTTACTTGGCACCTGGCGCTCTCTGATCCACAGCCCGAGGATAACTGGACCGGTCACACCGGCTTCATACACAACGTGCTAAACGAAAATTATTTAAAAGATCACTCTGCGCCAGAGGACTGTGAATACTACATGTGTGGACCACCGATGATGAATGCGGCGGTAGTAGACATGTTGCAGGAACTCGGTGTAGAAGACGATCACATAATGCTCGACGATTTTGGCGGATAAAAAAATGGACAGACGTTCCTATTTAAAAACATCTCTGGCACTGGGTGGCAGTCTATTAGCACCTGCAGGTGTTTTGGCTCTGGTCGGATGCAGTGGTACTTCCAGAGTGCCCGAGCTTGCAGGTTTTGATGGCAAGATCATGGGCACAAGCTACAGCGTACGCTTGGGCCAAAGCATGGGCGAAGACGACCCTAAGCTTGCAGCAGTCGCGCAAGCCGTGCTTTCTTCATTGCAAGATGTTGACACGCATATGTCAACGTGGCGAGCGGAGTCTGAACTGTCGCGGTTCAACGATAGTACTGATACCGATTGGCAACCCATGTCTTCTGAAACGGCAGCAGTGATTGCACATGCGCTTGATACCAGTGCTTCCAGCCACGGTGCTTTTGATGTAACGGTTGGCCCATTAGTTGATCTGTGGGGATTTGGTGCGGGTGCAAGTGATGCTTCGGGTGCTAAAACTGTTGAGCTTTCATCTGCGGGCACCCCTCGAAAACCTTCTTCACATGCTATCAGCCACAGTCTTGCCCAGGTCGGGTCGGAGTCCATAGAGGTTAATCTGCAACAGAATACTGTGCGAAAACTCAATGCAAGCTCTCGACTGGATCTTTCAGGTATTGCTAAAGGGCATGCCGTGGATCGAGTTGCTGCGGTGTTAGATGCGTACGGGTTCGAGAGTTATCTGGTCGAGGTGGGTGGCGAGCTGCGAGCGCGGGGCAGTAAACCAAATTCCAGTGCATGGAAAGTCGCTATCGAGCGACCCATGGCCGGACAACGCGATGTATTCCGGATTCTTGATCTGAATAACGCAAGCATCGCAACCTCGGGTGATTACCGAAACTTCTTTGCTGATGGTGGCCAGCGCTACTCTCATTCGATCGATCCTCGAACGGGTGCTCCGGTAGGTCATGAGCTGGCCTCAGTGAGTGTGGTTCATCAATCCACTATGGCGGCAGATGCACTTTCAACTGCGTTAATGATCATGGGCCCCGACGAGGCTATGGCGTACTCGCACAAGCACAAAATTGCAGCCCACCTGATTTTAAAATCAGGTAGTTCGCTCAAAGAGGTGCACAGTCCTGCATTTGAATCGCTATTGGGTTAAGGTAGACTAAACCCACTGACACCAGTCTTATGGCAATATTTTTAGTTACATTTGTCGTCATGGCTGTGGCAGTCGTTGGTATGGCAGTAGGCGTCATTTTCGGTCGATCGCCTATTGCCGGTAGCTGCGGTGGTCTTAATGCGGTCGATGATTCGGGCGCGTGCCTGTCTTGTTCCCGGCCCTGTAAATCTCGCGAACAAGCTAAGCTTCGTGCTCGTATGAGCGGTAATGAGCAACCGCTTCTGCAAGCAGATTCACTGCGATCCACTCGATCCGATACGCAAGGGGAGCGATGATGCTAAGAACTATCAAAGTCAGCGACTACATGGCTGCAAATCTCATTACGTTTAAGCCCGATATGGAAATGGGTCTTGCCATTACTTATCTGGTGGAAAAAAGAATTTCGGGTGCGCCGGTCGTTGATGATCGTGGCAATTTGGTCGGTGTGCTGTCAGAACAGGATTGTATGAAGATGGCATTGACAGCGGGATACCATGAAGATCTGGGTGGGCTCGTAAAAGACTATATGAGTACATCGGTAGTCACCATCGATGCAGACACAAGCATTCTCAAGCTAGCTCAATTGTTTATTGATTCACCCTATAGACGTTATCCGGTGTTGCAAAATGGTCGCCTTGTCGGGCAGATCAGCCGCCGTGATGTTTTGCGAGCGTTGGATAGCATTGGCTAGACTGCACTAGCCAGATCAGATTGCCAACCCTAGTTCAGTTTGTTGAACAGGCTGGTTTTGTAGAACATCGTCTCCAGGGCCTCAATACGAGACTTACTTGTTTTACCGCAGTGTTCCTGCACAGAGGCTATCAAGGTCTCGACCAAAAAAAGAATGCTGATCATCGAATCCCAGGATGAAGGTACCTCTACCAGAGCGTTAAATTTATATCGGCTTAAATGTCCTATTGGCGAACCCCATTGATCAGTCATTAGCACGACATCTGCTTTTTTGTCATCGCTAAGTTTTGCCAACTTAGCCAGATCACTCTCGTATCGCCTGATATCGAATATGAAAACAACTGAATTCTTATCCATATCGACAACGTGTTGGGGCCAGATGTTGGCTGAGGTGCCCAGGTGCGTGACGTTAGGACGAATAATCTGCAGGTGATTGAATAAATGATCAGCTATTGATCGAGTAATTCTTCCGCCGGTTATGTAGATTTTTTTGTTTGGATTAGCCAGTAGCTTTGCTACCGCATCAAATACGGCGATATCTAAACGCTGTAATGTATGACGAACGTTAGACGATATGGCGTTCGAGAACTGGCTGACGAGATGCAGATCATCGTCACTGTGCCAGGCATCCAGTTTTTTCATTGGATCTTTTAACGATGCAGTCACTTCTAGTCGCATCGCTTTTTGCAACTCTGCAAACCCGTCAAACCCGAGCTTTCTGCACATTCTCAGCACAGAAGGGGTCGATACGCCGGTTTGTTCTGCGATCTCTGTGATGGTGAGCAAACCCGACACCGGGTAGTCTTTTAACAAAAGGTTCGCAACACTTCGCTCGGCTGGAGTCAGTTTTTCCATCCGCTTCATCAGCAGAGATTCAACGGTATCTGGAGATTTTCCCACGGGTGCCGGTAGTACTCAGTTTGATAGTCGGAAGAAAGTCAAATCTCCTGTGCCTAATGAGTCAGAATAACTGTATGTATATTTAGCTTGCACAACGGAACTATAGCTATTCGAAAACTCACTTTGTATATATATTGACATTTATAAGTCTATTTGTAAAATAGTCTACAAGCTTGGATTTCAGCTGAGGATAAACGTGGAAGTTGCATTAGCTGAACCGGCAGTCGACATCATCAATGGTGATGGCGAAGGACGCTTGCTCTTGATTTGTGAGCACGCCTCTAATAGCGTGCCGGCATCTATTGAGCTGGGAGTCTCCGAGCATATCCTAAGCTCACACAGTGCATGGGATCCAGGAGCACTTGAGGTCGCCAGAAGGCTTAGTGAGCGCTTTGATAGTCCCCTGGTGGCATCTCGAATATCCAGGCTCGTTTATGATTGCAACAGGCCGCCACACTCTCCAACAGCCATTGTCGAAAACACCGAGTATGAAGTTGTACCCGGCAATCAAAATCTGACGGCATCGCAAAGACAGGAGAGAGTTGATCTGGCCTACCTGCCGTTTAAATCAGCTGTTGAGAAAGCTCTGTCGGGGTTCGATACAAAAGCAGTGCATCCTGTAATGATTACCATACACAGTTTCACTCCTGAATTTAAAGGTAAACGCAGAGATGTGGAATTGGGAATTTTACATGACAGCGATTCGCGGCTGGCTGATGCAATGCTAGAGCAAGCAGGCGTTCGTAGCAAAATGAAAATATGCCGCAACCAGCCTTACACTGCGCTAGACGGGGTGACCCACACCCTGTGCGAACACGCATTGCCAGGAGAGTTGTTAAACGCAATGATAGAGATTCGGAACGATCTCCTAAGAGATGATGAATCCGTTTTAGAGATCAGTGAACTGCTGGGTGATCTGATTGAACACGGCATGAAGGCTTGCAGTGGTCTTCGTTCCGGTACCGCCTAGACGCGAGCTTCAGATGCCAAATTTAGCACGTCACTATGTGAAGTTTATTGATGCGATCAACTATCGACTCGGTCGGTGCGCGATGTATCTGATATTTTTGCTGATAGGCGTTCTTTTGTGGTCATCAATATCCAAGACCTTTTTCCTGCCTTCTCTTTGGACTCTTGAGACGGCGCAATTCATTATGGTTGCGTACTACATCTTTGGCGGTCCGTATTCGATTCAACTTAACTCCAATGTCAGAATGGATCTGTTGTATGGCAACTGGACACCCAAGACCAAGGCCTGGGTAGATGCGTTTACCGTTGTTTTTTTGATCTTCTATCTAGGCGTGCTGCTGTACGGGGCGATCGATAGCACAAGCTACGCATTAAAGTACAACGAACGTAGTCCAACGGCCTGGCGCCCTTTACTTTGGCCGCTCAAAGTAGGTATGTGTATTGGTATTTTCATGATGCTGCTGCAAGTGATATCAGAATTTATCAAAGACATCGCACGCATTCGTGGAGTCAAACTCTGATGTCTTACGAAATGATTGCCATCATGATGTTCTCGTCCATGATGCTGATGCTGCTTACCGGTCAGCGCGTATTCGGTGCGATCGGTGCTGTCGGGGCTATTGCAGCTGTATTTTTATGGGGTGTAGGCGGTACGGATTTGCCGTTTACCGCTGCCATGAAGTTAATGAAATGGTATCCGCTGCTGACGTTACCCATGTTTATATTCATGGGCTATGTTTTGTCTGAATCAAAGATTGCGGATGATTTGTACCGAATGTTCCATGTGTGGATGGGCCCGGTAAATGGCGGTTTGGCCATTGGCACTATTGGGCTGATGGTCTTGATTTCAGCAATGAATGGCCTGTCAGTGGCCGGTATGGCGATTGGGGCCACTATTGCATTGCCGGAGTTACTGCGTCGTGGTTACGACAAACGTATGGTTACCGGTGTGGTGCAGGCCGGTTCGTCGTTGGGTATCCTCGTGCCACCATCGGTTGTACTCGTGCTCTACGCGATGATTGCTCGTCAGCCCGTTGGCCAACTGTGGCTCGCAGGGGTCATACCCGGTTTGATGATGGCAACCATGTTTGTACTCTACATCTATATACGCTGTCGGTTACAACCTGAACTTGGGCCGGCTTTACCTGCTGAAGAACGCACAGTCAGCCGCGGCGAGAAACTGCGTTTGCTCAGTGCCGGTTTACTCCCGATCTTTATCTTTGCATCAATGATGGTGCCTTTTATCAACGGCTGGACCAGTCTGGTCGAGAGCTCGGCCATTGGTGCATTAGCCGCCTTTGTTGCTGCTGTTGTTAAAGGACGGATGACACGTGAGGTATTTGAGGTGTCGGTGCGACAAACGCTTGCTATTTCGTGCATGTTCATGTGGATCATTCTGGCGGCTTTGTGCTTTGGCGCTGTCTTTGATGGCCTGGGGGCAGTCAAGGCCATAGAAGGTTTGTTTACCGAACGATTGGGTTTGAACCCGTGGGCCATTCTCATCATGATGCAGCTCTCATTCATACTGATGGGCACCTTTCTGGATGATACTGCGATGCTGGTAATAGTCGCGCCTCTTTATGTACCTTTAGTTGGCGCACTGGGGTTCGATCTGGTTTGGTATGGCATCTTGTACACAATCACAACCCAGATTGCGTATATGACTCCACCATTTGGCTATAACTTGTTCTTGATGCGCGCTATGGCGCCACCAGAGATCACCTTAAAAGATATCTACAGTTCTATATTGCCATTCGTTCTGGTGATGGTAGTGGCTCTGGCGATCGTGATGAGCTTTCCGCAAATCGCTCTATGGTTGCCAAACTACGTTTACGGGAAATAGCAAAACCAGACAGATGTAGTATTAAGTCTTAGAGGCGTTTAAGTGGCATTTCGTTAGTTCATGAGATGTTTGTATTTCAACCAGGGAGTTAAAATTCGATGAATTCAAGAAGAAAGTTTCTTAGTAAATCTGCTGCAGTGGGTGCAGTTGCTGCGCCAACGATATTGGGCGCTCCTGCTGTCCATTCGCAAAGCAAAATCAAATGGCGAATGCAAACCTATGCCGGTCCAGCGCTGGCCGAGCATGTCATTAAGCCTGCCATTGATGCCTTTAACAAGGTCGCTGGTGATGAGATGGAAATTGAACTGTTCTTTGCTGATCAGTTAGTACCCACGGGTGAGCTGTTCAGGGCCATGCAAAAGGGCACTATCGATGCGGTACAGTCAGATGATGATTCGATGGCCTCTCCAACTGAAGTGACGGTGTTTGGCGGCTACTTTCCATTTGCCAGTCGTTACTCTCTGGATGTGCCCGTTTTGTTCAATCAGTACGGTTTGAATGAAATATGGGAATCCGAGTATGAAAAAGTGGGTGTGAAATTTCTATCAGCCGGTGCATGGGATCCATGTCACTTCGCAACGAAAGACCCTATCAGAAGTCTGGATGACATGAAGGGTAAGCGGGTATTTACCTTCCCGACTGCCGGTCGTTTCCTGAGTCAGTTTGGAGTTGTTCCAGTCACTTTGCCATGGGAAGACATCGAAGTAGCAGTGCAGACTGGAGAGCTTGACGGCATCGCCTGGTCAGGTATCACAGAGGACTACACTGTCGGTTGGGCAGATGTCACCAATTATTTCCTCACCAACAACATTTCGGGTGCCTGGGCAGGTTCATTCTTTGCCAATATGGATCGCTATCAGGAGCTCCCCGAGCACCTGCAAACACTATTGAAGCTTACGATGGACAGCTCACACTATTATCGTCAGTGGTGGTATTGGGGTGGTGAAGCTGATCTTCGGGTTAATGGACCCAAGATGGAACTAACTTCGATCCCTGATGAGGAGTGGGCAGCAGTTGAGACGGCAGCGTTAAAATTCTGGGACGAAATTGCAGCAGAGTCTGAAACAAAGGCGAAGGTGGTTAACATCTTCAAGCAATACAATGAAACCATGACCAAAGCTGGTCGCCCGTACCGTTACGGCTAATATCAGTCGCGCAGTACGAGTCAGTAAGAGTTCCTGGTGAGCCATTGTTGCTCATCAGGAGCTTGTAGTTGATTATCGTGTTTTTTTTTGCTCAAGAGCTTTCTAACCTGTGTTTTCACTATGGCTACAAACAATCGACTCGATTTCGAATCGTTAAAGCAGTTGGTCGACAACGGTACTATCGATACCGTACTCGTGTGTCTGATCGATATGCAAGGGCGTCTTATGGGCAAACGCTTTCATGCGGCGATGTTTGTTGAATCCGGTTACGAAGAAACCCATTGTTGCAATTACCTCCTGGCCACTGATCTAGAGATGGGTACGCCTGAAGGGTACGCTTCAACCAGCTGGCGATCAGGTTATGGAGACTACGTTTTAAAACCGGATCTAGACACCTTGCGGCTGGTTCCCTGGCTTGAAGGCACTGCCATGGTATTGGGCGACATCTTGGATCATCATACTCATAAGCCTGTTCCTCACTCGCCACGGCAGATGTTAAAGCATCAGATCGAACGCTTATCAGCCTTGGGTTACTCGGCAACCATGGCAACGGAGCTGGAGTTTTTCCTCTTTGAACACAGCTATGAAACCTACGCTCGTGATGGTCACAAAAATCTGACACCGATCAGTGCCTACAATGAGGATTATCACATCCTCCAAACCACCAAAGAAGAGCACATCATGCGCCCCGTTCGAAACCATCTGTTTGCGATGGGTATACCTGTGGAGGGTTCGAAGGGCGAAGCAGAGGCAGGGCAAGAGGAGCTGAACATACGCTATGCTGATGCTTTGGCTTGTGCAGATCATCACAGCATTGCCAAACATGCCATCAAGGAAATAGCCTGGCAACAAGGACACGCTGCCACCTTTTTATCCAAGTGGAGTGAAGCCAAGGTAGGTAGTTCATCGCATGTACATCAGTCATTGTGGAAAGACAATGAGTCTGCGTTCCTGGATTCTGACAAGGAGCTCGGTATGTCAGACACCATGCGCTCCTACCTCGCAGGTTTGATCAAGCACGCCTCGGAATACACCTATTTTATGGCGCCCTATATCAATAGTTACAAACGTTTTGCAAAGGGTACTTTTGCACCGACCAAAATTGTCTGGTCGGTAGACAATCGTACTGCTGCGTTTCGCTTGTGTGCAGAGAATTCTAAAGCTATTCGAATAGAATGCCGCGTGCCGGGTTCTGATATCAATCCGTATCTGGTGCAGGCGGCGATGCTTGCAGCTGGCATTAAAGGTATCGAAGACAAGCTCGAACTGTCAGCGCCGTTTGTCGGTGATGTTTATGAAGCTGATGATGAACCCAACATACCGTCGACCTTGTTAGAGGCTAAAGTGGCGCTGGCATCATCACAAATGCTGCGTGAGGCCATGGGCGAAGATGTGGTTGATCACTACCAACGTTGTGCAGAGGTCGAAATTGAAGAATTTGAACAGGTTGTCACCGATTGGGAAATCCGTCGCGGCTTCGAACGAGCATAACTGAAGATGAGCAAAACCCTGAAGTGTATTTCACCCATTGATGGCTCGGTTTATCTAGAACGTCCAACGTTGGATGTAACTGCAGCCAAAGCTCTAACCGACAAGGCCAAAGCGGCACAGAAGTCCTGGGCTCTGACACCCATCGAGGATCGCATTCGCCTGGTAATGGCAGGGGTCGAGCTCATAGGGCAATCTACCGAACAGATGGCTGTTGAGCTAGCCCATCAAATGGGTCGACCGGTACGTTATGGCGGTGAATACGGTGGCTTTCATGAGCGTGCTTCGGCCATGGCAACGATGGCGACTGATGCCTTAGCGCCCATCATCGTCGAAGACAGTGATGAATTTGTACGAAAAATAGAACGAATCCCGCATGGGCTTGTGTTTGTCGTTGCGCCGTGGAACTACCCCTACATGACTGCGATCAACACGGTAGCACCGGCCCTGATGGCGGGTAATAGCGTGATTCTCAAACACTCTACACAGACCTTGCAAGTGGGCGAGCGACTAGCAGAGGCATTCCATCAAGTTGGTATTCCCGAGTCTGTTTTTCAGAACGTGTTTATCGATCATGAGACAACGTCTGCGTTAATCAAGGATCGTTGTTTTGATTTTGTTAACTTTACAGGCTCGGTCGGCGGTGGGCAGGCGATGGAACAGGCAGCGGCCGGAACCTTCACC
Source organism: Granulosicoccus sp. (assembly GCA_045106475.1). GTDB lineage: Bacteria > Pseudomonadota > Gammaproteobacteria > Granulosicoccales > Granulosicoccaceae > Granulosicoccus. Next base: position 30,401 of record JBGCEO010000121.1, read on the forward strand.
GGCGTTGGTACGGAACTCGGTGGTAAGGATCCAGGCTATGTACGAGCTGATGCAAATCTGGATGCTGCGGTCGATACATTAATAGACGGCGCCATGTTTAACTCAGGTCAGTGCTGCTGTGGTATCGAGAGGATCTACGTACACGAATCACTGTTTGAGCAATTTGTAGATAAGGCGATTACATTGGTGAAGACGTATCGCTTAGGTAACCCGCTAGATCAAGATACGACCTTAGGTCCGATGGCTAATGTGCGATTTGCGCAGGAAGTGCGTAAACAAATTGAAGAGGCAGTAGCCGACGGCGCCAATCGTTGTGTGGATGTCTTTCCCGAAGATGATGGTGGCGCTTATCTCAGTCCAACAATCCTGACCAACGTTAACCATAGTATGCGTATCATGCGAGACGAAAGTTTTGGCCCGGTAGTGGGGATCATGTCGGTTAAAGATGACGAGCAGGCTATTGAGTTGATGAATGATAGCGACTTCGGCTTAACGGCCTCAATTTGGACGCAAGATGTGAACGCTGCCTACAAGATTGGATCGCAGATCGAGACTGGAACCGTTTTCATGAACCGCTGTGATTACCTTGATCCAGAGCTATGCTGGACCGGCTGCAAGGACACAGGTAGAGGTGGCGGGTTGTCAGTGATCGGTTTTCACAACGTAACTCGCCCTAAGTCATTTCACTTAAAGAAATAAGAACGAATAGAACTAAAACCATGGATCTTTCTGGAAACTGGAACTACCCAACCCCCATTCGACTGGGCGTTGGACGTATCGCTGAAATTGTTGATGCCTGCCAAGAAGCGGGTATGAAATCGCCGCTGCTGGTCACAGATCGCGGGCTGGCATCGATGGATATCACTAAGAACACCTTAGCGCTTTTGCAAAACGCAGGTTTAAAAGCCGCTATGTTCTCGGCGGTTGATTCCAATCCTTCTGATGTCAATGTAGATGAAGGTCTTGAAGTCTATCGAAGCGGTGGGTTCGATGGGGTAATCGGGTTTGGCGGAGGGTCAGCCTTAGACATTTCAAAAGTACTGGCATTGATGGTCAAGCAAACTCATCCATTGTGGGATTTCGAAGATGTGGGTGACAACTGGACACGGGCAAACGCCGATCTGATTGACCCTGTGATCGCCGTACCCACCACGGCAGGGACGGGTTCGGAGGTTGGACGGGCCAGTATCATCACCAACTCAAGCACCCACGAAAAGAAAATAATATTCCACCCGAAGATGCTTCCAGTAGCCGTGATTGCAGATCCGGAACTGACGGTGGGTATGCCACAGTTCTTAACAGCGGGTACCGGCCTGGATGCCTTCGCGCATTGTGTTGAGGCGTTCAGCTCGCCCCACTATCATCCCATGAGTCAGGGCATTGCTCTGGAAGGTATGCGATTGGTAAAGGAGTATTTGCCCATTGCTTACGCGGACGGTGCAAACATCGAGGCACGTACGCATATGATGTCGGCCGCGGCCATGGGCGCTACGGCTTTTCAAAAAGGTTTGGGAGCCATCCATGCGCTGTCACACCCGATCGGCGCTGTTCACAATACACACCACGGCACCACCAATGCTGTGTGTATGCCTGCGGTGCTGAAATTCAATCAAGCGAAAATAGAAGTGCTGTTTGATCGTGCCGCAGCCTATCTATCGATTGAAGGTGGCTTTAACGGTTTCTGTGCTTATGTTGATCAGCTTAACGAGTCTATGAACATTCCTAAAACACTCACCGGGCTCGGTGTGGTAGACGCTAATGTGATGGCTTTGACCGCATCTGCGTTACAGGACCCAAGCGTCGGGGGTAATCCGGTGGACATGAACGCTGCCAATACGCAGGCCTTGATCGAAAGTATTCTATGATCAAGCTTATAAGGATTATGCCCATAAGGATCTAGCTTATTAGGAGCAAGCATATAAGGATCTAGCTTATAGGCATCAAGTTGCCGAAGCGCTGACGTACACACCGACGCGTTGAACGCAGTTGTTCCCAAATCCTGATGCATCCCAGCAGGGGTCCAATGGTTGAACGTTACCAAGACTGTCGGTAGCTCTGCAGCGCAGAACATGTTCACCGGGTTCGGCGTGCCATGTATATGACCACTGTACCCAGGCATATTTGTCCTGTGCGGTTGCAAGCTCGACCTCCTGCCACTGTTCATTATGCGAAAATTCAACTTTAGCGATTGAGGTTCCATTGCCAGACCAGGCTCGACCTGTTATTTCGACTGGCCCGGCCCGGAGATGGCGTAGTCTTGTCACCCAATCGGGAATACCGGGTGGTGTCATCAGACTCTTAACCCGAATCGTCGTAACCGGTAGACCTGGATCGCTTTTGTGTTCCCGATAGCGGTAGGTATTGACTTGCTGAAAACCTTGGTAAGGTTGACTTAACGCATTAATTTGAGTGAGCCATTTGACTGATGCCATGCCATACCAACCCGGTACGATGAGCCGCAACGGCGAACCATGCTGAGGTAACAGTGCTTGTCCATTCATACTATGTACGAGCATGACATCCAATGATGCAATTTGCTCCAACGTCAGGCTTCGCCCAAACTGGTGCTCAACGCCTTTATCAAATCCACTATCCGCTCCGATGAACGATAACTCCACAGTGCCTGCTTTAGGTCTTGCGCGCTCTATCAATGGAGCAAGCAGGGTCCCTGTCCACTGTGATGTACCAACAGCCTCATAGCCCCAAGGCATTGAATGGGTTCTGGGCGACAAACCAGTTCGCCCGTTGCCAGCACATTCCATGGTCACAGGTAGCGTGATTTGCGGACATTCTTTGATATCCGGCAAGCTCAAACTCAATGGCTCGTCAAATCCTTGTTTGAACTCAAGCAGATAGGATTCAGGGTCCAGGTGAGGAACATCGAAGTGTATAAGCAGGTAGTGCATTCCAATGGGCGTTATATCGTGCCTAAGCGCCTCGAGCAACAAACCAGAATTTCGATTGGCTAGTCTGACCTCGTCTTCGGAAAATACGCCGTCCTCGGTGGCAGGGCGAGCATGAAAATCCTCAAATATCTCATTAAATTGGGTCATCGATTGTGTTTCAGAGTTCGGCTCAGTAAATCGGTTAAGCAAATCAGCTCAGCAAATCGGATAAGCAAATCGGCTCAGCGATCCAAATGGTTGCGTTTGCTTAATTGTAGCGACTTTGCACTCGTTGCTCAGCGGCAGGAAAAAAGGATTGATCTGGTTGCCGGGCAGCCTCCGCTCAACGGCGGTTGGAGGCTGTTCTCGGGCAGTAGTCGTCTTTTTCAAGGCTTCAAGTGGTTGGCTCTCTCTGAAAATTACATTATGCAATCAAAATGACTGCCTAGACGTTGTCTTCATATAGGACGGCTTTTTTAGAATCTGTCGACCTTATGCTTTTTTGCACAAAAGGATTCGCATGACAACCTTAACTAGTAGCCAACGCAGCATCACTTCAGTGCTCTCGTCAGAAAACAACCGACGCTCCTTTTTAAAGGCAGCCACTACGGGCACAGCTGCTTTGGCCATGGGGTCCTTCAATTCCGGCGCCTTGGCCCAATCCACCCGGGGTATCGAAGGGCACATAGCACCAGAGCTCGCTGTCGACTACTGGATAGATGCTGATGGAAATTCAAGTAGCTTTTCGGTCGCAGATTCAAAAGGAAAATGGGTTTTTCTGAAGTGTTTCCAGAATTGGTGTCCAGGCTGCCATAGCAGTGGTTTCCCCACGCTTAAGGCGTTTTCAGATCGTTTTTATGATCACCCCAAAGTGGCCATTGCGGCCGTTCAAACCGTTTTTGAAGGGTACAGAAGTAATACCCAGGAGTCAGTTCGCGAGCTGCAATTGCGTTATGAACTGCCCATAGCGATGGGGCATGATCCGGGTAACCCCGATACCCATGAAATGCCGAGCACAATGCGTAACTACCGCACGGGTGGTACGCCATGGTTAATTCTGATCAATCCGCAGGGTCAGGTTGCCTATAACGGGTTTCACGTTGATTCTGACAAATTGATCGAATTTGTTGAGTCTCAAGTTGCTTGACACACGTTCTTTGCCGTCTTTGTGCGATTAATCAGATAGTCAGCACTCACTACCACTGTATCTCCTTTAATTCAGAGCAGTATGCAAACAATGAATAAACGCAAATTTTTAACAGCATCCATTCAACTAGCGGGTGCTGCTTCTTTGTCAATGGCAAGCGCAGGGCGTGCATTGGCTCAAGCTAACAAGGGGTATGAGATCATTTCCCCGGCACTAAACACCAGAGATGCATCTAAAGTAGAGGTGCTTGAATACTTCTGGTTTGGTTGCCCACACTGTTTTGCATTTGAGCCCCATATTAATAGTTGGGCTGCCAACCGGCCTGCTTACATTGACTTTGTACGTGAAGCTCCACCGCTGAATCCATCATGGGAACCACACTCACGCGCATTTTATGCGGCTGAATTAATGGGTGTAACGGATAAGTTTTTCGAACCGATGTTCAATGGCATTCATGCCGAGCGAAGGGCATTGAGAAGTCCTGATCAGATTGCGAGTTTTGCAGGCGAGCTTGATATAGATAAAAAGATGTTCAGAAAGACAATGGATTCTTTTGCCGTCAATACAAGAATTAAACAAGCCATGCATATGGCAAGAGCGTCTAAAGTGTCGGCGGTTCCTACCGTCATCATAAATGGTAAATACCGCACCGGGGGCTCCTTGGCAGGCAGTCACAAAGGAATGGTTGATGTAATTGAACATCTTACAGCACAGGAACAAAAGCTCATTTAATAGCTGAGCGGATTTATTTTTTATGAAGAAAAAAAAGCAAGTACAGAATAGTTCTTCATTGAGTGATCGCTTCGGGCGAATGCCAGTGGAACGCAAACGTCGCCTCGTTCTGAAATCGGTGTTCGCGCTTGGGGCCTTTGGTGTAGCGGCGGGTGCACTATCAAGTTACGATAAAAAGAATCGAGAACTGCATGATCTAACTGTTATCGGTGATGGTAAGCCTGTAGTTGTGCAGATTCATGATACGAGCTGTTCAATCTGTCGTAGTTTAAAGTCCCGTGCTATAGCGGCCTTAAAGGGGCAAGAAAGAATAGAGTTTCGTATCGCAGATCTAGCCTCTGAGGCAGGACGACAACTACAACAAAAGTATGGTGTAGGAAAGACCACACTGTTACTTTTTAATGGTGAAGGCAGACGGATAAATACGGTCCAAGGATTACAATCTCTGGAAGAACTTGAGATGTTGTTCGAACGTAGTTTTCCGTCTAATACGCAGAGTTAGTAACAGAGTCAGGCTATCGTGGCACGTGGTGTGCGCGGCTCGTCAGAACACCGCAGTGGTAGCGTTGCTTACTCATGATTGTGTGCTTGCCGGTAAGTGGGCATATGACAGCCATGTGTGAGAGCCGTTTACGCATTAACCCCTTTCATACCTTCTTGAGTGTATCGTTCGCCATGAGCAGCGCCAGGAGGTATAAGCTCGTTGAGCTTGGTAAGATCATCGTCGGATAGCTCGACTGATAGTGCTCCTGCGTTTTGATCAACATACTTCGCTTGTTTAGTCCCCGGAATAGGCACGATGTCGTTGCCCTGCGCAAGCACCCAGGCCAGGGAGAGTTGAGCAGGCGTACAGTGTTTGTGCTCAGCCATTGTGCCGATCGTCGTGACAATGGATTGATTTGCAGCCAGATTGTCTTTTTGGAACCGAGGATTAGATCGACGGAAGTCGTTTTCATCCAAGCGATCAAGGTTGTTGAATGTACCTGTTAAAAAACCTCTGCCCAGGGGTGAGTAGGGTACGAAACCGATGCCTAGTTCTTTACAGGTATCTAAAACTCCCCCCGTGGCTTGCACATCACGCGTCCAAAGTGAGAGTTCGCTCTGAACAGCTGTTATCGGATGTACAGCATGAGCGCGTTGAAGCGTATCTGATCCCACTTCACAAAGCCCGACATGTCGCACTTTGCCTGCTTGAACCAGCTTGGCAAGTGCCTCCATGGGTTCTTCGATAGGTCTATTGGTTTCCACGCGATGGATATAATAGAGATCAATAGTGTCTATACCGAGTCGACTCAGAGAGTTGTTGCAGGCACTAACGACATAATCCGGATCGTTGTTGATGCCGCGTGCGTAGGCCCCCGGTTCACGCTGGATACCAAACTTTGTGGCAATTGTCAGTGCATCTCTGCCTCTTGTGCTTAGCAGCCGGCCAATCAGTTCTTCGTTGTGACCCAATCCATAAGTGTCCGCGGTATCTAAAAACGAAATACCAAGATCCAGCGCATGGTTTAAGGTCTGCATTGATTGAGCTTCGTCGTGGGCACCATAAAACTCACTCATACCCATACAACCCAATCCCAAAGCAGATACCTTTAATCCGCCGTTAAGCTTGCCAAGTGTTCGAGTCGGTAGTTTTTCTGC
>JBGCEO010000122.1:0-50235 GCA_045106475.1 Granulosicoccus sp.
TCGACGGTCACGTTGTCGAGCCCGTTGAGCTGTGAGAGGGCGAGTAGCTCGCGAGCGAGGGCGCCGCATGCGATGACGAGTACCCGTGGGGCGGGCATTGATCAGCCGCGAACAGCAGGGCCGGCAGGCTCAGGGTGACCCCGCCGAACTGAGACGAGCGTCTTGGCTTGCTCGGAAGCGATCGCAGCATCGCGGCAGTAGGCATCGGCGCCGATCGCATCGCCGAACTCCTCGTTGAGCGGTGCGCCGCCGACGAGGATGATCTGATCGTCTCGTCGGCCCTTCTCGGTCAGCGTGTCGATGACCACCTTCATGTACGGCATCGTGGTGGTCAGCAGTGCTGACATTCCCAAGATGTCGGGCTTGTGCTCGTCGAGCGCGGCGATGAATTGGTCGACGTCGGTGTTGATGCCGAGATCGATGACCTCGAACCCCGCACCCTCGAGCATCATCGCAACGAGGTTCTTACCGATGTCGTGGATGTCGCCCTTCACAGTGCCGATGACGACCTTGCCGACTGACTCAGCGCCTGTCTCAGCGAGGAGTGGTCGCAGGATTGCCATGCCGGCCTTCATCGCGTTGGCGGCGAGAAGGACTTCGGGGACGAAAAGAATGCCGTCGCGAAAATCGATACCGACGATTCTCATACCCTCTACCAAAGCATCATTAAGCACCTTGTCAGGGCCCCAGCCTCGTTGTAAGAGGATTTCGGTGCCTTCAACGACTTCCTCCTTCAAGCCGTTGTACAGATCATCATGCATCTGCTCCACCAGCTCATCGTCGTTTAGATCGGCAAGGATGATCTCCTCTTCGTCATCGAAATTGTCTTGTTCTGTCATCTGGATAATCCACGCCGACTATTGGGAGCATAGTAACCAGTGTTATCGACCACCCGAAGGCATTAAATGCCACCGTCACGACTCATAAACTATCGATTCGCGACACTTTTCCGCTCCAGAACAAGTTATGTGAGCAAAAGCTGAGCCTTGTCTCGTTTTAACGGCCAGTGAAGCGGGGTTTGCGCTTGTTCAGAAAAGCGTCTACACCTTCAGCAAAATCGTCTGTTTTGCTCGCTGCCTGTTGGAAATCCCGCTCTAGATTCAACTGCTGATCCAGAGTGTTAGTTGCCGATAGCCGCAGCAGTTGTTTGGTGAAAGCAAGGCCCGTGGTTGCCTGCTTTGACAGCCGGTGAGCAAGCTCGGCGGTTTCCTCCTGCAATTGATCGTCATCTACACAGCGCCAGATCATTCCCCATTGTTCAGCTTTTTCTGCCGACACTGGCTCGCCGGTCATGCACAGCGCGGTAGCGCGAGCCAATCCCACCAGTCGGGGTAACGTCCAGCTACCGCCTCCATCAGGAACCAGGCCAAGCTGACTAAATGGTTGGATGAATTTGGCCGATCGAGCTGCAAGCACAATATCGCAAGCCAGTGCCAGGTTGGCTGCCGCACCGGCTGCCACACCATTTACACTGGCGATCACCGGAATGTTCAGCGATGTAATCGTGCGTAGCAGTGGGTTATAGTTTTTTTCGACGACATCACCCAGGGCAGACATATCCAGATCAGCCAGATCCTGTCCAGCTGAGAATCCGCGGCCCGCACCCGTAATGACCAGGCATCGAACATCTGCCGATTGTTGAATCCGTGATAGGACCTCGCGAATCTCGCTGTGCATAACATCGGTAAAGCTATTGAGTTTTTCGGCTCTGCACAGGGTTAACCAGGCGACCCCTTCGTCCTGGCCGATTTCTATCGTCGTAAAACTACCTTCCAAGTTCACTAGAGTGCTCCGCGAGGTTTAGCTGATCGAAACAGACTCGCCACCAATACCAGCAAAAAAGCACCAAAAAGCGCGCGCAGCAGATAATCGGGTGTGGCGACGTCCACGGCCAGAGCATTCCCCAGTATGACGGGGAAGAATGCACCAAGAGAGGCGCCAATCACACCGAGTAAAATGTTGACAACAAAAACGATTCCTCGCCCTCGCAGCACAACCGCAGCTATGCCACCGAAGACTATACCGATAAGGAGCATTAATATTAGGTTGGCTACTGGCAAGTGGTTTGACTCCTGAGTCTAGTGCTGATCAGTGCGCGATAGCTATGCCGGTCTGCTGGCTTCCAATCGAAGATGCAATTGATAGGCAAAGGATTATAGGCCATGGAACAGCTGATGAAATGCTCAGTTTTGTGCGCGATTTCATGAAGCCAGCGGCCGATCAGAACGCAGTAGTTTGTGTACCTCATTAACCGCCAGTGACAGCATTGCAAAATCAATTGATGAATTAGCTTTCAAGTCTGTGATCAGAGCCTGATAGCGAGCCATCTCGGTGGCGTGATTGTTAGCCCAGGCCAAAACCCGCTCATTGGCTGACAGATCGACTCCCGTGGCATTCGCCACTTCGGCAGAAAGATGTCTTTGCTGGTAGTGCAGATCACCCCGTAGTTCAGAGATAGCTAGTTTATGCCAGTGCGAACTTGCCTCTAACAGGCCAATTCGTTCACGTAACCAGCTCAGGTTCAGATACTGACCGAGCGCGAAGTACACTGATGCTACCCCTGACACGGGTTGTTCCAGTGTTCGAGCTATATCGACAATATCCAAAGAAGAAGACATGGGTACAACCCGGGCGACGCTCAGAGCAGCGTCCGGTGGAACGCCCGCCTGTGTAAAATGCTGAACGCGCTGTTGCAGGGTTTGTTGTTCTGCAGAGGCCAGGCAGTCAGGCATCGCGTTGACTAAATCATCAAGCCCTTGTTGATAACGACTAACCAGATCTTGAATATTGCTACTTGCGTTACGCGTTCGAATCAACCAGTGAGCCGAGCGTTCGACCAAACCGCGAACCAGTATTTGCATTCTGTATTGTTCGGCTGCATCAATTTGGTTGTCCAACGATTCGATAGCTGACCATACGCTTGATAGTCTGAAAGCATCCTTAACAACCACAAAGGCGGCGGCTACGTCTGTAGAGGAGGCATTTAGCTCCTGTTGCATACGAAACACGAAGGTTGGCCCGAGACGATTAACAACATCATTGGTTACGACAGTTGCAATAATTTCTGCCCGCAATCGATGGGTAAGAATCTGATCTCGGTGCTGTTCTGCCAGTGCTTCGGGGAAGTAGTCCACTAGCACTGATTCCAGGGCGGGGTCGCTGGTGAAGTCGGATGCCATCAGTTCATCAAACATCACCATCTTGCTGTATGAGACGAGTACGGCGATTTCAGGACGCAACAAACATTTTTCGTTGGCCATTCGATCAGCTATTTCGTCGGCATCGGGCAGAAATTCAATGCTTCGGTCGAGTCTGTCGATGGATTCAAGATGTTGTATGAACCGTGATTGTTCATTAAGCGATTGATTGCCGTCTACGACGCACAAATCGATGCATTGTGTTTGCAGGTAGTTGTCACGCAGTACAAGTGCAGCCACATCGTCTGTCATCGATTCAAGCAGTCGATCACGCTGCTTTATCGTCATGTCGTCACTGGCCACAACTGCATTGGCCAATATTTTAATATTGACTTCATGATCCGAGCAGTCAACACCGGCGGAGTTGTCAATGGCATCGGTGTAGATAAGTCCACCTTGGTTCGCAAATTCTATGCGGCCCAGTTGGGTAAAGCCCAGGTTGCCCCCTTCGCCAACGACGCGTGCGCGCAACTCAGAGCCATCGATGCGTAAACTATCGTTTGCTCTGTCGGCTGCATCCGCGTGGGTTTCGCTACTTGCCTTGACGTAGGTGCCTATGCCGCCGTTCCAGAGCAGATCTACCGGTGCTTTGAGAATGACAGAGATCAATGCGGTAGGTGTCAGTTTGTTCTGATCGGTACCCAGCACTTTCTGAGCTTGGGCAGACAACTCTATTTGTTTGGCCTGTCGTGAAAAAATCCCGCCGCCTTCGGAGAGCAGATTTTCGTTGTAGTCTTCCCAGCTTGATCGGGGTTTATCGAATAAGCGTTGCCGCTCCGCAAAGGAGCTAGCTGCATCAGGATCAGGGTCGATGAATATATGCTGATGATTGAACGCAGCGACTAATTGCAGGGTGGGTGACAAGAGCATACCGTTGCCAAAGACATCACCAGCCATATCGCCAATACCGGCAACTGTAAACGCATCTTTTTGAGTATCGATACCAATGTTACGAAAATGCCGTTTGACGGATTCCCAGGCGCCACGTGCAGTAATACCCATTTTTTTGTGGTCATAGCCTACCGACCCACCGGAGGCAAAAGCGTCGCCTAGCCAGAATCCATAGTCAATTGCCACCTCATTGGCGTAGTCAGAAAAGGTGGCTGTGCCCTTATCGGCTGCTACTACCAGGTAGGGGTCGTCAGAGTCGTAACGCACCAGCTGAGCAGGTACTTCAACGGTGGTGCCATCGAGATTATCGGTGATATCGAGTAAACCGCTTAGAAACGTTCTATAGCAATCTATAACGACTGCCATCATGGCATCTCTCTGAGCAGGCAATTCTGCTTTCACGTAAAAGCCACCTTTCGAGCCGACCGGCACGATGACTGCGTTTTTTACCATCTGTGCTTTCATCAAACCGAGTACTTCGGTGCGGTAGTCTTCCCGGCGATCAGACCAGCGTAAGCCACCTCGCGCTACTGCCCCGCCGCGTAGGTGTATACCTTCGACTTTTGAGGAATAGACAAATATTTCGACCATCGGGCGCGGCAATGGCAGATCGGGGACAGAGGTTGAATCGAACTTGAAGGACAGAAAGTCTCTGGGCTGCCCTTCTTTATCGGTGCGGTAGGCATTGGTGCGAAGTGTTGCGAGAATAAGATTCCGATAACTGCGCAAAATTCGATCTTCGTCCAGGCTCACAACATCGTCCAGTTCGATATCGATCTGATCCAGTAACGCAGACATATCGTGAGTCAACGATGTCGATGCGCCGGGTTGAAAGCGTTTCTCAAATAGCAGAACAAGCAGTTGAGTTATCTTGGCGTTAGCGACAAGACTATCGATCATGTAGGACTGTGAAAAAGGCACATCAATTTGCAACAGGTACTTGCACAGGGCTCTAAGTATGACTACCTGGCGCCAATCCAATGAAGCCTCGAGCATCAAGCGATTAAACCCATCGTTTTCTACATTGCCCTGCCAGATATGATCAAACGCGGATTGGATGCGAGAAGCAGTTGAGTCGGATTGATCGCTGTTAGCAACGCTGTTTTGTCGCACAGTGAATTCATGTATCCAAACAACGCTGCCGCCTTGTCGGCGTATTTCAAAGGGTTGTTCGGATTCAACCCGCAGCCCCATGTTCTCTATAATAGGGATAACATCGGACAAAGACACAGGTTGTAGATTGGAAAACAACTTGAAGTTGATGATTCCCATGTCCGCCACTATGTAGCGATAGAAACTCATGATAGGTGCATCGACTGTCAGGTGGTTTTCAATAAAGTCGATATCTGCTGCCGCTGCACGAGCGGAGTAGTCTTCACGATAAGCCGGCGGAAAACCGCCAGCGTAGCGTCTATGTAATTGCATAGCCGTTATTTCATCATGGTTACCTCTAAGCGTTGCCTCGAGTCTATCGTTCCACGTGATGGCGGCCTGTCGGATACGTTGTTCTATTGCAATCCAATCGATGTCCCGGGTGTACGGAGGATTTACCTGGATAACGAAATGCAGCCGAGCCAGGGTTGACTCCGACGAAAACCTCGTATCGAAACCTGCGCTGATACCGTCAATGTGAGACACCAATATCTGCTCGATAGTCAGGCGCAGATCGCGACTATAGGCATCTCTTGGAATGTAAACCAGGCAATTGCAGAACCGACCAAGCGAATCACTTGAGCTAAACAGGCGTACCTGTTGCCTCTCCTGCAGAGCGACAATGCCGCTGGACATCCTCAACAATTCATCGCTGCGCGTTTGCATCAACATGTCGCGAGGTAAGCCTCGGAGGGTGGCGGCGATGGCTTTGCCATCGTGTGATTCAGTCCTGGCTCCCGATGATTTGATTACTCGTTGTACCCGCTCACGCATCCAGGGAATATTAGTAATAGCTTCATTCTGCAAGCCGCTAATAAATAGGCCAACAATACACTCAAGCGTTGTAACCTGACCTGATTGATCATGGCTGACTTTAATAACCAGATCTGCTGGCTCGTTACGTATGACGGGTGAGAGGTGGCTGGCTTTGCACATCACCAGAGCTTGTTTAGAAAAGATCTCATTGATTTTATTGTTGTCGAGATCTGCAGGTAGTAAATCGGCCAGCTTCCAAGGTTGCGCCATCTTCGTTTCATCGAGGATGCCGGATGAATCATGCAGGTTTGAAAAAGCATCCTCTGCTCGCAGTTGTGTATAACCGAAACAGGCAAACTGTGATCTGTCCAGCCAGCGGACAAACTCTGCTTGTTCAGAGTTGTCCAGTGATTCAGAAATTGATTCAAGATGTTTATACAGATCAGGCGCTTGCTTATGAATCAGCGCAAGTGTTTCGAATATTTCCTCGATCGACGTCCTGATAGCTGTTTGATCAGCTTCCACAATAGCGTCGATCTCTATATGTATCAGCGACTCCTGTTGTGTTGATGCATGGGTGTCGGTATGCAGTTTTAACCAGGTTCCATCGCTGTTACGTTCAACATTCAAAATGGGGTGATGTATGCGATGAACGGTATGCCCGGCATTCGCGAGACAGGCTTGTAATGTGGATACAAGCCAGGCTTGATCCTTTGTTACCAACTGGATAATGGTATGTGCTGATTGCCATCCATGAGTGTCGAATACTGGATTGAAAACCTGTAGTTTTGGTTTCTCCGAAGTCAAAGATTTGGCTAGTTGCCAGTGAGAGAGCGCACTACCTGCCACATCATCTACTGAAAAATTCGCCAGATCTTCCGCAGGGATATTGCTATGGTAGGCCGGAAGGAACTGTTCTAATTGTTGTTTGTGCTCGGTACTCAACGAGCGCGGCAGTCGATCTACGACAGAATCAATTATCGCCTGCCAGCTCAAAACAGCGCTTTGTGCGCCTGTAGAATTGTTGGCCATCTCGGTGTGCTCCTTCGTGGTGATAGAAGGGTAACATTGACTCGTTGCTGTATCTTCATTGTTGCAGTGATATTGTGGGTACAAACTTAAAGGGAAACACATCCATGCCATTGAGCAGCACCCGTTATGATGCTGTCTTCGGATCATCTGCATCACCATCAAAGCTTAAAGCGTTAAAACGACGTCGGAATGCCTGGATAGTGCTCTGCGCAGCACTCTGCCTGCTCACTGCTTGCGTCAGTGTTCAGACAACCAGTCCAGGTGCTATTGGCATTGATCGTAAGCAGCGCATGTCTACGTTCGTGACAGCCGAGGAGATGAACAGGGGCGCGATTACCGCCTACACGCAAGTGCTGGGCAAGGCAAAAAAGGATGGTCAGTTAAACACCGACGAAAAGCTGACTCGACGAGTCCGCGCTATAGCCAATCGACTTATTCCAACGGTGGGAGTATTCAGGGCTGATGCCCGATCGTGGGATTGGCAAGTGAATGTCATCAATTCAAAGCAGCTTAATGCCTGGGCGATGCCTGGTGGCAAGATAGCCTTCTACTCTGGCATCATAAACTCGCTAAAGCTTACCGATGCTGAGATAGCGGCTATTATGGGTCACGAAATAGCCCATGCCTTGCGCGAACACTCGCGAGAACGTGCCTCAGAACAAGCCACAAAAAATATGTTGTTCACGATTATTGGAACGGCCATCGGTGCAGGGCGCAGCACGCAGGTTCTAGCAGAGGCCGTGGTAGCCACCACGTTGAGCTTACCGAATAGTCGCGCACATGAAACAGAATCAGATCGAATAGGGGTCGAACTGATGGCGCGTGCTGGCTATGATCCCCGATCCGCAATCAGAGTCTGGCAAAAAATGGCTCAGGCCACAGGCGGTAAAAGCGGCCCTGAGTTTATGTCCACGCACCCATCGGCTGCATCAAGAATCAAGGATTTAACCAATTATGCTCAGAAGGTCATGCCGCTCTACCAACAGGCAAGTCGTTAGTCGGGTGCGGGTTGATGAGCCCTGCCACAGTCGCGACCAGCGCTGAAGGTGGATCGCTTAAGCTACTTGTGATTTCAAAAATTGAAACCACCTGAAGTGGCTGCCATATAGGAGAGCGCAGCGAGGACGACAGTTGCTGCGGCACCGATCGAGAGCGTGTTGGCAGTTGAGCTACCACGACTTCTCGATGGCAACCAAATCATAAGGTAGCCCATCAACATTCCAAATACCACACCACCGAAATGTCCCCAGAATGAAATACCCGGCACCAGCAATGGCAAAGCAAGGTTAAGTATCACTAGACCAAATACCGGTGAATTCCTGGGATTAACGCCGCGCTCATAAAATGCGATGCCCAGGGCGCCGGCCAAGCCGAGCACAGCGCCTGAAGCGCCCAGCGTCGGTTGATCCCAATTAAACACCATCACTGCAAGCGCGCCTCCAAATAGAGAACCCAGATAAATCAACGCAAATCGCAAGCTGCCGTAGGCGCGTTCCAGAAGAGGCGCGAGCATGAACAACAAGTACATATTGAAGGCAATGTGCAACAGACTTCCGTGGAGGAAACCTGCACTGAGCAAACGCCATACTTGTCCTTGCTGAACCAGAGGGCCGTAGAGTATGCCCATATTGGTCAACTGGCCTTGTGTGGACATCTGCCCGAGATACAGCAAGGCGTTCAAGGCAATTAGTGTTAGCGCAAGGGGGCAGCCTCGCGGAAAATCGGGAAGCTTAAGCAAAGCGTTTTCCAACCGCCTGCATTTGTTCGAGTGTGAGTCTTGCGCCCATTTGCTGAATTAGGGTGGTCGCGGCAAACCCTGCCAATTCGCCACATTTGGCAAATGCCATTCCGTGAGTTAATCCATATAAAAACGCGCCGGCGTAGATATCGCCAGCTCCGTTCGTATCGACAGCCGTGACTAATTTAGCGGGTATATCGAAGACTCTTTCGCCGTCACAAACAGTGGCACCTCGTGCACCTTGAGTAATGGCAAACTGCCTGGCGATCGATTTCATGCCCGCGACGCACCCGTCAATGTCATCGGCATCAAACATCAGTTTGGCTTCGTCTTCATTGCTGAATACCAGATCCAGACCGTCGCCAATGATCTCGTGCAACCCATCTTTGAAAAAATTAACCATATTGGCATCTGAGAGCGTGAGTGAGGTTTTAACCCCATTGGCCTGAGCGATCTCGCGGGTCTTGACTGCCGCAGCACGTGCATTGCTTTCCGGTACCAGATAGCCTTCGATGTAAACATAATCAGCTTGCTTCAGAGCAGATTCGTCAAGTTCAGCCTCGCTGATTTTTTGAGTTATGCCCAGGTAGGTATTCATGCTGCGCTCAGCATCAGGGGTGACCATGACGATACATTTGCCGGTGTGTCCATCATCAAGGGACTCTTTCTTCAGGTTGGTTTTTACACCACTGGCTGCCAAATCCTCGAGAAAATAGTGGCCGGTGCTGTCACTGGCCACCTTGCAGGAGTAGTAGGCCGATGATCCCAATTGAGCCGCCGCAGTAATGGTATTAGCGGCGGAGCCTCCACCACAGGGGCGCGCCTCTATATCTGAAAGTTTTTCCAGCAATTCATGGTGCCTATCTTCTTCGATCAGGGTCATGAGCCCTTTGTCGACATTAAGCTCACCTAGCAGGGCTTCGGGGATCTCGTATTCGAGGTCAACTAGAGCGTTACCAACACCATAGACGTGATACTGAGTCATGAATATTCCAAATTCTTTATAAAGTAGGCAGATTATGGCTGGTTGCGCGGCGGATAACTATCTACAATTGTCGGTTTTGCCCGATGAGGTCCTCATGCGCACACACCCCTGTGGGGTAATTACCCTGGAACAACTCGATACCGAGGTGTCTTTTTGCGGCTGGGTCCACCGTCGCCGAGATCATGGTGGCGTGATATTTATCGATTTGCGAGACCATACCGGGCTGGTGCAGGTGGTATTCGATCCTGACCGGGCAGAAACCTTCGCACGAGCGGAAGGGGTGCGCAACGAATTTGTGCTGCGTATCACAGGCAAAGTTCGGCATCGACCCGAAGGCACAATCAATGAGGACATGACAACGGGCGAAATTGAAGTGCTGGGTCATGAGTTGGAAATTCTCAATCGTGCAGCTACTCCTCCCTTTCAGCTAGATGATGCGAACGTATCTGAAGAGAATCGTCTGCGCTTTCGTTACATAGATCTGCGTCGACCGGAAATGCAGCAGCGATTGCGATTGCGTGCTCAGGTTGTTCGACATTTGCGGCGTCATCTGGAAGATGATGGGTTTATTGAGGTAGACACACCCATGCTGACCCGCGCCACCCCGGAGGGCGCACGCGACTATCTGGTGCCTAGCCGAAACCATCCGGCAGAATTCTATGCCTTGCCCCAATCCCCTCAGCTATTCAAGCAACTGCTGATGATGGGTGGTATTGATCGTTATTATCAGGTTGCCCGTTGTTTTCGAGATGAGGATCTGCGAGCGGACCGCCAACCAGAATTTTCTCAGCTGGATATCGAGATGTCTTTCGTGGACGAAGAACTCATCATGAGCAGTATGGAAGCCATGATGAAGACTTTGTTCAAAGATGTACTGGATGTTGATCTTGGCCCTGAATTTCCGCGCATGAGTTATGCCGAGGCAATGAGTGTTTATGGTTCAGACAAACCTGACTTACGCATACCTTTGGTGCTTACGGAGTTATCAGATTTGGTTCAGGGTGTGGATTTTAAAGTTTTCGCAGAGCCTGCGAAAAATCCTAAGGGGCGCGTTGCTGCCCTGCGAGTCCCGGGTGGCAATGTCTTAACACGCAAAGAGATCGATGTTTACACCGAATTTGTCGGCCGCTATGGAGCCAAGGGCCTTGCCTATATCAAGTGCAATGATATTGCCGCCGGAGCCGAAGGCTTGCAATCGCCGATTGTAAAATTCTTCCCGGCTGATGTTCTGGCATCTATTGTAGAGCGCACCGGCGCTGTTGACGGGGATCTGATTTTCTTCGGCGCTGATAAGGCCAGTGTGGTGGAAGCGGCTCTTGGAGCATTGCGCGTTGAAGTAGGCACTAAACTGGGCATGGTGGAAGATGCATGGCGCCCTATGTGGGTTGTTGATTTTCCGATGTTCGAGTTTGATGAGCGAGAAAAACGCTGGCAGGCTTTGCACCATCCCTTTACCGCACCCGATGCAGATTCGATAGAAGAGTGGCAATCACAACTGGATCAAGATCCAGGTCAATGTTTGTCACGAGCCTACGATATGGTCTTGAATGGCTGTGAAGTCGGAGGTGGTTCAATTCGTATTCATAACACGCAAATGCAACAGAAAGCATTGGATGTGTTGGGGATCAATGAGCAGGAGGCCGCTGATAAGTTCGGATTTTTGCTCGATGCATTGAAATATGGAGCGCCACCTCACGGCGGTATCGCATTTGGTTTGGATCGCCTGGTAATGTTGATGTGCGGCGCAGAGAGTATTCGCGATGTCATGGCTTTTCCAAAGACACAAAGCGCCAGCTGCTTGTTAACCAGTGCACCGAGTGCAGTGTCCGAACAGCAACTCAAGGATCTTCATTTGCGAACACGTAGCCGTCCTGCTCCTCCCACAGCTGAGTCTTGATGGTAAGGCTGTCCGACTAGTTGATCATGTCTGATAACGTGATCAGATCCTCTAAAGTCAGGTCGCTGTTCAAGCGACCTGAGTCGGTATTAGTAGTGGTCTATACGCAAGCATTAGAGGTATTGTTAATCTGTCGGCACAGTCCAGCTGACTTCTGGCAATCGGTTACCGGTAGCCTGGAGGAAGGAGAGCTGCCGGCAGAGGCCGCACAGCGTGAGTTGTTTGAGGAGACCGGAATCGACGCCACGGTAAGCGATCATGCTGTCAGTCGAGTGTTTCCGATTCGCGATCCCTGGCGCAAGCGCTATGCTCCGGGTGTGACTGAAAATAGAGAACACGAATTTAGCGTGCAGCTGCCCAATCGTTGCGACATTGTTCTCGAGCCGTCCGAGCACTGTGATTATTGCTGGTTACCTATGGTTGATGCCATTGCCAAGGTTGGCTCGCGTACCAATCGCGCAGCGCTGAAATCCATACTGAATGTCGAGGGCTAGCGTCAGGGTATGTTTTGCAAAATACTGGGGTGATTGATTAATGGCAGCTTATAAATCCAAGAGCGTTCGTCGGCAAATGCCCGCCAGAGATCAGGTTACGGTGCTTGTGCACGGTATCTGGATGCAGGGTGTTGTAATGAAAGTGATGGGTAGAATGCTTGAGGCACGAGGATTTCGGACGCATTCGGTTAGCTATGATTTTCTAAAAAATTCCCCGGAAGAAAACGCGCAATCCTTGTATGACGAAATTGGTTTGTTGGGTGCGCGACGAGTCAATCTGGTCGGGCACAGTCTGGGTGGTATCGTTATTTTGCACCTGTTGCATCGCTTTCCAGACTTACCACTGGATAGTGTGGTGTTGATTGGATCGCCGGTGAGAGGAAGTTATGTTGCAAGGCGCGTACACGACACGGCGGTATTGAGACCACTGCTGGGTCGAAGTGTCGAAAAAGGATTGTTGGGAGGGGCGCCGGAATTTTCCAGCGATCGGCCACTCGGCATCATCACAGGCTCGGGAAAGCTGGGTATTACGGCCTTGTTGTACCCTGCGGGGGTCACAAGCGATGGTGTAGTTCGCGAGAGTGAAACGCTGATAGAAAGCGCAACCGACAGGATCTCCTTACCGCTGTCACACTCTACGATGATATTTTCCCGAAAATGCAGTGACTATGTAGCGAATTTTCTTCTCAATGGTCGATTTCGGCACTAAAGGAGCCAGCATTTTTTCGGCACTGTATACACAGGCGGTTGCAAACCAAATTATCAATTTGTTTGCTCATCGTCCGGCAAGGATTAATCATTTCCGGGCCAATTTACAGGCCAAATGAGTGACAATAGCGTTATGAAAGCAATCGAACTAACTAACGACGAGGCAGTTTATGGCCGGGCATAGTAAATGGGCCAATATCCAGCATCGCAAGAACGCGCAGGATGCAAAGCGTGGCAAGCTGTTCACCAAGCTTATCCGAGAGATCAATGTAGCTGCCAAGATGGGTGGTTCGGATCTCAACGCCAATCCCCGTTTGAGGCTTGCGGTGGATAAGGCGCTGGGTGGCAATATGACGAAAGACACCATTGATCGCGCGATCAAGAAAGGTGCGGGCGAGCTTGAGGATGTGGCCTACGAGGAGAACCGCTACGAAGGCTATGGTGTCAATGGCGTTGCCATTATGGTTGATACCATGACGGACAACCGAAATCGGACGGTGTCTGAAGTTAAGCATACCTTTACCAAGTATGGCGGTAACATGGGAGCCCAGGGTTCGGTGTCTTATCTGTTTGAAAAGCAGGGTATTTTGAACTACCCGGCTGGAACCGATGAAGACACTGTGATGGAGGCTGCATTGGACGCGGGGGCCGACGATATCATCAGCAATGATGATGGGTCGCTTGAAGTGCTCACTACTGAAGAGGTTTTTGTCGATGTCAAAGAGGCGTTGACAGCTGCCAAGCTGGTACCCGAACACTCTGAAGTCACCATGCGTGCATCGACAGAGGTGGAGCTGGACGTAGAGCAAGGCCAAAAACTCTTGAAATTGATTGATGCGCTGGAAGACCTGGATGATGTACAGGATGTGTTCACTAATGCTGAAATTCCGGGTGAAGCTTACGAGTGAGTGTGAATAGATCCAATGGACTCATTCGGGTGCTTGGTATCGACCCTGGATCCGTGATCACAGGCTATGGACTGATAGAGACCGATGGAGCGCGTAGCTTTCACCTGACCCATGGTCACATTCGCGTTAAAGGTGACAACTTTGCCGATAAGCTTGGACACATACACAACGCTCTTGGAGAAATCATCCAGCAATGGCAACCACAAGAAGTGGCGGTCGAGCAGGTTTTTTTAAGCAACAACGCCATGTCAGCACTGAAGTTAGGGCAGGCAAGGGGGGCGGCAATAACAGCAGCCGTCTCACGCGATCTGTCAGTTGCTGAATACGCGCCGCGGCTAGTCAAGAAAGTAGTAACAGGTTCTGGTGCGGCCGATAAGAGTCAGGTTCAAATTATGGTCAGAGCAATGTTGCAGATTGAAAAATTGATTCAGGTTGATGCGGCAGATGGACTGGCAATTGCCATCTGCCATGCACATTCTCGAAAAGCGCCCGGCGGCTCGGTGTTGCCTCATCGAAAGAGGCAGCGTGGTCGAGGACTTCGGCGATGATCGGTCGCTTGAATGGCAAACTACTGGAGAAAAATCCACCCTCGTTGTTGATTGATGTTCAGGGCGTAGGCTATGAAGTGGATGCGCCGATGTCCACCTTCTATGCGTTACCGGCTATCGGTGAAGGGGTTGCTCTATTTACGCATATGGTGGTTCGCGAAGATGCGCAGTTGTTATACGGTTTTGCTAGCCGAACAGAGCGAGTGCTGTTTCGGGCATTACTCAAGGTTAACGGAGTAGGTGCCAAGGTTGCATTAGCAATTCTCTCTGGTATGAATACCGATGAGTTCTTGTCGTGTCTGGCGACCAAGGATATTGCGGCTCTGGTCAGAGTGCCTGGCATTGGTAAAAAGACAGCCGAGCGCTTGTTAGTTGAGCTCCAGGATAAAGTAGACAGTTTGGGCATTGGTTCACCTGTCACCACGGGTGGGGCTGACACTGAACCGATGCAGGAGTCAGCCCGCACACAGGCAGAAGAGGCGCTTGCTGCCTTGGGCTATAAGCCGGCTGAAGCGAGTCGATTGCTTGATAAAAGCGTTACCGACAATCAAAGTGTTGAACAAATGATCAAGGCAGCTCTCAGAGCTGCGGCTCGCTAGAGCTTTTTGCAGGGTATTGTCGAGTAGACAAACCAATGAGTGATGAACGAGGAATTCAGGCGTGAGCGATTCTGATCGATTGATTGCAGCAGATCCACATCGTGAAGATGCCCAGGAACGGGCCATGCGCCCGAAAAAACTCAGTGACTATCACGGTCAGCGTGCTGTTACCGAACAGATGGATTTATTCATATCGGCTGCAAAGTTGCGCTCGGAAGCGCTCGATCATGTGCTGGTATTTGGTCCCCCAGGCCTGGGAAAAACCACGCTTGCCAACATCATCGCTAACGAATTGGATGTGAGAATTTTGCATACCTCGGGTCCAGTGCTGGAGCGCCCGGGAGATCTGGCTGCCATCCTGACCAATCTGGAGGCTAACGATGTTCTTTTCATTGACGAGATTCATCGTATGAGTGCGCTAGTGGAGGAGGTGCTCTACCCGGCGATGGAGGATTATCAGATCGATATCATGACGGGTGAGGGGGTGAGCGCACGATCATTCAAAATCGACCTTCCGCCATTCACGCTGGTTGGGGCTACTACCCGGGCAGGATTACTCACTTCTCCGCTTAGAGACCGTTTCGGCATAGTTCAGCGATTGGAGTTCTATGAGGTCGCTGATCTAGCTGGAATAGTTGCCCGATCTGCTCGTTTGCTGGATGTTGAAATTGATGAAAAGGGTTGTGTTGAAATTGCAAGGCGATCACGTGGTACGCCGCGTATAGCTAATCGCTTACTCAGACGAGTCCGGGATTACGCCGATATCCGAGCCGACGGAACCATCAATGCATCCACGGCTGACAAAGCCCTGAACCTGTTGAATGTTGACAGATTGGGGTTGGATAATATGGATAGGCGCTTACTCAACGCCATTATTCATAAATTTGGTGGGGGCCCGGTGGGCATTGATAATCTGGGTGCAGCCCTGTCCGAAGAGACAGGCACCTTGGAGGAGGTCATTGAGCCTTATCTCATTCAGCAGGGACTGCTTATGAGAACGCCGCGTGGACGAGTGGTAACACCTCATACTTATAAGCATTTTGGCCTGGAAATCAGCGAAGATGGTGCACAGAATGTGGTCGAAAACGCAAAATAATCCTGGTCTGTTCTATAGTCCTTCAAACAATGGTGAAACTTGGCACTTTAGTTCGTATTAGGGCCTTAGTATCTGTATTTCCGAGTATTTGTCTGTAATACTTCCGCATGTCGCAATTTTCCTTACCGATCCGGGTGTACATAGAAGACACCGATGCTGGCGGTATCGTTTTTTACGCCAACTACCTCCGTTATATGGAACGTGCTCGCACTGAATGGCTCAGAGCTTGTGGGATTGAACTGGATGAGTTGCTATACGAACAAAGGGTGCAGTTTGTCGTGCGATCTGTACAGATTGATTTCCACAAACCCGCCCGTTTCAACGACGAATTGAGTGCATGTGCCAATCTAATGACTTTGAAATCTGCCAGTCTGATCTGCGAGCAGCCCATTATGCGTGGTGAGACCTTGCTGACTCAAGCTCATGTAAGGCTGGCCAGCGTCAATGTCGATACACTAGCGCCCTGTGCCATTCCGAGAAATCTAAAAGAGGCAATGACTCGTGAATTCTGAATTGTCCATCATACATCTTGTCCTGGATGCGAGCCCTGTGGTGCAGGGCGTCATGGTGATACTGGTTATCGCGTCGATTATGTCCTGGGCGCTGATCCTGGGTAAGTCCCGGCAGCTGCGCCGTGCAAAACGTCTTGCTGATGATTTTGAACAGGATTTTTGGGGATCTTCGGATATTTCCGGAACCTATTCGAAACTGACCATGAGGCGCGGGACGCTGGATGGTCTGGAACGAATCTTCGAGGCAGGTTTTTCTGAATTCGGCCGTTTGCGGCGCAAGACCACCAACGATGAAATTATAATGGATGGTTCGGGCAGGGCTATGCGGATTGCCTTATCGCGGGAGGCAGACATAGTCGAAACGCACCTGCCCTTTCTCGCAACAGTTGGCTCTATTAGCCCCTATATCGGATTGTTTGGCACAGTCTGGGGAATAATGAACTCGTTTACAGCTCTGGGTAATGTGCAGCAAGCCACTTTGGCGATGGTTGCGCCGGGCATCGCCGAAGCTTTGATTGCAACGGCAATCGGTTTGTTTGCGGCTATTCCTGCTGTCATCTTTTACAACCGTTTTGCAACCGATGTAGATCGATTGCTGGGTCGCTATGAAAACTTCTCTGAGGAATTTTCAACTGTGCTGCAACGCCAGGCTATCCGTCGCAGCAGTACGGATGCTGAGCTTTAGCGTGTTACTCAAAATCAAGACAGTGCAGGTAGATCATGGCTAGAGCTATCGGGCCGACCCGTGGTCATCGTCGAGGCCGCCGCCAGGTTGCAGAGATAAACGTCGTGCCTTATATCGATGTTATGTTGGTATTGCTCGTTATCTTCATGATTACGGCGCCGTTGCTGCAAACAGGTGTTGAAATCGATTTACCCGATGCGGCGGCAACACCCATAGAAGATGCGGGAGAGGCAACAGAACCGCTGATTCTGTCAGTGGACGCTGAGGGTGACTGGTTTCTGAATGTTGGTGAAGATCCGGAGGCACCACTGGCTCGTGAAGAGGTTCAGAGACTTGCCAGTGCAGTGCTGCGTTTAAATCCAAACAGGCGCGTGTTGGTGGCTGGTGATAAAAGCATCGACTACGGGCAGATCATGCAAGCCATGGTGACGCTGCAATTGTCGGGTGCGCCTGAAATTGGTCTTATGTCGGATCCAGCGCGTTAAGCCCTATGTTTGCATTAATGCGCAAATACCCGCTGGCCATATTTCTCTCGCTGTTATTGCATGGCGGGCTGGTAGCTGCGCTCATCTACCAGCTGCAGCGCGAACCGGATAGCCCTGGCCTCGATCTCACAGAAGAGGCACCGATACAGGCCGTAGCCGTCAGTGAGGCAGATATTCAGGCAGAGGTAGATCGTTTGCAGGCATTGGAGGAGCAACGTGCTCAGGAAGCTCTGCAAGAACAACAAGCTCTCGAATCAACCTTGCAAGCATTGGAGGAAGCCAAGCTTGCTGCTGAAAATCGACTGCACGAAGCGGAACAACTGACTGAGCAGCAACGGGTTGAATCCGAGCAAGAAAAATCCCGTATTGAAGAGTTGCAAAATGAAGCGCTTGAACTGGAGCAGCAGCGCGCTTTGCAAAAGGCAAAGGCTGAGACGGAGCAAGCGCAGCTGGAGGCCTTGCGAGAGCAGGAAGCCGATTTAACACAACGACAAATCCTGGAAAGAGAGGCAACGCTTGAGCGCTTGCGGCAAGAACGTCTGCGCGAAGAGGAACGGATCAGCGCGGCTCAGGACCGGCTGGAACGCGAGACTCAACGCATAGATGAAGCGCGGCTGAAGACTGATCAGGAACGAGAGCGGCTGGCAGAAGAACAGCGTAAAGCAGAGGAATCGACGCGTAAGCTCCAAGAAGAGGCGCGTATTGCCAGTGAAGAAAAAGCTAAGGCTGCAGAAGACAAAGCGCGTTTAGAGGAACAGGCGAGAAAGGCCGAGCAGGAAAAAGCCAGGCTCGAAGAGGAGGCGCGCCTGGCTGAACAGGAAAAACAGGAAGCTTTAAAAGCGACGCGGGAAGCCGAAGCCGAACGTCAGCGTATCGAAGACGAAAAAAAGCGTTTGGCTGAAGAAGAAGAAAGAGCGGAGGCGGAGCGACAAAGGCTTGAGGCTGCGGCTGAGAAAGAACGTCTCGAAAAAGAATTGGCTGCTGCCGAACAAGAGCGACAACGATTGCAGGCAGAAGCTGAGCGCAAAGCAGAAGAGGCGAGACTGGCTGAGGAGGCCAGGGTTGCTGAAGCGCAGCGACTCGCCGAAGAGGCTGCAGCCGCCGAGGAGCTGAAGTTGGCTGAGGAGGCGCGCCAGGCAGAGCAAGCGCGGCAGGCCGAGCAGGCCCGAATCGCTGAGGAGGCCCGCTTGGCAGAAGAAGCACGCCTGTTAGAGGAGGCTCGGGTCGCCGAAGAGCTAATCGAGCAAGAAAAAGCAAGGCAGGAAGAGGCTCAAAGAGTCGCAGCGCAGCGTCAGGAGCAAGAGCGCATTGCCGAAGAAGCGAGGCAAGTGGCGGCGCGTGAGGAGGCCCTTCGAATAGAGGAGGCTCGTGTTGCCGAAGAGGCGCAAAAGGTGGCTGAGCAACAGAGATTAGCGCAGGAGGCTGAAGAGCAGCGAGTGAAAGCCGAAGCAGAGAGACAGGCAGCCGAACAAAAGGCCGCTGAGGAGCAGCGCCTTAAAGAAGAAGAGGCTCGTCGCGCTGAAGAAGAGGCGGCGGAGCAGGCACGTCAGAAAGCGCAGAGAGAGCAAGAGGCCAAGGCTGCGGCTGAAAAGGCTGCCGAGGAAGCCCGCCTGGCCTCATTGGCCGAACAGGAGAACACTCGCATTGCTCAGCAAAGACAACGTGAACTTGTGCGCCTGAGAAACCTCTATTTTAATTCAATACGGCAACGTGTAGAGCGAAGCTGGCGCAAACCACCCGGCATTAGTGGCAAGGTGGACTGCACTGTTAGTGTTTTGCAATCTGTTGGGGGTGAAGTGTTGAAGGTTGTGGTCGAGAAATGTACTGGTGGTAACGCTGCGCTGCGAAAATCTGTGGAGAATGCAGTGCGGGCTGCATCACCTTTGCCGGCCGCTCCGGATCCGAAATTATTTGATAGGCGGGTTAGGTTCTATTTTCGGCCAAGTTGAAGCCCTGCCCGGCCCAAATGTACCTGCAGCGAAATCTCGCTAACGGTTAATTCGATCATGGTTCCAGGGGTTGTGGGGATAATTACCGATATTGAAAGTGGATGCGAACCGTGTGCGCTTGTTGAATACAGCCTATAGTTTAGGATGGAATAGAATATTGTTAACGTTGGAAACTGAACATTTGCATTTCTTAGCGCGCTACAGACTTTTGATTTTTTGCACGGTGTGCATGCTGCTGAGCGCCATGAGCCTGCCTGCACGCGCTGTTATCGAGATCGAGATAACACAGGGCGGAGAGAACGCAATCCCCATTGCCGTTGTACCTTTTGGCTGGACGGGTAGCGGCTCTGTGCCGGAAGACATTGCTGCCATTGTCGATGCCGATTTACAACGAAGCGGCAATTTTTCACCGCTTAATCGAGACGATCTGGTAGCTAACCCTGTCAGCGGAGACACCCCTAGATTCGCAAACTGGCGTTTATCGGGTGCTGATTTTTTGCTAATCGGTGGTATTCGCCCGCAAGGGACGGGTTACGTCATAGATTTCCAATTATTCGATGTGCTGCAACAAACGCTGATGACAGGTTTCAGCTTTCAGGTGACCGATCAGACGCTACGCAGTGCTGCACATCAGATTTCAGACGAAGTCTATGAAGAGATCCTTGGTATCGCTGGTGCTTTCAATACACAGATTGCCTTTGTCTCCGTTGAAGGCACAGTGGGCGATCAGACTTATCAGCTTCAATTGTCCGACGCTGATGGTGAAAACCCGCAGGCCATGTTGACATCGCCACGACCGATTTTGTCGCCTTCCTGGGCCCCTGACGGTATCCGGATTGCCTATGTTTCGTTTGAGAATAAAACACAATCGGCCATCTATATTCAGGATCGTCAGCAGGGTAGTCGTGTCAAAGTGATTTCGCGTACAGGTATTAATGGTGCGCCGAGTTGGTCACCAGATGGCAAGCGCTTGGCAGTCACGCTATCGTACGAAGGCAACCCCGACATCTATGTGCTGCAAATTGACTCAGGACGGTTGCGTCGCATAACTCAAAATGCAGCTATTGACACGGAGGCAGTCTGGCTCGACAACGATACGCTGGTGTTTACTTCGGATCGCAGCGGTGGGCCGCAGCTCTATGAAGTATCTGCCAGGGGTGGAAGGGCCACCCGGCTTACTTTCGAAGGTGGCTACAACGCAAGCGCAACTGTTTCTCCCGACGGGAGTACCCTCGCCTTTGTTCATGGAGCAGGTGCAGGTTTTCAGATAGGTGCTATCGATACGAAGTCAGGATTGTTCCAAACGCTTACGCAAGGCACATTAGATGAGTCTCCCAGCTTTTCCCCGAATGGGCAGATGATTATCTATGCCACTGAGAAGAACGGTCGCGGCACTTTGGGTGCGGTATCTCTGGATGGAAGCGTTGTTCAGAGTTTGTCACTGGATGATGGCGGGTCGGTACGTGAACCGGCCTGGTCTCCGTATTCTAAGTAGTTGGGCTGTGCCAGCTGACTAGAAAATTGCCGGGTTATACATGCGATCGATGTGGGATAGCTTCTCGGACGCACTTTTTAAATTTGACTACTTGAGGTGATCGTGATGAGTAAGATTCAATTGGTTGTGGTGTGCCTATCAGCTGTTTTGCTAAGTGCATGTGGCTCAAACGAGCGCCGCGATACTGCACCCAGCGACGTTGTGCCCGTGGGGCCAACGGTTAAGCCCGTCACTATAGATGGTGTGCAGGACGGACAAAACATTGATCCGAACTCCATTGCGGCAAAAGCTCCTATCGAAAGAGTCATTTATTTCGATTACGATCAAGCCGAACTCAGGCCAGAGTTTCTGGACATTGTCGCTCAGCATGGGCGATTTCTGGCACAAAACCCCGACGGTCGAGTTCGCCTGGAAGGCCACACTGATGAGCGCGGCACTCGAGAGTACAACATTGCTTTAGGCGAGTCCCGGGCCAAAACGGTATCGAGAATGTTGCAATTGCAAGGTGTCAGCTCCGCACAACTCAGGACCGTTAGTTATGGAGAAGAGCTACCCGTTGATGATTCTCATAACAATGATGCATGGGCTAAAAATCGACGCGTTAATATTATCTACGAAGTAGCGGTTCAGAATTAGTCGGCGCGCTTTTATAAACTGGTTTACAAAAGGATAGTATTATGAGTCTTGCTTACAATCCCTGTCGCCGCGCAGCCTGGGCGTTGTGGCTGCTGCTCATTCCTTTTGCAACACCCAGTGTTGCTCAGCAAAAACCGACGCTCTCCACGCTGGATTCTCGTTTACAACGGGTTGAGCGAGTCATGGATCAGTCTTTGTTAGACCAACTCCAACGTATTGATGCATTGCAGAGAGAAAATAGAGCTTTGCGTGGGGAGATCGAGAGTCTTAGCTATCAACTGAACAACTTCACCAAGCGAAATTCGGATTTGTACGCTGATACCGACAGGCGCATTACGGATCTTGAAAGTTCTCAAGGCGAAGCAGGTTTTTTGAACGAAGAAGGGGGGCTGTCAGAAGATGGTTTGGGAGCGGGTTCGGGCTTGCTCGATGAGACTTCAGGCGGCTCTTTTTTGGATGAAACAGCTGGTGCGCCGGCGCCTCTACCCAGCGCTGTGATTGTCCCTGAGCCGGGTACGGCCATTCCGAAGGCGAGCGCTGCAGATTTTGGAAATGGACCGAAACCTCCGACCGGTCCTTTGCGTGATACTGCCACCCAAGCGGAAAAAGCGGGTTACACGCGAGCCTATGATTTGCTAGCCAGAGGGCAAAACGACAGTGCTGTAAAAGCGTTTGACGAATTTTTGGTGCAATTTCCAGATGGGCCGTATTCTGACAATGCCTGGTATTGGCAAGGTGAGGCCAAATATGCACAGCGACGATTTGATGAAGCTTTACGAAATTTTGGCGTTGTTGTTAATTCGTTTCCCAAGAGTACAAAGGTACCTGACGCTCGTTTGAAGATTGGTTTTGCACTCTATGAGGAGCAGAAATACCCTCAGGCCAGGGCGATTTTAACCGGAGTACAGGATGACTACCCCGGTCGATCGGCCGCTGTTCTGGCCCGCAAACGATTACAGAAAATGGATAGGGAAAGCCGCTAACCTTCGTTAAAGAAAGTTGGTGCGATTGGGTGGCAACCAAACCCGCCCTGGAATGTTGGATGTAGTGGTGCCAATTTGATTGCTGCTGTTCAGAAGCTGCCAATTCGGTCACGATCGGGCGCAACAAATCAGGGTGTAAACTGCCCCACGAAGCTATTGCAATGCTGTATGATTCGCGTTCGGCTTTGGCGCTATCCGGCAATGCCGTCACGGTACCCAGCCGGTAAGTCTTAAGGGGGGCGTTAGCTCAGTTGGTAGAGCATCTGACTTTTAATCAGGTGGTCGCTGGTTCGAACCCAGCACGCCCCACCATTTAAGACTATGTGGATTTAAATCCACCAACCCCATATTGAAGTTCAGACAACCCTGTGCTGGAATATTATTGCTTGGCGGGTGTGGTGGTGGCTCATCAGGCGGGCCTTCATCTCCAGCTGTAACGGTTCTGGCTGGTCTCGAAAACTGCATACAGGCTGAAAGTAATCAGTCTCTATTGTGTGGTACTGCGTTGGCAGCTGATGGAACAACGCCACTCATTGGTGCCCTAATAACGATAAACGATAGTGCATCAGGCGTGAGTAGCTCTTCAGAGTTAACACTGCGTGGTATCGCAAATGACAGTCAATGCATAACCGACTTCCAAGGCGAATACGCTTGCGTCATTCCTAATAGCGTTAACGGAATGACTACATTCAGCATCGACGCTGAAGGATTTGTTAGAACAACTTTTCAAGCGAGTGTTCAACAAGGGCAAATAGCCACTGTTGAATCACAGCAACTCCAAGCCGACGATACCGTTCAGTGGGCAGTGGTTCCAGGCTTGTATGATGGAGTGCAAGTGCTTTTAGCCCAACTCAAAGGATGCACGCTCAATGATGACATTGGTAATCCATGGAATAACAACAATCCAGATCCTTCAAGTGCCCGCGGCAGCACCGACTGTGAATCTAAAGGCCTACGAGTTCTTGAAGAAAACGAAACAGCTTTTTTTACTGATGGATCATTAGATCAATTTGATGCTTTATTTATTAATTGTGATGCAGATTTGAGTGCGAATAGTGCAATCAACACTGCCATCAGGGATTTTAATGATGATGGAAAGCATGTTTACTTTTCGGATCTTTCTGATGTCTGGTTGGAAGAGCTATTTCCGAATCAAATTGAGTTCGCGGGTAACGACACATCTTCTGCTTCGAGTGTTCCAGCGCAGGCGGTTGATGCAAATCTGGCGGCAGTGGTTGGCGATACTATCGATCTGGTTTTCGATTTTTCAATCTGGACTGCGATTGACAGTGTCTCCAGTAGTTCAACTGTTTACATCGAGGCTGATATAACAGACATCAGTGGTTATGACGGAGTTAAACCCATTACTGTGGGTTTCCAGCCTCAGGGCTCTTCGGCTTGTGTGTTCTTCACGTCTTATCACATCGAGGGAGCATCTGTGGGTTCTGACCAGGAACTTGCCATGAAATACCTTATCCAGAACATTGCTAGCGTCTGTACATAATTTAGTCAACCTCTGACACTATAAGCTGGTAGCAGATTTTTGCTGCCAGCTCTCCTCCAGAAGACTGGATGGCTGAAGCAGGCCGAATCTAACTGCTCCAAAACTCGGCCCCGTGTTTTCCCGAATGTTAATAACTGTTTCTCGCCGAGTCGTTAAATCAATGTAAATTCCCTGCATTGATACAAGACGTTAATGTCTCTTTATCCGCAGCCCCCAGCCAACGTATGATGCACCGCGCCAAAGGTGTCAATCTTCAGGCGCAAGCATTTTGTCAACCGACTATTTCTGGGAAAAGAGCATTTTGAACAAGCTAATTTCAGTGGCTGCCCTTCTATCGATGGCGTCAGGCGTTCACGCAATCGAGTATCGATATGATGGTAATCCCGAAATCTTGCAGATGCATCGAGAAGGTAGCTGGGAAAAACTGTGCGAGACATTCAGCAATGATTGTAATGTTCCAGCGGGCAGCTATCAGGTAACCATCCTTGATCGAAACTGGAATAGGGTAAACCGGTTAAATGGCGTGATTGTGGCCGAGGGCGTTGGCCAAGCGGGATCATCCAGTGATTCACAGCAACCAAACTCAGCATTGCCTTCGAACGCTGAAATAATTCAATATCACGATACAAGCAATTGGCAGAAGGTGTGCGAAACGATGGATGTCGCCAACCTAAGTGATTGCGTGATACCAGCGGGTGTCTATCAGGTTACGGCGTTAGATCGAAATTGGAATACTCTGGATCAACAGATCACTGTCATCGCTGCAAATGTCTCAGATGTGGCGGCGTTAGCTCAAAACGAAGACCCACTGCCTCCCGAAGAACCTGCGTCGGCGCTTCCAGACCCTGTGCAAATCATAGGTGATTTCAACGGAAATTCGATCGCAGATGTTTTTGAATCTTCAACCGAAGATTCTGACGGTGATCTTATTGCGGATAGATATGATGTTGATGTTGTCCAGGGCGATGATACAAATAACAATGGGATCAATGATCAATTTGAAGGACAGTTGGATCCGAGCGGCGATGGAAACAATGATGGCCTCGTAGATTTTTATGCACTGGGTGTTCAGCAAGATGATGTGCCGGAACCTGCGCCAGAGCCAGAGCCAGAGCCAGAACCAGAACCAGAACCAGAACCAGAACCAGAACCAGAACCAGAACCAGAACCAGAACCAGAACCAGAACCAGAACCGCAGCAAGCAACCGTACCTCTGGCCGAGCCAGCAAGTAACGACGTTATATTTGTTGCTGACTATGAGTTTGGCGATGTCAATTCGGGTGTGGAAGGCATACAGGCCTTCTCTCCACCTGCCAATGACGCGATTACCGTGTCATCGACCATATCGCGAAGTGGTCAATATTCGATCAATCATCGTGTCAGAAAAAATAACAATTACATTTCTGCAGGTGCCTGGAGAGCTGAAAGTAATTCCATCAGCTTGCGAAAATCCCGCTACGACCAAGGCGATAAGATCCGTTATCAGTTCAGTATTTATCTACCACCGTCCTGGAAAATTGACGACAAGGACTCTATAGATGCCATTTGGCAGTGGAAACGCTTTTCAAGTCGCCCGGATATGTTTGTATTGATTCGTGGAAATGATATTGAGTTGCGTGCCTTACGTAGTTCCAGGTTTACTGTGCTTAAAAACTATCGAGTGGGTGAGTGGATAGATTTGCAGTTTGACGTTGTTCATTCAGCGCGTAGTGATGGGTCTGTAAAGATGTACTATAAGTATGCCGATCAAAGTAACTATAAGCTGGCTACTGAGTACAAGGGGGCCACGATGTGGGCTGATGGCCCGATTGATACCACTTACTTAAAGTGGGGTTTGTATAAGCCCGATTTCGACTTGAGCTCCTACCCTAATGGCGAAAGATCAATCTACCATGACGACATAAGAGCTATAAAGCTGCGCTGAGTAGTGTGTATTTGTAACGCCATTGAAACTATTGATGGCGGCTCTTTCTTGTTTCTTTATAGACTCATCGCTGAAGCAGAATTGTTGGCATTTCAACAATTCATCAGCGGTGAGACTTAGGCAATCTTACGTAGCTGTGTAGCCTGATAGATACCGTTTCACGCTTTTTATTTCCAGACTATATCCTGACACTTGTAACTGCGCGTGGTGTTCAGTAATGACACTCGCTATTGATGTATTCAAAACGTCGATAAACTGTGCGAGGGATTCTTATGGGGAATTCAAGGCGACATGACGATAGAAGTGCAGGGCGTGTTTTTTTTGGAGCGTTTGTTCTGGTAGCTTCTGTTTTGTCTTTGTGTTGGATTGTTTTGTAAATTAATAAAGCTGCATCAACACTCACTGACTTGATTAGCTGCCTCTGCTCGCCTCATTGGCATGCCATCAATAAGATCTATAAACAACAGCAGATCTTCTGGTTTATAAGAGCCAGCTTTTATTCCTCCATCCTTACCAATCAAGATCATTTCAAACGACTCTGACTTATCTCTTCTTGAAGCGTGCAGTAGTTCTATAGAATCTCTATCAAGCGGCGCCGCACCATCGCTCAATGCCAGGGCTTTTGCGTCATCAATCAGGTATACGTCAACATCGCGTTCACGAAGGCTGCATCTGGAACTATCAAGATGTTCCTTGAACACCAATGCGCTTTTGTCTAGTTTTGATGCAAACACGATAACCACGCGTTTGTGCCAACGAATTTCATTTAGCGCGTTAGCGTTGCTTGATGGGTTCATCGTAGAATTAATCAGTAGCACAATGGTCAGAACCTTAGCGAATCGCATGAGTTTGCGCAGATTGTTAGCGTGTACGAACAATTGATAGAGCTCCAACTTACACTTAATGGCAATCTGTGTCGCCTAACTTCCACTCACCAGAGTAATTAATGAGCTTTACCAAGTCCTTGCGAGCACACAGAGTCGCCATTGTGCTACTGGCAATTCTGTTGCTCATACTCATAGTGACTTTCCTTTACCCGCCCTCCGAATGGATTCCGGCACGGCAGTGGGCCCAGATGCTGGAGCATCAGGGTCCTAAAGGGATGCTCTTATTTGCATTACTCGGCGCGTTGGCTACGGCGGTTGGATTGCCAAGGCAGTTGGTAGCGTTTATCGCAGGGCTTGCTTATGGGGTGGTTGTTGGACTTATTCTCTCTTTAGTGGCAGCGATTTTAGGTTGTTTTCTGACGGTGCAAACATCAAAGCGTTTTCTAGCGAAAATCGTGGTTAGTCAATATCCTGTCTTCATAGGTAAGTTGGATAGGCTGCTTGAGGAAGATGTATTCGCGAAAATACTGATTTTGCGATTGCAGCCTCTGGGCACAAACTTACTGACTAATGTGTGCGTAGGTTTCACTGCCATTCCAATTCGATTGTTTTTAGCTGCATCGGCACTCGGCTATGTGCCTCAGATGCTTGTGTTTGCACTATTGGGCAGCGGTGTAAGGGTTGGTTCGCAAACGCAGATGATGTTAAGCGTAACTCTGTTGCTGATATCGATTGTTTTGGGACTTTTTGTATATAAAAGGCATGTCTCCAGGCTCTAGATTCAAATTTTTAACTTTTGTTTGTCACCAATAACATTTGACAGTTGAGTAAACACGGACTCTAATGGGTCTGCAGGAATGTGATCTAAATCACACTGCAACCTCCTCCAAGTGGTACTTGCAGGCATTGAAGCCACGTGTAGCCAAGGAAGGCTCTCTTTTTATCCCCGCTATCTAAGGCTTGCTTCTTGCTCAATAGGTTACTTTTCGTCTTTGAAAAGTAACCGTGTCTTCCCAACAGCCAACTCGCTGCAAACGGCGTGCGTTCAAGTGTATTGCCGCCTTTGCTGGGTGTCTCCGCTCAGTTCAGCTTACGGTTATCCTGCTGTTTGCGACGCTTAGCAGTTCCTTATCCCTGGCAGGTGAAGTTTTCATTTATTCGTCGCAAAGCACGATCAGGGGATTGGATCTGGGACAGGGGACGGATCGGTTTCTGAGCAGTTCTCCGTTTGCAACGGGCGTCAATGCATTGGCGTATAACCTACAAGCGGGAATCGTTTACTACGGCGATCAAACCAGCGTTTATCGCTGGGATCCCGCTTTGGGTATCGGAGCGTCAGCTCATACCCTAATGAACGATTTTAGCGCCGGACCTTTGACGGCGGATATTCAAAACATTAACAGTACTGCAGGATCCTACCTCAGTGGCAAATACTACGTAGGTTCGGAAAACAATGCGGGCTACATTCAGGATATCTTCGAGTTAACCATGTCGATAGATGGGACTCAGGTGGTGTCCGTGCAGCCCCTGGACATACTATCTGCTTGTGCGTGCTCAGATGTGCAGTTGGGAGGCTTTGGCGATGTCGCCGCCTTGCTGGAGGGAGGTATACCTGTGCTCTATGGCTCTTCTGCTGATTTATCGGGCAATGGTCAAGGCACATCTGCAGGGCGTTGGAAATTCACTCCCGCGACTTCAAGCTTCCAGTTATTGTCAACCGGCAGCGGGGGGCAAATGAGTAGCAGCCCTTCGGGGACTCTTTACAGTAATGTCGGGAATGCAGTGCGTGAGGTAGACAGAACTACCGGCGCAATCATAGGACCCACTCTAATTACCACCAGCTCGGCTATCTATGATTTCACAGGCGGTTTTGCACTGGATTTCGGAGATGCTCCAGATAGCTATGGGTCTGCCTTTCATAGATTGGACCAAACAACATCAGCATATATTGGAGCCATCGCACCGGATAATGAAGCCGGTTCGCTAGGCAGCAGTGCAAACGGTCTTGATGGTGCCGGAGATGATCAGGATGGGTCGGACGATGAGGATGCCGTTACTGGAACCCTATCGATATCATCGACTATAGGTAGCTATTCGCTGACGGTGCAATGCTCAGCTGGTTCGAGAGTAGCAGGTTGGCTTGATGCTAACATCAATGGTGTGTTTGATAGCAATGAGCGCAATGGTAACCATCCAGTCACCTGTTCTGGTGGACAAGCGAATTTGATTTGGTCTGGTTTGTCTTCTGCTGCATCCGGAAATACCTACCTGCGCTTAAGAGCATCGAATAATGCATCGGCTGTTTCACGAGCTACGGGTGTGGCTTCAGACGGAGAAATTGAAGACCATCCAGTAGTACTGACGGGTGGTGTATCTACAGGAAGTTGCCCTGCTGGTAGTACTAGTCAAGTATATAGTGCCAGTGATTTACCCATCAACATTGGTCCCAATGCTGGCACTACCGCCGTATCAACTATTTCGGTAAGCGATGTTGGATCAGTCGTGGATGTTAATGTGCTGGATGTTCAGGGTAGGCACACTTACATAAACGATTTGTTTTTTGATTTAAGCCACGCTGGATCTACCCGCAGACTCTATGGTCCCAGCTGTGGAAGTCAAAACAATTTTTCTTTTGGATTTGACGATGCGGCCAGTGGTAATCCACCTTGCCCGCCAACCGATGGTGGCACTTACCCAGCAAGACAAAGCTTGTCAGTGTTTAACGGACAGAGTCTGAGTGGAGACTGGCAACTTAGGATAACAGATCGATACAATGGTGATGCAGGTGTGCTCGAATCATGGCAACTTGAACTGTGCAGCGCTGGAAGTGTTGTTGAAACGCCCGATCTTATTCTAGGCAAGAATGCGAGCGTGTCAGGTAATCAGGTTGAGTTTCAATTATCTCTGATAAATGCAGGAAATACAGAGTTAAATGGATTGTCCATCACTGATGATTTGGCCGCAGTTTTTGGGGCAGGTAACTATTCGATAGTTAATCCGGTATCAATTTTATCTCCGGCTACAGGCTTTGTCGCTAACTCCGCTTACGATGGAGATCTTGACAATGAACTCATCGCTTCTAGCTCTGCCTTGTTGATTGGCGAACAAGTAGATCTGGTTTTTACGATCAGTGTTGATACGATAGTTAACTCTTCAACAGCTGGACAGTATGCAAACCAGGCGTTGGCCTTGGCCAGTAGTCCTTCAGGTCTATCAGTAAGTGATCTGTCAGGTGCTGGACTCAACCTTGCCATTGATACCGATGATGTTACATTGTTTGAATTAGATACCAGTGCAAGCTTAGCTGGATATGTATTTGAAGACTCATCTTCAACTGCCAACTCATCACATGATGGTGTAATACAAGCAGGCGAGCAGGGCGTGTCAAGCAGAGTAGTTAGTGCCATTGATGTAACCGGATCAATCCTGTCAACGACCACCACGGATACTAATGGCTATTGGCAACTCTCCATCGCTGACACATTTTTGAATCAAACTATACAAATCGTTGTTCAACCCGATACTCTAACCCAATTTGTTAGTGAATCCAGTGTGTATACGGCGGGTGTGGTGACGGATGGTTCTGTAGCTGTATCTCCCGGCTTGGGTGAATCCCTTGAGCAGATTAACGTAGGTGTGATAAGACGCCCTGACTTCATTCAAGACAATAGCGGTAGTGTTCAACCAGATACATCATTGAGCTATGCGCACCGATATACAGCCAGTACCCATGGTGAGCTGGATGTGGTTGTAACCTCATCAGCCACGCCTGAAAATATTCAATGGGTTACCAGTCTTTACGCTGATGCTAATTGCAACGGGCTTGTGGACTCTGCGGATCAGTTGTGGTCTTCACCAATAACCATGATCAAAGATCAAGAGATTTGTTTGCTCGTGATTGAGGTTGTTCCGGCCTCAGCTCTAAACGGGACTATTAGATTCACGGGTTTGAATGCTCAACTCACTGTGGCAGATGAATCGGGAACAGGTCACGGCTTACAAATTGGTTTAACGAATCAAGACATCACAACAGTGGTTCGTATCGGAGCGGGACGCCTGGTGATAGACAAGACAGTGCGAAATGTTTCGCTGGGAGGTGTTGAGCTCTTATCAAACACCGCGTTACCAGGGCATGTGCTTGAGTACAACATAGGCTATGTGAATGCAGGTGACGGTCCCTTGACTGAGATGACTATCGAAGACGCTGCGCCTCCCTTTACACAGGTTTTGGGAGCATCGGTAGTGTGTGGGACCACGCCTGCAGCGTTGACCTGCACACCGGCCGTTAGCGGGCAATCTGTGAGCTGGGAATTTTCCGGCCCCTTGTCTGCCGGTGATCAGGGAACGGTTAGTTACCAAGTCTCGATTGATTGATTTAACGGTTACTCGCGTCTCCGACTTCTCTTGCTATAAGCAAACTCATCTCACAAAGTCTTGCCAGATTTGTTAACTGGCACACGTTTCTCTGTCTTTTGTAGGTTACTTCAGGCTCGCTCTCTGCAATGTAACGGTTAACCGTACTTGGTTTAACCCTTTACTTGGGCAGGAGAGAGATATGCGTTACCCATCCTTTTTACTTCTATTGGCATTTTTGTTTTCGTTGGCTGGATTAGCATTCGCCAATGGTCCGGTGACTGGAGAAATTCAGGCATTTATAGTTTCGCTTGATGACAATGGCGAAGAAATAATTGAAGAGGCGATCGAAACTGAACCAGGCCATACCATGGAATTTCGAATTGTTTTCACAAACAACGGTTCCGATGGCGTCCGCGGTGTTCAGGTAGTTGACCCCATTCCACAAAACACGCGATTTGTACCAGATTCTCATCAATCGGACGTCACTGCTGCCTTTGAAGTCAGCATAGACGGAGGGGAGTCATTCGAGCTAGAGCCTGTGGTTCGTATAGAGAC
Organism: Granulosicoccus sp.; assembly: GCA_045106475.1. Lineage (GTDB taxonomy): Bacteria > Pseudomonadota > Gammaproteobacteria > Granulosicoccales > Granulosicoccaceae > Granulosicoccus. The sequence goes on from JBGCEO010000122.1 coordinate 31,913, forward strand.
TCAGCCTGATGGGAGTCAAAAAGAAGTTGTTGTACCGCCCGAGCAATACACACATGTGCGTTGGCTGGCGAAGGAAGAACTTACCTCTAACGGCGGGCAGCATAAGTTCATCTACCGCGTAACTGTGGACTAATTGGATATCACATCATGAAACGTAGAAATACAATGCGCTTTGCGCAAAATCGTCTCGCTAAGGCCTGTACCTTAGCCTTGGCGGTTGGAGGGTTGGCCGCTGTTGGCTGTACAGTGCACGCTGCAACAGTCGCAGGCACTCAAATAAAGAACCTGGCAACGGTAACCTATGAGGATGCTGCAGGAAACGTCTACTCAGCACAGTCGAATGAGGCAATTATAACGGTTGCCCAGGTTTATTCTGCCACCTTGGGTGTCGATGTGGATGTTGATGCTGCGGCAGGGCAGACTGTCTATTTACCGTATGTTTTAACTAACACAGGTAATGGTTCGGATGTCTTTGAACTAAGCGCCTCCAATGATATCTCGCTGATCGATGATATTGATTCGAGTAACATTCAGATTTTTCATGATCTGAACGGTAGTGGTGAACCAGATGCTGGAGAACCCGTTGTTTCTACGCTCACGCTGCAGGCCAACGTCAATAGTACTGCCAATCTAGTCGTTGCTGTAAATGTACCTTCCACGGCAAATCCCGGTGAAACGCTTGGGGTCACGCTTAACGCGACAGCTCAAAATGGCACTGGATCAGCCGTTGCTGCCAGTGTTAGTGACATAAGCGCAGGCACGGCAGTTTCTGGTCTAGGGGGCCGTGATGGTCTTGATAGCACTAATGAATCTCTAATAACCGTGACAAACAATGCTGCGCTGGTTACCACAAAGACTGCTGTACCGGATTTTGCTAACAATCAGGTTAGCTATACTTTGACAGTACGCAACAACGGTAATATCGCTGCAAAAAATGTTGTAATTTATGACGGTTTACCAGCCAATACGACGTTGGTAACATCGGGTGTTTCCGGTTTATTGACGTCCAATACCGACACCATTGATACAGCGGCTGTACTGTCGGAAGTCGGTCTTGGTTTAGATCTGAATGCTGATGGCGACCTGACCGATACAGATGAATTATCCTTAGGTATTGACATCAACAATGATGGCGATACGGCCGACTCAGGCGTAGATGGTATCTATGCTATAGATGCTGAATTGCCGGCCGGGTCCAGCGTCTCGTTAACCTTTACGGTTAGCTATAATCCGGGTGTTCTTGGTGGCGGCTACGTGATCGTCAATCAAGGTCACGCGTCCGGTGACACTGATCTGGTATTGGGTGTTGACACACTCGTCTCCTCAAACCAGGTTCAGACCACTATCTCGCCTGCCTTTGATGTAGAGATCAGTGATACAGGAATTGGAGCGGCGGTTGGCGTTAATGATGGCGGTGATGATGATGCTTTAGCTAACGACACCCAATTGGTTGACACGGCAGCTGCAGGTGGCGCAGTTGTATTTAACAGTGTGATCACAAACAATGGAAATGCTGCTGATATATTCGAATTATCTGTAAATCCAGGTAATTTCCCACCACTTACGGTGTTTACTTTCTTTGATCAATCAGGCGTTGTGCAGCTGACAGATACCAATGGTTCAGGTGTGGATTCTGGCGTCATATTGCCCGGCTCCAGTAAGAACATCGTAGTAAGAGCGACATTACCTGCAAATGCTTCGGGAACTGGGCCATTCCTGGCAACAGTCGTTGCTACATCTGCGAATGACCCAACGGCTGCACCGGCGAGCGATACAACTACTATTGCGTTGGACTCAATCGTATTGGCGTCAGTAGATTTACATAATACTGATAATGGTGTTTTAAACAGCGATCAGGATCCTTTGACGACTCCGTATGCTGCTGTTACGACCTTCACGGGTCAAACTGGCACAACAGTGAGTATTCCATTGTTTATTGATAATGAAAGTGGTGGTAGTGATTCGTACACACTGAGCGCAGGTAGTGCCTACGATGGCACAACACTTAGCGGATTATTGCCAGGATGGTCAGTTGAATTTTTTGAAACCGATGCTGCCGGTAATGCCACGGGTACAGCTGTTTCCAATACCTCTGCTATTCCCGGTGGAAGCGTTGATTACAAAGTTATTGCGGTTGTATCGATACCTTCTGATGCAACTCAGGCAGTTAGCGATCTAGTCTTTGATAACAACGGCGACGGAACGGCTACACGTTTGCTGGGAAATACAGATACAGACGGCGATTATCCAATATTCTTTCAAGTTCTGTCTTCAAATACAGGCGCTACTGATATCAAGCTCGATGCTATTGATGTTAACGCGACGCGTCAATTGTCATTGGTGACGCCAGGTAGTAATCAGCTTGAGCCAGGTGGTAGTGTGACTTATGGTCACACTCTGACGAACAATGGAAACGTAGATGAAATTGTCGAATTGAGTTCCAGCAATAGCCAAACGGGTTGGACTCATACTGTCAATATTGATACAAACAACGATGGTGTTGCCGATACTGCATTGGGTAGTCTTGTTCCAGGTACGATTGCGGTTGAACAGGCTAACGGTGCTTCTATCATAGTGACGGTGACTGACGTTGACAACGATGGTGATCCTGAATTGACATTGGAGCCAAGTTTTAGCATTCCGTTGTCGGCCACTGTTTTTGCCCCTTCCAATGCAGCGCCTGCTCAGGTGGATACACTGACTATCAGTGCCGTAAATCTAGATGCTGCTGGTCCAAGTGTATCTGTTACAGATCAGACAACTGTCATTAACGGTCAAGTTCGTTTGACTAAAACTGTAGCGTTGGATGCTGCCTGTGACGGGAATGCTGACGGTGGATTCGCTGAAGTTCAAAGTGCAGGAGTGGCTCCTGGTGAGTGTGCAATCTGGCGAGTAGTTGCTGAAAATCAAGGTGCCGCAGATGCTCAAAACGTAACAATAACTGATGCTGTCACCGCATTTAGTAGCTACGAGGTAGGTTCATTAGCCTATTGCCTCGCGAGTGGTTGTTCGCCTCTGCCAGTGACTGATGCAGTTGATGTAGGGGATGCGGGTACGATAACTGGATCAAACATAGTTTTTTATGTAGGTCCTGGTGCCGATGCAACTCTTGGTGCAGGTGGAACCTTGGTACCTGGACAATCAGCAACTGCGCAGTTCAGGGTCAAAGTGGACTAGACACACTTGCAGCTTGCTTTACACGAAAACCCGGTGGTACTGACTGCCGGGTTTTCCTCAAGGATTCAGCGCACTATCGCTTCTAGACAATCATTTGATGGCTTTACGTTCATCGTCTGCGCAATGCAGAGAGTTTATCGACTGTCTGCCAGCTGTTCCAAACTCTTCTTACGCTCGTTAACACAAGGGACCCGTATCCATAACCATGCATGTTCGACGCACTATATCTGTGTTGATTTGCATGCTCTCATGGTTTTTCGTTGGTGGAGCATTCGCACTCACTAACCCGGGTTCAGAAATAGTCAACACAGCCAAGCTCAGTTATCTCGATGTTCTGTCGGGTGAATTGATAGAGGTTGAATCCAATACCTCTCGAATAATTGTTTCTGAGCTACAGCGATTCTCTCTTACTGCATCGCAGACTACAACTGCCGAGCCAGCTCAGAAAGTGTCGTTTACTCATACATTGACCAACATAGGCAATGTAGTAGATAGTTACGAACTTAGTGTTGTAAATTCTATTGCAGATGATGCTGATCTGACTAATCTGCAACTTATCCATGATCTGAACAACAATGGGCAAATCGATCTGGATGAGTCTCCGGTTGAGGGTTCAATCGCGTTACTCCCAGCCGAACACGCATCCCTAATAGTAAGTGCGCTTGTTCCTAATACAGTCTCCTCCGGGGATACGCTGGAAGTCGTTGTTTCGGCTCTATCGCTCTCACCATCTGCCCAATCGGAGACTAATCGTGATGAAGTCTCTGTTCAAGAGCCAGCATTGCTGGAGATGGCATTGCGTAACTCTCCAGAATGTACGACCAGCCTATTTCCTGAGGAGACCATCACCTATCGCCTGGATGTAGTTAACAGGAGAGAGACACTTCCGGTTGAACGCGAAATATCAATCGATGGTAGAACGCAGAGTGGTGTGTTAGTCGAGGTGGATTTACCAGCAGGGCTAAAGTTGGTACCTGCATCGATGTATGAAGTTAATGGTTACCAGGCGACTACATTGGTTCAACAACGCGTCGCTGATGAGGCAGATTGGATGAGTCTAATCCAATGGAATGCAGAGACATCATTGGCAAGAGTTGGATTTTTACTACCGGCAACACATTTTGAAATTGATGAGCTGATGTCTTTGAGTTTTCAGTTTGTTGTTGACCAGGAGAGTGATGAGGCAGCACTAAGCTTGACGGTGGCAGGTTTTATTGATCTAGATTCAGATCAGATAGTTGACGTTCGTTCAAATTCAGTATGTAACGAAATATCTCAACCAGCGGCTGCTATTACATCTTCGATTAGGTTTCTGATGCCATCATTGACGTTGCAGCAAAATCGTCAGGCTCCCACTGTTGCGATAAGTGCGCACTATCGAGACGCTGAGATCTACCGACTTTCTCGGAAAAAACCCACTTTAGAAAATAATGCTAGTGATGTAGTCAGATTAGATGATGCCAGCTTAGGCTACGATGTCGTTAGAGATGGTGTCTATCTGGAGCTGATATCCCAGACTACCGATGAACAGAAACTGCTATCCACTGATGGAACAGCACATGTCGCAGTTGAATTGCTATCTCGAACTACTCTTGATTCCTTGTTAGTGGTTTTACAGGAGACTGAGCCTGGATCGGGTGTGTACAGAAGTCTGTTTCCGGTTCGGCTCGATGAGTTTGATGCAGGCAACGGTGGCTGGTGCCCAGTGAGCGCTATCGATGCAGAACAAAACGCGTTTGAGTTTGATATTGACACTTCAAGTTGCGTGCTGAGAAGTAGCGTAAATGACACTCTGAATGTACGTTTTACTGATTTGATAAGCAATGTCGACTTGCATGATGAAGCTATCGTTGAACCTGCAAGTACTGTTTTCGATGCAAATACACTCTCAGGTGTGGAAGGGGCAACTGTTACGCTCTATGTGGATGGGAGGCCAGCGAAAGATCTTTTAAGTGATGAACCACTAGTGTTTTTCACCGATGAATTAGGGCGATACGTTATACCCGCTTTGCAGTCGGGTATTAAGTACTCGATCGGTGTTGATCCTCCACCCACATATCTGTATCCATCGCGTGTACCTCCAGATAGATTTGAATCTTTAGAGGTGAGCGATGTGTCATATGGAGAGGGGGGATTCAACGGCGCCGCAGATGGGCGTTTTGTCGTGTCCGATGGTGTAACAAGTAGAGTGATCGATATTCCTCTGGATCCATCCAATCGTGATTCTCTGTTAAGTTTGGAAAAGCGTGTTCTTAGCGAGAGCGTGGAGCCTGGTGAGGCCGTGTCCTATCAGCTAGTGGTTTCTAATCGGGGAGACAGTTTGCTTGAGGCGATTTCGATCCTTGATACACCTGCTTATGGTTTTAAACTAATTACCGGATCTGTAGCACTTAATACAGAACCGATGCTCGATCCAATGAATTTGCGTATGGGTGCTGATGAGAATGGTCAGGCCATGGTGGCAAATCAAGCAATAGTTTCTAATACCTACTTATTTGAGCTTGGTGATTTAGAGGCGGGACAAAGCATAACTCTAAGCTATCAATTGTTGGCTACCGCGGCAGCTCTGCAGAGTGACGGTGTGAACTCTGCGGTTGTATCTGGTAAAACGTTAAGCGGGGTGGATGTTATCTCCACTGTAAGCCGTGCGCAAGTTCAGGTTGTACGCTCTGGCGTGTTATCGGACAAGGCAATTATATTTGGTAAGGTATTTGTCGATAGTAGTTGCGACTATATACAGAACAAGGCTGAGTGGCCGATTGGTGGTGTCAAGCTATATCTACAGGATGGTAGCTTTGTAGTTACTGATGAGGATGGTCAATTTAGTTTCTATGGCATGAATCCAGGGCTGCATGTACTCAAGCTTGACACATTGACCCTACCAAAAGGGTTATTGCTAAAACCCATTGACAATCGTAATGCAGCAGATGCTGAGAGTCGGTTTGTAGAGCTCACTGACGGAGATTTTCACAGAGCAGACTTTGCTGCCAACTGTCCGAGTGTTGATGCCAAAGGTGTATTCGAACGGTTAAAGCGGCGAAACCAGAATCTACGAGGAGACTGGCTCATTGAGGAGGCTAGCCGTTTTAATCCGGATAGTAAATCACGACTGGCTAACGATCGGCAGCGAGCAACAGCAGATGGAGATCTTTCCAGTGGGTTGCTCGGTGAGCCACGTGTCTATGTTAGCCCAAGAGAAAAAACTAAACCTTCGAAGCCCACTGAGGCATCGCCGGATGCTTTTGCTCAGCTGGAAGCGGATGTGTTACCTAGAGCGAACAACGAAAATGCATCCATAAAGCAAAACGGTGAACAACTTAGGAAGTCGTCTTTAGATCAACCAGCCCCCGCCTTGGGGAATTCGTTGCAGATGGGTGACCCCAAAGAATTGTCAAAAACAATTACTCAAGAGCAGGCCGTGCAGGGTACCTGGTTATGGCCTCAAGATGAGTTAAGTCTGGACGGGCGTTTCATGGCCGTTGTCAGATCAGGAGCAAATCCGGTTCTTTATGTAAATGATCAGGCGATACCGAATACACAGATTGGTGAGCGCATTGGAAATCTTCGCGAGCGCGCGGAACTAATTGCCTGGTATGGCGTGCAACTAACACCTGGAATCAACGAGGTACAAGTTAGAGGACGTGATGGTTTTGGCAACGAACGAATTCTGGCAGCAGCTCAGTTCAAGCGTCCAGCCGCTGGCGTTCAGATGTTGTTGCGTACCCGTCAGGATACCTTGCCGGCTGATGGCGGTAGAACAATGCTACCGATTGATATTGTAATTAACGATGCTAATGGTTATCCAGCCAATGGTGTGTACTTTGTGACTCTGGAAACAAGCGCTGGTGACTTTCTTGAGGAAGATTTACAAGCCATTGAACCAGGTATCCAGGTGCGAATTGAAAATGGTCGAGGCAAGATACATCTCAGAAGCTCAGAGTTAACGGGGCGGCTAAAAGTCAGTGCTCGCGCTGGTGGCATGCAGGCAACTTTGCAACTCGTGCAGGTTGCTGCCGCCAGACCCTTACTGGGCGCTGGTCTTGTCGAGTTAGGAGGACGTTGGAACACAACAAGGCAAAACGATGATCGAGCTGCGCTTGACAGTGGTTTTGATCCAGTAGCACGAGCAGCACTTTTCCTGAAAGGTCGTGTGAAGAACGATATGACGCTGACTCTATCTTATGATTCAGAAAAGAATAAGGATACAGAGCTGCTACGAGATTTGAATCCGAATGAGCAGTACCCTACGCTGGGCGATGCCTCAGTGCGCGGATTTGAAGCACAAAGTCGGAGTAAGCTTTATGCGAAGCTAGAGCGCGAACGACATAGTGTTATGTGGGGTGATTATCTGACGGATAGTCGCTCAGAATTCGATAGTCTTGCACGTATCCAGCGCACTTTGACCGGCTTCAACGCGGTTTACGATAACGATAAACAGTTTTTTCAATTGTTCGCTGCGAGGCAATCGGAGGTTCGCGCCAGTGAAGAGGTGCGTGGAAATGGCACGGCGATGCTGTTTAGGCTGTCAGGGGCTCCTCTGGTTGCGAATTCAGAAGTCATAGAGATTGTAATACGGGATCGGGACAATCCGGGCTTGGTGCTAAGTACTGATCGACTGCAGCGTTTTAGCGATTATTCACTGGATTCCTTCACAGGATTGTTGCGCTTTAGCGAGGTTGTGCCAAGTGTGGATGAAAACCTGAATCCAGTCTTTGTTCGAGCAAGCTATGACAAGAAGGCAGACCTGGATGAATACACCATTGCTGGAGTGCGCTGGCAGTACAAGATAGCAGACCAGTCAATGTTGGGTTTCAGCATTACAGAAGACCAAAATCCACTATCAGGTTACACAATATCCGGCGTTCAGTATGTTGGCAATCTAACTGCCAACACATTTTTGAATACCTCGGCTGCTGAGATTAAACATCGAGAAAGTCAAACAAATGGTCAGGCCCAATCGGTCAGCGTTGAACACTATTGGTCGGGTTCAAGAGAGCATCGAACAACAATGAACTGGATTCGTGCAGACTCGAACTTTGATAGCCCTGATTCGGGTGTCACACCGGGGCGGCAGGAGTGGAGGTTAGAGCATCAACATCCTCTATCAGAAACTTTAACTGTTAATGCCAAAAGCCTGTTTAGCGAATCAACCAGCGATAATACTCATTATGGCAGTGCTGGTTTGTTATTAGACAAACGTCTAGACCAGTGGTCGCTCAATGCGGGTGCTCGCCGTATCTGGAGTGCTGATGGTAATCGTGATATTCACTTCAACACCATTCAATTAGGTGCGGAGCGACGCTTTAAGCTGGCAGGAGGAAGATCACTGTCGTTAGGTATGGACGCTGAAAGAGACATCGCGGATTCGCAACGGTTTCGCTACGGAGTAGAGTCAAGAGTTCAAATGTTTGATCACGTCCATGTCTATGGTCGCTATGAAAGAGAGCAGGGGCTGTTGCAGCAATCTTTAAATGGATCACAAGAAGGCAGTCGGCAATGGGTAGTTGGGGTTGAGTCTGATGTGCTGCCATCGACTCAACTTTATAGTGAGTATCGGATGCGCGGCAGCTTTTCAGGGCGAGATATGGAAACTGCCAGTGGTGTAAGAGGACGTTATGTCGTCCGCCCCGGTTTGAGCATAAGTCCGGCCTTGGAGATTATTGATGTCTTGCAGGGCAGTCAGTCCAGTGATTCGATTGCAATTTCGTTGGGGATGAGTGATACACGGAATCCTAATCGAAAGCTAACCGCACAGGCTGAGATCAGGGATGCAGCAGATAATCGCTATTACGGATTTCGTGCAACACTTGCTCAGCGGTTAAATCTGGACTGGACAACTCTGGTCCGTGAAGAATTTACGCGCCAAAGCCCTGCCACCGGAGAACTGACCGCCCGACATCGATTTACGCTTGGTCTCGCGCGTAGGCCTAAACTGGACAACCAGCAGCATGGTCTCTATCTCTTCAACTGGAAGGAGGATTTTGGTCCTGAGTTTGGTCAGGATAAGCGCACATACCTGCTTTCAACCCATCAAAACTATCAGTTTGATAATCATTTTACGGTGAGCGGTCGCTTAGGTGCTAAGTGGCAGACAACCAACTATCAACACCATGATGTAAGCACTCGATTCGCCTTGTTTGATGCGCGTGCGATTTATGACCTTAATCGACGGTGGGAGTTGGATGTGCGTGGTGGCTGGTTAGGGGTTGCCAGTGGTGGTGATCAGTTTTCTTTGGGGGCTGGCGTGTCCTGGATTGCTGATCGTAACGTTCGACTGGGACTGGCTTACAACGTGGTTGGCTTCAAAGAGGAGGACCTTGATGAACAAGGATTTAACAGGCAAGGAATCCATTTGGGACTTCAGTTCAAATTTGACGAGGATTGGTTTCGATGGTTAGAGGATTGATAAGGGTGCCAGCGCATTGGATTCTGCTGGGGTTCATGGCTTTGTTTCTCACAGGCTGTGTTAGTACAGAAGAGCTCTATGCTGAGTACGATGCGGCGCACTGTGAGTTTGTAGTTCAGCAGGAGAGTAATGGAACACTAAGCTTGCGTGAGTTGGTATCCAACACGCATTTCCCATGGGAACCTGCGGTGTATTTCGACTTTGATGTTCATGTACTAGATACTGAAAGTGAGCGCTTACTAGAAAATACCATCAACGTGCTCAAGCGCTATCCTCGACTGAACCTTAGCTTACAGGGTTTTGCAGATAGGGTGGGGAGCATCGCCTACAATAGGAAACTGGCATCGAGGCGTGCAGCATCGGTACGTGCTTATCTGGTTGAGAATGGAATAGTCGCTGCAAGAATCGTAGAACAACCACTGGGTGAAGGTCTTGCCCAGTTTGGTGAGGATGGAGAACTTAGCAGAAGCATCAATCGTCGTGTTGAGCTGATGTTGTTAGATGAATCTGGCCGCCCATTACACCCTATGTTTGATTTTGGCGAGAGCTAAGATGTTAGTGCGTCGCATACTGCTGTTGCTATCTGGCGTTCTGGTCAGTAGTGCTGTGCTGGCATCAACCCCCGCCGGCACTGTTATTCAGAATCAAGCTCTGGCAACCTACACTGACACCGATGGTAATCGGGTTAGTGTGGTGTCCAACATTGTTGAAACAACCGTAGAGCAGGTTGCCGGGGTGCAGCTAAGCAGTGATCAACAACAAAGAGTAACTGTTGGCACCCAATTCAGTTTCTCGCATCGTATCGTCAACACTGGCAATGGAGATGATAGCTATAGTGTTTCGTTGGCAAATGCCGGTGGCAGTATCAACATAAATGGTTTGAGTGTGTTTTCGGATTTCGATGGTAATGGGGTACCAGATAATGGAACGGCATTAACTGTAACGCCCGTCATTGCGCCTGATAGTGATTTTCTGGTAGTCGTTCAAGGCAGTGTTCCGCTATCGGGTATCGATGGTGATAGCGCCTTAATACAACTATCCGCCAGTAGTGTTTTTGATCCAGGGTCAACGGTCAGTAATGTGGATACTGTAACCGTTGGTACAGGCCCTGCCATATCAGTACGTAAAACTATAAGCCAGGCCAGCGGTCTGTCGCCCAGTGGTACTTACGTAATTGCACTGGAATATGAAAATACAGGTGATTCGGCCGCTGGTGATGTAACAATAATAGATGCCTTGCCTGCTGGAATGTCATACGTTTCCGGTTCGGCTGGATGGTCAGATACGAGTAGTATTCTGACGGATCAGAATCCTCAAGATGTACAAGCAGGTTTGGTTGGAGGTATACGATACTGCGCCTATCATAGCAGTTGCACAGCATTGCCCGAAGCCGATTTGGATGTGGACTCTGATTCCAGCAATCAAGTCACTGCCATTATTGATTTAGTGAATCCAGGCTCTAGTGGTTCGATAAGCTTTGAGGTGGAAATTGATTCTGGCCTGAGTGCAGGCACAATACAAAACACGGCAGAATTTGAATACGATATAGCCATCAGCACGATAAACCGACAATTCTCTAATACTGTCCCTTTTGAAGTGTTACCACTTGCCGGAGTTGTAGCTAATGGATCAACCGCTACTGCTCTGAATGGGCTCAGTGAGCCAGTAAGCGTTGTCAGTGTTGGGCAGGGTGGGGTTGTACAATTTGATAACATTATCTGGAACACAGGTAATTCAACAGATACCTATAACATCGAAGTTGACGGTGTTGGCTCAACTTTCCCGATAGGCACTGTATGGCGACTGTTGCGTAACGAGGGCAGCGCTGTGCTAACCGATACCAATGGTGATGGGCAGGTGGATACCGGTCCCATCCTGCCCGGTAGCTTTGTGCGTATTGTGCTGCAATTGGAGCTACCTGATGGAGTGGCAGGCAATAACGGCGGGCTTGGGTTTGATTTGAGAAAAACTGCGCGTTCAGTTACTGATGCTAATGTCTTTGATAGCGTGACGGATCATCTGGACGAAATAGTGGGTAACCTGGTGGACTTGACCAACTTTGCGGCAGCAGGAACCGCGGGTGCAATCGGGGTTGGCCCCGGGCCTGAGGCCACGCCTGTCACAACCGTATCGTTGAACGAAGTAGATGTCGCTGTTTTCGATTTGTTTGTACGGCATCAAGGGAGTGAGCCTGACAACTACCTTATGAATGCTTTTTCAAGTTCGGATGCTCAGGCTTTGCCTGCTGACTGGCTGGTGACGTTTGTGGATCCTGTCACTGGGACAACTGTTACCAGCACTGGAATGTTGGATTCGGGTATGTCAAGACATTTGCAAGCTCATGTAAAGCTACCGGGTACTCACCAAGCAGGCACTTTCGGGATCTGGTTTGATGCGCGTTCAAGCTTAACAGGTGCCTCTGATCGAAAACATGATGCCATTGCGATCAGCGATCAAAGCGATATTGTATTGGAGCCCAGCCTCAGCGCACAACTTGAGCCTGGTGGGACATTTGTGTACCAGCACAGACTAGCCAATAATGGGAACGTCATTATCAACGGTATTGAACTAGCAGCGACTGACAGTCGGCCGGATTGGTCTAGTGTCGTTTATCTGGATACAAACCCCGACGGTGCCCTGGGGCCAGGTGATTCAATCTACGATGCTCCCTTGTCGTTGGCAATAGGAGAATCGAGGGTTGTATTTGTAAAAGTATTTGCTCCAGCCAACGCGTCTGCGTTGCAAGGCAATACCACACGGATTTCAGCTACCTGGAACGTGAACACACAGACCGTACTTGTGCAGGACCAATCCATCGTTAGCCAATCTCGTGTGATGATTCGCAAAGAGCAAGTAAGAGATGATGGTTGTGATGGAGTGCCTGACGCAGGCAGCAGCTTTACTGTTAATCAGATCGAGGTAGCACCTGGTAACAACTGTGTGATTTATCGACTTAGTGCATTCAATCAGGGAGTTGAGCCTTCATATAACGTGAAAATACACGACTACACGCCAGCTTATACAACCTATCGATTTGCTGCCCAATGCTCAAGAACACCCTGTTGGATTGTAGAGCCTGATGAAGGGGAAGTCGGCGCTGTAAATGCCGAGACTGACCAGCTGCTGCCGGGAGACTCGTTTTTTCTTCAGTTTGTCGTTCGTATCGATTGAATTTGTGGAGCATTCTGAGTAATTTAGCTGCAGTTTCATTTAAAGTACCCCGTTGTATCTGCGCGACTTTGCAGGTCTTCAACGTCGGTCGGATCGACCATTGATAATCGAGTGAGCAGGATGTCAGTTTCATTGCAAAGAACAATCGCAATAGCGGTTGCCTTAGGTGCATGTCTACCAGCACTATCTGAGCTTCATGCAGCAGAACGCAGCTGGCATATCGGGGCCGGGGTTGGTATATCAAAACTAACGCCAGATACTGACGGTTCTAGCTTTAGCTTGATCGATGATCAATCCACTGCTGCAGGAGTTTATCTGGGGCTGGATATCAATCGTTGGCTTAGTGCAGAAATTGCTTTCACCGATCTTGGTACCGCAGAATTATCTGATGGCGCGAGTATTGAATACAGTGCCATCTCCCTTGGCGGAGTGGCCTATCTATTTGGCGAACGTGATTCATCCAGAAGACAGGATGGAGCGGCGGGCTATTTACGGCTTGGTTTCAATCAGATTGATAACGATGCCAATATCGAACTGGACGAGGCAAACAACAATGCGATCTGGGCAGGTGCTGGCGTTCAATGGCCACTAGCAAAGCAGTGGGGTGTTCGCGGGGAAATAACCAGTTTTGATGGTGATGCGCATGCCGCTATGGTATCTCTGTACTGGCGCCCCACATCTTCCAGTATTGTCAGATCGCCTACCAGAGAGCCAGTAGTTGGCATAGCCGATTCTGGCAAAAGCGTAACTCAAGAAAACGACTCACGGCAGCTTCAAAAAACAGTTCCCGAATCAGTGCAGAATTCAAAATCGGTTCAAGCTCAGGTAGCAACGCCAACGCTAGCACCAACGCCAGCACCAGAAGCTGTGAATTCCAGTTGTATACCCCCTGGCAAGGGCGAACCTGTTGATTCCAAGGGTTGCGGATTATTCAGTGGAGCCCTTTTGGGTGTTGAATTTTCGGGCGACTCAAGCAGCATTCAAGCCAATACTCTGGATACATTGGATAGCCTGGCTAAATCGTTAAAACAGTATCCCGACGTTGTTGTCGAAATTCGCGTGCATACGCAGGCGTACAAGCAAGTTGACCTGGCAAAGCAATTGTCGAGAGAACGTGCGGTTGCTATTGCTCGCCATCTTGTCGGTCAGGGAATTAGCGTCAAAAGGCTGCGCGCGCGGGCTTTTGGCTCTACTCAGCCAATCACCGATAATGGCGATAGCGCTAATAATCGAGTGGTACTTCGCGTTTTGTAGTGCCTACTTTGTGAGTTAAATCTCAATTTAACATCTGCCGTCTATGGGGCGAGTGCGTATGTTACTTGCGGCAGATTAATTGCTTCCACCGTGCCGATATAACCGTTTCGAGGCCTAACTAATTTTATTGGTGGCCTTCTTTGTGGGCGGTTTCCACATTCAGGTACGAGTCAATGAAGCAATTGAGTCTTGTGTGCAAAGCGCAAGTTTCGCTTAAAACGGTGGTGCGAAAAGCAACGGAATCTGCCGTGTGGATGGCGGCGTGTGTGCTTGCTGGCAGCTCTCTACTCTCGCCTTCAATTCATGCAGATTTGATCCAGACTGAAACGCTGGATGCAAATTTGTTGGGCGATTTTGTGATGGATTTGTCCAACAACAATGTTGTGGTAAATAGCGTTTCCTTGGTGGGTAGCGCGGGTCAAATTGCCACCTTCACTAACGGTCTTAGTGTTCCCGGATTTCTGGATTTCGACGATGGTCTTTTGATGAGTTCGGGTACGGTTTCGGCAATTGCTGGACCGAATGCGGCTGATGGAACTGGATCTGATGTGCCATCTGGGGGAGCGCCTGATGGTGATGCCCAATTTGATACCTTAACAGATGCACCACAAGGCACGTTTGACGCTGTTTACATAGTTATCGATTTCACACCAGCCGGCGATACATTAACCGGCAACTTTGTATTCTCGTCAGAAGAGTACAATGAATATGCACCACCTGCTGGTGCTCAAAGCGCTAACAATACTTATTACGACGTCATGGCGTTCTTCGTCAATGACGTAAACTACTCAACGACTGCGGATGGCGACGATGTCTCCATAAACAGTGTAAATCAAACCTTGAATGCTGCCGATTTCGTAGACAATGATTACGGTGACTATCAACCTGGGGCTACGCCATTCGATATAGAACCGGATGGATTTACCAAAACGCTGGTATGGACAGCTCCGGTAAACGCCGGTCAAAGTAATACCCTTAAATTTGGTGTAGCAGATGGCGGTGACTCATCCTACGATTCCTGGCTGTTGGTTGAGAAAGGATCGTTTCGTGTTTTTGATGCACCCACTGATGTTGATCTTGCACTAAGCATTAACGATGGTGGCGATGAAGTGGTGGCAACAAACCAATTGCCCATATCTGCAATCGTTGAAAATGTTGGCAGCAATACTGCAAATCGCGAGATTAGCGTGGACTTCACTCTGCCAGCAGGAGTGACGGTTAACAACGGGCTGGCTGCATCTGTAGCAGAAACTGGTACAAATGGAGATGAGTGGGTCTGTCTATCATCTGCAACATCGCCGCAAACCGTAAGTTGCAGCAGTGTTACGCCTCTCTATACCACACCTGGTAATACACAAAGCCAGTTCGGATTCGAGACCGACGCACTTGATGTTGCCCTAATTGGTTCGACAGTTGTGGTGGACGCAGTTGTTTCAACCACTGACAATGATACAAACGCTGCAAATGATACTGTCGCTGAGTCTGCGCTGGTTGTTATTAGTGATACAACGGCACCTAGTGTCGTTATATCAGGTATGCCTTCAGTTACCGGCTCGCTTGCGCCAATCCCGGTTCTGTTTACTTTTAGTGAAGATGTCAGCGCGTTAAGTCTGGCGAGCGTTGCAGTAGTCAACGGTACCGCCAGCAATCTAATCGTAGTGGATGCTCAGCATGTCACGGTCGATGTGACGCCCGATGGCATGGGCGACATTGCCGTGTCGTTGGCGGGGGGAGTAGTACAAGATCTAGCTGGAAATGCGAGTAGTGCTGCGGGACCTATTACAACACTATTCGATGTCAATTCGCCCGTACTGACTATAAACAATGTTCCAGCTAATGGTGTTTCTACGGCACCGTTTACGTTAACACTTGATTTTAGCGAACCAGTATCCGATTTCGTGATTGCAGACGTTCTGGTTGGCAATGGTAATGCTACTGGTCTAACTGTAATCGATGCGGACAGCTATGAATTAACGGTTGTGGCAGACGGTTCGAGTGATGTCACGATATCGATCCCAAGCGGAGCTGCTCAATCCGTGCAAAGTGGCACTGATAGCAGCGCAGCTGGAGTCACGATTGCATTGAATGCCAGTGCGCCATTCGCAACGATTAGTGGCATGCCTCCAAGTGGGGTGGTAACTGGTCCCTACACCTTGACTATTACCTGGAGTGAAGAAGTTAACGGGATGGAGCTGGCGGATCTTGAGATCGTAAATGGAATTGCTTCAAACCTAACTCCAACTTCAACTACAGGCACTGTCTATACTGTAGAAATCACACCGCAAGCACAGGGCTTGGTATCCGTATCGATACCTGACATGGCAGTCACTGATGTGGGAGGTATTGGTAACCTTGCTTCTCTGGTAGTCGATACACTTTTTGACACGGTGCCCCCGGCAGATCCCACGTCATCTCCGGCGCTTGCTGCTTCCAGTGATACTGGTTCAAGTAGTTCCGACCGGATCACTATGCTTCAGGATGTTGTTATCAATATCCCGCCTGGTACAGCTATCGAGGGCGAAGTAGCGACCCTGACTCAGCAGGGTGTGGAAGTGGGTACAGCTGTGGTTCAGTCGGATGGCAGCTTTTCCTATTCTGCAACTGGTCTTGTAGAGGGTGACAATACTTTCAGTTATACCTTGACTGATATTGCTGGCAATGTCAGTGGTCAATCTCCTGAGTTGTTGGTTGTTGTTGATTTGACGGCGCCGAACGCAACCATCTCTCCAATACCGTTTGCAAGTAATACCAATCTAAATGCTTATCCGGTAAGTGGAAGTTGTTCTGCTGTCGGAGGTTTAGTAACAGTTGATATAGTTGGTGCTCTACCGTCGAGCAGTACGGTTGCATGCAGCGGCTCTGGTGTTTGGACAACCTCGTTTGATCTGACACCAATTGCTGATGGAGTGGGGGCGGTAACAGCCACTGCAGTTCACAGTGATATTGCAGGTAATACTGTACCAACTTTACAAGTGGTTGCTAATAAAGATACTTCGTCGCCGACGATAACAATTGCCCCGGTTAGCGTTGATGATCTACTCAATGCTGCCGAAGCCCAGGCCGCACTGACGGTTGTAGGAACCACAACAGACATAGGCAACGGTCAGCAGGTATCGATCAGCCTTAATGGACAATCGTACAGCGCCACTGTTACCGACGATGCATGGTCAGTTATCATTCCGGCTGTAGATGTGCAGCAGTTTGGTGCAATCGAAACCATAGTGGCAGATGTAAGCACAGCAATTGGTCTGGCCGCACCTCAAGTTATCCGCACAATAAGTCTGGATACTCAAGCCCCGACGGCACCAAGTGTAGATGCGCTGATAACCAATAGCACCACGCCTGTAATCACCGGTACAGCCGTTCTGGCCGCAGGTGAACAGTTAAGTGTGACAGTCAACGGTACCACCTACCTTGAGGGTCAAGGGCAGTTAGTGGTCGATGTTAATGGTAACTGGACGCTGACCATCCCGGCAGGCGATGCCTTGGGTGAGGGTGTAGTGGAGGTTGTGGCCACGGTTGTGGACACCGCCGGCAACAGTACCAGCGATGTTAGTACACAAGAGCTTGAAGTAGACACAACAGATCCGCTTGTGAGCATAAGCGCTTTGCCTTTTGCCACAACAACCAACGTGGGAAGCTACCCCGTTTCTGGAGCATGCTCCGTCGGCGATCTATCAGTGAGTGTAACGGTCACGGGTGCAGAGCCGGAGACACAATCAGTCGCGTGTAGCGGCGGCACCTGGTCAGCGCTGGTTGATTTAACGATCGTACCCGATGGAATCGGATCGGTATCGGTATCAGCAACGCAAAGCGATGTGGCGGGTAACACGACTACAGCCACACCGGTGGTTGCAAATAAGGATACCTCATCACCGACGATAGCAATTGCGGCGGTTAGCGTTGATGATCTACTCAATGCAGCAGAAGCCCAAGTCGCACTGACGGTTGGGGGAACCACCACAGGTATAGTTAATGGACAACAAGTATCAGTAGCCCTGAATGGCCAGTCTTACAGCGCCACTGTTACTGGTGATGCATGGTCAGTAGTCATTCCAGCTGTTGATGTACAGCAATTCGGTGCAACAGAATCCATAGTGGCTGATGTAAGCACGGCGATAGGCCTGGCCGCACCTCAAGTTGTCCGCACGATAAGCTTGGACACACAAGCCCCAACGGCACCGAGTGTCGATGCGCTGGTAACCAATAGCACCACACCAGTGATCACTGGTACAGCCGTTTTGGCTGCAGGTGAACAGCTGAGTGTGACGGTCAACGGTACCACCTACCTTGAGGGTCAAGGGCAGTTAGTGGT
>JBGCEO010000123.1:0-21661 GCA_045106475.1 Granulosicoccus sp.
GCGATTGCAGAGCATGGATACAAGCATCTACCAGGGGCTGGTACCCGACATTGCCAACAAAAGGATCACGCTTAACGAAGCTATGGAACTGCTGGCCTATAGCAAGGTCACGTCTTCAACGGTTACAACAGTTATAGGCCAGGGCATTCGCACATCGCTGCGACGTGCTGCGCAATAGCGATTTACTCAGTGAAAATTCGCCGATCTTTGCCTATGTCGCATTGAGCTTTGCTAATTCGATTGAGCTTTTAGACCACCGGTGACGCCTAGTAACGCCAGTGCTCGACGAACCAGGTTTTGTAAATAGGTTTGGCCGGGTAACACTATCTGATTGAGTCGCATGGAATCGACTAACTCCCGCAAGACGAAAACCGGCCGATTGGAGATGCGGGCAGCAGACATCTCGCGTTGCTCAAGCCCCCACTTCCGGCCTTCGCTGCGCCAGAAGAGAACTTAGGCACGCGCTTCACGCAATCCTTCCAACAGTTTAATGACCAAATAAGCGCTATGTAATCCTATGGCCACGCTCATCAAATTTGTGAATTAATTCGGCACGAGGTGTCAGGCTAATGCGGTCACCGTGGTTGAGCGCAACGTCGCCATCTGCCCGTACAGTTATCATCTCGGCCAAGCCAGTATCATGAACGTGAAAGAAAGTATCCGAGCCCAGGTGTTCAGAAACGCCTACTACACCTGACCACAGCCCATCTGACTTTGAAACCGCAAGATGCTCAGGTCGAATGCCAATGGTGTGGGCCCCATAGTCAGCAGCAACATCGCCGCTAATAAGGTTCATTTTGGGCGAACCAATAAATCCCGCCACAAATACATTCTTGGGCCTGTGATATAGCTCTAACGGTGAGCCAACTTGTTCAATGACACCAGCGTGCAATACAACGATCTTGTCTGCCATTGTCATTGCCTCTACCTGATCATGCGTTACGTACACCATGGTCGTCTCTAGTCTTTTATGTAAGCCTGAGATTTCCAGTCGCATACCCACTCTAAGGGCGGCATCTAAATTGGACAAAGGCTCATCAAAGAGAAATGCTGATGGTTCTCGAACAATCGCTCGACCAATGGCAACTCGCTGTCGTTGCCCACCGGAGAGCTGTCCGGGACGTCGATCAATGTAGTCGGCAAGATTCAACACCTCCGCTGCGTTGGCGACACGCTTTTCAATTTCAGCTTTGTCCATCTTGGCCATCCGCAATGGAAAACTGATGTTCTTTCGCACTGACATATGCGGGTACAGCGCATATGACTGAAACACCATTGACAATCCTCGCTTTGATGGCGGTGCATCAGCAGACTCCCGACCATCGATCTGGATAGACCCGGAAGTTACATCCTCTAAGCCTGCAATCAGTCGAAGCAGCGTGGACTTGCCACAGCCTGATGGCCCTACAAAAACCGCGAACTCACCATCCTCGATCGTTAAATCCAGTGGAGGGATAACTTCAACGTTTCCGAATACCTTTTGTACTTTATCAAGAACGATTTGTCCCATAAGTCACCTATTTTACTGCGCCGAATGTCAAACCACGGACGAGTTGTTTCTGGCTAAACCAGCCTAATATAAGGATGGGAGCAATAGCCATAGTTGAGGCCGCACTGAGCTTGGCAAAGAAAAGCCCTTCAGGGCTTGAGTAACTGGCAATAAATGCGGTTAACGGTGCCGCTTTCGACGCGGTTAGATTCAGCGTCCAGAACGCCTCATTCCACGCCAAAATAAAATTTAACAACAATGTAGATGCGATTCCCGGCACTGCCATCGGTGCCAGCACATACAAAATCTCGGATTTAAGTGAAGCTCCATCCATTCGCGCAGCTTCTAAAATCTCTGAGGGAATTTCTCGAAAGTAGGTGTATAGCATCCACACGATAATCGGTAAGTTGATTAGCATCAAGACAATTACCAGACCGGCACGACTGTCAAGAAGGCCAAGCTGAATAAACAGCAGGTAGATGGGATACAACACGCCAACTGCGGGTAACATTTTTGTTGACAGCATCCAGAGGAGAATATCCTTGGTGCGTTTGGACGGTACGAACGCCATTGACCAGGCAGCCGGAATAGCGATGATAATACCAAGAATGGTAGAACCGCCTGCGATAACAATGGAGTTCCAGAGAAAGCGCGCGTAGTTTGAGCGATCCATCACCGTTGAGTAGTTTTCCAACGTCCAATCGAACCCAAACAACACAGGCGGGTTGCTGATTGCTTGAGCTTCTGTTTTAAAGCTGGTGAGTATCGTCCAAAGAATGGGAAAGAAAATCAGGAGGCCGATAACCCAGGCAGCGGCTGTATTGATTAGCTTACGTTTGATAGTGACAGAGCGGGCCATAGTCTTCTCCTCAGTCTAAATTCTTGCCGACGATACGCATCAGGAAAATCGCAACGATATTAGCGAGGATGATGGCGTAGACCCCTCCCGCAGACCCAAGACCTATGTTCTGACTCTCCAGAACTCGCTGAAAGATCAGGTAGGTCAGTGTCTTGGTGCCGAAGGCACCGCCAGTGGTCACAAAAATTTCAGCAAAAATGGCCAGCAGAAATATTGTCTGAATAAGAATCACGATCGTGATTGCACGACCCAGATGCGGCAAAATGATGAACCAGAAGCGTTTTAGTAGCGGCGCACCATCCATCTCTGATGCCTCTAACTGCTCACTGTCGAGTGATTGTATGGCGGTTAACAAAATCAACGTTGCAAACGGCAACCACTGCCAGCTGACCATCATGATAATTGACTCCATACTTGCTTGAGTCAACCACTGCACCGGCTCTGCACCAAAAAACTGGTAAACATATTTTAGAACGCCGTTGTTGGGGTCCATAAACATGTTTTTCCACACCAATGCAGATACTGTTGGCATGACGAAAAATGGCGAGATAACAAGAATGCGAACAAAACCCTGGCCAAACATTGGTTGGTCCAGCAATATCGCCAGAAGAATCCCAAGCGCCACCGTGATGATTAGTACACTGCCAACAATGACAAGCGTAGCTTGGACACTGGGCCAAAAAGCGCTTGAATTAAGAAAGCGCGAGTAATTCTCTAACCCTACCCAATCTAGACCACCACCCAAGGTATCACCGCGTAACGGCAGATACTTCTTGAATGAAAAATACAGGGTCATGATCAGCGGTACAAGCATCCATCCCAAAAGTAGGACAACTGCAGGTGCCATCATGAAACGGGCAGCTGAGCGTGAGTGCTGCGTAGCCATGACACGTCTCCTCTTCTTTGCGCCGACAGCGCAGTTGCAGAAAAATCAGAAGTTGTTGGGTCTTCGTCGAATAAGCAATACTAGAAGGCGGCAAGCACACCGCCCCTTACTGAAGTTCTAGCGATAACCCGCAGCTTCCATGGCATCGTTGGTAAGAGCTTGAGCTTTCTCTAACGCTTCTGCCACACTCTGCTGCCCTGCATAGGCGGCAGAGAATTCCTGACTGACATCGGTCGCAATACCTGCGAATTCAGGAAAGGCGGCGAATTGAACGCCAACGTACGGCACAGGTTTGACGGTCGGATTGTTAGGATCTGCCGAAAGAATCGACTCCAACGTCATCTTGGCAAATGGCACTGATTGATAGTTAGGGTTTTCATACAAGGATATACGAGCTCCGGGAGGCACGTTCGCCCACCCTTCGTTCTCAGCAACCAGCTCGATATAGTCAGTCGAAGTCGCCCACTCAATGAACTGCTTTGCTGCTGCTTCCTTTTCAGTACCCGCTGGTATCCCCAATGCCCATGCCCACAGCCAGTTTGATCGCTTGCCAAGTCCATTGTCCGGCGCTAGAGCAAATCCAACCTGGTCGGCAACGGTGGAATCGTCTGCATTGGTGACAAACGAGGCAGCCACTGTTGCGTCGATCCACATGCCACACTTACCTTGTTGAAACAACGATAGGTTTTCGTTAAACCCGTTTGTTGCATAACCTGGAGGGCCGGATGCGTTCATCAAATCCAAATAGAAATTCAGGGTAGCCGCCCACTCCGGCGTATCAAATTGAGCATTCCAATCTTCGTCAAACCAACGTGCCCCGAATGAATTGGACATTGCCGTAATAAACGCACCGCCTTCTCCCCATCCTGCCTTACCGCGCAAGCAGATACCGTTGATCTCATTGTCACGATCTGTCATTGCCTTGGCCGCGTCGGCTATAAAGGACCAGGTAGGTGCATCAGGCATTTCCATGCCCGCAGCTTCCATCAAGTCTGTGCGGTACATAAGCATGGAAGACTCTCCATAAAAGGGAGCTGCGTACAACGTTCCATCATGCGAAAGCCCACCAACCATAGCCGGAAGAATGTCATCCACATTGTAGTCATCGCTCAGATCATCCAACGGTACTAACCACCCGCTGCTACCCCAGATGGGAGTCTCGTACATTCCGATCGTCATAAGATCAAAAGCACCGCCCTTGGTTGTTATGTCCGTTGTCACTCGTTGACGTAGTACGTTCTCCTCCAACGTCACCCACTCGACTGTGTGGCCGGTTTTGTTTGTAAAATCCTCTGTCAGACCTTGCATCCGGATCATATCGCCGTTGTTCACGGTTGCGATAACAAGATTTTCAGCGTGTGCGACTGCAGCTCCTGAGAGCAAGATCGTCTTTACAGCCCAGAGCAGTGGTGCTTTGTATCGCATTCTTGTTTTCCTCCGGAAATATTTGTAAAGATATGTAAAGTTTCTTTTCCTAGATGGAAACACAGTCTGTAAGAACCGTCAAACATTATTTTCAGGCAACGCAAACGTGGCTTTATTGTGCAGACACTCTGAAAAAGTATAGATTTAAGTATGGTTCGACCGTCGTGGTCATCTGACGGTATCTGAGGCGCTACGCAGAGGCACGCATTACCAACTTGCCGTCCAAGAGCGTGTTGTATTGCCTCGATGCAGCACCTCTAACCCCCTCATGTCCAAGCATTTCGAACAAAGTATCAACACTCTGCCTGGCAATGGACTCATAGTCCTGAGCAACGGTTGTCAGTGATGGACAGGTAAATCTTGAATAGGGGTGATCATCATGTCCAGCGATTCGCAAAGTAGATTCAGCATCGCGCCCGACGCAAATCCCTTTCTTGTAAGCAGCACTTAGCAGCCCGATTGCTAATCGATCATTGCTACAAAGCACTGTGTTTGAAGGAAGCCCACGTTCCTCAATGATTCGTAGCCCCTCTCGAAAACTGATGTCCTCAAAATCCCAACCACTACCCTGCACTTGAACAATCATGGGCGTGTGACCAAACTCTTTCATGGCTTGTAAGTAGGCCATGCGACGGTTGTCTGCGTTTGGGTTAATGGGCGGCATCTCGAAAAAACAAGGAACAGCGCCAGAACGTATTAGATAATCAACCATCATCGAAATCGATTGGCTGTTATTTGAACCGACAAACGCACTGGCTACGCCATCAATGTAACTATCGAACATCACCGTCGGGACATCGGTACAAAATTGAGCGATGTGTTCACGATCGGATGCTAGTCCTAGTGGTGCCAATAACACACCCGCCGGATTTAACGACTTCAGTGTGATGAGGATATCATTTTCAAGTTGCCGTTCACCGTCCGAACTGTATAACGCAGGTACGTAACCGGCAGCACTAACTTTTTGCTTAATAATGCGAACAAGTTCGCCAAAGAACGGGTCCGTCAAATAGGGCACTATGATAGCGATGGTTTGATTCAGATGGTTGTTCGTGCTAACAGACTGTATGTTCGGCACGTAGTTGTGCGCGTTGAGCGTGTCCTCTATTTGTTTTCGTGTGGATATACGAACACTCTCAGGATCTCGAAAATATTTCGATAACGTTGGGCGTGATATGCCACTTACAACAGCGAACTGTTCCAAATTTTTTATCTTGTTTTCAGACATAACAAATCATGATCGGTTGCAGGATAGTACCCTCAAAAGCTTGTTTTTATGGGGTAAAAGTCGCTACGTTATTAGATATTCTATTTAGTGACATGGTGTGTTTATTGATCGCATTAGTGAACTGTCACAGTTTTTTTCAACACACAGTATACGGTATCTGGCACCGGATCCAAGCTAAGCGGTGCTCGTTGGAATGATGTTAGGCCGAGCAATACCGGCCCTGCACGGCTACACGACTACAAGGATTCAGCTGTAACTGTGCGATTGTCATAGAGTAGAGATTCCAATAACTGCCATCCATGTCAGCAATTGACGGCCTCAAGCCCTGAACTAACCTGCATGCACTCTATTGCTCGCTTTTGACAAGTTTTTTGCTTAGACCTATCAACCAACAACCGAGAGTTTGATTCCTCTAGAATTCTATGCTTTCACACACATAGAATTTACCAGTCTGCCTTCCTACTAGTACAATCAACATACCAATGATCGATCTACACTGATCGCTAATTCAATCGGATTTGCAGGTAATGTCGTGAATTTAATACAACCAAAATGGATAGGTGTCGATTGGGGTACCACGAACTTACGCGTGTTCGCTATCAATGCCGAAGGTAAAGTTCTGGCTGAAAATACATCTGACAAAGGCATGGGCTGCTTGAATGTTGATGAATTTGAAAATGCGCTGCTGGAGTTGATCGAACGATGGTTAACGGATGACAAAGTAACGCCTGTTTATGCGTGCGGAATGGTTGGCGCTCGACAAGGTTGGCAGGAAGCTCAATACAGAACAGTTCCTTGTCTACCCGTGTGCGGCCAAGGTTTGACAACTGTAAACACAAACGATGATCGTATAACCTTTAAAATTCTACCGGGACTAAGCCAGCAAAACCCTTGCGATGTGATGCGCGGTGAGGAAACTCAAATCGCTGGTCTACTGAAACTCAACCCGTCATTTAAAGGCACGGTGTGTTTACCTGGCACGCACTCAAAATGGGTTTCAATTAGTGACGGCGTTGTCACCTCCTTTAAAACGTTTATGACGGGCGAGCTTTTTTCGTTGTTGAGCAATCAATCGATTCTTCAACATAGTGTATCTGCCAACGAATGGGATTTTCCCGCGTTCCTTAAGGCAGCTCTTAAAGCTGTAGATGAGCCTCAACAGACAATGTCTAAACTGTTTGAAATTCGAGCGTCATCACTATTGAATGATGTCAGCTCTACCACGGCAAGATCGACACTATCCGGTATGCTTATCGGTCAAGAGCTCGGTATGGCCACCAACTATTGGCAAAAAAAGGAAGTCGCACTACTGGGCGCTACTGAAGTCTCTTCTTTGTATGCCGATACGCTGACAGAACTAGGTATCAATATAGAAATGATCAATGCCAAACAAGCAACACTTGAAGGTTTGAGTTGCGCTGTGAGTACAGTTAATGACTAAAAGAAGTAACAATACTCTTATCGCTATTCTTCGCGGCATTCAGCCTGGTGAGGCCATCAGTGTTACAAACGTTCTAATTGAATCGGGCATCAAAAGAATTGAAGTTCCGTTAAATTCTCCAGATCCTTTCGATAGCATTGAACAAATGATTACACAGTTTGGAACTGTCGCAGAGATCGGTGCTGGAACCGTTTTGACAGTGAGTGACGTTGAAAGGCTAGCCGATATCGGTGGTCGAATGGTTGTTTCCCCAAACTGTAACCTAGATGTCATTAGAGCCACTAAAGCCGCCGGGATGATGTCCTATCCAGGCGTGTTGACACCAACGGAGTGTTTTGCGGCTCTGGATGCCGGGGCCGATGGGCTCAAATTTTTTCCGGCATCAGTATTAGGTCCATCTGGTATCTCGGCAATAAAATCTGTACTGCCGAACGGCACAGAAACTTATGCCGTCGGTGGCGTTGATTCTGGAAACTTGGCGGATTGGTTTGAAGTGGGAATCACAGGCTTTGGCATCGGTAGCTCACTTTACAAACCAAAACGCACAACTGAGCAAATTCGAACAGAGGCAATAAAACTAATGAGTGCCTATAACGCACTATACAACTAGCACAGGGGCACTTAACTGCACCGCAATAGCGTGAAGCCTTAGCTAACCAAGTCAGAAGCGCGATTCTTTTCCAGCCAAACGCCAACTCGACTGACAATTCTATCGAGTTCAGGATGATTTAAGCCTTTTGAGGCAGCAAGAGCCTGGACGACTTTGTCAACTCTTTCTATATTCCTGGCACCTGCCGCTAAAGCGCGGGCAGCGGATGAAGGTTTTAAAAGACCTTGTGCTGCCGCTGCGTATTTTTCAAAAGGAACCAAGTCGTCAGCTTTTGCACCGAGTGACACGCAGAGGCTGCCAATCCAGTTATAGAGTTGTTTAGAAGTTTCGATATCAGAGTGAACCGCTTCTTTTATAGGTCGCATTTCCGTCTCACCAACACAGCGGTAGTTACCGGAAACCAGCATCGACCATTTAGCCAATGGTACAAATACACTGTCATGAACCTTCAGCTTTACAGGGAGTTCAACGAGCGTGCCATCGACGTCGTACCTTATAGATTCGATATCAGCTTGGAGTTGTTTCAATAATTGTGTGCGCTCATCAGAGTCAAATCTTGATACTTTGAAATTGGTGGGTAGTCCTACCTGCAAAACATTAACCGGTTCATCTGGCGGACGAAACGCTTGAGGATCAGGGCTTGCCAGTGTAAAAACCTCGGGATCAAAATCCTCCCATACGCTCGGTTTTGTATATGCACTATTTAACAGATCGATATTGATGTGTGGTAGCCGTGCAAGAAAAGGCAATGGTGGCATGTTCATAATTGACATACACGACACCCGAGACAAGGCGACACGTTTAAGTAAACTGCTCACTTCCGGTACCGCATATTGCGGCTCCTGCATCGCCAAAACAACGAGATCAAATTGCTCAGGAGCAGGTTCTGCAGCTGAACATGCTGATATTGAACCGGGTAAATCTTTAGAATGTATATCGATTGTTTTGCCCAGCTCACGCACTGGCAAGCGTATAAGTGTACCTTCGCTGTTAATGATCTCCTGTTCGGCCGGCAGACAAACCATCGTGACTGAATGTCCGGCGAGTGCAAGCTTAGTCGCTAACAAAGAGCCATACGATGCGCCTAATAGGAGAATTTTTCTAATATTAGTTTCCATAGGGCAAACCTGTTTGGGTTTTAGTTAGTGTGCTCAACCTTACCAGAATGCTGAGCTCCTCATTGAAAGCAGTCGCATGTAAAACTAGAGAAATCCAGCACTATCCGAACGATTCAAGTCAATAAGCTGATGATTGGGCGATGTCTATTTTTAAGACAACCTGCATTTCTCGAGGATTATTATGCTTTCGCAAGGTTACGCAATACATAGTGCAATACGCCACCATGTTCGACGTATTCGATTTCAATCGCAGTATCAATCCGGCACTTCAGTGTGATCTCTTTGATTGACCCATCGGCCCTCTCAATCTTGCACGACAGCTCTTGCAAGGGCTTGACGCTATCGAGGCCAATGATGCTCACTGTTTCCTCGCCGGTCAGGCCCAGTGTTTTGCGTGAATCGCCACCGGTGAACTCGAACGGTATGACGCCCATGCCAACGAGATTAGAGCGGTGGATCCTCTCAAACGTCTCGGCGATCACCGCTTTAACGCCCAAAAGGTTTGTGCCTTTGGCTGCCCAATCGCGGGACGATCCAGCACCGTATTGTTCACCGCCGAAGATTACCGTTGGTGTGCCTGCGTCCAAGTAGGCCATGGCTGCATCAAAGATCGAGGCCTGCTTACCGTCAGGGCCAATGGTATAGCCACCTTCGACGTTGTCGAGCATTTCGTTTTTGATCCGGATGTTGGCGAAGGTGCCGCGCATCATGACCTCGTGGTTACCACGACGTGAGCCGTAGGAGTTGAATTCGCGTATCGGCACTTGACGCTCCAACAGGTAATTACCGGCTGGAGCAGTGTCCTTGAATGATCCCGCAGGGCTGATGTGATCGGTTGTGATCATGTCGCCTAATATGGCGAGTACTTTGGCCCCTTCGATATTGGCGATGGTACCCGGATCTTTGGACATGCCCTGGAAGTAAGGTGGGTTCTGGATGTAGGTCGACTGAAGCGGCCAGTCATAGGTTTCTGCGTTTGTTGTCTCCACGCTTTGCCATTTGTCATCACCTTTGAAGACATCAGCGTATTTAGACTGGAACGCCTCGCGAGTTACGGTTGCTTCGACCAATTCTGCGATTTCGTGTGTCGAAGGCCAGATGTCTTTTAAATAAACGTCTTTGCCCTCAGGGGTCTGGGCAATCGGGTCATATGTCAGATTGATGTCCATGGTGCCAGCCAGCGCATAAGCCACCACTAGCGGGGGTGAGGCCAGATAGTTGGCGCGCACATCAGGTGAGATACGACCCTCAAAGTTACGGTTTCCAGAAAGCACAGAGGTGGCAACCAGATCGCCATCGGCTATGGCTTTGCTGATTTCGGGCTGCAGCGGTCCGGAATTGCCGATACACGTCGTGCAGCCATAGCCCACGAGGTTGAACCCGATCTTATCAAGATCCTCCTGTAGGCCAGCAGCCTCAAGATATGCCGACACTACCTGTGAGCCGGGTGCGAGAGATGTTTTCACCCAAGGTTTACGGTTGAGACCCAAGGCGGCAGCTTTGCGTGCCACCAGCCCCGCGCCGATCATGACGTAGGGATTAGAGGTGTTGGTACAGGACGTGATTGAGGCGATAACAACGCTGCCCGATTCAAGCTCGTAGTCTTCGCCTTCCACTTTCACCTTCTTGCCCATGCGGCGTTTGAAGGAGTTTTCCATCTCGCCTTTGAAAGCTTCTTTTGCGCCGCTCAGAGCCACGTAGTCTTGCGGCCGCTTGGGGCCGGAGATGGCGGGCACGATGGTGCCCATGTCAAGTTCCAGCGTTGAGGTGTAGACGGGGTCGTAATTGGCGTCACGCCACATTCCGTTTTCACGGGCATAGGCTTCGACCAGCGCAATGCGGTCTTTGTCGCGGCCCGTATTTCCCAGATAACGCAGGGTTTCACCGTCGATCGGGAAGAAACCGCAGGTTGCTCCATATTCAGGCGCCATGTTGGCGATAGTCGCACGATCGGCCAATGGTAGAGTGTCAAGGCCTTCTCCATAGAACTCAACGAACTTGGAAACTACACCGTGGGCGCGCAGCATCTCGACAACCTTCAAAACGAGATCAGTACCGGTTGTGCCTTCCATCATCTTGCCAGTGAGCTTGAAGCCAACAACTTCGGGGATGAGCATGGAAATGGGCTGACCCAGCATCGAAGCCTCAGCCTCGATCCCGCCGACGCCCCAACCCAGAACAGCCGCACCGTTGACCATGGTGGTATGACTGTCAGTGCCGACGAGCGTATCGGGGTACGCCACTTCTACACCGTTTTGATCCGTGTCGGTCCATACGGTCTGGCTGAGGTATTCAAGATTTACCTGGTGGCAGATGCCGGTGCCGGGGGGCACAACGCGAAAGTTGGAGAACGCAGATTGCCCCCATTTGAGGAAGGTATAACGCTCAAGGTTACGCTCGTATTCGCGGTCGACATTCATCTGGAAGGCACGCGGATTGCCGAACTCGTCGATCATGACAGAGTGGTCGATGACTAGGTCCACAGGATTCAGCGGGTTTATCTGCTGGGCGTCGCCTCCCAGAGCGACAATGCCGTCACGCATGGCTGCAAGGTCGACCACCGCGGGCACACCGGTGAAGTCCTGCATTAAAACACGGGCCGGGCGATAGGCTATCTCGCGCGGGTTTTGGCCGCCTTTTTCGGCCCATTCAGCGAACGCTTTGATATCGTCGATCGAGACGGTTTTTTCATCTTCGAACCGCAACATGTTTTCCAGCACGACTTTGAGCACTGCGGGCAATTTTTTGAAATCACCCAAGCCCGCGGCGGTTGCAGCTGATATGGAATAATAGTCAATCGAGGTGTCACCTACTGTGAGCGTCTTGCGCGTCTTGGCGGAGTCTTGTCCAACTTTGATGGTCATATTAATTTGTCCGGTGAGGCGGCGAATTTTATTGCAAGTCTGCTAAGTCGATGTTCGCAAGAAATGCAAACGCCGTCCTTTGTTGCGTTCGATAGTCGCAGAGTTTTAACGCTTGAGCAATCGTAACCGATCTGTGACTAAACATTGATTGGTTACGGGCGTTGGGTCAGCCATTCTGGAGTCGTTGATGTGAGCCCACATTGCCAGGGCTAGGTACTTACCATCAACTTACGATGCCCTCGGCTCGCCACTGATCAAAAATTTTCAACGCGGTTAGCGCAAACGTTTCGTCATTGATATGGCTATCAACCCTGTGCACATCGACATTGTCCGGCAACAAAGATTCCATGTCCTTTAGGAAATTGGCCAGACCCTGTGCACTATGCAGCTCAGCGCCCGGACGATCCCATTCTCCAAGCCCACCTTGAGGCAGTAGAACAGCTACAGGAGCTTTCGCTGTAGCCAGTCGCTCTGCATGCGCGCTTGCCACAGCCGCACGCTCTGGACCATCCAGAACGATAGAACTAAGCAGGCGATTATGCGCATGTGAGTCATGTTTCTTCCATTTTTCAGGGATAGTCTGCCAACCAACAATATCCACCAGGTCGTAGCATCCCGGCGCAACAAGCTGTGGTGTGCCGTTTAGTCCGGCAGCAGTAAGCCGGTCACCACCTGCTGATATTTGAGAGCCGTGTATGTGGTTGCCAACCTCCTGCGTACAAAAATCAAACACGCAAGCAAATGCGCCTTGAGATGCCAGACTTTCAAAAGCACGCCCGCCCATACCGGTCGCATGAAACACAGCAACTTCATAGCCTCGTTGCTCCAGTTCCGGTTTTAGTGTGACCATGTATTTCAGAGCTGTTTTACCCAGCGATGTCATACCGATAAGTGGCTTGTCCCGGTCAACCGGCTCAACGGCTCGCGCTGCGCCCAACACGGCACCGGCAGCCTGGCTTAAAGATGCTTTGCACACTGAGTTCAGGCCATACAGCCCACCGGCCCACAAGATCATTTGTGTATCGGCAGCCAGACGCTCTGCAGGAATCATTGGGGAAAATGACACAGTCGAAACAATATACTTTGGTACGCCGAGCGGCAATGCAGAACACACATCCAGCGCCAGGTCAGTGCCCATGGTTCCACCCAGAACGATCATGCCATCGATAATGCCTTCGGAATGAAGGCGTGCAGTCATAAGTGCTGCACCTCTACCCATGATTTGCATTGCATCATTTTCGTTGCCCGAATCAATGGCGGCCTTGATGGAGCTACCGGCTTCTTTAGCAACATCGTGCTTGGCGTAGTCACACGGATTGCATGGATCACCCAGTACGGACACGTCCATGGTTAATACGCCGCCACCCTGCGCACGGATAACACGTGCAAGATAGTCTAGTTCGTCATTTTTCGTATCATAAGTACCGATGACCAAAATGGTTTTGTCTGACATCGTTTTCATCCACAAATCCAGGCTAAACGTCTACAGCTTTATCCACGCCGTTTTAAGATCAACATATTTATCCAACGCATGTAGTGATTTATCGTGGCCGTTACCCGATTGCCCTACACCGCCGAGCGGCACAGTATTGTCTGCGCCACCGTATGTGTTGACGTGCATAACACCGGTACGCACAGCACGTATCATTCGATGGGCTCGCGAAAGATCTGAAGTCCATACTCCCCCCGCCAGACCATAGTCTGTGGAATTGGCCAGGCTGATGGCTTGTTTATCATCCTGAAATTGGGTAACCGCGAGTACCGGGCCAAACACTTCCTTTTGAGCCAGCGTCGCATCGACTGCTACGCCATCAACTATTGTTGGTGCCATGTAATAGCCTCCAGTATTTTGCAGTATCCGATTGCCACCGGTGACGACATCACCGCCTTCGGACTGTGCGATTTTTATGAACTCGAGATTTTGCGCAAGTTGAGCCTCGGAGTTTATTGCACCGATATTCGTATTGACGTCCAACGGATCACCGACCCGCATAGATTCTGCTACCTTGGCAACTTGTGCAACGAACTCATCGTGAATGGATGCCTCTACAAGAAGGCGTGAACCGGCAATGCAGACTTGGCCGGAATTTCGGAATATGCCATGTGCAGCGACTCTTGCTGCTTCTTCAAGATCCGGTGCATCGGCGAACACGATGTTTGGCGACTTACCACCTAGCTCCAGATAAACACGTTTCATGTTCGAACGTGCCGAGTACTCCATCAGACGCCTACCGGTACCACCCGAACCGGTAAAGACAATGGCATCAACATCCATTGACAGGCCAAGTGTTTCACCCACAACAGCACCCTCCCCTGTTACGACATTAAGCACACCCGGTGGTACTCCAGCTTCCAGTGCAAGTTCGGCCATGCGCAGGAGTGACAGGGAAGCCGTTTCCGACGGTTTCAAAACTACTGAGTTACCCATTGCCAAGGCCGGGCCGAGTTTCCACGCACCGATCATCATCGGAAAATTCCACGGGATGATCGCACCGACCACACCGATAGGTTCCTTGTGAATCAGACCAAGTACGTCAGAGGCGGTTGGTGCGATTTCTCCGTAAACCTTATCGAGGGCTTCTGCATAATAGCGGATGGTGCTGGCTGCTGAACCTGGCTCTGCTTTTAACGCCATGCCAATTTCGGTGCCATTGTCGCGAACACCCAACACCGCCAGTTCTAGCGCGTGTTCCTGAATTAACTCAGCCCACTTGAGTAGAACTCGCTTACGTACTGCAGGTGATTCATCCGCCCAACGGCGATCCCTGAAACTGGCCCGGGCCGAAGCAATGGCCGATTCCATATCAACAGACGTCCCTCTGGCTAC
The DNA here is from genome assembly GCA_045106475.1 of Granulosicoccus sp. Taxonomy (GTDB): domain Bacteria; phylum Pseudomonadota; class Gammaproteobacteria; order Granulosicoccales; family Granulosicoccaceae; genus Granulosicoccus. The sequence continues at coordinate 14,748 of JBGCEO010000123.1, forward strand.
CTGCGTCAGTACCGCGCCGTTTATCGGCGACAGAATGTCCATCGTGCCACCATCAGAGGCGGCAACCGACTTGCCATCAATCAAATGATTGACAGGCTCTACAACCTTGGCGCGGTATACATCTATGAGGCTTTGGTCCACTGGTTTTTATCTCATTTGGGAATCGTGAAGATCGTGATCCTCAGAATACGATGGCAAGCACTGTGAGTGGTTTTGCGATTTTGAACATCGTTATTTTCCACTTTTCGTGGTTTACATTATGAACCAACGGTTCAAAAATAGTCCCATTGTTCGTCATCTTCTGTCAAACTATTTTTACTAACCGGTTTTTAAGCGAAAAATGTCATCCACCGTTAAAACCTTTGAATTGCTGGGTTTCTTTTCTCAACTGCGTCCAGAGATCGGGTTGTCTGAGCTATGCCGACTTGCCAAGCGAGACAAGGCAACAACTCATCGGCATTTGCAATACCTTGAAGAGGTGGGCCTTGTAGAGCAAAACATCGTCACGAGAGAATACCGGCTGGGTCCTGCCATCTTGCAGCTTGCGCAAACCAGAGAGGTGACAGTTCCGCGTAAATTGGGTGCACAACGCGCACTCAAGAAGCTGGTAGATGCGACCGGAGAGACAGCTCATGTATCGGTGTTGTCGCGTTCAACGCTGTATACGCTGGCTTTTCATGAGTCCACAAAGCACAGCATACGCGTCGTCATTGATGTACCAACCCTTCCACTTCATGCAACAGCTTCTGGCTTGAGCGTACTCGCCTTTGGTGATTCGGACTTAATGTCCATGGCTGCAAAAAAATTGAAGCCCTTTACCAAACAAACAGCGATTACTCGCCGCAAACTGGAAAAGGCGGTCAACGATGCGCGCGCGAGCGGTTTTGGCAGAGCCAATAGAACGTTTGAGGATGAGGTATACAGCCTTGCCGTTCCACTCTTCGACCAAACGGGCAAGGTCGCAGGTGCACTGTCTGTTGCGAGCGTGGCATCGCGCCTATCGGAGCAAGCTGATCTTGAAATTCGTCAACAATTGATGAAAGCAGGTCGTGAGATATCGCGTAACTGGGGTGGCTCAATTTCCGAGTCTGTTGAAACATGTTGGGCAAAGGCCCTTGCAAATGCTGATACGTAGGAATCAATACAATGAAAAGTAATAATTTTTTGAAGGCTAACAACGGACGCCTCATGTGGCATCCCATGACCTCGCCCAAAGACTCCATCGATAATCCTCCCACTATTATCACAGACTCTAGTGGCGTTAATATTGTTGATATCGATGGCCACAGTGTCGTTGATGGTGTCGGTGGTCTCTGGAACGTTAACCTGGGTTACTCGTGTCAGCCAGTTAAAGATGCCATTACTGCACAATTGGAAAAGATGCCTTACTACTCGACGTTCCGAGGCACATCCAATGATGTGGCTATTGAACTGTCTTATGAGTTAAGTCAGTTCTTTAAACCCGATGGCGTCGAGCGTGCCTTTTTTACATCAGGAGGATCGGATTCTGTTGAAACAGCGCTACGTTTGGCGCGTCAATATCATAAGTTGCGCGGTGAAGCCGGTAGGGTCAAGTTCCTTAGCCTTAAAAAGGGGTATCACGGAACTCATATGGGCGGCGCATCGGTCAACGGTAATTCTAATTTTCGCACCGCCTATGAACCGCTCTTGCCGGGCTGTTTTCACATCCCTGCCCCGTATACCTATCGCAATCCGTTCAATGAAACTGATCCCGCCAAGCTGGCGCAGCTATGTGCAGCGGCGCTTGAAGACGAGATCGCGTTCCAAGGTGCCGATACCGTCGCCGCGATGATCATGGAGCCTATCCTGGGCGCTGGTGGAGTCATCCCACCGCATAAATCGTTCGCACCGATGGTTCGAGACATCTGTGATAGGCATGGCATCCTGTTGATTATCGATGAAGTGATCACCGCCTTTGGTCGAACAGGCTCGTGGAGCGGCTCACGCCTCTGGGGCATTCAACCGGATATGATGTGCACCGCGAAGGCGATTACCAATGGATACTTCCCATTTGGTGCGGTGATGATTGGTGCAAAGATAATTGATACGTTCGAAGATAATCCATCGGCAAAAATCGGACACGGCTACACTTATTCCGGGCATCCAGTAGGTGCGGCAGCAGCGTTGGCCTGCCTGGCAGAAACCGAACGCTTGAATGTGCCGGTCAATGCAGCAGCTCGCGGAACACAACTCTATCAGGGGTGTCTGAAATTGATGGACAAATATGATGTCATCGGCGACGTGCGAGGTGGCCACGGTCTGATGACAGCCATCGAAATGGTCAGTGATCGGAACACTAAAAAGCCCATTGATGCGGCCCGCGCTGCCACGGTTCAGAATGTGGTCTATCAATCAGGGGCGATGGTTCGGGTGTCCGGGCCCAACCTGATTCTATCACCGCCTCTAGTGATTTCTGAAAAGGAAGCAGCGACCATTCTTGCTGCGCTGGATGCAGGCTTTTCAGCGTTAGACGGGTGACGATGTCTGAAAGATCACAGGGGCCGATCCCGGGTGGCATTCAATGACGTTGATAAGGCCGAAAATCTGATCCTAAATTTCGAATCGTAGTTGATGACCCGTTGCGTAGTAAAGATTCACGTTGGTAACAGATTGATCCTCTAACCATGTTGCACGCCGTGAATTCAACACCGGTTCATTGATGTTAAGCTCCAGCGCCTTTGCCACCGCCCTACCGGCTTTGCAAGCTTCAATGACGAACTCACCACTGGTAAACGGAACATGGTGAACCAACCACTCATTCGCGCTTGTTTTAGATAAATCAACTTTTTTTATTTCGCTGATCGTTTGCGTGTTTATCCACCTATCTTCATAAATATAGGGTATGTCGTCGGCATAATGAACCGATAAAATATGCAGCGCCTTACATCCATTTCCTATTTGCATAGCCTCCTTGATGCGGTGGGTGGGCTTTACATTTTCTTTCTTCAGAATGTCAAAACGATAAGCTCTATTCTGGTCTTCCACTTGTGCGCGAATGATCGGGATTTCTGCTGTCACACGGCGTGTCTTTTGCAGCGCGACACGCGTGCCTGCTTTTCGTTTTCTATCAATAACACCTGTTGAAGCAAGTTCTCTAAGCGCTCGATTAACTGTGGTTCGAGCACATCCATACTGTTCAGCTAGCTCGATTTCTCCAGGAATCAGATCACCGGGTGACCAAATGCGGTTTCTGATATTGGCTCTAATACGTTCCTGAATATCCTGCCAAGTGTGCGATCGTACCGTTGTCATTGATCCTACCCTTACAGTAAATGGCTGAGTGCTGACATAGTCTTACGGTAGCGACTGTCAATCTGATGTCGAAGAACATGACGACCTTCTTTTACCATATGTGCACCTGATGACCAAACATCGGTTATCAGTCGATCATCGCTGGCAAATATCCAGGCATCTAGCCACTGATCGTTTTCCACGGCTACAAGGTTCGTTGCCGATGCGTCCAACACCATCATATCTGCGACCTTACCAACAGCGATACTCCCTGACTCACGTTGTAGGGCTTGAGTACCACCAAACAAGGCAGCTTCATAGAGAACCCGGCCAGTAGAGCGAGATTCGTCGGCATAGATTGAGCGCCCCTTGTCCCTCAGCCGTTGTGAGTATTCGAGTGTTCTCAATTCCTCGCTTAGCGAGATGCGTACGTTTGAGTCGGTTCCAATTCCCCAAACACCGTCATTCTCCTGATAGAGAGTTCCGTTAAACATGCCATCACCCAGATTGGATTCCGTTATCGGGCATAGACCCACTGATGCTCCTGTTTGAGCTAATTTTTCAGTTTCATGGGGGAGCATTTGCGTGGCATGAATAAGGCACCACGATTGATCAACCGCATGATTGCTCAGTAACCACTCTACCGGTCTGGCCTGCCATGCCGCTTGTATCTCCTGTACTTCAGCATCCTGCTCTGCAATGTGAATATGGAACGGTCCACCATTGGCCAACTGCTGTGAAGCTGATAATGATGATTGACTAACGGCTCGGAGCGAATGCGGCGCTATACCAATAGAGGCATTTGGCAGATGACGTTCGATGTTTGTCTTGGCATCTGAATACAGAGCGGAAAAACTGTCTATTGTATTGCCAAAGCGTTTTTGACCATCGGTGAGTGGCCGTCCATCACAGCCACCCTGCTCATACAATACAGGTAATAGTGTTAAGCCAATTCCCGTTAGGCTTGCGGCCGAAATAATTCTCTCGCACATCTCAGCTCGCTGCTGGTAGGGATTTCCATCAGCTTGGTGATGAAGATAATGAAACTCTCCGACAGAGGCATAACCTGATTCCAGCATCTCCATTTGACCAAAAGCCGTAATCGACTCGATATCCTCTGGTGACAGATGCTGTAGAAAACGGTACATCAGTTTACGCCAGCTCCAAAACGAGTCACGCGGATCCGGGCCGCGTGTTTCTGTCATGCCAGCCATTGCTCGTTGAAATGCATGGCTGTGCAGGTTAGCCATGGCCGGTAAAAGTATTCCGACTCGGGTTCCTGAAGGCGGTTGATTTGCGCTAACACCTACAATAGTTCCCGATTCATCCATTCTAATGGCAACACCAGACTGCCATCCCTCAGCTGTCAGGGCATGTTCTGCCCAAATCGAATTGCTCTCTGCCATTTTTCGGTTGACTCTCATAATGTATGCACATATTATCATTATTATGTATGCACATATAGTTGATTAACATACCTGATGTTTGATGCCGTTCTTAAAAATACATCGGTTGCCACCTGCGCGCATTCGGGTCCGGCTTATGGGCTGATACCTGACGCTGCGATCGTGGTCGAACAAGGTCAGGTTAGTTGGTGTGGTCCTGCACAGCAACTACCAGAGCAATATCACTGCCTGCCATGCCGGGATTTGGGAGGGCGTTTGGTGACGCCCTCCTTGATTGATTGTCATACGCATATTGTGCATGGCAGTCATCGGGCTGCTGAATTCGAGCAGCGACTCAAAGGTGTTAGCTACGCTCAGATATCCGCCTCTGGAGGCGGAATTGTCTCCACAGTAACAGCCACACGTTCTGCTGATGTGGATTCGTTGGTCAGCTCAGCCCTACCCCGGGTTGACGCTTTAATAGCTGAAGGTGTATCGGTCATCGAGATCAAATCTGGCTACGGATTAGATTCGGTCACTGAACTTAATATGCTGCGTGCAGCGCGTCAGATTCAGGTGCTTCGCCCCATTGTTGTCAAAACCAGTTTTTTAGGCGCCCATGCAGTGCCACCCGAGTACAAGGGTGATGCAGATAAATACCTTGACGATGTATGCATACCTGCGCTGGAGCTTGCGCATCAAGAAAGGCTGGTAGATGCGGTTGATGGCTTCTGCGAATCCATTGCCTTCTCACCCGATCAGATGGAGCGGGTCTTTAAAAAAGCAAAAGAACTTGGCCTGCCGATCAAACTGCATGCCGAGCAATTGTCTTTATTAGGCGGTGCTGTACTTGCTGCACGCTACGGAGCCTTGTCCGCTGATCATCTTGAGTACCTGGACGAAAGTGGCGTGAAATCAATGGCAAACTCACAGACAGTTGCGGTACTGCTACCCGGTGCGTTTTACACACTGCGTGAATCCCAATCACCACCGGTTGAGATGTTGCGCCAGTATCAAGTACCCATGGCAATCGCTACTGATTGCAACCCCGGTTCATCGCCGATGACATCTTTGTTACTGACCATGAACATGGCGTGCACGTTGTTCGGTTTAACCCCGGAAGAAGCCCTTTTAGGAGTGACACGGGTTGCGGCCCAGGCGCTGGATGTCACTGATCGAGGCACTATTGAAACGGGAATGCAGGCAGATTTTGCACTATGGGATGTCGCGCACCCATCGGAGTTGAGTTACAGAATTGGCTTTAATCCATTATTAGAACGCATTGTGTAGATTAACAACCATGGATAAATTGGTTTTAAAACCCGGATCAGCAACACTTGAACAAATAAGTTGTGTTATCGAACTTGAACATCTTTTCATCACGCTCGATCGTGCGTGCAAGACGTCGGTTGATCGCGCAGCGGCCGTCGTGAACGCCGTTGTTAATGCTGATGCAGCTGTCTATGGAGTGAATACCGGCTTCGGGAAGCTATCCAGCGTTAGAATCGCACCGAAAGATTCAACCAGACTTCAACGTAATTTAATTTTGTCACACTGCGCTGGTGTGGGTGAGATAACCGACCCAACCATCATTCGAGTAATGATGGTGTTAAAACTGTTGTCCCTGGGGCGAGGTGCGTCAGGCGTGCGCTGGGAATTGATTGAAGCGATCGAAAATTTAATCAACGCAGGTGTTGTTCCGGTCGTCCCCTCTCAAGGTTCTGTAGGCGCCTCCGGTGATCTGGCTCCTCTTGCCCATTTTGCTGCTGTATTAATGGGCAATGGCGAGGCGTTCTACTTAGGCGTTAGACAGCCGGCGATGCAAGCGCTCGAACAGGCGGGATTGAAGCCGATCGAACTGATTGCCAAAGAAGGGCTTGCCTTAATCAATGGCACACAGTTCTCTACTGCCGCATCTATCGTCGCGTTACACACCAGCTGGACGCTGGCAACGACAGCAATCATTACCAGCGCTATGTCGACTGATGCGATTATGGGCTCAACCGCACCCTTGCAATCAGCCATTCATGCACTCAGAGGTCATCAAGGGCAGATCGACGTGGCTGCCAGTATGCGTGAATTGATGGAAGGTTCAGAAATACGAGACAGTCATCGAGAAGGCGACCAACGAGTTCAGGATCCTTACTGCATTCGCTGCCAGCCTCAGGTTACCGGAGCCTGCTTAACGCTCTTCAGACAAGCGGCGGCAACGCTTGAGATTGAAGCGAATGCCGTCACTGACAATCCGTTGGTTATACCTGATGCAACTAAGGCTGA
>JBGCEO010000124.1:0-4217 GCA_045106475.1 Granulosicoccus sp.
CGCTTCAAAGAACAGTACCACCCGATGCTAAGCGACTCCCCGCGACGTGCCGCAAACATGATCAATCGCGAATATATTAAACAGGAAGAAGACTTTCCAATTGTTCAGTGCGTGCAACTGGCCAACGAATTTCTGAGCCACAACCACACAGCTGACAACTGGTTTTTACAGGTAGAAATGTTCGATCCGCACGAGCCCTTTACAGCCCCCGACCGGTTTCGCAATTCGAGGTCCGGTTACGACGGCCCCGTACTGGACTGGCCATTATACGATCAACTGAATCTTGCTGACGCCGAGGCAATGGAGCTCCGACAAAACTATGAGGCGGTAGTGCAAATGTGCGATCACTACCTTGGCAAACTGCTCGATACCTTTGATCAGTACAATTTGTGGAAAGATACCGCAATCATTCTAACCACCGACCACGGATTTTTGCTTGGCGAACACGACTGGTGGGGTAAAAATCGTATGCCGGTGCACGATCCAATTGCACATATTCCACTGCTTGCCTACCACCCGGATTCCCGGCCAACTACTACACCGCCAGCCGGCGCGCAGGCACCGGATGTACAAGCGCAAGATCAATCACCACCACACACTGAAAAACGATGCACCATGCTGACACAGTGCCTCGACCTGACAGCAACCATTCTAGATCTCTATGGACTCGACTACACACCTCCCGTGACGGGCACAGCAACAGCTACCGACGCAGATACCAACGCAGCTACCAACGCAGACACCGAAGCAGATCCCAACGCAGACACCGAAGCAGATCCCGACGCAGGCAACAGCACAAATACAAACGCAGAGTAAGCGCCCATTAATCCAGCGTTGTATATCTGGCTGCATGTTCCATGAGAGCTTAACGCATCTTTCCTCGAGAGCGTTAAAGCATGGCCCAAAAAACCCAGCAACCGTTGCAGTCACTCACGCGCGAGCAGTTCTGGCGACGTCACATCGATCAATGGCAAGATAGTGGCCTATCAAAGATGGGCTATTGCCGGGAGAACGAACTGCCCTACCACCAGCTGATCTACTGGTGTGATAAATTCCGTCAAATGGATGATGCTGGCAGTGATGTCGAGTCGAGCTTCGTGAATGTGTCTCTGGCTCCGATTGAACCCAAACCGGCTGCGACGTTGTCAGTGGAGTTGCCCAATGGAATCTGCATCGCCGGGGTGTGCGCTAAGACGATCGCGTTGGTGCCGCAACTACTTCGTTGTCTATGAGTAGTCGCTATACATTCCGACCAGACCCAACACTCACTCAGGTGTATCTACATCGAGATCCTGTGGACTTCAGAAAAAGCTACCGTGGGCTGAGTCTGATCGTTGAGCAAGAACTGGGGCATGATCCGTTTAGCGGGGCACTCTATGTTTTCTCTAATCGTAACCGATCACGGATTAAGTGTTTGTTCTGGGAGAAAACGGGTTGGGTGCTCTACTACAAAGTGTTGAGTGAGGAGCGATTTCATTGGCCCAAGTCCGACGACGCGTTGGTGATGATGACAGGCGAACAACTGAACTGGTTACTGGACGGTTTCAATATAACGTTGATGAAACCCCATCGAATATTAACCTATGAGTCTGTTGGTTAGCTGATCACACTGGTATAATGACAGCCATGAGCGACTCGGCCCAATCAACAGAATGGATAAGGAAAATCGGTGCCGATTTACCCACTCGTGATGCGTTGTTGGTGGCACTGCAAGAGCAGCACAATCATATTAATGCACTTGAGGCCGAGAAAGACCAGGCCGTTGATGTTATCGACAAAAAGAGTGAAGTAATTGCTTCACAACAAAAGCGAATCGAACAGCTGGAAGAATATCTTCGGCTGACACAGCGAAACCGTTTCGGTGCGTCCAGTGAGAAGAACGTACTTCAAGGCGAGTTGTTTAATGAAGCCGAACTACTCGCCGATGGTCAGGGCGATGAGAGTGATCAGCTCGAAGACAACACCGAACAGACTAACCCTAAAAAGAAAGGCGGTGGACGCAAAGGGCTATCGGCCACGCTGCCACGAATACAGCTTTATCATCACCTGAGTGACGAACAGAAAGCCGGCGCGATTGATACCTTCTTTGAAAAGACCAAGGAAGAGCTCGATATTGTTCCAGCTAAAGTGCGGGTGATCGAGCATATGCAGGAAAAAGCGGTGTTTGCCGATGCTGAAGGTAATCGCACGTTGGTTACTGCAGACAAAACGCCCCATCCCCTGGGCAAAGCCATCGCCAGTGTCTCGCTGTTGGTGTATATCATTATCTCCAAATACGCTGACGGACTGCCGCTGTACCGACTGGAGGGCATTCTCAAACGCTACGGTGGTGATATTACCCGAACGACCATGGCCAATTGGTTGATCAGGTTGTCCATTGAGCTGCAACCGGTGGTGAATTTGCTTGAAGAGCATTTGTTAGCCAGCCCGTATATACAGGGCGATGAAACGACGACACAAGTACTCAAAGAGCCCGGAATGAGTCCGACGGGCAACAAATATATGTGGATAATGCGAGGAGGCCCACCAGGCAGGTCCTGCGTGATCTTCAACTACGATAAATCCCGCGCAGGTTCAGTGGTCGATCGGCTATTGGCCGGGGCTGAATGTGTGTATTTCCAAAGTGATGGATATGCCGGCTATGACGCTGTGTGCACGGCCAAAGGAATCATACATTTAGGATGCTGGGATCATGTGAGGCGCAAATTTGTCGAAGCGCTCAATGCGGCACCGAAGTCGAATAAAAAGGCAAAATCAAAAAACAAAAATCCGAGTAAAGCGCAGGTGGCGATAGCAAAAATCGGCGCCCTGTATGCTATAGAACGAAAGATGGAAGAGCTTGGACTTGATGACGACGAGCGCAAAGCATATCGAATTAAACACAGCTTGCCCAAGCTTAACCAGTTGCACGAGTGGCTGATTGAAAACGAACCGAAACTGGACAAGGACAGCAAGACCTACAAGGCAATCAGTTATGCCTTAAATCAGTGGCCCAAAATGGTTCGCTACTGCGAACACGGATCGCTGCGGATCAGTAACATACTGGCAGAGAATGCTATCCGGCCGTTCGCGGTTGGACGTAAAGCCTGGTTATTCGCTGACACTCCTGCCGGAGCAAGAGCCAGCGCGATCTACTACAGCTTAATTGAGACAGCCAAGGCTAACGGCATCGAACCCTATGAGTACCTCAAATTTCTGATAGAAAATATCGCTACTGCGGACACGGTTGAAGCCTATGAAGCGCTGATGCCGTGGAATATGAAATAGAGACAGGTTTCAAAGTCAAGATACGCGGTTTTGCTGGCGCTTACGTTGTACTACCACAAATATAGTGGATAACGCTGACAAGATAGAAGATACGGGGAAGGCGAATACTGTTGTCTTAATTGTTTAATTATGAATCATACCGTTTGGGAATTTAGAAATCCTTCCCATCTATCATTCCGCCCTTAGGCAAGCGAAAACTTGAGCGCCACTCCCCTCTCTCGACGCTAACTCTGAAATTTCCAGACTTTAGACGATTGATTTCATAGCAAGATTCAATGCCGTCTATCAAAATTGCAGTGAAGCAAAATTGACTATCCTCATTTATTGTCCAATTAACATCCTCTGTTTCACCGTGACTGTCGCCCTCAAGAAGAAGAATAGTGGCCATAGATGACGATGCAAAATATACTTTTGAACGTGGGTTTCCTACGGGCATAGTTTTTCCAATAAGCATGTGGACTAACTCATTTTTCTCAAGTATCCCAGTATTATCAGATAATGCTGTGTTTGGGTGCATGGTTGTTGCTACAGTCAAAATCCCAACAATCAAGACCGTTGATATTGATTCTGAATTGATTCTCCGAAGAAATTTCATATCTATTAATCGCCTTTTTGGTGGTTTCCCTTATACGTGAATTCGTTCAACATTCGGTCCACTGTAGAGCATATGTTTTTATGCTTGTTTACCAACTATTACTCACTTAACGCTGGCGCGTTCCTCCGACTCAGCCGGTCGTTGACATTGCCCGTAGATACTCTTTGTACTCGTTCGCCTTATTAATTTTGCCCAGCTTTTCGGCCGCTTGTACAGCACCGCGCAGACTCCGTGCTCTGCCTGGTGAGACACTCAGAGCAGTTTCGTAAGCAACGAGGGCCTCTGACGGTTTACCTAAAAGCTGTAGCATATCTCCTAAGAGTTCCCTTGCTGGCAATACCGCGCCAGGTGTTAC
>JBGCEO010000125.1:0-25206 GCA_045106475.1 Granulosicoccus sp.
ACGTGTAACGATCTTTGCGAAAAAGGGTGATATCCGCATCACTATCAATCCATTACCAATACCGGCAATCGCCATGGTTCCCAACAATGTAACAATCATTGAGCGCCGCCCCCCCATCAACGACGTACCACCCAATACTACTGCTGCAATGACCTGTAGTTCGAAGCCGACTGCGGCATTTGAAGAGCCCGATCCCAAACGTGCTGCGAACAGCAGCCCCGCAATGGCAGCGGCTACTCCGGAGATAGCATAAACAGAAGCAATGATGCCGCGTGAAGGCATACCGACCCGACGTGCAGCCTCTGGGTTGGAGCCAACAGCGACCACGCGCCTGCCATAGCGTGTACTACTCAATACGATATACCCCATGATAACTACGCCAATTGCGATAATGGCAGGCACCGGGATTCCTGCTAACTCACCTCTACCGAGGTAAAGAAAACCGGGTACATCTCGAATGGGAATCGAATAACCCTGGGTCAGGTAAAGTGCGATACCTCGAAATATGGATAAACCCGCTAACGTCACAATAAAAGCTGGAATTCCCTGAAACGCGGTAAACCATCCTTGCGCCAATCCAATCATCCCGCCGAAAAGCAGCATGCCTACTACAACCAGAGGCCAGGGAAAACCTGCAGCGATCGCGATAGCAGCGACTGCATTAACCAGTGCGACCAATGATCCTACGGATAGATCAATGCCGGCAGTGATAATGACAAAAGTCATAGCCGTCGCTACCACGAGTATTGGAGCTGCCTGACGAATGACATTCAAAAGGTTTGGTATCGTTAAAAACGTGGTGGTAGTCATCGAAAAAAAGAGGATGCATGCGACGAAAAAAAGTGCGATCGAAAGCACCTGTGCATGTTCGGATAAGAAGTCTGAGATCAGTGACCCTTTACCGCGCTCTGTATAAATGGCACTCATGAGGGCGAGACAGTCTTTGAATTTACGTGCAAGCCTGTATCACCTACGATTAAACGAACAAGCTCCTCCAGACTGGTGTCTGAGATGGTTCGTTCAGCCACTTTTGTTCCTTCGTACATAACGGCAATACGATCACAAACCCGAAATAAATCCTGTAGGCGGTGTGTGATCAGAATGACTGATACCCCACGCGCTTTGACTCGATTGATCAGCCCTAATACGGCTTCAACTTCGGCGACCGCCAAAGCCGATGTCGGCTCATCCATAATCAACACTTTGGGTTCAAATGAAGCCGCCCGTGCAATAGCTATAGCCTGCCGTTGACCACCGGAAAGCTGTTCAACTCTTGCGTTTAATCGAGGAATGCGTATTTCCAGTGAGTCAAGCATTTTACGTGACTCTTCCAGCATTCGCTTCCTGTTCAGAAACGGACCACGAATCAACTCACGACCGAGGAAAAGATTACCCACTACATCTATGTGGTTGCACAAGGACAGGTCTTGATAGACCATTTCTATATGACGCGCCCGCGCATCAGCGGGTCCCTTGAACTTAGTAATACGCCCATCTATTGAGATGGTTCCTGCATCAGGCAGGTAGGTACCGGATATAACTTTTGACAGAGTCGATTTGCCTGCAGCATTATCACCGACAAGACCGAGGCACTCCCCTCGCATCAACGAAAGGTCCACACCTCTGAGAGCTTCGACAGAACCAAAACTCTTTCGAATTCCTTCGATAGCAATACGTGGCGCTTCAGTGCTCGACGACCCTGAATCGCCACGTATCGATGCCGATACCTCTTTGGGCATGATTTATCTACTTAAAAGTTTCCCGGTATTCATCAACATTGTCGATGGTCACGATAGCAATAGGCACGTCAATTTGCATATCTACGCCATCACCAGACGCAAGAGCTACCAAGGCATCTACTGCTGACGCTCCCATACCTGATGGACTTTGCTGAACCACGGCTTCAACGTATCCGGCATCAATGCCATCGATTGCCTGAGCAGTTAAATCCCAGCCAAATACGGTTACATCGTCTTGTCTTCCCTGGCTCTCAACTGCAGCGATTGCACCTAGAAGCGCCGGTTCTCCGGTGGCGTAGATTGCATTCATTGTAGGGTTGGCAGTCATGAGATTTTCTGCCGCTGACAATGCAATATCCTGCACATTCTGACCATCGACCGTCGCAATGACCTCGACTTTCTGCAGAGCATCAACAAAACCATCCTTGCGTACGTTTTGAATGAAGCTATTCAATGCGCCGACAACACCCAGTTGCATACTCCCATCCATATTTGACGCATATTCATTGACGTAAGCAGCCATGTCGGCACCGGCTTGCGCATTGTCAACGCCCACTTGCGCTTTTTGAGGACCGCCGTCTGGCAGGATCGCATCTACAGCGACGACAGGGATTCCAGCCGCATCGGCTTGCTCTACAGCCGGCATAATGCCATTGACATCTATCGCAACCACGATAAGGCCGTCAACACCCTCCGTAACATACGTTTCGATAGCACTGTTTTGCGCAGCCGAATCGTTATTGGCGTTAAATATTACAAGCTCTGCACCCGCTGCATCCGCAGCTTCTTGCGCTCCTTCGTTCATCTGATTAAAGAACAGTGCCTGTTGGTTTATTTGAACAAGGGCAAACGTTTTTTTGTTGTCCTGAGCAACTGATAGAGACGAAAATGAGAAAATACCCAGGCCAGTGGCGAGTGCAACGGCAATGCTCCGGGTTAGTATTTTCCTTTTTGAGTTGCTAGTCATTGAATTTTTCTCAGTTAGTTTTCGGTTTATCATGGTTGGTTCTCATGGTTGAGTAAATCAGTTAGAACATAGTCAGCAATATATAATTTCGGCATATTAGTGGTGAACGAGATCCACCCTGAATCGGTAACGATCAGGGCGGTAGTGCATGGTGGCATGCTCAATCGCAGTACCATCATGTGTATGGCACGTACGATGTGCCAAAAGCAGTGGTGAGCCAGGGGCTACGTCAAGCGCATTGGCCTGGTATCGATTGGCGGCAGTTGCTTCGATTACTTCGTGACCGCCAGCAATAACAGCCCCGCATATATCGCGTAACCAATCATAAAGACTGCCGTTGTCAAGCGCCGCCCGATCCGGAGGGGAATTGTTGCCCATGATGGAGGGGGAAATCCATGAATCGGACAGCCCTATCTGAAATTCATCTGCCAGCAACTGTCGCTTTATTCTCAGCGCTTCTGATCTTGGTTCCAGATTCAACCCTTGTGCCGCTCGCTGGGTTAGCGGGCAACGGCGAATAGACTCAGTAACATAGGACGGGGTTAAACCTCGAGCTCGCATATCATCTGAGAAGCTGGAGAGTCTGTCTAAAGGCTGCAATACGCGCGGGGCTAATACGATAGACCCCTTGCCAGAGCGTCTAGTTATTAATCCATCTTCTTTGAGCCTGTCTAGCGAGGTGCGAGCTGTTGTTCTGCTCACACCAAATCGCGCATTAATTTCGGCTTCTGACGGTAACGCTTCGCCTGGCCCGAATTCTCCGCTGGCGATCGCGCGGCGTAAGCGTTCGGCAATCTGATGCCAAAGCGGTATAGGGCCGTACTTTAGTGTTCCTTCGTCCCAGCTCATTAAATGATTGTACAAACGTCATGACGTTTGTACAAGTGCTAAAAACTTGCAATGACATTGTTTTTTTTGCACCGCAGTATTCTTGCCCAACCAACAAACGAATGCCTTACCCGCTCAGCTCAAAATAACAAAACGTGCTGTTTAATGCACTAACAAAGCATCTTGCTGAAAGGTGATTTTAGCGCATCGATCAAAATCAAATCGAAAGGCATGAGATTGCTAAAGGTTGGTTGCAGCAAATAAGCTAGCAGGGTGCAAAGTTAACTTGTGGCCGAACACCTGGCACCCTGATACCACCGCGAAGACTACCAACCGCAATGCTACCCCAACGCTCATTTAAAAACTCTGGCAATTGACGCCCCAATGGTGAGGACAACCACAACCTGAGAAGATAGCGTCGCTTATCAAGATCGACATGATCTTCAAAGGATTCTCTTGCGTGCACTACAGTAAGATTATTAACCAGCTGTATATCCCCGCGCTCCAGCATCATGTTCAAAGCGCTTTTTTTAGCAGCTTGTTGAAAAGCATCAAGCGCTGAGACTTGCAGGTCACTTAATTCGTCGACATCGTCGAGCCGAGGTGCCGAACGAATATCCGGGTCCATCCCGCAGCAAACCAGCTTACCGGCGACTGCGTTAAACACATGTACCGGGTAGAAAGGCTTTTTCCCTTCGGGTATTTCACCGTAACGATCACAAATGAATTCGCTATAGAGTGTTTGTAGTGCTTGCGGGTTTTTATCAAGTAGCTGATTGTGAATACTGGCGGAGCTGGCAATCGCACTTCCCCCACCACGTTTAGCAGGACGAAGACAAAGCAATGCCACAATATCGCAGGAGTCTGAATGAAAGGCCTGAGCTGCATTGGTCTGATATGTACGTACCACGGAATTATCACTTATGCGAAGATCAGTAACATGCCCCAACAAATCTGCGTGCGCGTTCTGAGAAACTGGATTTCCAAAAACACTGCCGATAATCCAATAGGCTCTGGTTAGCTCCGCATCTGTCCAGTCTGTTTTGGACAAACCCCGAATCAAAGTGAAACCGCGCCCATCAAGTATTTCTTCGCGAAGTGACAACAATCGCATACTCAGCTTGGCGAGATCATAATCACAAAAAGATTGCTCGGCTAATGGCTTATTGCTTGACAGTGATGCGTTAACGAATTTTCGAAGTTCATTGATCTCGGTAATGTTGAGCTCAATTGACCAATCATCGGTTTGCTGCAATTCGCGACCGTCCCATACCATGCGCCCTGTCCATGCAGTGTGCTTGACTACTGTGGTATCAGCGCACATTGTGGGTACTGACTATGTACATCTGGCGTCTCATCGAATGTTGAGCTTATACTGATATCAGAATTGCTACAAAATGTGCAACACTTTATTGGCGCAGGGCCTCTGACAAAACCAGTTTGTTAAAGATGTGTAAAAAATTGCATTAGCTCAGACTCACCAGCCTGATTCGGAGGTTTTTAAGCGACCGGTAGAAAAGTGGCGCTCGACATTATATGAAAGCTAGCTCACTGACTACGATGCAGAGACGTTACGCATTTCATAGAGTGAAGCCTGAAGAACTAGCTTCAGATCCAATCTCACCGAATTGTTTGCTTGTGCTGACCGATCTTCAATCTCCAATTGGTTTTGGTCCGGTATCCCTGGATAAGCCGACCATTGACGTGCGTATTCTTCGCAAGTACTCCTTAACTTGCTCGGGTCTGTTACGTGCAGCGCCAGCAGCTAATACATCTACGATTGCCATAAATACCAGCCGGGAAGCTGAAGGTTTGTAGATATCCTGATCTTCGGGCAAATCGATTTCAATCGAAATATCGGTTAACGCAGCCAGGTCAGATCCTGTTCTGGTTAAACAAATGGTTTTTGCACCATATTGTTTAGCAATAGCCACGCTATCGAGTAGCTCCGCGGCTTGCCCGCTGGAAGAAATTGCGAAGACCACATCGCCTGTTTCTAATGTTGCCGCGACCATACGTTGCAGGTATCCATCGGCATGAGCCTCAGCAGGAATACCCAATCTAAAAAACCGATTAGCGCCTTCACGTGCAACGTTTGCAGAGCTTCCGCCAACTCCGATAAATGCGATTCGCCTGCAAACAGCCAGTATGTCGGTAGCTTTTTGTATCGAATCGCTATCAAGTTGTGACCGGGCTAAAGTGAGGCTATCGATCAACGCTCCAAACACCTGTGTGACCAGTTGCTCCGACTCAGAATCATCTCGGCTTGGCCCACCCATGTATTGCAAACTAACCGCTACACTCTGAGCGAGCTGAATAGTAAAGTCTCTAAACCCCTCGCATCCTAGGGCCAGGCAGAAACGATTAACGGTGGCGACAGAAACCTGTGCCTCAGTGGCTATTTCAAGTTGTGAGAGTGTCGCAGCTTTTTCTAGATTGGATAAGACAAAGTCCGCAACCAACTGTTCGCGTTTGCTAAAACTACCTTCGAGCTGACGGGTCCGAGTGATGACGTCAATGACTCTACTCATGGAAGTACCTGGATATCAATTGGTTGTCAATTTTCAAATAGGTTTGTAGGCGGTAACATCCATTTCAATCTTGGCATCTACCATTAGGGCCGATTGAACGGTTGATCTAGCAGGTGGGTTAGCAATGAAATGCTTTTCGAAAACTGCATTGAAGCTTGTAAAGTCGCGTGGATCGTCGAGCCATATATTGACTTTTACAACGTCGGCAAGTGTGCAGTCAGCAAGCGCTAGCACCTCAACTATGTTGTTAATGACCTGCTCTGTCTGGCGCACAATCCCACCACTAACAATCTCACCATCGATCGCCGGAACCTGACCCGATACAAAAACAAAGTCGCCGGCACGCACAGCTTTGGCAAAAGGACGCGCAGTACCTCCAGCAGCAGAATCGGCAGCGTCAAAACGTGTAATTTTTCCGGATGTCGTCATGCATTGCTCCATATTGTTGATAGTTGAAATGTAAGTATCTTACATAATAATCCCTGCTTTGATGACGATGCAAGTAGATGCTTGACGAAATTATAATTTTGATGATAGTTTCTTACATATTCACATCCTTTTGTAAGTATTGGGGTGTGCCGTTTGCTTTGCCATTGTGGAGGAGTAATTATGAAAGTCCGTTCGATGTTTAAAGTGGCTTTGTTATCTGGAACGCTTGGATGGTTTGCAGCGCCAGTCATGGCCGAAGGCATGCTGCGTTATGCCACCGTAGGAGAACCGCCAAGTCTTGATCAGCATGTGGTGACGTCAGACTTAGCGACCACGATTGCACATCATATGTTTGAGGGGCTCTATACTTTTAATGCCGCAAACGCCCCGGTCAATTTACTTGCAGCAGGTGACTCATTATCTGATGACGGTAAAACTATCACTATTAGTTTGCGCAACGATGTGACGTTTCATAATGGTCAGGCCATGACATCTAATGACGTCGTTGCATCCATGAAGCGATGGGGCGAGCATGGCTCACGCGGCGGATTGTTGTTTAGTAACGTTGCGAGCATCGAAGCCAGTGGTGATCACGAAATCACCATTCAACTTTCTGCCCCCTTTGGTCCTTGGAAAAACCTGTTAGCGTTTATAAATGGTGGCCCTGCTATTTATCCTGCTTCTGTAATGGAAGGAGCGGCGAAAGAACCGATCGCACCAGATCAATATATCGGAACCGGCCCCTATAAATTCAGCGAATGGCAACCAAACAGACATGTTGAACTGGTTCGTTTTGACGAATATGTATCGCCACCGGGTGCTGCCGATGGTTATAGTGGAGCTCGCAATGCTGATCTGGATACGCTGCGATTCATGCCGGTGCCTGACGTTGGCACTAGAGTAGCGGGGTTGCAGGCAGGTGATTACGACTATGCTGAAAGCATACCGGGTGATCTTTACGCAGACTTAGACGCCGATTCCAATGTAAAGACCATTCTCAATGGCGGGCCAATATTTGGACTAGTATTTATGAACTCCAAAGAAGGGCCTCTGAAGGAGAACTTTGCGTTGCGACGGGCAATTCAAACAGCCATCAACAAAACACCCGCACTGCAAGTTGCGATCGGTCCTGAAGGCCTGTGGCGTGCTAATGGCTCTTTTTTACCCGAGGGTAATGTCTGGTATACCGATTCGGGTGCAGACAGCTTTAGTAAAGGTGATGCGGAAGCGGCCAAAAGCATGGCTGAAGAAGCAGGCTACACCGGTGATCCAATTAAATTTATGGTTTCGACCAATTATCCGTTTCACTATGACAAAGCCATTGTTTACACCAAGCAACTAGCGCAGGCAGGCTTTAATATTGACTTACAAGTGTATGACTGGGCAACACTGATTGAGAAGCGAGCACAGCCTGATCAATGGGATATGTTCTTTACTCATCATGGATTCGTGCCGGATCCCATTCTTATTTCTGTGATGAATGACAATTACCCAGGCTGGTGGACGACCGAAGAAAAGTCTGCGTTAAAAGCCAAGTTTACCGCTAGTTCGGATCCTGCGGAACGCCAAGCCATATGGGCTGAGATTCAGGCGTTAATTTATGATCAGGTACCAACGATGAAGACCGGAGATGTGTACACCTATAACATTGCTTCGCCCAAATTGAATGGACTTGGCGATGCCACACTTATATGGCCACACTTTTGGAACGTTAGTAAATAACTAGTCAAGTCAATGTCAGCTTCTTCGCGCCCCACCCTTTCAGGGTGGGGGCAAGTGAATTGAAATAGCTGCACACAATGCTCTCATATTTCTTGAAACGTATTCTTACGTTTATTCCGACATTGATCGCTGCATCAATGCTGGTGTTCTTGTTTATACACCTGATACCCGGTGACCCGGCTGCGGTTTTACTCGGCGACACGGCGACTCCCGAAGAAATAGCTGCGCTAAGCCGTGAAATGGGACTGGACAAACCCATTTGGCAACAATACCTGTATTGGTTTGGTGACGTACTACGGGGTGACCTTGGCCAGTCTTTGTTTTTCAAAACCCCCGTATTATCTGTCATCGCAGATGGTGCGGAAACATCGATACTATTGGCATTAATGACGATGCTTTGGATCGTGCTGCTTGGGATTCCAATAGGAATAATGTCGGCTAGCTATCACGGTACTTGGCTTGATCAAGTAACCTCTGGCTTCGCCATTCTATTTGCTTCGATACCTACGTTCTGGTTGGGGCTCTACTTAATTCTGATTTTTTCTGTTGGGTTGGGATGGTTCCCAAGCTCCGGTTTTCCATCTATTTCCGATGATGGCGGCTGGAGCAATTTACGGTACTTACTGCTACCCAGCATGACGCTGGCTGCCCCCAATGCTGCTTTGATTGTTCGGTTGGTTCGGTCGTCCATGCTGGATGTTTCCAGAGAAGATCACGTTCGTACAGCTCGAGCCAAGGGCTTATCACCTACTCAAATTGCGTTAAAGCATGTGTTCAGAAATGCGCTTATCGCAGTTGCCGCCGCTTTCGGGTTTACATTTGCAGCCCTGATATCCGAGGCTGTCGTAACAGAAACTGTTTTCTCCTTACCCGGCATTGGACGATTAGTTGTGCAATCTATTCTTCGACGTGATTACCCTGTGATCCAAGGTGTCATTTTGATTATTGTAATGCTGTATCTATCCGTAAATCTCTTGGTTGATCTTGCCTACGCCTGGCTTGATCCTAGAGTTTCATTGCAATGATCAGCTTACTTCAAGACAAAGCACAATCCGTTGTCAGAGTGTTTGCCGGTCGTAAGATCGCAGCTATTGGAGCGCTATGGCTTTGCCTTGTTATGTTTGCTGCTGTCGCTGCGCCCTGGGTTGCACCTTTTGATCCTTTAGAGATTGATCCAATTGCACGGTTAAGCGAGCCCGGTGCACCGTATCTTTTTGGCACTGATCATTTTGGACGCGATACGTTTTCAAGAGCTTTATATGGTGCACGTATGGCAGTGATAATCGGTGTAGGAAGTGTACTGATTGCGCTAACATTGGGCATTTTAATAGGCATGCTATCGGCCTATTTCACAAGACTCGGGCATGTGTTAATGCGCGCCGTAGACGTTCTAATGGCGTTTCCTGCCTTACTATTAGCGTTGGTATTGATGACACTGCTTGAGCGAAGTGTGTTCAATACCATTCTGGTTATTGGATTGGTGTATGCGGCGACAACGTCTCGAATACTGTTTGGAATGACACTAAAATTGAAGAACGATGTATTTCTTGATGCAGCTCGCTGTTCGGGTGCTGGTCACTTTTCATTGTTGTTCCGGCATATCTTGCCAAACCTGTTTTCGCCACTATTGGTGCAAGCCACATTTATATTCGCATTCGCTCAACTTCAAGCTGCTGCGTTGGATTTTCTGGGTTTGGGTTTACCGCCAGAAGTAGCTAGTTGGGGCAACATGTTGTCTGAGGAGCGCATCTATGTGACACGCGCACCTTGGTTGCTGTTGTTTCCGGGTGGGTTAATCATCTTATCCGTTTTTTCTATAAATCTGGTTGGTGATGCAATGCGAGACAGTCTTGATCCACGATTCAAAGATGATATCGCGGGAGTATGAATGATGGCTCTACTCGATGTAGAAGATCTAAGTATCGCCATTACAGGAAAAACGGGTCTACTATCGGTTGTAGAAAAATGCTCTTTCGCGATTGATCTGAATCAAACATTGGGCATTGTCGGTGAGAGTGGCTGCGGCAAAAGCCTAACTGCTATGGCTATCATGGGACTATTAGAAGGTTCACAAGTCAAGATAACCAATGGCTCAATCTGGTTTGAAGGTGAAAACCTGCTAAACATCTCTATCAGGCAACGTCGCCGAATCATGGGCGATAAGATGGCAATGATATTTCAGGAGCCTATGACCAGTCTGAATCCAGTTTATCGCATTGGTGACCAAATAGTTGAGGCTTTGAAACAACACCGTAGCATGACTGCTTCTCAATACCGCAAACGGGCCTTGGAGTTGTTGGATCTGGTTAGGATTCCTGATCACAAGCAACGTGTTAATAGTTATCCGCATCAACTGTCTGGCGGACAACGACAAAGAGTTATGATTGCAATGGCCTTGTCCTGTGAGCCGAAATTAATTATCGCAGATGAACCTACTACAGCCCTTGATGTGACGGTACAAAATGAAGTGCTGGAACTGATGCTGGATTTGCAACGCCGAACCGGCACCGCCATCATTCTTATTTCCCACGATATGGGTGTTATTGCAAAAACCTGTGACCACGTGGCGGTAATGTATCGTGGACGGATTGTTGAGAAATCTGCAACAACTGAATTATTTGCGAATATTCAGCATCCTTATACTCGCGGATTATTAAATTCAATACCTGCGATTGACTCTGAGACGGAGTGGCTTGATGCTATTCCTGGTCGAGTCCCGACACTTGAAGAAGAGATCAATGGTTGCGCCTTCCATCCTCGCTGCACCCATGCTCAAGTGCAATGCGCTAACACTGAGCCAACAGCGTGTGTTTTGGATAACAATCACCTGGTTCGTTGTCACTTTGCCGGAGAGCTTGGCTTATGAGTGAATCGTTGCTTGACGTACGTGACCTGAAAGTGCATTTCTCAAAACCGTCAACAAGTTTGTTCTCGGCAAAGAGCGTTGAGAGAGCGGTAGACGGTGTGACGTTTCATATTTCACGTGGAGAGGTGCTGAGTTTGGTGGGCGAGTCAGGGTGTGGAAAAACCACAGTTGGGAGAGCATTAACACTTTTACAAAAGGCAACCTCCGGTAGTGCTCTGTTTTCAGGACAGGACATTCTCCAAATGAGCCAACACGACTTCCGACCACTGCGGCGTAACATTCAAATGATTTTTCAAGACCCTTATGCATCACTCAATCCTAGATTGACGATAGAACAAACTTTAAGAGAGCCGTTATTAATTCATGGATTTGCCAAAAGTCGTACTGACGCACGCTCCCTCATAGTTGAAATGCTAGAAAGAGTGGGCATGGAGGCATCTGTCTTAGCGCGATATCCCCATGAGTTTTCGGGTGGTCAACGGCAACGGATTGGAATTGCTCGGGTTATGATTGTTAAGCCCGATCTTATTATTGCCGATGAGCCTGTTTCTGCGCTGGATGTATCAATACAAGCTCAAGTACTTAATTTACTAAAACACCTTCAGCGTGAAAGCAAAGTTGCCATGTTGTTCATCAGCCACGATCTGGCGGTTGTTCGGCACATTTCGGATAGAATTGCCGTGATGAATGAAGGTCGCATTGTTGAATTGGCTCATAAAACCACGTTGTTTGAAAGACCCAGGCACGAATATACTCAGCGACTTTTAAATGCAATACCTCGCATACCCTCTCTGCAAGGAGCTTGTTAGCCAATGGCTGCTAAGATCGCTGCGACCAAACGGGTGTTCATTGGCTCGGTAGCAACCGAAACGAATACCTTTTCACCACTTCGAACCGATCTACAGGATTTCAAAGACAGCTTCTATGCTGCACCCGGGCAACATCCTAATACTCCCACCCTGTGCAGCGCAGTGTATCCAGTCGCCCGGCGCGTAGCAAAGCAATATCAATGGCAAATCATTGAAGGCACAGCAACGTGGGCAGAACCTGGCGGTATGCTCAATCAGAAAACCTGGGAGCATTTGCGTGATCAGTTACTGGATGAATTACGCAACGCGATGCCTCTAGATATTGTGCTACTGGGTCTGCATGGCGCTATGGTCGCGCAGGAATGCACTGACTGTGAAGGTGAGCTAATAGAACTAGTTAGACAGATAGTCGGTGAGCATGCGTTAATTGGTGTTACCTTCGATCCGCACAGTCATCTAAGTCAGCGTCGCACAGATTTTGCAGACATCATAACCGTCTTTAAAGAGTTCCCGCACACTGACTTTATCGAAACAGCTGAAAACCTGGTTGAACTAATTTATCGCACCAGTTGCGGGGACGTTGTGCCGCACATCAGCGTTTTTGACTGTCGGATGATCGAGATCTTTCCCACAAGCCGTGATCCTATGCGTTCATTTGTTGACAGAATTAAAGCTATAGAAAGGCAGGATGACGTGTTGTCTATTTCAATCATTCACGGGTTTATGGCTGGTGATGTTCCTGATCTTGGTACGAAGGTATTGGTAATCACTAACAGTAACTGCGCAAAAGGATCCGAGCTGGCAAAGTCACTAGGACAAGAATTGTTTTCGTACAGAGGTAAAACTCGTCCAACGTTTCTTTCACCGCAAGATGCAGTTTCTTTAGCACACTCTGCAAAGGACGGTCCGGTCGTGCTGGCCGATGTCTGGGACAACCCGGGCGGTGGCGTTGCTGGTGATTCAACAGTTATTTTAAATGAGTTGTTTGCTCAGAGGTTTTCAAACGCTGCGCTTGCTTCAATATGGGATCCAATCGCGGTACGGACTTGTTTCTCGGCCGGTATAGACGCACAGCTTACATTACGCTTTGGCGGCAAGATGTCTGACAACGGGGGTGAACCCATTGATGCGCAGGTTCGTGTCCGTAACCTGGTTAGGGGCGCAACACAGAGTTTTGGACAAAGTGTGGTGCCGTTAGGTGACTGTGCATGGATTGAAGTAAACGGCGTGGACGTAATTTTGAACTCTGTTCGCTCGCAAGTCTTCGATCCAGATTTGTTCTACAACCTTGGCATTGATCCAACTTTAAAATCCCTGCTGGTAGTGAAATCGACAAATCATTTTTATGCGGCATTCTCTGCCATTGCAAAATCAGTAGTCTATGCTGCTGTTGATGGACCCTATCCGAGCAATCCAGTTACCAACAACTATAAAAACTTGACCCGCGAGATTTGGCCAAGAACTGAAGATCCGCACGGTAAATTGATTTGAATTAAACGGATTTTTACGTTAAAGCCGTACTACAATGGCCGGCTTCGCGGGTATAATCCACTCCCGTAAGCGGATCGACTTTTGTATTAAGCAAACCTGCATACGCCAACTTCCGCTCCAGTATCCAATTTAGTGTATATCGAACACAACTGTCATACAGTGCCGTAGCAGCTGGATACCAACCCTTGTTCATTCGCGATCAGTTCTGCGGATTTATACTGTCCAACTAATATCTACAAAGCATAAGATGCCCGCAACTTGGAATCATAAACTGCTGAGCAGCCGCCTTCAGTCGCCAGTTCAATTGAGATCGAGCTTAGTTCCTTGTGTCCGCATCGATTGCAGGCCAAAGAATAATCATCGTCTTTATTGATCATATTCCGATCAACATATTGACCCAATGATGCTCATTTTACGCTAACGAGCAATTATCTCAGGCGGATCAAAAGCTGTCACTGGTGGCGGTGCTGATGCAAATTCGACATCGACAAGACAACTGTGAGCAATAGGACCTTGCGCCAGGCTGGAACTACCCTTGTCCAAGGTTAATACATTCGGGTTACCATGTTTGCACGCGGTGTTTGCGTCGGTGCTCTCTGGATCAAACCATGCGCCGGTACTGATACAGACTACATCTTCCCGAATGTTCTCATCGATTCTCACGCCGCAGTAGCAACTACCTCTTTGGTTAAAAACTCGTACAACATCACCGTCTTTAATGCTGCGTTTTAAGGCGTTGGTGGGATGCATCACTACGGGTTCACGCCCTTTTATTTTTCTGTCTCTGCTTACGGAACCGTGATCGAGCTGTGAGTGCAGCTTGTTTGCGGGCTGGTTGGAGATTAGGTGCAATGGAAATTCTCGAGCATTACCAAGCCATTCAACAGGTTCAAACCAGGCCGGATGGCCAGGGCAATCAGCGTAGTTAAACTGATCAATCGTGTCCGAGTAGAGTTCAATTTTGCCACTGGGTGTATTTAAAGCAAACTCAGACGGGCTCTTCCGGAAACTCTCAAAGGTAAACAGAGGCTTTGTTGGCGGTTCAATTTCAAACCATTGCATGTCCCGCAATTCAGTAAGCGAAGGTAACTCCACGTGGCTTTCTGCTGCCAACTGACGAGTTCGATTGTAGATCGATTCTATCCATTCATCCGCCCTTCGACCTTCTGTATATTGCTCCGCCACACCCAGACATCGTGCAATGCCAGACAGAATCTCGTAGTCGGTTCGACTTTCTCCATACGGTTCACATGCTTGCTCCATGTAAACCATAAACCCGTCACGGGGCGTAAACGCAACATCTTGACGTTCTAAATGGGTAGCGCAGGGCAATACAATATCTGAATGCTTTGCCAGCGAATTCCAACACCATTCATGAGAGATAATCGTATCCGGGCGTTGCCACGCCTTGCGCATGCGGTTCAAGTCTTGATGATGATGAAAGGGGTTGCCGCCCGCCCAATAGATTATGCGGGTATCCGGGTATACACCCTCTTTTCCATTGTAGTCAAAGGATGCCCCTGGATTAAGTAACATATCGGAGATTCGCGCGACGGGGATAAAATCAGTTACCGGATTCTCACCCTGCGGAAGTGCCGCGCCCCTTACTACTGTAAAGTTATTACCAACAGAGTTAACGGCACTAAATCCAAAGGTGATGCCGCCACCTGGTAATCCCATTTGACCAATCATTGCCGCGAGATTGATCGCAGCCCAATAGGGTTGCTCACCGTGATCCTGGCGAGTCAAGGACCAGCTCACCGATATCATCGTGCGTTGTTTTACCATCCGCCTTGCAAGATCTCGAATGGTAGATGCGCTTAATGCGCAAATCTGAGCCGCCCATTCAGCTGATTTTTCGACGCCATCAACTGATCCTTGAAGGTAATTATTAAATTGCTTAAAGCCAACGCAATAGCGATCTACAAAATCTTTGTCATGTAATTGTTCGGCTATCAGAGTGTGGGCAAGGCTTAGCAATAGCGCTGTATCGGTAGATGGACGGGGTGCCAGCCATTGAGCATTTAAAGCGTCCATTACATCACTACGCAACGGTGATACGTTTACGAACTCAACACCTGCCGCTGCCGCAGACGCCATCCCGTCAGGCTGAACATGCCGGCCGACACCGCCCTGCACGATTTGCCCGTTTTTAACCGGTAATCCGCCAAACGCAACCAGAAGAGATGTGTCTTCAATAACCGACTGCCAACTATTACCCGGATAAGTATAATCCCGAAAACTTCCCAGTATGTGTGGGACGACAACCTCTGCCGCTGCAAATGAATAGGTATTGACTGAGCGTGTGCAACCGCCAATACAGTTCATGAACCTGTGTATCTGGCTTTGCGCATGATGAAAACGACCTGCGCTAGCCCAGCCGTACGAGCCAGCGTAAATCGCTTGATTGCCGAACATCTCCTTCACGCGGTTTAGTTCGTCTGCAACCAGTTGTTCTGCCTGTTGCCACGAAACTTTGACAAATGGCTCTGAGCCTCTGCCTTTGCTTGCACCCGGCCCATCATCAAGCCATCCCGCTCGCACCATTGGCCCATCTATGCGAGTTGGGCCGTCTAAAACACCAATAATACCTTTACCAATATCAGATGGCGATGGATCCTGAGAGAAATCATGTAAGGCCTTGACCTGCCCGTTCGACGTTTCTACCTCATAGGTGCCGTAGTGCGTGCTGGTGAGCGATCTGTTAGTACGTTTGTACTGCATACCAGTGCTTTTAGCGTTGATCATGGCTCGATAAACTACTCAATAGACTAAAGAACAAGAGCTGTCTATTCCGGCTCATAGATAGATAGGGAGACGTCCCCTTGTTGGTTCGTAAATGTACCTTCTATTTCATCGTCAGAAATACGTTCGAATTTCCAGTTACCAGACCAATCGATATAAGTAAATGTTGCGTCTAACGCCCCGTCATAATCCATCTTCATGCAATTGATGTTATGACAACTAGAGACCTCGCAGTATGTCAAGCTTTGGTCTTCATGAAAAACCAACTTTGTGTAGATAGGCGTATCGTAAGGCCCTTCCCATACGCCAACAAATTTAAGGTCTTTAGCTAGCACTTCAGCACTACTGCTGCATGTAATAAAAACTGCTGCTAAAAGATACTTCATTGAATTAATTCACCATTTTGTTACAAGTGTTTAAATTTACCCAAACATGTCTGTCGTTGTTGATTGATACCAATCAAGTGACTCCTGATAGTTGGACTTACGTAGTTCGCCGGCCTCACGGCGTTTGGAAACGAAACCACTCACCTTGACTATTTTTTCATCTGCGGCTTTATAGGAAGCACCAATCTTTACCGCATCATCTGGCGCTAAAAGAGACCAGCAAGTGTTATTAAACTTAGGCTGGTATTGTTCTGATCCTATTAATTTTGCCAGGATAGCATTGGCGCATACCTTGGCTTGAGAATTAGCTGAAAAACCTGATTTAGGCATATCGCCCTGCCGGGCCGCATCTCCCAAAATGTAAATACTATCGTCAATACGTGAACGCATGTCTTGCCCATGTACGGGTGCCCAATTATTTTCCACAACGCCTGCAAGCTCAGCAATCTTTCCTGCCTGTTGAGATGGAATCACATTACATACGTCTACTTTTATACTCTCCCCCTCAATGGTGATCGTCATGTTATTGGGATCAACACTGAAGGTAGACATATCGACGTCACTGTTCATTTCAATCATTCCGCGGTAGTATTTTTTCCATGCTTCACGGAATAAACCCATTTTAGAAAAGACCGGTTTTGGGTCGGCTATTATGATCTTGGCGCTTGGATTTTTAACTTTCAGCAGATGCGCAACCATGGATACACGTTCGTAAGGCCCTGGTGGGCAACGATACATACCCTTTGGCGGTACGATTGCGAACACCCCACCTTTTGGCATTGAATCAATTTGGGTTTTCAACAATTGTACTTGATGACCACCCTTATACGCGTGAGGCATGCGATGCGCATCAGTCTCGCTCCAGCCTTGCACTGATCCCTGCACAAAATCAATTCCGGGAGACATAATCAAAATATCATAGCGAAGAAATCCGCCATTCAGTTCGACTTTTTTTCTCGCCCTATCAATTGCGATTGCGGTGTCATGAATAAGCTTAATACCCCATTCCGATGTGAGCTTATCGTATGAGTGGGTTAGCGATTCGTAACTGCGAAAACCGCCAATATATAAATTAGAAAAAAAACAGCTGTTATAGACAGGGTTTGCTTCTACCAGCGTGACATCGATTTGACCATTACTTCCACTGGCAATATAGCGAGCCACGGTTGCACCACCTGCACCGCCCCCGATAACGACTACGCTTGGCTTACTGACTCGCCCCATGTTTGACTGCGCGCGCACCGCCTTAGTTGCAGCAAGTGCCGCAATGCCCACACCGATAAACGTTCTTCTATTGTGATCTGTCATGTCAATCCCCGCTCTGCATAAAGGCCTTGTAACAAGCATCTAGCGCACACCGCGTTTTATTCTGCTCGATATTCTGTTTTCAATAACGTACTACTCCTCCTTCTTACGCAGCCCGAAAGACAAGGCTAAGACAACAAAAACTAAAACACCGATTCCCACTTGCTGCCAGAAAAAATTCCAGCCAATTAGCAGCAAACCATTTCGCATTACAGCCAGCAGGCATACACCAAGGAGAGTACCTATAACAGTTGGACGGCGGTCAGAAGTCATCGCCGTACCGATGAATGTGGCTCCAATAGCATCAAGTAAAAATGCATCACCAGACAATGGGATATAGGATTTCACCTGTGATGAAAGCAAAATACCAGCAATGCCACAAAGCACAGCACAATAAACAAAGACTTTTGACAATTCTCTTGGGACGCGTACTCCAGAATAGAGAGCCACACCGGGTCGAGCACCGAGCACCGCGACAAAGCGACCGAAGTCCATCTTATGCAGCAGCAAGTAAACCACTATAGAACAAATCAATAAAACCCAAACCGGGGCCGGAAAACCCAGCAATGGTAAATCCGATATCGCTTTAAATATATGGGAGTATTCCTGGGTTGTCAGGGTGACGGGTGTCCCACCGTTTGTAGCCAAGCGTTGAACAGAACTGCCTATAAACAGTACGCCCAACGTAGCCAGGAATGCATCTATTTTTAGTTTATTGATGAGGAATGCATTGAACAATCCAACCAGAAATGCCGCAACCAGACCTGCTGCAATCCCAAACACGGCGCTATAGCCTGCCGCCAGAAATGAAAAGAACACAAGGCCCGACATATCGACAGATACACCGACAGACAGATCAATACCACCAGCAGCAATAACAATCGTCATGCCCAATGAAACAATTGCTAATAGCACCACCTTATTGGCAAGCACGTTATAGAGGTTTTCGAGTGTCAAAAAGTTTTTTGTCGAAACAGAAAATATGACTATCAGTGCTGCAAAGGCAAAAATCACTATGTAGTTTGATAGTGCCTCGAGACTAAAGACTGCCTTTTTTACGTTGTCCACGATTTAACCTCCCGACGCTGGTCGGGCAAAAGACGTCAATGCAACAACAAGTAGTATGAGCGCTCCCTGAACACCACTGACCCAATACGACGATATACCTAGCAGTTGGAATCCATTTGCTAAAAAACCAATGAACAATGAAGCAATTAATGTCCCGCCAATTGTGGGTATAAATCGACGGGAAAATACAGTCCCTAGCAGGGCAGCCGCAAGCACCGGCAGTAGCAGCAAACCGGTACCTAGAGTAGATGCAGAAAGGCGCGAAACGATGAGTACTGATGCGATACCCGCGCAAAGGCCTGAAAATACATAACTGAAATAGACATACGATCCGACGTTTAAACCGGCAGCTTTTGCCGCCTCTGGAAATCCACCGACCGCATAAATGCGGACGCCAAACGCAGAGAAATGCAATAGAATCGCTATAATTATTGTGAACACCAACAAGACCCAGGAAAGCGACGAAATACCCAGGAAACGGCCAAACTGTAGCATCGTTAGGAATTCCGAGCTTACGCCAATTACACTGTTTTCAGTAATTGTCAGCTCAAACCCACTCGCAATATTCATCACTGCCAATGTGGCTAACAGCGGCATTATCCGAAACACCACGACAGCGATGCCGTTGAGTAAGCCCATAGCCATACCGGTTACCAACGCCGCAACAATTGCCAGAGGCTCAGGCCAACCTAGCGTAAGCGTTGTAACAAATACAGCGCCGGACAAACCAGCATTAGCAGCCACTGAAAGATCAACACCTCCCTTTTGAATATCGGTGCCAGTACCGATGAACACCACCGTCATTCCATAAGCGAGGATTGTCAATATAGCGGATTGCTCCACCACGTTTTGAAGGTTAAACGAGGACGTGAAACCACGGGCGTAAATCGAAAAATAAAGAAGGATAATACCCAACGCAGCGAAAGCACCCAGTCGAACAAATAGCGCTGCCAGCGTTCTTCGATCCGTCGGTTTGCTGGAACCGAGGGACAATGTCTCGTTGCTCACTTAAGATGCTTCCTGGAAATCACTAGAACCACCGGAAGCTACAGCTAATAATCGATCACTATCGATCTCACCGCGCTTGAACTCCCCGACAATTTTACCGCGATAGATGACCATGACTCGATCACACATCTCGATCGTTTCCTCCAGATCTGAAGACACAAATAGGATGCCTTTACCTTCATTTGCCAGGCGATTGATCAATTTGTAAATCTCTACCTTGGCTCCGACATCAACCGCCACAGTCGGATCATCCAACAGATATACTGAGCTATCACAGGACAGCCACTTAGCCACAACGACCTTTTGTTGATTGCCTCCAGAGAGATTTTTAACCGGAAGATGACGGTTGGGGGTCTTCACATCCAACTCCGTAATGAGTGAGTCGACCGCTTTCGCCTCAGCAGACAAATCTACAAACCCTCGCTTTATATACTGTGAAATAGAAGCGATGCTAATATTATCGGACACCGATAAATCAACTGCCACACCATGGGCGCGCCGATCCTCCGGTATCATCGCAATACCTGATTTGACAGCTTCGTCTGGAGCCTCAAATTTTTGATCGACACCGTTTAGTGCAAGCGATCCCGAATCAAATTGATCTAGCCCAAAAATACATTTTAGCAACTGTTTGTCGCCAGACCCTAAAAGACCCGTAAGACCAAGCACCTCGCCCTTGTGCAAGGTGATGTTAACGTTTTCAAAATGGCCCGCGCGTGTTGCATTTTTGATTTCGAGAACGGGCTGGCTGATTTGAACATGTCTTGCTGGATACATCTCATTGGTATTGCGATCTACCATTAATGAAACGATTTCTTCAATGTTGGATTTTGATGCAACAACGTTTCCCGCATTCTGCCCATTTCGCAAAATGGTCACATCGTCGCAGAGCTCCATGATCTCCTGCATGTAATGGGAAATAAATATAATTCCAATACCTTTGTCACGTAGCTCTCTTAATACTTTGAATAA
Source organism: Granulosicoccus sp. (assembly GCA_045106475.1). Taxonomy (GTDB): domain Bacteria; phylum Pseudomonadota; class Gammaproteobacteria; order Granulosicoccales; family Granulosicoccaceae; genus Granulosicoccus. Next base: position 20,867 of record JBGCEO010000125.1, read on the forward strand.
ATTTGTCACTTCTGCCGAGACTAAAGCAGCCGTTGGCTCGTCGAGAACAAGTACTTTCGCATTACTCGCTAAAGCACGGGTAATCTGAACAATTTTTTGTTGGGCTGCCGACAGATCTCGAATAAGCGTGCTCGGATTGATGTCTACATCAAAATGATTTTTTATCAACATGGCGGCATCCTTCTTCATCCGACGAATATGAAGAAAAACACCCAGGTGTGGTTCGTGATTGAGAAAGACTGCTTCAGCTACCGTAGCAGTGGGCACTAGCAGGCGATCCTGGTGTATAAAATGTACGCCTTCCTTTTCTATTGAAGCGGGAACAATCCGATCAAGTGTATTGTCGGCCACCGTGACATGCCCACTATCCAAACTGTAGATGCCAGCCAAAATTTTTATAATAGTGGATTTGCCTGCTCCATTGGCACCCACCAAACCATGTATTGATCCTTTTCGGACTCTGAGATCTACGTTTTCTAACGCTTTTACAGCACCAAAATTTTTTGATATGCCGCGCATATCTATGACGAAATCACTCACTCACGATCTCCAGGCCGACTAGTGTCTTTGACTCCGCCTGATTGGCAGGCGAAGTCATAACTCATCGGATCAAACTACTACTTTGGAAGAAAATCCTGCGCAAGTTCGGCCGCATTGTCTTTATCGATCAGTACGGATGATACAAAGGTGATTGGAGGTACCGACTGTCCATTGAGATACTTTGCTACGTTTTGCGCCGCACCCTTGCCAATTTCATAGGGCTGTTGAGCAGCAACCGCACCAGCCGGAGAGTTCGGATCGGCAACCATCTCTACATAATCAGGTGAACCATCAATGCCATAAGTTTTGACCTCAGTGCGACCTGCTTTTTCAATCGCTTGTGTAGCACCAACGCTGGGGCGATCCCAACATGCCCATATAGCTTTTAAACCTGAGTCTTTGTCAAACTTTGTAAGCATGTCCGTGACATCAGCAAATGCCTGCTGAACTGTGTTGGGTGCTACATCTTTCAATTCCTGTTCGATTAACTCAATGCCGGAAAAATCTCCCATAACGTATTTAAGTTGATCGTATCGGATTTTACATACCGGTACGGAGTAGAAGCCGTTGAATACCAGTACTTTTCCTTCACCACCCATGTCATCCACGATTTTTAATGCTAAATCTGAACCAATGCCATAGTTGTTAGACGTTGTGTTATTGATAGAGTGCGGTGTGATTGTGTCCACCGTAAAAAGTGGAATGCCTGCATCGCGTATTCTCTTTAACCACGGATCAAGAACTTTGATATTTCCCAACTGCTGAATGATTGCATCGGGTTTTTGCGCAATGAGAGTTTGAATCTGGTTGACTTGTGTTTGATCATTACGACCAGCGTCTAATGGAATCACTTCTGCCCCCAAACGTTCCAACTCGTCAAGCTGCCCTTGGAAGGCTTGTAAATCCCAATGATGACTCGTGCCAACTACCGTTACACCGACTGTTTTACCTTCTAACGAAAGCTCCTCAGCGATCGATATGCTTGCAGTGAATATCAAAATCGAAATGGCGGTAAGGAAATTGGTTAAATATTTTAGTTTCATTTATTTCTCCTCATTACTCTGTGGATGTAGACAGTTCCGGCTTTTGTTAGGTTGTTAGAGATAACAAAGCGCGTGAAGAAGGCCTGTTTCGTACACCTTCCCACTTAAACAATTACTTTTGCCACTAAAAACCATTAATACCTTGTTCTTGGTTAAACGCTAAATCTCTACCATCGTGCCTCTTCTGGTGACTGCCATGAAGCGATCTACTGGATCGCGCTTGCAACTTTCATTTCCAAGTCAGCGCTTCTCCGATACTATCATTAGAATTATACATATGCTATTTTTCTTTGCGTATGTCAAATCTAGTTTCAGGGAAATTCCCGAACTAGGCTGGCGTTAAACACCCCCACTTTGCATTGACGGACACTAGTTTGGTTTCAAAAGCGGAACAAGCAGATATACGGCTTGCTGATCACAAAAATGGTGTGTTGGCGCAAACCGCCATGTTGTATTACAAGGAGGGTCTTACGCAAAACGAGATTGCGCTTCGCCAAGGAGTATCACGTGCAACCGTCAACAGCTATTTACGCCTCGCACTAGAGCGAAATATTGTTGATATCCGCATCAGTGGCGAGGCGTTTACAAGCACAAACCTATCAAGAGAATTAAAGGACAAGTTTAAGCTCAAGGATGCTTATCTCGCTAATGTTACCTCTGAAGGTACAAATGACAAACAAAGGAAACTAATAAACCATCAGGTTGCACGTGTTGGTGCCATGGCTTTGCATGACATTGTGGAACCGGGCGATATCATTGGTTCCGCCTGGGGTGAGACGATGCAATATTTGTCTGAAAATGTGCCCTATCGTCACATTGAAAACGTCACTATTTGTCAGCTGATTGGCTCGATGGATTCTCCGCTCATCTCAACTGCCGAAAGTGTTGCCATCAAGATTTCTTCCAAGCTTGGAGCGGATTGTTACACTTTGCATGCCCCTGCGGTGTTATCAACACCAGAACTTGCCGTAGCACTTCGCAAAGAGCCAGCTATACAAAATCAGTTGAAAAAATTCAAGACGCTTACACGCGCTATTTTCTCAGTCGGTAATTGCGATGCCAATACTCCAATGGTTCAAATGGCCCTGACAACCAATAAAGAATTTAACTGGTATCGCGAACAAGGCGCGGTCGGTGTTTTGTGTGGATCATTTATAGATAAGGATGGAGAGCATATACATGGCTCGATGGACGAGCGAATGATCGGTGTCGATCTGAATCAGATTAAAGCGCTAAGCTCAGGCATCCTGGTAGCTGGAGGTAGCTCAAAATGGGATGCCATACACGCAACACTCAAAGGCGGTTATGTATCGCACTTAATAACGGATGACGTTACTGCAAGCTGGTTAATCAATGAAGCTTAGGTAGATTAAAGCTGTTCTGTTCTTTCCCGCATTGAGCGTGTTGCGCTTCTAATATTGTCGAGAATATCAGCCAGATGATGATCAGGCTCTTTTTCGGCAAGGCTATAGATACCAATTTTGATTTCTTCTCTGGATCTATCGGCAACATTCAATGGTGTAATGCCGTGATGCTCAAAGAAGGATTGGCACACAACGGGATACAGTAAAATCGCGTCCGTGTCCCGTAACATGTCAATGCCTGTTGTCATTGAGTTGGTTGTCAAGAGACCAGTTTGAGCAAGACTGCGCGACAACGACATGGGGTCGAAGTTGTCTCGCTCGATAAGTCCGAGATGACGGTTCACAAACGGTGCGACATCGAGTTTAGGAAATTTTTGCACGTCGGCAAGCTTGCTCTCCTCCCCCATGAGTGGGTGATCGTGCCGTGCGAAATAAGCATCTTCAACAGAGAATAGATGCTCAAATAAGAACCCTGCTTTGTCATTGAGTTTTTCAACTATTGTTCCAACAAAGCAACCGATGTCCCCGGATAAAAGATGTCGTAAACCGTCCAGGCTGCTACATACGTCGACGTGCAATGATGCACGTGGATCTTCGTGCTGATAAGCGCTGAGAATATCCCGCATAAAGATTGACCACCAGGCAAAGCCGGTGCCGATACGCATCGTTTTCTGATCGGATGCTTTTAGCATCTGAATTTGTGCGGCAGCATGATCATCAAGCCGTGCCATGACCTTCGCGTGTTCGTACAGTACTTTGCCAAAATCTGTGAGCTGAACACCACGGGAGCTGCGCTTGAAGAACTGCACGCCGTGATCCTCCTCCAACCGACGCAAGTTGACCGATATTGTCGGCTGAGACACATGAAGCATCTCGGCAGCGGTAGTCACGTTCCCCGTCTCGGCAACCGTTAGAAATTGTTTTAGCTTTCGATCCACGGGCATCTCTGCCATAGAAAAAAACTATTTTACGCGTTAAAAACCATATTTCCTTAATTTCAGCAGTTTGGTTAGCCTTCTCCACTTCTCTGCTGCCGCCACCCGTTGCGGCGCAGATTCCCTTTGGAGGATTAGTGATGATGAAAGAGTGCATGGCGATGGCTGCGGTCGCCTTATTGAGTACGGGAGCTGTAGCCGAGAGCCAACTGATAGTGCCACCGGGCGAGGGTGCGTTTAATTGGCAAAGTTATGAAGAGTTCGCGGCAACTCACGATTTCGACGGTGAGTTGTTGTCGATAGCCTCTCCCTGGCTTGGACCCGATGCGCAGGCAGCTGAGGCGGTTATTGCCTACTTCGAGGCCGCCACTGGCGCGGTGGTAACTCAGAATGGATCCGATAGTTTTGAACAACAGATCGTTATTGATACCGAGGCTGGATCTCCCCCCAATATTGCA
>JBGCEO010000126.1:0-30562 GCA_045106475.1 Granulosicoccus sp.
TCGTTGAATCCAGAGCAAGACAGGCTCATCAGCAGCCTGCAACAATCTGGTGAAGAGATGCTAAAGCTGATAGACAATCTTCTCGGCGCATCAAGTCTTGTCACTGGCGATGTAGTTCTGGATGAACGCCCATACAGGATAGAGCATGTCATTGAGTCAATAAGGCTGCAGAAGTCTGCTTTGATTGAACAGAAAAACCTGACGTTTGAGGTCCATATTGATGAGGATGTGCCGCAACGTTTGATCGGTGACGAAAGGCGCCTCGAACAGGTGCTTGGCGCACTTGTTGACAATGCCATAAAGTTTACGAGTCAGGGTGGCGTTAAATTGAAGGTATTTCGTCAGCCAACCGATATTGCGTTATCTGATACGGAGGATGAAGCTGAGAATCTTGTTGAGTGTTTGCTGCTCGAGGTTAGTGATACGGGTCCTGGGATAGAGGCATCACAATTACACCGGGTTAATGAGCTTTTTCATCAGATCGATGGCGACTCAAGTCGTCGCTTTGGCGGTAGCGGTTTAGGTTTGTCCATTGCCAACAGTCTGGTCGAGCTAATGAAGGGTAAGCTGAAGGTATCAAGCGCGCTTTGCGAAGGTACCAGGGTTCTGGTGAGCTTACCTCTTCATGAAGTTCCACACGATGAGAGCGTTGATACGCAAACACATGCGATTAGTACAGCGAAGGAATCAGGATCAGAAAAAACACGCGCCTTGGTGGTCGAGGATAACCCTATCAATCAAATGGTCATGGAAGCGATACTAGAGGAGCTTAACTGCGAGGTAACGCTTGCAGAGAACGGCTTACGTGCCATGCATGTCCTGGAAGAGCAGGGGTTTGATATTGTTTTTATGGATTGTCAAATGCCCGAGCTGGATGGCTATAGTACTACCCGGCGAGCAAGAGCCAGTGGTCTTACAATCCCGATCGTGGCTGTTACGGCAAATGCAATGACTGGTGACAGGCAAAAATGTCTATCTGCCGGTATGGACGATTATGTAAGCAAACCGTTTACGCAAGACACAATCAAGCATATGCTGCATAAATGGATAGGCAACAATAGCCTACAGTTTGCCAGCTGAAGCGCTACGCAGGCTTTCAACTCGCTTTGCGTTGGCTCCCAGATCAGATTTTCCCAATCGCGATGCGCTACGAAGCTGAACGCTCTCTTTATCATCACTGACTAAGAACTCTACATCGTCTACAAAGCCCATCCATCGAGTGGTGAACGTAGCGTGCAGATACCGATCTGACTGCTCAACAATGGCAGTACCTTCGAATGTTCCAACGATACCTGCGAGGGTCGCTATTGCGTTGTCAGCGGGTAGTGTCAGCTCCAAACGATCAATTGAGTGCTCGCTACGGGTGGATTCTGAGCACCAACAATTAGGCAAGCCAGGACAGTCGGCCAATTGCGATTTGCCGTTGGTGGTGATAATTCCACCGGCAACTGATTCTGAAAAGGTGGGCATCAGTATGCGCAGAGTTATGAGCATCCCTAAAAATACCAGCAATAGAGCAAGGATTTTTATCACGGTGAAATCCTGTTGATCGACCAGTTAGACTCATGCCCGGCTTGCTCAAAAACAAAGCGATCATGTAGTCGGTCGGCACGCCCTTGCCAGAATTCTATACGCTTGGGCCTTATGCGATAACCACCCCAAACCTCAGGGCGAGGTACATTGCCATCGGGGTATTGTTCACGCAATTGTTCAACACGCGCCTCTAGTACATCGCGTCCACTGACCGGCTTTGATTGTACTGAAGCGGCAGCACTGAATCGACTGCCTTCGGGGCGGGAGTAGAAATAATCGTCCGCGTCTGCAGGGTCGAGTTTCTCAACGCGACCTTCTATGCGCACTTGCCGCTCCAGGGCGCACCAGTAAAACAGTAAAGCCGCCTGCGGGTTATCTTCAATTTGTTGTGCTTTGTCGCTTTGCTGGTAGGTGTACCAGATAAAACCCTGTTCATCAAAACTCTTGAGTAGCACAATGCGAGAGTGTGGTTGTCCATCGCTGTCAACCGTACTTAAGCTCATAGCCGTTGCATCAAGAATCTGTTGATCCCGTGCATCCTGCAGCCACTGGGTAAATTGCGAAAATGGATTGGGTGCCAAATCGTTTCGACGCAAAGTAGAAGCGGTGTAATCTCTTCGCGCTTCAATCAAACCCGCATTGATGGAATTATTTTCATTGCTCATTTTATGAGGATACTCCAGAGTTTACTCGAGTGCCGCTGATTGCCAGACATAGCCAGGCAACAATTAAAAATACGCCGCCGATTGGGGTGATCATGCCCAAGCGGGTGATACCAGTAAAAGCCATGACATACAAAGATCCCGAGAACACAGCAATCCCCGCCACAAAACAGGCTCCGGCTACCATCAAGTAACGGCTTCCGGGCCCCGAGCCTGCGTGTAAGCTGAGTAGGCCGCAGGCAACTACTGCGAGGGCATGGCCGGCATGATACGAAACAGCGGTGTCATACCAGTCCATATTCTTGCCAGTGATTAGGCCTTGGAGGGCATGTGCTCCAAATGCGCCACTCATGACCGCTGTAGCGCCCAACAGCGCACCTGCAACCAACATCCAGTTTTTCATCGTACTCTTCTCGATTTTTCTAGACGGCTGGTTCTGCTACCATTTCGCATTGTTAATTACTCAGTCAATAAGGAGCCAATCATGCCCTCATTCGATGTTGTATCTGAAGTAGATCAACATGAACTCAGCAACGCTGTTGATCATGCGCAACGAGAAATAGGCAATCGTTTTGACTTCAAGGGTACATCAGCCAAAATCGAATTGTCAGATGGCAAGATCATGTTAAATGCCGATAGTGATTTTCAGATCCAGCAGATCCACCCTGTGCTGTACCAGAAGCTAACTTCACGTCAAATCGATATCGCCTGTCTAGAGGCAGGTAAAGTTGAAAATAGTGGAAAAGGTGTCAAGCAAGCAGTGACAGTCAGGCAGGGTATCGACAAAGAAACAGCAAAAAAAGCAGTTGCCAAAATCAAGGAGTCAAAGATCAAGGTTCAAGCTCAGATACAGGGAGAGCAGTTGCGAGTAACAGGCAAGAAACGTGATGACTTGCAGGCAACGATGACGATGCTCAAATCAGCCGAGTTAGGCTTGCCCATGCAGTTTCAGAATTTTAGGGATTGATGGTAGATGTCGTAGCGGGTATTGCTGGATTGTACGCAGGTGCGCTGACCAGGCCAGCGTGTACTACCATCCATTTCTTCGGCACCTTTCGGGCGTTTTACAACCACGCGCCTTGCTTGGTAGTCCAAAGCAGCTCCAAGTAGTGACTCAGATTCTTCTTTTACCGGAGGCCCCAGTAGCGCTTGCAGAAATTGCATGCCTTTTTTTGAGTCGGCTTTATGTTTGCGGGCGGGGTACATCGGGTCTAGATAGATAATATGTGCTTGATCAGCGTTGCGAATATTGCGAAGCCAGCTAACGGCATCCTCCCGCACCAATGTTATGCGGCTGGCAATCTCGCTACTGATTTCGTTGAGTCTCGCACGCTTCAGCGCATCGTCCAGCAGCGCATGAACAATCGGATTTCGCTCAATGGCGAACACAGGGCAACCGAGTGATGCGATAGCCCAGCCATCTTGCCCGAGCCCACCGGTGGCATCTGCAATAGAGGGCAGATGGCCATTCCTTTTCTGAAAGCTGCTGATACCCAAGGCTTTGCTCAGGGTCTGTGCACCATGTCCCGCTTCTTTTTGCCTGTGCCGAGCCTTACCCAGAGTGAAATCCAGACTCAGGCTAACGCCATCGGGGCGCAGCATGGTCAGATGCCCATCGACCAGATGCAATTGCCAGGCGGGATTTTTGTCAGAGGCGGCGTTTAGCCAACCAAGTGTTGTCAGATGCCGGCGTAGCGTTTCTGTTTTTTCAGAATCATCTTTGAAGATAATGGGCGGTGGCGTCCAGGAGCTCATGTGTGCCGTACACTGACTAAACTGAATACGTTTGCATGTCCATGGTGATTAATTCCGATAAAGCGTCTGCGCAGCGCCGCCTCAGGCTTCGAGTGGCTGCGAAGCTGATGCTCTATGTAGGGTTTGCCTGCATCGTTTATGTGTTCTTTGCTGCTTTGCGATCTGGGGATGGCGAACTGCGCTCTGTGCCGAGTCTGAGAGTCTCTATTGCCGATATGGTAGTGGGAGAAACCCGTTTTCTGAGCTGGGAGGGTCGCCCGGTTCTGGTGTATCGACGTTCCGACGAGGACATTGTGTCTTTGCGAAGTCCCGATGATCGCCTGCTGGACCCTGAATCCCGAGAATCCGAGCAGCCAGAGCTTGCTCGCAATGTCTATCGCTCTGCGAGCGCTGAGTGGTTCGTGGCTTTGGCCCTGGGAACCGGCCAGGGCTGTTCGGTGGAGTGGTTGCCAGCCGGGCAGACGCTTTTTCAGGGCAAAAGCTGGAGAGGTGGCTATCGAGACAGTTGCGGAGAAGACCGATATGACGTAGCCGGGCGTGTTTACAGGTCTCAGTACGCCACTAGAAATCTGATTGTGCCGCAGTACAGGATGGATGGCACGAGCTTGGTGCTGGGACAGTGAAGGCGAGGGTGGTCGGATCATCGAGCTAGTAATGGGGCGGCAACTCATCGCTTGCTGATGGCGTTGCAGCCTGTTCATTGTTGTTGACCATGCGATTCATCAGCTGTATCTGCTGAGCCTGAAGTCGCTCGATATCCCGATATTGAGTCAATATCACCTCATTGAGCTCTTGTACTGTGTTCTCTACCTCCATGAGCTTGAGTTCCAGAGATTCGATTCTTTGCTCGAGAATATCGGCGGTCATGATTGTTTTATCGCTCTTTGCGTGAAATTGCGGTGCATATGGGATTGATACAGAGCCCTATCAACTACATTATGATAGATTCCCGCGCTTACAACTCAAGACTCGGTATTTTTGTGGCCCTAACATCCAAGGATATTCAAGACATCGCTCACCTGGCGAGGCTCGGTGTGGAGCAAGATGCACTCGAACCTCTGGCAAAAGATCTCTCTACCGTGCTCGCTCTGGTAGAAGAGCTCCAGGCTATCGATACCAGTAACGTTCAGCCCATGGAGCATCCTGCCAGTGCCAGTCTGCTGCTCAGAGAGGATGAAGTGACTGAATCCAATCGTCGTGATGTTCTTCAAGCCCCGGCACCGTCGACTGAAGATGGGTATTTTCTCGTGCCACGAGTCATTGAATAGGGTTGAACGAGATGTCATCGTCTACTGATCTACACACCAAAACACTCTCCGAGCAGTCCGAGCTGTTGTCTAATGGCGAACTAAAGAGCTCAGAGTTAACAGAGCACTACTTGCAGCGTATCGATCGGCTTAATCCATCGCTCAATGCCTATTTGCAGGTGGATGCAGAAGGAGCCATGGAATCTGCCAAGGCTGCTGATCTACGTTTGCAGAGCGGTGATAAAAACGCCCTCACCGGAATTCCGATTGCGCATAAGGATATTTTTTGCACCAAGGGAATTAAAACAACCTGCGGATCACGCATGTTGCAGAACTTCATTGCACCCTACAACGCAACCGTGGTTGATCGCTTGAATTCTGCCGGAGTGGTTACTCTGGGCAAAGCGAACATGGATGAATTTGCGATGGGATCATCCAATGAGAACAGCTACTTTGGTTCGGTCGCCAATCCCTGGCAGCACGATCGCGTACCCGGCGGGTCGTCCGGCGGTAGCGCGGCTGTAGTCGCTGCACAGCTAGCCTCAGCCGCCACCGGAACCGATACCGGTGGATCGATCCGACAGCCAGCGGCCTTTTGCGGCATAACCGGGATCAAGCCTACTTATGGGCGAGTCTCACGATATGGCATGATCGCTTTTGCCTCGAGTCTGGATCAAGGCGGACCAATGGCGCAAACGGCGCAGGACTGTGCTTTGTTGTTGCAAGGTATGGCAGGGCATGATCCGCGTGACTCAACCAGCAGCATCGAGCCTGTTCCCGATTTCAGCGCCACGCTAAACACAGAATTGAAAGGATTGCGTATCGGGGTGCCTTCTGAATACTTTGGGAAAGGCCTTGATTCAGCGTTGGGTGATGCCGTTAACGAGGCTTTAGCCGAATTGGAGAGAGCAGGCGCGATTCTTAAAAGTATTTCTCTGCCCAATCAGGGTTACTGCATTCCTGCGTATTACGTGATCGCCCCGGCTGAGGCTTCCAGTAATCTGTCTCGCTTTGATGGTGTGCGTTTTGGGCATCGTTGTGAAAATCCGCAAGATCTGGAAGATCTCTATACGCGCTCCAGAGGCGAGGGTTTTGGAAATGAAGTCAAACGCCGGATTCTCATAGGTACTTACGCACTCTCAGCTGGCTATTACGACGCCTATTACTCCAAGGCTCAACGAGTTCGTCAGCTGGTAAGCGATGACTTTGCCGCCGCGTTTAACGAAGTGGATATCATTGCCGGCCCGACAACGCCTACTACGGCCTTTGCCCGTGGCGAAAAGGCGGAAGATCCCGTAGGCATGTACCTGAACGATCTGTTTACAGTATCGGCTAATCTGAGTGGCTTGCCGGCCTTGTCAGTCCCTTGTGGAATGGTTGATGGCCTGCCGGCCGGATTGCAATTGTGCGGACCTGCGTTTCAAGAAGCTCGTCTGCTAAATGTTGCGCATCGCTATCAGGGTATGACCGACTGGCATCGTCAGTCACCCGCAGAACTCGATTGAGATAAGGCGTTAATTTTATGTCGTGGGAAACCGTAATCGGGCTTGAGATACATGCCCAGCTTGCAACGAAATCGAAGATCTTTTCAGCGTCTTCAACAGCCTTTGGTGCAGAGCCCAATACTCAGGCTTCGGCTGTAGATCTGGGCCTGCCCGGTGTTTTGCCTGTAGTCAATCAAGACGTTGTGCGCATGGCGGTCAAATTTGCGTTGGCGACAGATGCTCAGATTGGTAAACGATCGGTATTTGCCCGCAAAAACTACTTCTACCCCGACTTGCCCAAGGGCTATCAGATATCGCAAATGGCGTTTCCTATCGTGGGTGAAGGCTCGATAACTGTCACATTGCCCGATGGTCGTGAAAAGCGTGTGGGGTTAACGCGCGCGCACTTGGAAGAAGATGCCGGAAAATCAGTCCACGATCTATTCGAAGGATGCACCGGCATTGATTTAAACAGAGCAGGTACGCCTTTACTGGAAATTGTATCCGAGCCTGATATGCGCTCAGCGGCTGAAGCTGTCGCTTACGCTCGCCATATTCATTCTCTGGTTCGGTATATCGATATCTGTGATGGCAATATGCAGGAAGGTTCTTTTCGTTGTGATGCCAACGTGTCAGTTCGGCCCAGCGGTCAAGAGGAATTCGGCACCCGTGCTGAAATCAAGAATCTTAACTCCTTTCGTTTTCTCGAGCGAGCCATTGACTTTGAGGTCGAGCGACAGATAGACCTTATCGAAAGCGGTGGTGAGGTGGTTCAGGAAACGCGTTTGTATGACGCAGATAAGGATGAAACACGATCAATGCGCAGCAAGGAAGAAGCAAACGATTACCGCTATTTCCCTGACCCTGATCTTCCCCCTTTGATTATTGATGATTCATTCATCGAAGCAGTGGCTCAAACAATGCCGGAGCTGCCGAGCAAGCGCCGTTTGCGATTTATCAACGAACTCGACATTCCAGAGGCCGATGCGCAATCGCTTTGTGCAGACAAGCAAGTTGCCGATTTCTTTGAAGCGGTGTTGCAAGAGCAGAAGTTCGCTCCTCGCCTGGCAGCTAATTGGTTGCTGGGAGAAGTGTTTGGTCGAATGAACAAAGAGGAGGTTGAGCTGAGCGATTTACCGGTCAGTGCGCAGCAACTGGGGCAATTAATCAATCGCGTTGATGATGGAACCCTGTCTGGTAAGTTGGGTAAGCAAGTGTTCGACGCCTTGTGGTCCGGTGAAAAGGATGTTGATGCAGTGATTGAAGCTAAAGGTCTAAAGCAGATAACAGATACCGCTGCGATTGAGGCGATGATCGATGAAGTGATCGCGGCCAACCCGTCGCAACTAGCGGAGTATCAGGCTGGTAAAGAGAAACTTCTTTCATTCTTCGTGGGTGCTGTGATGAAGGCCTCTCGTGGCAAGGCTAATCCTGCGCAGCTCAATCAAATGCTGCGCGAAAAGCTAAAAGGCTAGGGCTCTTCTGTCGGCACTGATCGTAAACGCGTTTTCGTTGCTTGGTAGATACGGGCGTTGGGTATTGCCCGGCGGTCTGATAGCAGGCGTTGTACTTCCCTGGGCAGCTCAGCCGATGAAGGCTGCGATACCTTTATGTATCGGCCTGCTGCTGTTTGCAGCAGTACTGAGAATATTTTCTGATGCTCAACTGTCTTCTATATCCGGTAATCGTAAAAGCTTCTTATCGCTGACAGGTCGAGTGTTACTGACACAATTAGGGTTGCCTTGTTTGTTGTTACTTTTAGGCAGCCTCTTGGCTTTACCGCCGATCTGGCTGCTTGCCATAACACTGGTAGCGGCGGCCCCACCGATTTCAGGTTGTCCGAATCTGGTTTTACTCATGCGCGGTGATGCTGCGCTGGCCTTGCGCTGGTTGATGCTGGGCACGGCTCTTTTACCTTTAACCTGTATACCCGTGCTGTTTTTTCTTTATCCCGAACAACCGCTCAGCGCGATGCTTCAGCCATCATTAATGCTTTTACTCCTGATTGCTGTTTCGGTAGGCATGGCCCTGCTTGTCATTCTAATCACACGCCGCCGTCATTGGGTGGTAAACCAGTCTGCTATGGACGGCTTTAGTGCACTGGTGCTGGCGATCATGGTTATCGGCTTGATGTCGGCGTTGCATGATCCTGAAACAACGATCGTCGATGTGTTGTCAATGCTAACGCTAGCGTTTGCAGTCAATATTGGCTTGCAACTTGTTGGAGTACTTATGGCACGTGTTCTGAACTATGGTAGATCACGTGCTATTTGTAGCGGCGTTGTTTGCGGTAACAGGAACGTGGCCCTCTATTTAACGGCTTTACCCGCTGTTCAGATAGAACCGCTGTTGCTATTTATTGCCTGCTATCAGGTCCCCATGTATTTGACACCCTTAGTGGGTGACTTTTTATATCGTCGTCTGGAGTTTAAGAGTCATGCGAGAACGCGATAAACAACAGAAATTTTTGGTTGAGTCCTGCGACGTGCGAGGCCATGTTGTGCAATTGGATGACACCTGGCGAGATGCCACGGCTCGCACCAACTACCCACCTGCCGTAAAACAGATCCTCGGTGAGGCATTTGTTGCCGCCACCTTGTTGGCCAGCACCATCAAATTTGAAGGGAAAATGACGATGCAGGTGCGCGGGGAGGGGCCGATTCATTTACTGGTGGTGCAAGTGAGCAACGAGGGCAGTGTACGTGGTCTGGCGCGCTGGACAGATGAACCTGTGGATCAAGGTTTGATGAGTGCGTTTGGCATGGACGCTCGCATGATCATCAGTATTGAGGCGAATAAGTATGCTGAACCCTATCAGGGAATTGTTCCATTGGAGGGTGATTGTTTAGCGGATGCTTTGCAAAGCTACTTTAAAACCAGTGAGCAGTTACCCACGCAGTTATTCCTGGCTGTCTCTGACTCATCTGCTGCGGGTATTCTGGTGCAAAAACTGCCAGTGGAGGAACGAACCTATCATGATTCGGATGGTTGGCAACGGGCAACCACATTGTGTGAAACCCTGAGCAGTGAGGAGCTGTGTGGTGATGAAATCCAGGTACTTTTACATCGACTGTTTCACGAGGAGCGCGTGCGTGTGTTTGATGCTGAAAGTGTACGCTTTCATTGTTCCTGCTCGCGTGAGCGGACCGATGGCATGTTGATCGGTTTAGGCTCGGATGAGGTTAATGACATTGTTAAAGAACAGGGCAAGGTGGAAATCACCTGTGAGTTTTGTGACAGTTTATACGCCTATGATGCGGTTGATGTAGTGGCCTTGTTTAAGGGTGTCACTGTTAGCGATGCTGGGGATACAGACAGCGCTGACGAAATAACTCGGCATTGACTAACAGTGTGCCTATTTAACTGCCCCAGTATGCTGGGGATGGCGGTAATTGACGACTGCCGAACCTTGCTAGGCGATTGATTTTAAAGGCTTTGGAATAAATTCGCTGTGCCGCCCCCAGGCAACTGGGGCAGTTTAGCTGTTTTTATGCGCCGCGATTTCCATGAGCGATGAGAATGATGCTTTGTCTGCAGCCAGGCTCCATTTGTAGGCAATGAGGTCTTTATCAGGCGAAGTCAGTTTATCCTGGCGTGACACTTGAGCAATCCTGTTAAAAAATACCTGTGCTTCGTCAGCCAGGAGTTCAGCTGATTCAGGCCTCATGCGGCGTGAAATACTTTTAAATTTTTCTTGCGTGTTAGTCGTGCTCTCTATTGTTTGTTCTACAAATTTGAGATTGATTTGCTTAAAAAGAGCTTGCAAAGGACCGCCCACGCTAAATCTGACTGGATGAGTGGATAGCCGGACAACCTGACTATCGTTTGTTAGGGAAACCAAGCCCAGGCGTTCCAGATCCCGGCAATACAGGTAGGTGTCGGCGCTACTGATTCGGTAAAGTTCTTGTATTTGCTCACACGTCATTTCATCCCTGAGTAAAATGTAGAACCAGAATAATGACGGAGAGTTTGCCAAGGCCGTCTCAACTGATTCAGATAATGTAACAACGGATTCGTGGAGTCGATCCGCTACCTCCGCAACCTCTGAGATGGTCAGATCAAGCGCCTGACAAATCTCGACAAGGCGACTAAATCTGCAGTCACAATCAACAAACAAGCGTTTGATCGTTGGCTCAGACACATTGATGATCTGGGCCAGCTCTGCATAGGTCATACCCTTTGCCTTGAGCGTGCGTTTGAGCACGTCAAACAGATCGCTGTTGAGTTTATTTGGCACTTTATCTATCCATTGAGTATCTTATTATGATACTAAGAAGATTTTTAATAGATATAAGTATTGCATATTGATACTAATAGCGCTGATCTTAAATAGAGCGCTATCATGAAAATCCCCGCCATTGTGGTTACCACGTCCTTGATTCTGACGTCCGCTGCAGCTTTTTCCACGCCGCTCTGGAGAGTGGAAGGTTTTTCTCAACCCGAATCAGCCTTGTTCGATAAACAGCGTGATCGCATCATCGTCAGCAACATTGACGGGCATCCGGCAGAGGCCGATGGTCAGGGCTTTCTTTCATTGCTGAGCATGCAAGGTGAGGTCATAGAGCACGATTGGGTAACCGGTTTGAATGCGCCGAAAGGTATGGCGATTTTAGGAGACGAACTACTGGTGACTGATCTGACAGAACTGCTGGTCATCGATCTGGATAGCGCAGCCATAAAAACAAAGATAAAGGTGACAGGTTCACTCTTTCTAAACGATGTAACGGCCAGCGCACAGGTTGCATGGATAACCGACTTGCTTGGAAACGCTCTCTATCAATACTCCCAAGGTGAGGTGACCTTATGGTTAAAA
Organism: Granulosicoccus sp.; assembly: GCA_045106475.1. Classification (GTDB taxonomy): domain Bacteria; phylum Pseudomonadota; class Gammaproteobacteria; order Granulosicoccales; family Granulosicoccaceae; genus Granulosicoccus. The sequence continues at coordinate 11,495 of JBGCEO010000126.1, forward strand.
GATGAAGATCTTGCGCACCCCAATGGCGTATTTTTAGATGATCAACGTCTCATTGTGGGATCTTGGGGAAAAGGTCTACAGGATGATTTCTCGACTGAGCACCCAGGAGGTCTTTTGCAGGTTAGCTTGGATGATAAAAAAATAACCTCACTGCCTGGTGGGGGAATGCTGGGCAATCTTGATGGTGTTTTTCGCTATAAAAAAACGCTGATTACAAATGATTGGCTTACTGGCGATGTGTTTGTTGTCGATCAGGACGGAGAGTTGTCTACAACTTTCTCATTCCCTGCGGGACTATCAGATATTTCCCGGGCAGAAGAGCTTTTTCTCATGCCTTATATGCATGAGGGTGCGGTGGAAGCACGATCGCTCAATGGTTTTGAGTAAGTCCGCCTTAATAGCGGTTGAGCGTTAAATTACCCAGGAGCCTATCTAAATGAAAAACAGTGAAGCAATTCATGCTTCTCTAGAGGAGGGGCGTCGTCTGCTTGAGACGATGAATCCGAACCTCGAAGAGGTGCTAGTAAAAAAATATGAAAAATACCTGCCTGGAATGGCGCAATCACTTGTCGGTTTCGTCTATGGCCAGCATTACTCGCGACCGGGTCTTGCACTAAGGGATCGTTGTCTGGCGACTATATCTGCATTAACAGCGTTGGGCGGGCAGACATCACCTCAACTGAGCATTCATATCGTGGGTGGTTTGCAAGCGGGCCTAAGTCGCGAGGAAATTACCGAGGCTATTTGGCAAATGTCACTCTACGGCGGGTTTCCAGCATCGATTAACGCGCTCAACGTAGCTATCTCTGTATTCGATGAACTCGACGCTGCTGATGCTGACAAAGAATGAGCGTACAAAAAAGAAAGAGCTTACTTACAAGAATGACCGTACAAAAACAATGAGCTTACTTACAAGAATGAGCGTGCAAAAAAATCGGCTTACTAATGAAGAATGACCGTACGAAAAAGTATCAGCTTACTTAGAAGAATGAGCGTGCAAAAAGAATCAGCTTACTAACAAGAATGACCGTATAAAAATAATCAGCTTACTAACAAAAATCGTCGTTCTAAAAGAGTGAGTTTATAAAGAAGAATGAGCTTAAAAAAAGAATCAGCTCACAAAGAAGCATCGACTATCGTGACATTCGTGCACGACAGTCGATACTGCTTAGCATGTTGTTCACCTTTAACATCATGCAACTTTGCGCTCTGGATCTCGTTCTATACCTTCTCGCCCAAAAAGAACCGCTTCCTGGATAGAGCCTCTGGACACGCCCAGATCGCTGAGCTCTCTATCGCTGTACGACTCTAGCTCACCGACAACCTGTTGATCGCCAATATGAGACAGTTGCATGGGGGGCAAGCTTTCGTCGCTCGTCACACGCCAAGGCCAGGCTTTCACTCCAACTTCTAATAACTCTCTTGAAAAACCGGCATCTTCGAGCATTCTGTCGCTGCTGTTTAGCAGTACTTCTCGAGCTTTTTCCCGACCAACCAATGTCATGTAACTGTCATAACTGGCCATGAATTTTTTTAAAAAACCTAACATATGTCGCTCCTGATAAGCACTATGAAATAAATTTCATCAATCAATGCGTTGAGAACCCTCAAACTTGTTGGCAAGAGAAACAAGCTGTGCTGATTGACTGGGTATAAATCTAATGGCGTTAGCAGTTATTAACAAACGACATTTTCTTTTCATGTGCAGTAGCAAAACTTAACGGTGAATTAGCTATGCCAGGTTCTCTTCCCTTGAATGCGCTAAATGCGTTTGAAGTAGCTGCTAGGCACGAGAGTTTCAGCAAAGCTGCTGAAGAATTGAATGTGACGCCCGCAGCCATCAGTCAGCAGATTCGTATGCTGGAGGATTTGATGGGGGTGCAGCTGTTTCACCGACTCAACCGGGGGCTAGCCCTCACAGGCGCAGGGCGATCAGGTTTGCTGAAGCTGCAGGATGGCTTCAGAAACGTCAATGAGGCGGTGCAGCAAATCTGCTCTGAGCCGGATACAAGAAGTCTTGTCGTGTGGATGGCTCCTTCGTTTGCATCCAAGTGGTTAATGCCCAGAATGCGACGGTTTGTTGATGCCCATCCGGATATCGAGTTGCGTATAACAGCCAGCGCAGATTTGATGGATACCGATGTCATGTCACCCTCCTTGACCGAAGATATACTGCGTAAGCATGATGTCGATATAGCCATACGTTTTGGTCGAGGGCACTATCCGGGTTGTCAGGTTGAGCGGCTGATGAGCGTAAACGCATTGCCTTTGTGTTCCCCGGCTTTGCTAAACGATAGTGAAAAACCCCTGTCAAGCCCGCAAGACCTGATTCATCACACTCTACTGCATGACGACACCCCCTATGAAGGACGACCAGATTGGCTAAGCTGGTTAAGGGCTGTTGGTGTTGATACGGTTGATGGGCAAAGAGGGCTGCATTTTAATCGGGTCTCACTTGCCTTGGCAGCGGCGGTTCAAGGGCAGGGCATCGTACTCAGTCTAGAACAACTGGCCAGTGATGATCTGGAGCAGGGGCGCCTGGCCATCCCGTTTGAACATAAGGTTCCGCTTGATCAGGCCTACCATGTCATTACTCTGCAAGACATTGCTGATGCAGAACACGTTAAGGCCTTTAAAGATTGGATTATGGCGGAGGCAGGCGCAGACGCACATTTACCATTGCACGTAGCGCGCTAATCACCACAGGTTGGGCAGGAAGGATTTTTACGCAGAAGTATCTCGTTCCATTGCATGGCCAGCCCATCGAACAGCACAAGGCGGCCAGCCAAACTGTCACCAATTTCGCAAATCAACTTGATGGTTTCTATTGCCTGAACACACCCAACCATTCCGACTACCGGACCAAGAATTCCAGCTTGAGCACAGGTGTCTACACTGTTTTCTCCATCGGAGTACAGGCAGCGGTAGCAAGGTGCGTTGTCTTGCCGGGAATCATAAACGCTGATCTGTCCATCGAATCGAATGGCCGCGCCACTCACCAGCGGCACTTTGTGCTGCACGCAAGCTTCATTGACGGCGAAACGTGTGGGGAAATTGTCACTACAATCCAACACCGCTGTGCAATCGGGGATCAGTTTGTCTAATTCCTCAGCGTCCAACGCGTAGTTGATACTGACAATGTCACAGTGGGGATTGATCTCCAGGCAGGCTTTCCTGGCTGACTCAGTCTTAAGCTGACCGACGCGCTCAGTGGTGTGCGCAACTTGTCTTTGCAGGTTAGATACCTCAACAGTATCGAAATCGGCAAAGCTCAGGCGTCCGACACCTGCCGCCGCCAAATAAAGTGCAGCTGGTGACCCCAGGCCTCCCAACCCCACTATAAGAACGTGGCTGTTGGCAATCTTTTGCTGACCTGCCTCACCAATTTGCGGCAAGCTGGTGTGTCGGCTAAACCGAATGTCGGGTGTCAGATCCATGGTGTAAAGCATAACGCCTGGCGAAGAATTCGAACAGTGTTTGCTGCCTGGGGATCATCTGTTTGTGCGCAAATAGATTCCAAGCAAGTAAACTGCCCCAGTATGCTGGGGATGGCGGTAATTGACGCCTGCTGAACCTAGCTATGCGATTGATTTTAAAGGCTTAGGAATCAGTTCACCGTGCCGTCCCCAGGCAAATGGGGCAGTTAAAGGATTGTAAGAGGATAAATATGCTCTATTGGATACAGATGGCGGGTTGGACGCTTAAGTGAATTTTCTCGCTCATTCTCTGCTCGGCTTTGATGATCCGGCGCTCATTGCAGGTCAGTTTTGCGGCGACTTTGTGCGTGGAAGTGATCTATCTCACCTACCAGCGAGAGTCGAGCAAGGTGTTCGCTTGCATCGTCACCTTGATCGGTTTACCGATACGCATTCTGATCTGCTGGCGGTGCGGGACCAAATGAGCGATATTCCCAGACGTTTTGCCGGCATAGTGGTAGATGTATTGCTTGATCATTACCTGGCGCGGCATTGGGAGCAATTCAGTGACCGAAGCCTGGAGGCGCACTCGCAAATGGTTAATCAGGCACTGCACATGCATCAGGATGTGTTGCCCGATTCACTAAGACGATTTATGCGCATTATGGCCGAGGAAGATATCTTGTCGAACAATCGCAATATTGAAGCCATTGAACTCACATTGAGTCGCTTGTCGATGCGTTCCAACAAGTTTGCTGCGCTGGCCATACCTGTTAAAAAGCTTGAACCTTTACGAGCCAGACTCCACGAACCTTTCGGTGAGTTTTATCCGGCATTGCATAATGCGGCCAGCACTTTTCTGGTAAAACAGTGAGCCTGGAGGCGATCCTTTGAGCAACAATAAATCCAAGGCTCCGAGCTATCTACCAGAGCGTGGGTCACGAGACAAATACACATCTTTAGCGTTGGTCAACCGTGAACTGAGTTTTTTATCGTTTGATGAGCGGGTGCTGGAGCTTGCCAGTGACCCGCAAGTACCGCTGTTAGAAAGGCTGCGTTTCTTGTGTATTTCCAGCAGTAATCTTGATGAGTTTTTCGAGATACGGGTCGCCGGACTTAAACAGAAAATAGAAGGTGGGATTGAAGGGGCGGGTATCGATGGTTTGTCACCCATGCAGGCGATGGATGCCATTACCAGAGAATCGCATTCGTTAGTTGCGAAACAGTACCAATTACTTAACGATGTATTAATTCCCGAGTTGGCCGGGCAGGACATACGGTTTTTTACTCGAACAAGTTGGGATGAGAAAATAAGCCTGTGGGTCAAAGACTTTTTTTCCAGCGATATTGCGCCGGTGTTGAGCCCATTAGGATTGGATCCAGCCCACCCCTTTCCGCGAATCACCAATAAGAGTCTAAATTTTATTATTGATCTGCGCGGTGTTGACGCATTTGGCCGCGACCCCGGTTTTGCTTTAGTTCGAGCACCAAGATCTCTGCCGCGCGTTATCCGAGTGCCCTCAGAGATCTGCGGGGTGCGCGATGGGTTCGTTTTTCTGTCCTCCATCATTCATTCGCAGATAAGTTCACTGTTTAATGGCATGGACCCGGTGGGTGTTTATCAATTCAAGGTAACCCGCAATAGTGATTTGTATGTAGAAGAAGAAGAGGTGGCAAACCTGCGCCGCGCACTGGAAACAGAATTGGTGCAACGAAATTTCGGGCAGGCGGTGCGTCTGGAAGTCGCAGCTAATTGCCCCAATCGCATCGTCAAGTATCTGCAAAGACAATTCATACTTGAGGATGATGCTGTCTATCGAGTAGATGGACCGGTAAACCTGAATCGCCTGCTTGCCATTCCTGATCAGATTGATCGACCTGATCTCAAATACTCATCATTTACGCCCAGTGTTGCACCGGTTTTTGAGTCTGGAATGAGTATCTTTGAACTCATTTCTCAACGCTCCCCAATACTGTTTCACCATCCGTATGAATCTTATGTTCCGGTGATTGACCTTGTAAGACAAGCGGCTGCCGATCCTGATGTTTTGGCGATTAAGCAGACTCTCTATCGAACAGGTCAAGAATCTGTTTTCGTCAGCGCACTTATGGATGCGTCTAGGGCGGGCAAGGATGTCACCGTTGTTATCGAGCTACGTGCAAGATTTGATGAGGCCGCTAACATCGAATTGGCAACTCAACTGCAAGAAGCGGGTATACAGGTTGTCTACGGCGTGGTTGGTTTTAAAACACATGCAAAAATGCTGTTAGTTGTAAGACGGGAAAAGAAAAAACTCGTCAAGTATGTGCATGTCGGAACAGGAAACTATCATGCAACGACAGCGCGGGCATACACTGACATGAGTATGCTCACAAGTAACAAGTCGATTTGCGAGGATGTTCATCGCGTGTTTACCCAACTAACGGGTCTGGGACAAACAACTAACTTAAAGCACCTGATTCAAGCGCCGTTTAATTTGCACTCGTTCATTCTAGACAGCATTGCGAACGAAACCCGTATTGCAAAAGAGGGCGGTTCCGGGCATGTGATCGCAAGAATGAATTCGCTGGTTGATCCAGGTGTTATCGACGCTTTATATGAGGCGTCCAAAGCCGGTGTCAAGATTGAGTTGGTCGTGCGTGGAATCTGTATGCTCCGTGCGGCAGTTCCGGGGTTGTCTGAGAACATCAGGGTGGTATCGGTGTTAGGGCGTTTTCTAGAACACTCGCGAATATTCTGGTTTCATAACGGTGGCAAACAGGCTCTGTACATCAGTAGTGCTGACTGGATGCCACGAAACTTTTTTAGTCGTGTGGAAATAGCTGTTCCGCTTTATTCTCATGCACTGGAGCGAGTTAAAGAGGAGTGCCTGGATATCTACCTAAAAGACAATACATTTTCCTGGCAATTAAATGCAGACGGCGGATATGATCGATTGCAGCCGGGTTCTAGCGAACCCTTTTGTGCTCAGCAATTTTTAATTAATCGCTATGATGGTGGCGGCTTGGATCACTGAGCAGACCACGCTCCCAAAAGCGATCTCATCAGGCCGTTTGCACCATTAGCTGGATTTTTCGGCTTTCAGTTTAATATTGACATGTGTTAGCCGTTCAGCTTCTGCAACAAGCTCTGCATAGGTTAATGGGTGCTCATCCAGCCAGTGCTGAGGTGCCACGACTGTGATTTGACCATTCTTTACCCGTACGCTCACCTCCTCAAGTGATTCATCATGACGCCCTCGGTGCAGCAGGGCTGCAAGACGCAATATGCCCAACAAACGAAGTAGTCTATCCCGTTCATCATCGGGCAAACCATTAAAGGCTTCCTGATTGATTTTACGACGGTGATAACGTACCAATAGAGATAGAGCGGTTTGCTCGGCCAATGTGAAGCCCAGTAAATCTGAGTTTTCCAGAATATAGGCACCGTGTTTGTGATACTGAGTGTGAGCGACGCCCATACCTAACTCATGCAGCTTGGCAGCCCATGTCAACAGCTCCAGGTCAACCTCCGGTTCAAGTCGCCACGATTCAGCTACACGGCTAAATAGCTTCTTAGCGGTGTTTTCTACTCTGGAGGCCTGGTGACTATCTATGGAGTACCGGGCAGACAAGTTAGCCAGAGTTTGACTTTGAAGATCAACATGCTCAGCTTTGCCTAACATATCGAAGATAAGCCCTTCCCTGAGTGCAACCTGACTGGCTTGCATCACCTCGATATCCAGCGTTTTCATGATGGCGCGAAGCACAGCCAGGCCACCTGCAACGACCTGCGTGCGACTTGGGCTGATACTTTTCAGATCGAGTGCTTCCACGCTGCCTGCCTTGATGATCGATCGCACCAGTTTGCGTAAGCCATCGCGTGTTATTGCACCGTCAGTGATACTGGTTTCTGCCAACATGCGTGCGGCGGCCTTGATGGTGCCCGAGCAGCCAATGACTTCATCCCAACCACATTCCTTGTAAGCTACTGCCAAAGGTTGCATCTCTAGCTGAGCCTCGATCATGGCATTTTTCATTGTTGCGGCTGTAAGTTTGTTTTTACCGCTTAGAAATCGAGTTGTATAACTCACACACCCCATGTTTACGCTTTCCATTAGCTTGGGCTCAAAGCCTTTTCCCACGACAAACTCAGTACTGCCGCCGCCAATATCTAGCACAAGACGTTGTTTGTTAGTATCAGGAAAGGTGTGTGAGACAGCTGAGTAGATGAGCCGTGCTTCTTCCCGTCCAGAGATAATTTCAATAGGCTTGCCTAGAATCTTATGCGCTTCGCGCATAAAAAATTCTCGATTCCTGGCTCGACGCAATGTGTTGGTGCCTACAACACGAATGTGTTTGCGAGGCACATCGCGCAGTCTTTCAGCGTACTGCGACAACGCTTCAAGCGCTGCCTCTCTCGTAGCGGGAAGTAGGCGCTTATTCTCATCTAGGCCAGCGCCCAGACGGGTGGGCATTCGCAAGCTATCAATCTTGCGAATAGAGTCTCCCTCAGGCTCAGCGATCATCATGTGAAAGCTGTTAGAGCCAAGATCGATCGCAGCAAAAGTCTGGCTGCCGGCCTTAACGTCTGAGTTCATGTGTACGTGTCCATGGCATAACCGTAGCTTATTCGTTCCAGACCTGCCAGATCAGAGCCGGTTGCTACCCCTGTGAAATTGTTTTTGGTGAGCAAGGTTCTAACCATTTGGCCTTGTTCACAGCCGTGCTCTAGCACTAGAAGACAACCAGGCCTGGCAACTCGTATTGATTCACTAATAATGTGTTCGATGTCTTCCAATCCGGTGACACCACTGACAAGTGCTGATGGCGGTTCATACTGCAAGTCTGGTAAGTGCGGATCATGCGCAGCCAGGTATGGCGGGTTGGATACAATGACGGCGATAGACTGTGTGTTGATAGCATCTAACCAGTTGGATTGCACAAGACACACGGTGTTTTTGGCAAGACGTTTGATGTTGATTGATGCCACCTTCATGGCTTCGGTACTTCTTTCCACAGCTATAACCTGTCGAGTGCTTATCTCATTGGCCAGCGCAACCGCGATAGCACCAGAACCGGTTCCCAGCTCGATGATCGGACCTTCCGGGGCAGAAGGCTCCAGCTCGATGGTTTTCTCTACTAAGGTTTCAGTATCTGGACGCGGAACCAGCACTCCCGCTGTTACTTTAAATGGCATTGACCAAAACTCCTTCTGGCCAGTGAGATAGGCAATTGGCTCGCCGTTCAAGCGTCTGCTCAAGAGTTTGTTGAGGTGTTCAATTTGCGCCTGCTCCAGCTCTTGTTCTGCATGTGCAAACAAGTAGGTTCTGGAGTGCCCCGTTACAAACGATGCCAGTAAGTCTGCATCAAGGCGGGCAGAGTCGTGGTAGCCGGCACCGCGCAATGTCGCACAGGCCTGATCAATCCACTGGCGAATCGTATTCAGTCTCCGAACTCGGCTAGCAGGTCTGCTTGATGCTCAGCGATAAGCGGATCGATAATATCGCTAAGCGAACCCGCCATAACATCATCGAGTTTATACAGAGTTAAGTTGATGCGATGATCCGTTAACCGGCCTTGGGGGAAGTTGTAGGTTCTGATCCGTTCTGAGCGATCACCTGATCCCACTTGTAAACGTCGTGATTCGGATTCAGCGTTTTGTTGCTTGGACACTTCAGCATCAAGCAGACGTGCCTGCAGCAGTGCCATGGCCTTAGCCCGGTTCTTGTGTTGTGAGCGTTCATCCTGACACTCAACGACCACGCCAGTGGGGATATGCGTCAGGCGGATGGCTGAGTCGGTTTTGTTGACATGTTGTCCACCCGCTCCAGAGGCACGAAAGGTATCCACGCGAATATCGGCCGTATTGATGTTGATCTCTTCGACTTGATCTACCTCAGGCAATATGGCGACAGTCGCCGCTGAGGTGTGTACACGACCTTGAGATTCAGTTTCGGGCACGCGCTGAACCCGATGGGCACCCGATTCAAATTTCAATCGCGAAAAAACGCGTTGGCCACTGAGTCTGCAAATGACCTCCTTATAGCCGCCGTGATCGCCCGGCCGTTCACTGATAATTTCGCTGCGCCAGTTATTAAGTTCTGCATAGCGAATATACATACGCAGTAAGTCGCCTGCGAATATCGCAGCTTCGTCACCGCCGGTACCGGCACGTATTTCCAGATAGGCGTTGTTTTCATCTCGCGGATCGCGAGGCAGCAGTAAGGTTTGCAGACTTAATTCCTGCTCAGCCAAACCCGATTGCAACTCGGGTAATTCCTCGTTGGCCATGGCGCGCATGTCTGCATCGCTGTCATTGGCCATTTCTTGTGCATTCTTCAGATCGTTCTCGATTTGCTGGTAGTCCGAGAACGCCGTGACGATAGGCTCCAGTTGCGAGTATTCCTTGGATAAATCACGAAATCGATTCTGGTCGTTGATCGTTTCCGGATCGCCCAACAGGGCCGCTATTTCCTCGTGCCGCTCGCTGACACTCTCAAGCTTTGCCTGAATTGAAGCCTTCATGATTTGGATTCGGGTAGGTCGAGAATGGTTCGGGCCGCATCGAGCAGTTGCATATTGCCTTGCTCAGCTGCTTCGCGCATGCGCGCCGTCGGAGTATGCATGACCTTGTTGCTCAGCGTGTGGGCTAGTTGTTGCAAAATGGCTTCGGGATCCTGGCCGGATTGAAGTTGTTTGAGAGATTTATCGAGTGCAGCCTGTCTGACCGCATCGATTTTACTGCGATAAGCGCGAATAACATCGTTGGCACCCAAGGCCTGTAACTTACGCATAAACAAGTCAACCTGACTCGATACGATCTGTTCTGCTTCTAAGGCAGCTTCTTGACGAGATTGTCTGTTCTCATCGATAACCGCTTGCAGATCATCAATCGTGTAAAGGTAAACACCATCAATGTCGTTGACTTCGGCTTCAACATCTCTGGGTACAGCGACATCTACAATAAGCTGAGAACGGAAGCGGCGCTGTTTAAATGCACGCTGAACGGTGCCTTTACCTAAAATAGGCAGTGTTGAACCGGTTGAGCTGATGATGATGTCGGCTTCATGCAACACCTTTGGAATATCTTTTAAGGCGATAGCATCGCCGCCAACCTCATCAGTGAGTAAGGCCGCCTTTTCAATCGTACGATTAGCGATGCGTATTTGATTGATTCCGGCGCTTTTTAAATGCCTTGCCGCGAGCTGAATGGTTTCACCGGCACCGATAAGTAAGGCTGACTGTTTGCTGAAGTCTGAAAATATCTGTCGTGCCAGACTAACCGCTGCAAAGGCCACCGATACAGGATTGTGCCCGATGGCCGTATCTGTTCGCACTTGCTTGGCAACTGAGAAAGCAGTTTGAAACAGGGGAGAGAGCTCATTGCCCAGAGTACCGTGCTCGTCAGCATCGCGGTAGGCGCTTTTTATTTGGCCAAGAATTTGGGGTTCTCCTAGAACCATGGAATCCAGACCACTGCAGACTCTCATCAAATGACGCACCGCATCGCGATCGGCATGGTGAAACAGGTAGGGTTCAAAGCCCTGATCTCGCAGCTCGAAGTAGCGGTGCATCCACTCAACCACGGCTGCCGAATCCTGCCGCTCCATACCGCAATAGATTTCAGTACGATTGCAGGTAGACACAATTGCAGCTTCGTTTACCGAACCGACATCTTGCAACGTGCGCAGCGCTTGACCCACTTGGCCTTCACCGATCGCAGCCCGCTCGCGTATATCCACGGGGGCTGTGTTGTGATTGAGTCCGAGCGCGAGAATGGGCATACCGCAGATTCTAGCAAAATCGGTAGCAATTCCGGCCACATTGCCACGTGAATAGCCATTCAGGACCGCTACACTTACTACTGGTTCTCAGGACTCAGTCTTGTAAACGCGAGTGACTGCCTGCTATGTTGGGTTTGCAGTCGATGACAATCCGGAGTACGAATGATCAATTGCGTGTCTAAAAGTGTTCGGTTCGAATACCCGTCGCAGCTTATGCGTCGTGTGCTGACCGGTCTCTTGCCGGTTTTGCTGCTTGGGTGCAGCAGTATGTCGATCAATTCGAGTAGGGCCTTGGCACAGGCCTCCAATGACGCTCCAGAGCAAAGCGGTGCTGGCCAAGGCGATTCAGTTCGGCTTCCCGACATAGCCGACAATCAGATGGATGGCCAGCTGATGTTTGAGCTGATGATTGCGGAGCTTGCCGGGCGGCGTGGGCAGCTTGATGTGGCGCTAGCCGGTTACCTTCGTGCATCCGAGCGCACCAGGGACCCACGGGTTTCAGAAAGGGCCACGCGTCTTGCTATGTACGGCAGACAATGGGCAGAGGCAGAAAATGCTGTCAGGCGTTGGATGAGTTTGGACCCGGTGGCTGAGGGCGCTGATGCAATTCTGGCGCAAGCGCTTCTGCGTCAAGGCAAGTTAAACGCGGCAGCGGATCAATATGTCGATATTGTTGACAAGTCAAAAGACACGGTTCAGGCAATGCGCCAGATACAGGTCGATCTGCAGCAGAGTGAAAGTGCGTCGCAGTCATTGGTGATTATGCAGGCTATTCTCGCAGCCTATCCTGAAGAGGCCGAAGCGCATATGGGTGTTGCACGCCTGCAACTCTCAGCCAATGATCGACAGGCTGCATTGGAATCAGTCAGGGGCGCTTTGGAGCGAGAGCCGCAGAACACAGATGCACTGCTGCTTAACGCGCGCGTACTCAGTGCCATGGGCAGAACAGACGAAGGTTTCTCAGCGCTGCAAGCTGCGATAGGCACAAGCCCGGAGAATCTTGGTTTGCGTCTGGGTTATGCGCAGATGCTGGTAGAGGCTGGACGATATGATGAGGTAGGTGAACATCTGGATTTTCTGTATTCGGCAGCGCCAGACAATGCTGACACCTTGCTGACGATCAGTTTGCTGGCCATTGACTCGCGCAGAATCGAACGTGCCAGAGGCTTTTTAACGAAGCTGCTTAACACCGGTGAGTATCAGGATCAGGCAAACTTTTATCTGGCTCGTATTAGCGATCAGCAAAAGGACTATGAAACGGCCATTGCCTTTTATGAGGCGGTGCAAGTGGGAGAGTTACAATTGAATGCTCAAATTCGCATAGCAGAATTGCAGGGCATCACCGGTAACCTTGAAGAGGGTAGGGAGCGCCTTCGCAGTATCGCAGCCACCACGCCTTCTCCAGCTATGCAATTACGTCTGATCACTGCCGAGAGTCGTATGTTGCAACAAGCCGGCGAGGCTGCGGATGCTGTCAATGTGCTCAGTGATGGATTGACTCAATTTCCGGATAATCCCGATTTGTTGTATGCACGGGCTTTAGCAGCTGACGGTGCTGGCGATCAAAACCTGATGATGGATGATCTGCTTCAACTCATAGAGTTGGAGCCCGACAACGCGCACGCCTTGAACGCGCTGGGTTATCACTTTGCCAGCAATAATATTGAGCTTGAGCGCGCTGATGTGCTGTTGGTAAAAGCGAACAGATTGTTACCTAATGACCCTGCCATCATCGATAGTCTGGGCTGGTTGCGTTACCGCCAGGGGCAATTTGATGAAGCCATCACGCTGCTTCGACGCGCATACAGCTTATACCCGGATCCGGAGATAGCTGCGCATTTGGGTGAGGTTTTGTGGCTGAACGGTGAAGAGAAGGAGGCTCGTCAGCTGGTTGAACGGGCTCTGATCGAGAGCCCGGATGACGACAACCTTCAGCAGGTCATGCAAAAATATATCGAATGAGGGTACATTTGGCGGATATGCTCCGCTTGGGTTTGCGCGGCTCTCTACTGTGTCTGACGGCATTGATTGCCGCCTGCCAAAGCGTCTCTGACCAATCTGCCGGGCCAGATTTAAACGAGGCTGCTCAGGCGGCTAGGGTCGATGCCAGAGAGGCGAGGCTGGGTGAAATCGATACGTTCAGTTTGAACGGCGCGCTGGGTATCTGGACGGACCAGGAATCTATCTCGGCAAAGATAAACTGGCAACAACAGCAAGACACTCTGAATTTGAAGATCACAGGACCCCTGGGTTTGGGCGACCTGACCCTTCAGGATAATGGTCGATTGGTCACCCTGGAGCGGGGGAATCAGTTGTTGGCATCAGGCGAGTCAGGCGATCTTGTCTTACAGGATGCGCTCGCATTGAATGCACCTGTACCCCTTGAGCAGATTCGTTTGTGGGTCAAAGGTTTACCTGGTAACGCAAATTCAGTTGTGCGAGATACGCAAGGCAAGCTATCCTCTCTGCGCTTTAAGGACAAACAGGGGATTGGCTGGCAGGCTCGCTTTTTGAGGTATACACCTATCGATGAGGTTTTTTTACCGTCGCTGATCACGGCGTCGGGTGGCCCTTATTCGCTACGCTTGCGGTTGAAAAACTGGCAATTGGTACCTACCTCAGTTGTGCCTGAGAAACCTGAATCGAACAAGCGGCTCGCGATTCCTAGCCGGTAGCGTTACACTACGCCCCATAATCGAAACAAAAACTGAAGTGAAGGACTAAGTTGACCACTAAATGGTTGGCCCCGGCCAAGATAAATCTGTTTCTACATGTTACTGGACGCCGTAGCGATGGATACCACACCCTCCAAACTGTCTACCAGTTCGTTGATCTTTGCGACGTGCTGCAATTTGCTGTGCGCGAGGATAGCGAAGTTCACTTGAAGTCCAATTTCAGTGAGGTTCCTCCTGAAAACAACCTGGTTGTGCGTGCTGCCAGAGCTCTGCAAGCTCATTCTGGAACCCGAGCAGGTACTGATATAACCCTTGAAAAAATCATACCCTCCGGCGGCGGTCTGGGCGGCGGGAGCTCCGATGCAGCGACGACCCTCGTGGCCTTGAACGAGTTCTGGCGCTTGGGTTTGAGCATCAAGGAACTCGCCGAAATCGGTGTGACGGTGAGTGCGGATGTACCGGTTTTTGTCTACGGCCAGGCAAGCTGGGCTGAAGGCATTGGTGACAAGCTGACGCCCGTTGCGCCCACAGAACCCTGGTATTTGATCGTCAATCCCCTCGTGCATATATCTACCGCTACCTTGTTTAGTGCTCCGGAATTGACACGTAATACAAGTCCAATCACAATACGCGACTTCATGGATGGGCGAAGCACTAACGTGTTCGAGTCGGTTGTTGTATCCCGGCATCCCGAAGTTGGCGCAGCTCTTGATTGGTTACGCCAGAATTATCGCGGCTACCGGGCTAAAATGAGTGGAACAGGCAGTTGTGTGTTCACTGCATTCGAGTCAGAAGAAGAAGCTCAGGCTCTGTGTGATCGTCTCCCCGAAGAAATGAAGGGATATGTTGTAAAAGGTAGAAATGCGTCGCCTTTATATGACTTTTCTGGTTAGTAGTCGCGTACAATCTGCTCGTCGTTAATTGGGCCGTCGCCAAGCGGTTAAGGCACCGGGTTTTGATCCCGGCATTCGGAGGTTCGAATCCTCCCGGCCCAGCCATCTTTACATTGCCTGTGGCATATAGCGTGTGTCGATTACTCAGCTATCAAGCTTATTGCTAACGTTCATGTTGCAAAGCCAACGCCTAGTTTATTCCTATGCATGAGCGCAGATTGATGATCTTTGGCGGTAACGCCAATCCCAGGTTGACGCAAAACATTGCTGCGTACCTGCACCAGCCCATAGGCAAATTGCAACTCACCCGATTCAGTGATGGTGAGACCGCAGTAGAGATTCTAGAAAATGTGCGTGGTGGCGATGTTTTTATCGTTCAGCCGGTCTGTGCACCCACAAACGACAATCTCATGGATCTGCTGGTTATGGTTGATGCCATGCGGCGTTCATCAGCAGATCGCATAACCGCTGTTGTGCCGTACTACGGCTACGCGCGGCAAGACCGGCGAGTGCGCTCTGCGCGGGTACCGATTACTGCCAAACTGGTTGCTAATATGCTCAGCGTTGCCGGGGTCGACCGTGTGCTTACTGTCGATGTGCACGCCGAACAGATCCAGGGCTTTTTTGATATACCGGTTGATAACGTCTATGCATCACCCTTGCTTCTGCTCGATATCTGGAGAAGCAAGTACGACAATCTGGTTGTGGTCTCCCCGGATGTGGGTGGGGTGGTGCGAGCCAGGGCGGTTGCAAAGCAACTGGATGATGCTGATCTTGCCATCATTGATAAACGTCGCCCTCAGGCCAATCAGGCGCAAGTCATGCACATCATTGGTGAGGTAGCTGATAGAACCTGCGTCATCATTGACGATATGGTGGATACGGCCGGAACTTTGTGTAAGGCCGCCGAAGCGCTTAAAGAACACGGTGCAACCAAGGTAGTGGCGCTGGCAACGCACCCGGTGCTCTCTGGCAAGGCCATTTCCAATCTCAACGATTCGGTGCTGGATGAATTAGTGGTTACCGATACGATTCCATTATCTGAGGCAGCCCGCGCCTGTGAACGGGTTCGCCAGTTGTCGGTTGCCGATCTGCTGGGTGAGACCATACGACGCATCCACGAAGACGAGTCTGTTAGCTCCGTTTACATGGATTGAATTCAATCTGGTATACTCCGCCGGCTCTGCCTGGTCGCGGGCAGTGAACGGTGTGCCAATTCCGGTAGCACCGCCTTACGGAGAATCCGACATGTCTGACGATATCAACGTCAATGCCACGTCGCGCAGCGTCTTGGGGAAAGGTGCGAGCCGCCGCCTGCGTCGTGACAATTTAGTACCCGCCGTTTTGTACGGTGATAGCAAAGATCCTCAAGCGATCCAGCTTAAGCATAATGAGGTCATCAAACACCTCGAAAACGAAGCATTTTATTCACAGCTGCTCACTTTGAGTGTGGATGGTGGTGAATCTGTTAGAACATTGCTCAAAGACGTTCAGCGTCACCCGTTCAAGCAACAAATTCTGCATATGGATTTCATGCGTGTTGTTGCAGGGGCTGAGCTTCAAGTTTCCGTTCCTCTTCACTTCATCAATGAAGATGTGTGTGTGGGTGTCAAGACCGGCGGCGGTATCATTAGCCACAACGAAAATGAAGTGCTCGTTGCCTGTCGTCCACGAGATATCCCAACCGGTATTGATGTTGATATGGCAGAGCTTGATCTCGGTGGATCGGTTCATTTGTCGCAATTGACCATGCCAGAAGGTGTGCGACTGGTTGATTTGCAGGAAGCAGGAGATGATTCGGACAGAATCGTGGCTGCGGTTAATGCGCCTCGCGTTGAAGCCGAACCCAGCGACGATGACGAACCAGCTGCAGCGGCTGATGATGCCGGTGAAGCAGAAAGCTCTGACGAGTAATATCTGCTTTAACGTAAACTGCTCAGCTTAGGCGTGGTGCAACCAACAAGCGCAATACAGCGCATCGTTTGTTGCATCACACCTGCTGAACAGACGAGCATAAATCTATGCCTGGTGAGCGTATCGAATTTAACCTGATCGCAGGTTTCGGAAACCCGGGAAGCGAGTACGCGAACACTCGCCACAATGCCGGTTTCTGGTTTGTTGATGAGCTAGCTCGTCAATTGGGTGCAAGCTTCACGCTCGACAAGCGTTTTTTTGCCGCTGTCGCCAGCGTCCATGTAGCCGGCCGTAAAGTTATCCTTGTAAAGCCCATGAACTATATGAACAACAGTGGACAGGGTTTGTCAGCCGTTGCTCGATTTTTCAAAATTGATTCAAGCAAAATTCTTGTCGCTCACGATGAGTTGGATTTACCCCCGGGTCAAATAAGATTAAAGAAGGGTGGGGGACATGGTGGACATAACGGCTTGAGAGACTCTGTAGCAAAACTGGGTAACAGTGATTTCTGGCGATTGCGTATTGGGATAGGTCATCCAGGTCACAAGAGTGCTGTGAGTGGGTATGTACTTAAACGCGCAGCAGCTGATCATCAGCGACTCATTGATGAGGCGTTAGAGCTCGCTTTGCGCGAGGCAAGCACCATTATAGATGGCGACATCAACGTAGCTACTAAAGCTCTTCACAGTCATAAACCGGACTAAGACAACTACGCCCATGGGATTTAAATGTGCCATCGTCGGTTTACCCAATGTCGGTAAGTCAACACTGTTTAATGCCTTGACCAAGGCTGAAATTGCGGCGGAAAACTACCCGTTCTGCACGATTGAACCCAATGTCGGAATTGTTCCGGTGCCCGATTTGCGTTTAAACGCTCTGGCAGAAATTGTTAGCCCGGAACGAATAATGCCAACCACCATGGAGTTTGTTGACATTGCAGGTTTGGTGGCAGGCGCATCCAAGGGTGAAGGTCTGGGTAACCAGTTTCTCGCCAACATTAGAGAGACCGATGCCATTGCTCATGTTGTGCGT
Organism: Granulosicoccus sp.; assembly: GCA_045106475.1. Lineage (GTDB taxonomy): Bacteria > Pseudomonadota > Gammaproteobacteria > Granulosicoccales > Granulosicoccaceae > Granulosicoccus. The sequence continues at coordinate 29,191 of JBGCEO010000126.1, forward strand.
TGCTTTAAGGATGACGATGTAATCCACGTTGCCGGAAAAGTAGATCCGCTTGATGATGTGGAAACCATCAATACAGAGTTGCTGCTGGCCGATATGGAAACGGTAGATAAAGCGCTTCTGAAGATTAAGAAAACAGCCAAGTCGGCGAACAAAGAGGCGATTGCCGAGAACGCGTTTTTAGAACGACTCGCTGAAGCGCTGGCTGAAGGAACAGCGGTACGAACTCTGGATATGTCTGATCAGGAACGAGCCTGGTTGCGACACTATCATCTGCTGACGGTTAAACCGGCAATGTACATTGCGAACGTTGATGAGGGCGGATTTGAGGACAATGCTCTTCTGGATGCACTGCATAAACGCGCAGCCGAAGAAGGTGCGAATGTGGTGCCAGTTTGTGCAGCCATAGAAGCCGAAATTGTTCAACTTGACGAAGAGGACAAACAGGATTTTTTAAGCGAGATGAACCTCGATGAGCCGGGTTTGAATCGTGTGATCAGAGCGGGCTATGATTTGTTGGGCTTGCAAACCTTCTTTACAGCGGGTGAAAAGGAAGTGCGAGCCTGGACTGTACGAACAGGCGCAACAGCCCCGCAAGGAGCAGGGCGCATCCATACGGATTTTGAAAAAGGCTTTATTCGAGCAGAGGTGGTCGGCTATGACGACTACGTCCAATTCAAGGGCGAAAATGGGGCAAAAGATGCAGGTAAATGGCGCTTAGAGGGTAAGGATTACCTGATGCGAGAAGGCGATGTCGTGCATTTTCGATTTAACGTCTGAGGTGTTTCCAGGGCTATAAAAAGCCCCACGCGCCGGCTCAAACGTGCCCAGGTTCCCGTACAAACCCTCTAAGATTATTTTGCCTTGACAGTTTAAGCATAGAGGGCGAAAATAGCGGGCTAAGTTCGGAGGCTACATAGCTCAGTTGGTTAGAGCACAACACTCATAATGTTGGGGTCCCTAGTTCGAATCTAGGTGTAGCCACCACTTTTAAAGCCCTGTTATTACAGGGTTTTTTAGTTTCAGGGCCAAGCCGCCGATACGTCACACCGCCTGCCATCTCAGGGCCATAAGTCATCGAGATGATGATTACATCGCGTTCATCGCCGTGTACATTTTCAAGGTTTTTTATAAACAGGGAGCTGTCCAGCCCCACCATCATTCTGATTACAGACCGCACTGATCTGGATGATCAGCTCTTGGAGATGTTCGCCAAGGCCATGTCCAATTTCAAGATCGCTTGCGCGAAGAACGCGGTTCTCATGATGACATAGGTATTGACATCGAAAAAAAGCCTTCTACGACATTCTAAGTTCATTGGCTGGTAAGTACGACTTCCAGTATCCTGAAAACAAGCAGATTACGTTAGCCAAAG
>JBGCEO010000127.1:0-10257 GCA_045106475.1 Granulosicoccus sp.
AGTGCAGATACCATTGCAACAGCTCTAGAATCACTAGATGGCGCGCCTGACACGATCGTGAGGTTAGGAGAAGGCGCAACCAGAGAGAACATTCTGGATGCCATCGAGAGTCTGGGATCAACGCTGCTGCCGTCTTCCGATTCAAGCTTTGTGCTTGTGCTGGTTGGACATGGTTCTGCAAATAGAGATACCTGGCGCTTTAACGTGACTGGTCCTGATCTTTCTACCGAAGATCTTGTTGCTTCGCTTAACGTCCTGCCTAGCTCTAAGCAGCTCCTTGTTCTGGCGGCCAGTGCCAGTGGCGCAGCGCTGGATACGCTCAGTCAACCGGGGCGCGTAGTAGTCACTGCGACAAAAAGCGGTGGTGAGATCAATGCAGTACGATTTCCTGAATACTTGGCAGAAGCAATGAGCTCAAGCATTGCGGATTATGATCGCAACGAAATTTTAACCATTGCTGAAGCCTATCGTTATGCCGAGTCGCGAACTAGAGAGTACTACGAGCAACAGAAGCTGCTGGCTTCGGAGCATGCTCGTTTTCGTGGCAATGATTCAGGTGATGTTGCTATTGCGCTACTGGGTTCGCTGAAACAAGCTAAGGATGACCCCGTTGTGACGGCTTTGCTGGAAGAAAGGCTTGTACTTGAAAATGAGTTCAGGCAACTGACAGCGCGAAAAACAGAACTGTCTACTGTTGAGTTTTACGAGCAATTGGAAACCTTGTTGATATCCATAGCCACATTGCAACAGTCGATTGATGAAGCAACCGGTTGGAGTGACCCTGATGCAGATAGTTAAATTTGCGTGGTCCCTTAGCCTCAATTGTCTTTGCATGATTGCACTGTTCGTCGGTTTAATCGGCAATGCCAGTGCGCTTGTTATTCACTATGATCTTTCTCGTAGCGACGCATTGCGAAGCTGCGACAAACAAAAGTACCGTGGAAATGCTGTTGAAGCCAGGGACTGCTATACGGCTTTACTTGAAAATTCCAGTGGACTGGAACAAGCCGATGCTGCCGCGGCATTAGGTGATATTCGCGAAGCCAATAAATTGTATCGAAACGCGTCAGCCATTGATAACAATCCGGCGATCAAGACTAATTGGGGCAAGCTATATCTTCAAACTCATCAAACCAGTGATGCAGAGGCCTTGTTTCGGGAAGCACTGCTCTATGATGAAACCTGGCTACCGGCTCAGATAGGTCTTGCCAAGGCTTTATCAGAAGGTTTTGAGGGTCGCGCTCGCGAGTTGCTTAATCGCATCACCGCCGAACATCCTGATAATGTTCAGGCACTTCTGTTGCTGGCACGCATCGAACTTGAACTACAGAATCTAACGGTAGGGCGCGGGTTACTCAACAGAGCGTTGGCTGAAGTGGAAAAGCAGGACCTGCCACCGCTGGAAATCTATGCGTTGCATGCCGGTGCAGACTTACTGGAAAACAAACCGCTTACCCCGTGGATTGAGCGTGCGTTGCAATATAACCCGAATTACGGCGACGTCTATGCGATACCAGCGCACTTCTACATCATCACTTATCGTTACAGAGAAGCCGTTGATCTATACACGAAAGCGGTTGAGACAGATCCCGAGCTTGCAACTGCGCACCGGGACTTAGGAATCAATCAGCTGCGAATCAATAATATTTTTTCTGCTCGATATCATCTTCAGCGTGCATACGATATTGACCCCTTCGATGCGCAAACTGTTAATACCCTGAGGCTACTCGACGGGCTCGACAATATGCGAATCAGCTCCATCGATGTACCGGATATCGACAACCCGGATATCACCATTGGTCGTGTATTGATCCGCCTGGATAGGGAGGATGCAGATGCTCTTGAACCTTATGTTATCGATTTGGCGACCCGAGCCGTTCAGGTATTTACCAAGCGTTATGACTTCACTCTGCGCAGGCCGATGGTGATCGAGCTATATCATGACCATGACGACTTTGGCGTGCGAACAGTCAGTACCCCGGGCATTGGTCTACTGGGTGTCACCTTCGGTTACCTGACTGCTATGGACAGCCCTAAGGCGCGTGCAGCTGGAGAGTTTCACTGGGGTAGCACCTTGTGGCATGAAATCGCTCACGTGTTTACCCTTGAGGCAACCAATCATCGATTGCCTCGTTGGTTCAGTGAAGGCCTGTCCGTCTATGAAGAATGGAACACCGGTCCTCTCAGTGATCGAGAATTGTCATCCGATGTATTGTCTGCGATCAAATCCGGCCAGCTGCTGCCGGTCGATCAGCTCGATCAGGGTTTTGTCAGACCCAGCTACAACGGTCAGGTGCAGGTTTCTTACATGCAAGCTGGTCTCATCTGTGATTTCATTGCCAGCCGTTGGGGCCATGATGCTCTAACCGGTATGTTAAAGAGCTTTGCCGCCGGGCTGGGAACAGCTGATGCACTTGAATCGGCAATCGGTGAAGACTCGAGAGAATTTGATTCCCGTTTTGCAGATCATCTAAGCAATGAATATGGAGACCTGCTGGAGTCCCTTGATGATTACCGGATTGAAGGTCGTCAGCTTGAAAGATCCTTGCAGTTCGAGGACTGGGTTAGCGTTGAGGCTTTGTCACGAGACTTGATCAGACGTTATCCGCAGCGTGTCAGCGGTGGCAACCCCTACGAGGTGCTGGCCTCGGCCTTAAAAGAGCAGGGCAAGTTGGATGAGGCAGTAGATATACTCATGACTTGGCATGACTATGGCGGGCATGATCCGGATTCCCTATCAGAATTGATACTCGATTTACGTGAGCTGGATCGACATGATGAGTCGATAAAGGTCATGGAATCATTGAACTGGGTCATGCCCTATGGAACCGACGTTCATCGCTGGTTGGGTGATCATTATTTGGCCCAGGGTAAACCGCAGCTGGCTTTACGCGAATTCGATGCATTACTGGGTATGCAAGTTGACGATCTAGCATCGGCTTATCTGGGTAAGGCACGCGCTGCGCTGCTCCAGGACGATGCGATGACTGCGCGACGTCAAGTGTTGTATGCCCTGGAAAACGCACCCTTTTACCGACCCGCGCAGCGATTGCTGCTTGCGCTAACTGCTGGAGAATAACGTGACTGACTCTGATTTCAACAATGCTGATACCGCACAGCTGGTGAGTGAATTTCGCGATGTGACTACTCGCCTGCGCAGTGAGGTAGGACGCATTATCGTGGGTCAGGATGAGGTTGTTGAGCATCTACTGATTACGCTGCTGGTTGGTGGGCATTGTCTGGTTACCGGTATGCCGGGTACCGCAAAAACTTTGTTGGTAAGAACCCTGGCTGATGCCCTGGGTTTGCAATTTGATCGAATTCAGTTCACGCCGGATCTTATGCCCACGGATATCACCGGTACTGACATCATCGAAGATGATGATCAGGGTAAGCGAAGCTGGCGTTTTATACCGGGTCCGATATTTACTAACGTTTTGTTGGCTGATGAAATCAACCGAACACCGCCAAAAACACAAGCGGCCTTGCTAGAGGCAATGCAGGAATACTCTGCTACGGTCAGAGGCACACAGCATACGATTAGTAAACCCTTTTTCGTATTAGCCACGCAAAACCCGTTGGAACTGGAAGGCACCTATCCGCTGCCAGAGGCACAGCTTGATCGTTTCCTGTTTAACATTGTCCTGGGTTATCTACCTCTAGAGGATGAACTAACTGTCGTAGAACGCTTTACGACAGACACGCCGCCAGAGCCGGTTGTGCCTTGCACCAACCCTCAGCAAATCATGGCTTTTCAGGCATTGACCAGACAAGTACCTGTTAGCCGGCAAGTGGGTCGCTACGCGGTCGAACTGGTGCGCGGTACTCGCCCGGAGGATTCTGCGGCCACTCCCATGGTGAAGCAGTACGTGAAGTTTGGTGCATCTGTTCGAGCGGCTTTGTTTATAACCCTCGCTGCAAAAGCCCGAGCCCTGATGGCAGGTCGCTATCATGTCACAACCGACGACATAGATGCTTTGGCTGCACCCGTACTTCGTCATCGCGTGATGCTTAACTATTTCGCTGAGGCGGATGGCGTTGGTATCGATGATGTATTGAGAGACCTTGTTGATCAAAGAGTGGCTGCCTGAGTCGCCTCAAGATGACGAGCCAGGCTGCCAATAGACTCCTGAAACCTGAAGTGCTAGCACGTCTGGGTTCCTTAGAGCTTGTCGCCAGAACTGTTGTCGATGGCGTCACTACCGGTTTGCATCGATCCCCGCACTTCGGATTCAGCCAGGAGTTTGCTGAGTACCGTGCATACAATGAAGGGGACGACTTGCGCTATGTAGACTGGAATGTTTATGCGCGCACTGATCGAACCTACATCAAACGCTTTCAGGGAGAGACCAACACAGCAGTGACACTGCTGCTCGATACCAGCGCTTCAATGGGCTTTGGTCAGCCGGTATCCAAATTGGATCAGGCGCTATATCTTACGGCCGCCATGGCTTACACCACTCATAAACAACATGATGCCCTGGGGCTGGCTGTATTCGATGAGAGTGTACGAGAGTATCTAGCGCCATCAGCTCGCCCGGATAGTCTGGCTAGAGCCTTGGGCTTGCTGGAAAAAACACAAGCACAGTCAGGCACAGACATTATCGAAGCCCTGACCAGTTTGCGTGCCAGCATGAGCAGACGTGGCCTGGTTATTGTGGTGTCAGATCTATATGCCAATGCGGATGATCTGCTTAGTGCTTTACAACCCTTGGTACATGCCGGACAGGATCTCGCAGTTTTTCATATTCTTGATCCTGAAGAGGTGGAGCCGTCGTTGAAAACCATTAGCGCGCTTCGTGATCTTGAAACCGAAGAATCTGTCATTGTTTCCCCCGATTTTTTGCAAACTGGCTATCGACAAAAATTCCGGGCGCATTGTGAATCTGTTCAACAAGCCTGTCGCCGAATCGGTGCAGATTACACGCAGGTACTCACTACTGAGCCGCTGGATGCTGCGCTACAGGGTTATCTTCGTTTTCGAGAGAGGCGTGGACGATGAGTATGTTGTTTCCTGCCTACCTGCTGGGTTTGTTGGGTTTAGCATTACCTTGGCTTTTGCATCGCTTTAGTGATCAACAGCCTGATGAGCAGCTGTTTCCCTCTAAGCGTTTTCTTGAGCCGACAGCGCCACCAGTATCTCGAAAACGAAAGTTGAAGTATCGAATTCTGCTTCTGCTCAGAATCCTGTCGCTTGCTCTGCTTTGCTTTCTGTTTGCGCAGCCCTGGTTAAACAACTCACTTGATCAAACTGGCAGCACTCAACATCATCTTGTTGTTGTCGATCAATCTTTGTCGATGCGATCAGATGGCCGTTGGCAATCAGCGCTAGCACAGGCACAGAGTGTCGTCGAAGGCTTGCCTGATACCGATACGGTGCAATTGATTGGTTTTGGCAACGATACGCGCTTGTTGACAACCGATGAAGACACACGAGCTGTAGTGATCAGTCAGCTTAAGCAATTGCAACCTGGTTACTCTGCGGCTGATTATGGAAATCTGATGCAACGCATCAATTCACTGGCAGCGGAGAGTTCCCTGGCAGTAAAAATGTGGTTAATCACTGACGAGCAGCAAAGCGCTTTACCAGCACAAATCAATGCGCTTTATGCACCTCAGGTGGCGGAGTTCGAACTCATATCGGTTCTGAGTGAGGCGCAGGATAACTTTCATCTCAGCGCCTATGCCCAATCTCTGGATTCGGTCAATATTCGTATTGCCGCATCAGTGTCGGCTAGTCGTTCAGATGATGTAATAGAATCTCAATCGCGTACGCTGCGTGTTCAATTTGAAGATCAGGTTCTTGCTGAACGCCAACTCCTCGTGGCAACCGATAGTCTGGAAAGCGTTGTGATCGAAGACATTGTCCTTCCTGCTACGGCAGATCCGATATTGCAGATTTCGCTGGTTGAAGCGGATGCATTGGAATCCGACAATAGCTTGCGGCTGCCTGTAAGACAGGCTAATCCAACATCGGTGGCTTTGCTCTCCAGCGATAGGGATAAAGCGCTAAATGCAACGGTGTATCTTTCAACAGCCTTCGAGACTGATTCGTTGGCCAGCGTTGATCTTCTCGCCGGTACGGCAGATCGCGTGGCTCCGGAGATACAACACTTAGTAAGCGGTCGACTGTTTTCAGACAACACCATCGATCTGGACTTGCTGCAGTTCGTCGATACCGGGCGCAACGCTCTCGTTTTTAACCAATCACAGAGCAGCCAGCCCGGTTCAGCTGTAATAAGTGGTCAACAAGTGGGGTTGGTTGATGATACGCATCCATTGGCACTTGGTGAGATCGACTGGTTCGGTACCGAATTTTATGAACTGGCGCCATTTGAAACGCTGCCTGGTGATAATGTGTTGATTCAAACTACCGAGCGCATTCCACTGTTGATTGAACGCCCGACTCAAAGGGGTAGGCTGTTAGTATTAAATGACTCGCTTGACGGGCTGGGCAGTAATCTTCCCTTTCAACCCGCGTTTGTTGATTTGATGCAATCTATATTGCGTTACTTTGATGCGAGTACTGCACTACCAGAGCAAGTTATTGTGGGTAGTCGTATCGCTTTACCTGGAAACGTTCAGGTACTTGATCCGGACGATGAGCCCATGCTTGCAATAGAAGATAGTGGGCGACCTGGTGGTGTGCAATTTAAAACACCAGGACTGTACACGGTGGTGGGTGCGCGTGGTGAACATCCGATTCAAGTGATGCTTGATGCAAAAGAGGCAGATATATCAAGACTCTCAACCGAAGATAGCAATGCCTGGAAGGCCCGCTACCTTGATGAGAGGTCGACGGTTGTCAATACTGATAGCGAACCACAGGAGAAATCACGTTCGCTGGATCCGCTATTGCTCGCGCAGGGAACCGATTCGTCAAGGTTTGCTCTTTGGCAAATCGTGTTGCCACTGATGGCAATGGCACTATTGCTCGAAAGCTGGTTTGGTAATCGACGTCTAGACGTCAGGAGAGATGGCTCATGAGAGCATCTACATCTTCAAAGTTACGTTTCGCAGCCTACCTGGGTAAAGCCCGTCGACGAGAACGCTGGCGTCACACGCTTAAGTTTCTGGCTTTACTTCTGCTTGTCTTACTGGCTATTACAGCTATTGGTTCTTGGACAGGGTTAGTCAGAGGTTTTACTCCGGAGCTGACCACAACGGTGCGTGTGGTGCTTGCAGTATGCAGCCTGGCATTGGCGGGTCTTCTGCTATGGCGGCCCTTGAAAGCACTGGCGGCGGACAAAGGAGCATCGCTCGTTGAAAATGCCGATGCTGCATTCGACGGGCGTGTACGAACTTATCTGGATACTCAAGACAATGATCCGCAGCACCCGTTTCTTGATTTGTTAGCAAGGGACGGATTGTCTGTGGCTCGCCGGGTTCCGCTCCCGCGTATTGTGCCTACGGCATCGTTGGTATGGCCGGTTCTGTTACTGCTGTTCCTGGTCGGCTCCGTATTCAGTTTTAAACAATTGGCACCGTCTAGTTGGCAAAATGCAGCACTGCATGTCTGGTGGGGCTGGAAACAGGATGGTTTGGTAGAGCCCCGCAGTATTGCAGTGCTTCCCGGTTCGATCGAATTGCTCGCGGGTGAGAATCTTGATCTTGAAGTAGAACTCGGCGGCTTTAACCTGAACAGCGTTACCTTGCATGCACGCAATGGCGAGAAGCCCTGGCAAACCACCGAGGTTGATCAGTCGCCTGATCAACGTTTCCGATTTACCGTGTTTCGGGTAACTGAGCCGCTCGAGTACTACGTCAGTGCTGCATATACCGAGAGCGAACCATTCCTGGTCACAGTGCTGCAACCTGCACGGCTGGAAAGCATTGATGCGACTTATGAGTATCCTGAATGGACCAGACTTGAGCCTCGGACTCGCGTCGATATCGGGGATATCATTGGCGTAAAAAATACCGAAGTAGTGATCACGTTCAACCTGGATAAGGAGCTACAAGATGCTGTGCTGCGCATGGATAGCAAACGGGTAGCTTTGGAGCAGATCAGCGTAGCGGAAGGGGCTCAGTATCAAGCTCGGTTTGTTATCCAGAACGACACGCAGTATCAGTTACTTGATCGTATGCTGGATCGCGAAGTGCCCATTAGTGCCGAACATGCCATTATTGTTCGTGGTGATGAGGCACCTGAGGTCAGATTCATTGAGCCCGGGAGGGATGTTACTGCCTCACCAATCGAAGAACTCACCATTAGCGTTGAGGCCAAGGATGATTTTGCCGTGGAGTCGATCGAATTGCTTTACTCGGTTAACGCGGGTGATTGGCAGAGTGTAGTCTTGCCTATCGACGAGGTAAGTGAGCATATCTTTTATCTTGAGTCTATGGGTACGCAGATATTGCCAAGCAGTGATCTACCCACTGACATCGATGGTCCTGCCTCAATAGAGGCTCCAGTTGAAATTGCGATGCAACCCGGGGATCTAATCAGCTACTACGTGCGCGTCAATGATCATGACAGCGTGACTGAAACGGACATGATGCTGGTTGATGTGCGCCCATTCGAAAGGCGATTTTCCGAAGGTCAAGGTGCAGCAGGTGGAGGTGGTGGTGGCGGTGCAGCCAACGAAGGCAGTGAAATCTCTCGTAGACAAAAGGAAATTCTTATCGCGACCTGGAATCTTGAGCGCTCGCGAGAGGCAGCTGGTGGAGACACAGCGGGCCAGGAAGACAACGCTATGTTGTTATCTGAATTACAAAGCACGCTGGCAGAACAGGCAAGGACTTTAGCAGACAGGTCTGAGGCGCGAGAGCTGGTTCAGCAAGGAGATGAGATTCGTCAGTTTGTTGAGTACTTGCGGCAGGCAGCCGATCAGATGGAGCCCTCTGCAATAGCGCTGGAAAGCCTGGCTTTTAGTGATGCTATTCAACCGCAACAGAAAGCTCTGCAGTTATTGCAGCGAGCAGAAGCTCTGTTCGCGGATATTCGAATGACACAGCAGGAAGGTCAGGGAGGCGGTGGACAGCAAGCAGGCCAGGATATGGCAGAGATGTTTGAACTAGAGATGGACCTGGAGCGCAATCAGTACGAACAACCTGATCGAGGTGGCAACAATGGTGGCTCGGAAGAGCTCGATGATATTTTTAAGGAACTTGCGGAATTGGCACGGCGTCAACAGGCGTTAGCGGAAGCAGAGCGACAGCGAGATCAGCTAACACGCGAAGAGCAGTGGCAGCAACAGCAACTGGCCCGTGAGCTGGAACAATTGCAACGTGATCTCGAACAGTTAGAGAGAGAGGCTGCAAATGCAGAGGGCGCTGAAGCACAAGCCTTGCAAGAAGCTGCCAGTGAACTATCCGAGCAATTGCAAAGAGCGCAAGAAGCACTGGACAATGCTTCTGATGATAGTCAGCAAGCTCAGAATGCCGATCAGGGTGAATCCGAACAGGCGAATTCCGAACAGTCTGATGGTCAAGCCGGTGAGCCGGGTAGTTCATCCGCACAAAACGCCAGTGATGCATTGCAAGAAGCATTGGAAGGTCTTGGCGATGCACGCTCTGAAGAGCTTCAAGAAGGAATAGAACAAGCGTTTGTAGAAGCTGATCGATTGTTAGACGAGCAGCGTGACATTGAAGAGCAATTGCGGGAAGCAGTTGATCGGGCACGTCGATCACGCACCAATGGAGTCTTTACATCAGGTATGACTCCCGAGGAGAGCGAAGAACTATCCGAGCAGAAAAGGGAAATGCAACTTGCGCTTGAGCAAACCAGTAATGAAGTAAGTGATCTGGTTGAGCGTTTTGGTGAGCAAGCCCCTAACACAGGCGAAGCATTGGATGAAGCTGTTGAGCGTCTTGAAGAGAGTCGGGCCGGCGAAATGTTGGGTATTGCAAGTGACGCCATAAGAGTTGGATCAGTGGCAACGGCATTGCCGGGTGAAAGCCTGGTAACCAATGCATTGCGTGAATGGCGTGACCGACTCGCAGAAGCACGCGATGCAGCTGCCAATGAAACTTTGCAAAGCGGTCCCACCGAAGATCTTCAAGTAGCCGATGCACTTGACCAACTTCAGGATCTTCGCCAGCAGTTGAGTGGAGGACAACAAGGACAACAAGGACAACAAGGACAACAAGGACAACAAGGACAACAAGGACAACAAGGACAACAAGGGTGAATTCGCGACGATTCGATTCGCGAAGATTCGTGACGATTTTGGTGATTTGTGTGGGTCTCTACGTGTTATTTTGCCTTGTTATTTTCTCTAAGGCCAAAATATTTGCCGAGGTTTTGCCGTTTTT
>JBGCEO010000128.1:0-17931 GCA_045106475.1 Granulosicoccus sp.
TCCCGGCGACAATAGCGTTAGGGTCCCACCCGATCCCATCTCGAACTCGGAAGTGAAACCTTTCTGCGCCAATGATAGTGTGGGGCTTCCCCATGTGAAAGTAGGTCATCGCCGGGTTTTATTTACGTCCATCAAGGCCGCTCCCCTCATACGGGTGCGGCCTTTTTGTCGTCTGGGCTAACGAGGTTTTAGTTCGAAACGGTCACGTCCTTTGACGAGTTTAAATTTAAACTGGCAGCCGTTGAGCCCCCTGGTTCTATTTTGTATCTTTCCTTCCTGAGTGTTGAAGTTGCCTGTGTAGATGTCGATTGATTCTTCGGAGCGTGAAATAACTGATTTGAATTTTCCCCGTTTGGTGAGTTTGCCGACTTTGACTGGTTTGCCATTCAAGATATGTACTAATCCATTTTTTACATTAAGTGCAAGTTGAAACGGTTTTCCATCCCCGCAGGTCCAACGAGTCCGTCCATAAGGAGGTCGTGCAGGCGCTAGTTGTTCCTTATTAAACTTGCCTATATCGATAATCCATCTACCGTCATAGGAAGTGTCAGTTGTAACTGGGTCAGTCGTTTGATCGATTGCGGCGCATGCAGGCAAAAGCATCAGGCAAATGGTGATAAAAATAAATTTACCTATCAGACTTGGCTTAAGGTTCATAAGATGGATACCTCCGATTACTTTAGGCAGTTACACTATGCAAGTAGACTTTTGGAGAATAGCTCATGGCTAATACAGTAACTCGAGCCGGTAGTCCGGTATCTGTCAGTGGAGAATTTCCTCAAACAGGTATTCCGGCTCCCCAGTTTTCGTTGGTGGATGAGAGCCTTGCTGATGTTACGTTGGCAAATTTCGCAGGTAAACGCAAGATCCTTAATGTTTTCCCAAGTATCGACACGCCTACCTGCGCAACATCTGTACGTCAATTTAATGCAAAGGCCAATGAAATTGAAAATACCGTTGTACTGTGTATTTCTGCCGACTTGCCATTTGCGCAGTCACGATTCTGTGGCGCTGAAGATCTGAAAAATGTAATTACGTTATCGACCATGCGCGGCAGCGAGTTTCTTGAAAACTACGGCGTACTCATGAGCACTGGTGTGCTGGCGGGACTAGCAGCCCGCGCTGTTATTGTTTTGGACGAGAACGATAATGTTCTGCATAGCCAGCTTGTGGATGAGATAAAGACTGAACCGGACTACGCTGCTGCCTTGGCAGTGCTCTGAGTTTGAGCCTGCCGGTATCACGTATTGGGTACTTACTAGTCTTCCATGACCCTGATACTGGCATTGGCTTGCCACTCGATCACCAGTTCTCCTTCTACGAAGGATTCACCGATAACCAGTGAATTTTCGATTTCTTCGGTGCTCCCTGCGCAGAACGATCGATAGGTAATCTGATCTTCGATCATCGCCTTGTTAACTCGACACAGGATGCTGTCGGCGTATTCTGCGAAGAGTCCATTGCTACTATCAACTGAACCGTCCGGAATTTCGGACGTTACCGAGTTTGATGTCAAATCAATGGTTCCGAGTCCGGGTATTTTTATAATGATGCCTGCAGATGACAGCGAAATGGATAGATTCTCACGTCGAATCAGCACCAGTACATCCATGCTTTCTGAAACCCCTTCGATTTCCAGGTTGAAGGGTTTGAGACGAGTCTCTAATTGCGCCAGTTCAGTCTGAGTCAAGAAATACTGCGATAAGATAGGGTCCTGGGGAGTCAACACTTCCCATCTGTCTTCCAGGTCGCAGTCAGTTTCGCTTACGCCTGATCTGCAAATTGATTGTGATTCTATCCTGGCATCGCCGGTAAAGGATTCGCGAAGGAAATCGGCCGTTATAGTATCCGAAGCGTCCTCTGATATGAGTTCTGACTTGAGGTAACCACCTGAGTCGCCAGCATTACCGATTGAGTAGGCGTCCTCCCGGGTTGATCCACTGATTTGCGTGTGCTGAGTTTCGATTTGCAATTCACCGGAGTTTGTCACCTGATTGAGATTTAATTGTCTTTCAAGGCGAGTGTCTTCTTCATACGACGTAGCCAGGATGGAATTGTTGACGCTGGAATCTCCTGGCTTATAGCTGATCGATGATTGCAGGGATTCAACACTGGACGCATCTAATTCGGCAAGTGAGATAAAGGTGATGACTCTGTCTTCAGACCAACGTGCCGTATATATTGTATTTCCAAATCCAAGGTCTGTTGTGGTGACTATCTCGTAGCGGTAGCTGCCCGATGAAGCAAGCGTGAGCGCACCATTGTCAACAACCAGATCAGCTCCGATTTTAGCCGTGACAATATTTTCGATGTCGTCCAATTTCGCTGCAGGGACTTCTTTCAAACCAGAGCGTTCCAGCTCAATGCTTGCACGAAGCAGGTACTCCCACGATGCCATGGCAGAGGTATAAATTGATGTGAATTGCGTAGCGCTCAAGTCACATGCCGAATCAACGGGCGTCGCTGAGCAATGCTCGGTCATGAGATCCCAGTTTGCTTCCAATTGCAGCTGGAGTAGTCCTATTTCCAGCTTACGCTCAATGAGCCCGGAAACTGTAGTGGTAAGCTGATCAAACGCCGATGACTCAACAGTACCGGAGTAGTTTCCGGCCGCCAGGCTGCCCGGGAATCGCGCCATGAATCGAACTGGAATTGATCTGAAAAGGTAAGGGCTGTCGAAGGAATCCGGTAGGGGCACGATGATCGAACTGGTGCTTTTTCCACCGTCTCCACTGCCGCCTAGTCCACCTCCACAAGCATTTACGATCAAAATACAAGTCAGGTAGACGACATACCTAAGCATCGGAGGCAATTGAATCCTGGAACAGCGTTTAGTCATCTGAAACTGTTTCATTGTTGTCTTCGAAATAGAAGATCCCCAGTCCTGTTCTGTTCTTTCCTGATCCCTCGATATTAGGATTGCTATCTCTATCCTGAGTAGCTAGAAAGCGATTTAGATACAGTAGGATTTCTCTACTTTTCTCCTGACTAACTTGTCGAAATATTTCAACGCCATCATCGGTAACGTTGTCGTAGTTAACTGCTAACTGCAGGCGTGACGTGTCGGGTTTGTTTAGATCGTTGTAGTCTATGGTTGTAATGTGATCCGCTACGCTTTGCATCGCCATACTCAGAAGTTCTATTGAGTCATTGGAAGGAACGTAGCCGGCCGAGATCAATCTAGCGACGCCATCCTTGTCTAATTCAACGGCACCAACGCGAATCAGTTCATCCAGAATGGCCCTGGGAGGCGTGTTGTTTCCATATTTGCGAACCAGTGCGTTGAATGTACCCGTACCATCAGTTTTCGTCTGTAAGGCGGCGGCTTGCTCAGATGCATCTGTGAACTCATCGTCGTGCAACCAGTTGGTGATAACTCTCGCGGCATGGTTGAATGGAAAATGTTCCTTTTCACCAGGTACAGCGTTTTCCTGAATCTTCTTGATTTCGCGTCGAGGAATGCCTGTTAGAACAGAGATCCTTGAGGTCGTCTGTTTTCGGTTGGCGATCTGGAAATCAGTGTGAGCTACTTCCACAAACAGCTCTTTACTTACTTGTGCAAAATCTCCATACCCCACGCCATAGCGCAACAGCAGCCGAATGAACGGCCGCATTGTCACGCGTATGATTTTCCTCATGAAACTATCGGGAAGCATTAACTGGAGTTCGTCCTGGAAGTGAACACAGCACAAAAGGTATCGGCTGAATCCGCACAAACTAACTGATTTATCCTTTAGTTTGAGAACGAGCATCGTGAATTTCTGTGTAGGTATGACCAAACTTTACTGGCATGTTTACTCGGCCACATTTCCATTAACGCATTAGGGGAGGCGAGCTCCTCAGAGAGTGGATCTGGGTTGTCGCATGAGGCTTAAGAATGTGAGTTATTTCTTCACGACTGCAGATACCAAGCAACGAATTTGAAATATGGGCGTTGATGCACAAATTTAATTCCATGCTCTGAACCGACTGAGTAATTGATTTGTATTCTTCGGTTGCAATGAGGCGATTTAGAAAATGAACTGAGTCTCATTAGCTTAAATGCTTGGCCAAATATGCTCCAAACTGCACAATTTGAAGATTGGCTTTACGTTAAGATTCAACGGAATTACATGCCTCGCAACGCCCGATGCCAAGCCGTTTCGCTGAACAGAAACAGCTCATTTGAGTGAATGCTTGCCAATGTTTGTCGAGTTCGTGAGATCAGAAATCTGTCCTAAATGCGCCAAAAAATGGTTATTTCCAGAAATGACAATTTAGTAATGTGGTTTGTGAAGCTGCAATGTACTGCATGCTTTCCCGGTTTGCTGCGCTTTTCCACGATGGCTATTGTGGCTTTTACTAATGTCATCGGGGGTAAGGGGCTGTCGTCATCATCTGGCTGCTTGACCACGTGTGTCTGTCATTGACGGTAATCAAGTGTTGTGTGAGATGGGTTGCACCTGAAGATCATACAAACGGAATTTTCAACAGGAGTTAAGCTAAGTGTGGAGAGTAGTGCTGGGAATGCTAGTGGCGTTAGGGATGGCTGCGGCGGTATACATTTGGCAGCAAGCGGAGGCGACCAGGTTTGTCTCTACCGTAGCTGTCGTTCGAGGTTCGATTGATTCTCGGCTACAACTTACTGGTTCTGTCATCAACGACCGTACCGTCACGCTGACCGCTTTGCTTGACGGAGAAATCACTTCCATTCTGGCGCGCGAAGGTGACAAGGTAGAAGCCGGCGATGTGCTGGCGGAGTTGGATTCTCGTCAGGCCAGAGCCATGGTAGACCAGGCAAGTGCCGAGCTCGTTTTGCAAGAACAGGCATTGGAGGCGAGTACGCGTAACCTTGCTCGAATTGAGAGACTATCTCGCGTGGGCAGTGTCTCAGTGCAATCCCGAGATGATGGTCGAGATGCGCAAATCGAGGCCAGGGCATCGTTGCATGCAGCTAGAGCTACTTTAACCATGAACCAGTTAATCCTGGACAACGCGCTCATTAGATCACCGTTCTCTGGAACGGTTATTGAGCAGAGTGCGGAAACTGGTCAGTGGCTAGAAGCGGGAACGCCGCTGTTTAGAGTGGTCGCCTCAGAGGGCACCGTGATAGAGGCTGGTGTCAGTGCCAGTGATTGGCCTCGACTCAGTGTCGGCCAGCCGGTCACCTTGTCTTCTGATGATAGTGATGGTGTTCAGTGGGCAAGTGATATCAATTGGATCGCGCCAACGGTCGATACCATTGGTGGCCAGGCCAAGAACGTTGCAATTCGTATATCACCGACCGAGAAGGCACCACCTCTGTTGTTGGGCCAGGACGTCGATGTGGATGTTTTACTCCAACGCAATGATGACGTGCTGGTAGTTCCTTTGCAGGTGCTGCAGGAAAACGATGTAGGCGAATTCAGTGTGTTTGTGCTGAACGATGGAACCGCTCAAGAAACGCAGCTGACTATCGGACTGACTAGTCTTGAAGATGCAGAAGTAATTTCTGGTTTAACGGAAGGCGATAGAGTCATCATTCCTGTGGGCAAGCTGCTGCAGGACGGTCAGGCCGTAAGGGATTACTCACAGTGATAGGCTCTATGGTACTTCTCACTGGGGTTTCAAAGTCCTATCGGGCTGGTAGCCTTTCAGTCAACGTGTTGCGTGATATCAATCTGCATATCAAAGTTGGCGAGTTCGTCGCTATCATGGGTCCCTCCGGTTCTGGAAAGAGTACTTTGCTGAACTTGATTGCCTGCCTGGATGTGATTGATGGAGGGGAATACCGGTTTGCTGAGGAGTCTATTGCTTTTTTGGACAGCAATGAACTTGCACGACTTCGTCGACAACGCATCGGATTTGTATTCCAGAACTTCAATTTGATTGCCCAGTTCAGTGCTCTGCGCAATGTCGAGTTGCCACTCGTTTATGCCGGGGTTAGTCGAGGCGAGCGTCGTTCGATTGCAAAGGCTAAGCTGGCCCAGGTTGGGTTGGCTGAGCGCATCTCACACCGGCCGGTAGAACTCTCAGGTGGTCAGCAGCAAAGGGTGGCCATTGCAAGGGCTTTGGTTAATGAGCCAGATCTTATTATCGCTGATGAACCCACTGGCAGTCTGGACAGCGAAACCGGATTGGAAATCATGGGGCTGTTTAAAGAACTGCATGCTCAGGGCAAAACCATCGTGATGGTGACGCATGAGCAGGAGATAGCAGATTATGCCGAGCGAATTATAAGGCTCAAAGACGGCGATATCGTTGATCAGGGACGGGTTGCTGCAAGTGCGGGTGCGGATGCTGGTCATCGCAATCGCCTTTATCGGAAGAATCGACTGCTGTGGCGAAACAGCCGCCTGCACGAGAAAGTGTTGCCGTGAGCGAGTTATGAGTCGATTTGTTGATAGCTTGCGTCAGGCAACGGACGCACTGGCCGATCACAAACTGCGAACCGCATTGAGCGTGCTCGGCATAACCATTGGCATCGCAGCTGTTATGGCAGTAAGTACGATAAGTAAAGGCGGCAATCATGTCATCTACTCTGAGTTGGAGACTTTCGGTATTAATTCTGTGTGGGTATACCGCGATGAAAATGCAGAAAAACCAGGACAAAGCCGGCGCGAAGGCAGCGGGATTGTCACTGATGACTTCATTAATCTACAACAACAACGTGAAGCGCTCGGCATACTGCGCTTAACACCGGTTGTCTATCCGACGGCACGGTGGCGAATTACTCAATCGAGAAGGAACGTCAATGCTCAGCTGCTAGGTGTGGGGAAAGACTACCCGCATATCGTCAATGACGAGCTTGAGGCAGGCAGGTTGTTTAATTCTATTGATATGAGGGAACGCAAACATGTGGCTTTACTCGGTCCGTCAGTTGCACAGCGCGTACTTGATCCCTCCCAAGAGTCGCTTGGTCAGACCGTGCGTATCAATGGTCAGCGATTTACTGTCATCGGTTTGTTGGCAAGTAAGAGTCGAGACTTTCTAAGTAGTATCGGATCAGCGACAGGGCAGAATGCAAATGATCGTGTGCTTATGCCTTACACAACGTTGCAGTCAATGACCGGTACAAAAGATATTGGTAATCTGCAGCTAGAAGTAATGCGTTTCGATGAAGCCGAGGCAGTGGCTATGGATGTTAAGAAGCGGCTAGAGCTTCGGCATCCTGATGGTTTTGACTACAGCTCAGAGACCATGGCGAGCTATATTGTGACTGCCAATCGCATACTCGGTGGTGTGGCCATCATAGGTGTTGTCGCCGCATCCATCTCTCTGCTGGTAGGCGGGATGGGCATCATGAACATGATGGGAACCTCGGTGCTTGAGCGCACACGCGAAATAGGTGTGCGCAAGGCAATCGGTGCGACCGAGCAGGACATCCTTTTACAGTTTCTGCTGGAAGCTGCTCTGATTAGTATTGCCGGAGGTGTGTTAGGTCTGCTGATTGGGGGACTGGTTAGTTTCGGCCTGGCGCTGGCAACCGGATTCCCTGTTATTCCATCCTTGTTGGGCATTACAGGTGCGCTACTGGTATCAGTTTTGGTGGGTCTGCTGTCAGGCTATCTGCCTGCGCGCCGGGCGGCAAAGATGAAGCCGGTAGATGCTCTCAACACTCAGTAGTGTGCGGCCTAAACTGACTGGTGGCGCTCTCTGCAGTCAGCTTGATTGCAGCTAGGGTTTTCGCACAGTTTTATAACCATCCAACTCCCAAAAAATCAACGCTTTACTGAGTGTGGCTCGCTGTTCTCTGCCTGCCGGTTTTTGTTCAGTAGCTTTGCTAGCTGGCAGTGGCTGTTGCCTGGTGGCAAGAGTGCAAGCGCGTAGCTTGAACCTGTCGAGAGTAGTTTGCTGCAGTCACGATATTTTTTGGTCACTATTGCACAAAAATGATAAGAATAGATCAAATGATTCGAATTCTTACCTTACACTGTCTGAACGATAAATCGCATCTTTCACGATCGAGGTGATGCTGCCAAGAATGTCGTTGATGCGATAAATATAGGGAAATTGATACGCCAGCTTGCTGGCCTTATAAAGAATAGCGTTTAGGGAATGGTCATCATAATGAAATTAGCAACGATTGGCTTAAATCGGTATTTGTACTAATAAGCCCAAAAATTAGAAATCGGCTTTCGATTGGAAACAATTTCAGTACGAGTGCGAATCTGTTGCGTAATCGAGATCGTTGTCCGCCATCTCGGTTCTTTTGGATCTAATAGTTAAAAAAACAATGAAAAACAACGTTGCATCTGCTGGCAAAAAGTCGATCGATCACACATCACGCTCTATTGCCATTATTGGAATGAGCGGCAGGTTTCCAGGTGGCGCTAATTCTCCAGAGCTACTTTGGGAAACGCTAAAAACCGGCAAGGATGCGGTAAGTGAAGCACAGGGTGATCGTTGGGATCTGGGTTGGCACAACCCGGATGTAACGCGAACCGAACGCATCTATACAAGAGCTGGAGGCTATCTAGATCAGATTGACGGATTCGATGCGGAATTTTTCGGATTATCCCCGCGCGAAGCGAGGCAGGTGGACCCTCAGCAAAGGTTGCTCCTGGAACTTGCGTGGGAAGCGCATGAATGCGCAGGCATCGCACCCCGTACTCTAGCAGGCTCCAGAACGGGTGTTTTCATCGGCATTTCCAACAACGACTATGCATCCATAAGAGGGAATTGTCTTCCCGATGCCTATTCGAATACGGGTGGGGCATTCAGTATCGCGGCGAATCGCATATCTTATGTACTGGATCTGCATGGTCCTAGTTTCGCACTTGATACCGCCTGTTCATCTAGCTTGGTCTGTGTACATCAGGCTTGCCAGGCTATCAAGAATGGCGAGTGCACCACGGCTCTCGCTGGTGGGGTAAACATCATAGCTGACGTGGAGCCCACGCTGGGATTTGCCCGTGCTTCTATGCTGTCACCCACGGGTCGTTGCAAAAGCTTTGACGAAAGCGGCGATGGTTATGTGCGTGCAGAGGGCGGCGCTCTGGTTTTGCTCAAGTCTTTGGAGGATGCCGAACGCGATGGCGATCCTATCCTTGGGGTTATAGTCGCAACGGGTAGCAATTCAGACGGTCGCACGCTGGGTTTATCGATGCCCAATGGCGATCAGCAGGAAGACTTGTTGCGTCAGGTTTATGAAGATTGTGATGTCTCACCTGAGCAAGTCTTTTACGTAGAGGCGCATGGTACCGGTACATCGGTTGGTGACCCTATTGAATGTGGTGCCTTGGCCCGTGTTCTTGGTGAACCACGCAATGATGGTAGCGTTTGCCACATCGGTTCTGTCAAATCGAACATCGGTCATTTGGAGCCTGCGTCCGGTATTGCAGGGCTTATCAAGTTATTGCTGTCGCTTAAGCACCGTGAAATTCCGGCTAATCTGCATTTCAATAATCCGAATCCGGATATCGACTTCGAGGGTGGAAATCTGAATGTTGTTGCCGATCCGGTTGCCTTGCCCGATGTAGAAGAGCCACTTCATTTTGGTATCAATTCATTTGGCTTTGGCGGTACCAATGCGCATGTTGTTTTACAGGAGTATCGGCACTCCTCTAAGGAAGAATCTAAGGTCGAGGCAGCCGAGTTGTTGATATTGTCAGGCAATTCGGAAGCCGCAGTGCGCGAGCTTGCAACATCCTACGTTGCTCTTCTTCGTTCTCCCAGTGCTGATTGGAATTCGATTGCAGCGGCTTCAGCCTTGTGTCGCTCACCATTGCAATACCGCTTGGTTGTAAGCGCTGACTCAGCGTCTGAAGCAGCGCACTCCCTTGAGAAATGGTTGTCGGGGGACCCGATAGCGGGAACTGCTCTGGGCACCGCAAATCAGCCATTGGTTCCCACAGCCTTTGTTTACTCTGGCAACGGTCCTCAATGGTGGGGCATGGGGCGTCAACTGCTGGCAGAAAATGAGGTTTTTCGACAGGAAGTGGAAGCGGTTGATGCGATCTTCGCTCCTCTTGCCGGCTGGTCGATCGTAAATGAAATGGGGTTGGACGAAGCTGATAATCGTATTTCGTTGACCGAAGTTGCGCAGCCAATGCTGTTTGCCATGCAACTTGGACTTACTACAGTAATGCGCCAGGAAGGTATCAATCCGGTAGCTGTGCTGGGACATTCGGTGGGCGAGGTTGCAGCCGCTTGGGCCAGTGGTGCATTGAGCCGCGAACAAGCAACACAGGTTATTTTCCACCGCTCGCGTGAACAGGCTAAGACAGCAGGCTCAGGCAAGATGGCCGCGATTGGTGCCGATGAAAAGAGCGTCATGGATGCCATTGAGCAAGTCGGTGGTTGGCTTGAACTTGCGGCGATCAATGGGCCTGATGCTGTGACCGTCGCCGGTGATGAATCATCATTAATCCAACTGGTGGACTTGATGACGACTAAGGGCAAGTTTGCCCGTTTACTGCAACTCGACTATCCGTTTCATACCAAGGCTATGGATATGATCCAAGATGGCTTGATGGAATCACTTGCCGGGCTGTTACCGAATGCGTCGGATATCCCATTTATCTCAACAGTTGAGGCAGAGGTGCTAGATGGTTGCAAGCTTGATGCAGACTATTGGTTTCGCAACATTCGTTCACCCGTGCTGTTCCACGGAGCTGTATCGCATCTGCTTGGGCAACACCAGGTTGGTCTCTTTATCGAAATTGGACCTCACCCGGTACTTAAAGATTATGTTGGGCAAACGGCACGTAGTACCAGCTCTTCAGCAGTAGCGTTGCAGACGCTTCGTCGTCCTGGCTCGAGAGGCCCGGAAAGCGATATCGACAATCTTGCAACTGCGATTGCATCGGCTCACGCCCATGGAGCTAGCTGCATGCAGGCATTGTTCTCCAGACCGACCACGCTACCGGAGCTTCCATTGTATCCGTGGCAACGTGAACGCTATTGGCGTGGTTCGGTTGCGCTGCCGGATGCCTTTGTTAAAGAGGATAAAATCCACCCTTTGCTCGGCACCCTGTTGCCTGGAGTCAACAAGTGTTGGGAGAACCCGATCAGTGGTCATCATTTAACCTATTTACCGGATCACGTAGTTCAGGGTGCGGTAGTTTTTCCGGGTGCTGCCTATCTGGAAATGGCATTGACTGCAGCAGAGCTCACACTTGGGAACGGCATTCTAGATGTAGATAATTTAGATATCCAGCGCCCGCTCGTATTGCCTAACGATCGGGACCCACTGGTGCAAACCACTGTCGATGCGCTTGACGGTAAAGTCGAGATCTCCTCGCGCAATGGTGTTGGCAGTGAAGATTTCACAACCCATCTTCATGCGCGTATTAGTAAGTGTGAAGGTAGTCGTGAAGGGCTGGTCGATGTGGCGGAGATTGTCGGTCGCATGGAGGAATCCGTATCGTCGAATGCGCATTATGCTGATGCAACGGCTCGCGGTCTGAACTACGGGGAAGCTTTCCAGGGTATTGAGTCTGTTCAACTGGCGTCCGCTGACGCTGCACAGCGCGAGGCACTTGGCAGAATCAAACTTGACTATCTGGACGATGATGGCCTGGATGGCTATAGATCACACCCGGCTCTTTTTGATAGCTGTTTACAAGCAACCATAGCTTTGGTTGCGCAATGTGATACGCGTAATGTCAGCACGATACCGGTTTATGTCAACCGGGTGCGTAGTTTTGCTCCATTAACTACCGAGTTGCTTTGTCATGTTGTTTTAAAGAGCGAATCAATGCGTTCCTGCGTGGTGGATTTTCGCATCATGACTCCGCAAGGCGAAGTCTTGATGGTAGTTGACGGTGCGCGTTGCCAAAAGGCCAAGCTAACCGGTGATGCTTTGTCACCGCTTATATCGGAGTGGTGGCGTCCAGATCCGGCCGGTGTAGCAAGCGGCTCACTACCTTCTTTGCCATCGGTTGCCAGCATTGCTGCAGGTATTAATGCAGACTTCAAGAATAATGCCTCTATAGATCACTCTATAAACGAAGAATTGAATGTTCTTGCAGGTCAATATGCTGCGCAGGCACTTGATAATCTGCGACCGGACTCTTCCGAATTTGATTTGGCAAGCATATCTCGTCATTCACGCATTCGTCGTGAGCATACGCCGCTGCTCACTCGTCTCATCGATATAGTCGAACACACTGGTCAGATTGAAAAGGCCGGTAAAGGCTGGTTGTGGAACTCGGCTAGCTCCGTGCCATCACCTGATGAGCTGTGGGCTAGACTCTTTCGCGACAATCCCGGTTATCAGGCAGAGTTGCTGTTGCTTGCGCACGCCGGTGAAGCGTTGACCGACAAGCTCAGGGGTAAGGAGGTTTCCGCTCCCAATGCTGCACTTGTTGAGCAGTTTGAAGATACCGCTCCATACAATCGTCACTCTAATCGGTTGCTTGCAGCGGTCGTAGAGTCCTATGTCGCACACTGGCCTGCAGAGCGACCCATGCGTATTCTTGAAGTCGGTGGCGGCTCTGGTGGTCTCAGTTCCTGGGTACTTCCGATGTTGCCCCCTGAAGGTACTGACTATCTGTTCACAGATCCGTCGGAGGCCGCTGTTGGACGAGCAGAGCGCCGTTTGTCTGCTCATCGGTTTGTACGCTATGCATCGTTGGAAGGTTCTCTCACACTTGAGGAACAGGGTCATCCCTCTAACTACTTCGATTTGGTGCTTGTCTCTGATTTGAGGGCGTATGGCAAGACAGCCACAACGTTGCTTGATAACTTAAATGCAGGCATGGCCCCCAACGCCGCAATCGTTGTGACCGATCCAAAGGCAGGTGCATTTAGCGATCTTGTGCTGGGTCCTCGAACTGACTCTATTGCATCGCTGCTAACTGCCGCCGGTTTTGACCAACCCACCGAGTTGACGGGTTCTTCACTTGATGAAGCCGATCGAGTTTTCATCGCAACTCGAGAAAGTAATGCGCTTGTCGAGGTGTCTGATACCAGCAAATCTGAGCGCTATTTGATTGTTGCTGAAGAACAAAGCGATTTTGTCGTTGACGTGGCACAAACTCTAACCTCAGCAGGTCAGGAAGTCGCTATGTGCGGTTTTGGCGTTGATTCCAATGAAGAAATCGAGAGACTTGTTGCTGATGTTCGCCCGGAGCGCGTCGTTCTTCTGTGCGCTACACGTGGCGACCGGGATCTGTTTGAAACGCAAATGACTCGTTGCCTAACAGTTGTTGCGTTAGTGGAAATTCTAGAAGCTGCGCGCAGCGAGCAAGACGTAAGCCTGACGATCGTGAGTCGTGGCGCTTTTCCAGACGCAAGTGGTAATGCTGCACTGGATGCAGCAGAGGCAGCCATTTGGGGCATAGGCCGCGTCGTCGGCAATGAGCACGTAAGTCTTGGTGTTCGCCTGGTGGATTTACGAGCAAAAGAAGAGAACACTGAAGGAGCCGGATGGCTAGCCAGAGAATTGCTACGCAGGGACGATGAAACCGAAGTGCAAATTGCACAAGGTCATCGTTTCGTCAATAGAGAGCGTTTGGTAAACATCATCGATGAAGCCCGCCACTCCGGAGTTACCAGCGATGCTTTCACTCTTGATTTCTTGCCCAACGCAGGGCTGGATTCTTTGCACCTGCGCGAGCTGCAACGCGTAGCACCAGGAGCAGGCGATGTTGAGATAGCCGTCAAGGCTGCCGGATTGAATTTTCGTGATGTTCTTTGGTGCATGGGGATGTTGCCTGAAGAAGCTGTGGAACATGGTTTCTCCGGACCCACCATAGGAATGGAATGTGCCGGTGTTGTAGTAAGAGTTGGCTCTGAGGTCAATCACCTGAACGTGGGAGATCGTGTTGCAGCGTTTGCTTCTTCTTGCTTTGGTAGTCATGTCACCACGGATGCAGGTTCAGTTGAACACATCCCAGAGGGTATGGAGTTCAGTGCAGCCGCAACCATACCGACCACGTTTCTGACTGCATGGTACGGATTGCATCACCTGTCGCGCATAGAGGCCGGAGAGAGCGTGCTGATTCATGGCGCTGCAGGTGGGGTTGGATTGGCTGCGGTACAGATCGCGAAGATGAAGGGCGCGATCATTATTGGTACTGCAGGTTCTGTACAGAAAAGACGAATGCTTGAACGTCTCGGTGTCGATTACGTGTTGAATTCACGTACGCTTGAATTCGCCGACCAGGTAATGGAAATAAGTAAGGGTGTCGGAGTCGATGTTGTATTAAATTCTTTGGCTGGTGAGGCGATTACCAAAAGTCTTGAGTGTCTGCGACCGTTTGGTCGTTTTCTGGAGATTGGTAAGCGCGATCTGTATGCAAACAGTCGTATCGGATTACGACCGTTTCGCAACAATCTGAGCTACTTTGGAATCGATGCTGATACCTTATTGATAGAACGGCCCGATCTAGCGCGGCGTCTGTTTTCAGAGGTGATTGAGCATTTGCGTAGCGGTGCACTGAAACCCCTGCCTCATCAGGTAGTGCCAGTATCACGAGCTGCTGAGGCATTTAGGGCCATGCAGCAGTCAAGGCACATCGGGAAGCTTGTCGTCTCGATGGAACTTGATGCTCTGGATATAATGCCGGTCGTCCGTTCACGTTCGGTCGTACGTCCTTCTAACACCTATCTCGTGACAGGTGGTCTGGGTGGATTCGGATTGGAGAGTGCACGTTGGTTGGTTGATCAAGGGGCTACATCTCTGGCTTTGGTGTCACGTTCTGGTGCTAAAACAGACGAAGCGAGGCAAGCCGTAGCTGAACTCGAGGCCCGTGGTGTGACGGTAAAGACCTTCGCCACAGATGTATCGGATGCGATACAGGTGGCCGCCATGCTCGATACCATACGCATGCAGATGATGCCACTGGTTGGCATCATCCACTCAGCAGCAGTCATCGAAGATGCTCCGATTCTATCCATCAATGCAGAACAGCTCAGTCGCGTACTGCAAGCCAAGATGATGGGCGCCTGGCATTTGCACAACCTGACGCTCGATGATCCGATCGATATGTTCGTGCTCTACTCGTCATCCAGCGCGGTAGTAGGTAATCCGGGTCAGGGTGCCTATGTAGCTGCCAATCTGTATCTTGATGCGCTCGCTCTGCAACGTCGGGCGATGGGTCTGCCGGCGCTCGCCATAGGCTGGGGTGCAATCATGGACGCGGGTTTTCTCACGCGCCATGAAACAGTGCGGGACATGCTGAAGTCGCGAACAGGTTTGGACGCCACACCTGCTCGTGAAGCTTTGCTTGATCTAGGTCGAGTGAGTGCTGCGGGTTCCACCCGTGTCAGCGTTGCACGCTTTGACCTAACGCGCTTGCACCAGATGTTGCCAGGTGCTCAGACTCCTCGTTTTGCGCCGATCATTCCTACTACCTCGGCAAGCTTGTCTGCTGAAGAAACGCTTGGTGATCTGCTCGAAGCCATTCCCGCATCAGAGCGACGCGCCTTCGTGGTTGAACGAGTGAAGGAGCACGCCGCACATGTTCTAGGAACATCTGCCTCGCAGATTAACGCAGAAGCAGCGTTGGGTGATCTAGGGCTCGATTCATTAATGGCTGTTGAGTTAGCGAGCATTATCGAGCGAGATATCGGCCAAGCTGTGCCGGTTATGCAGTTGCTCAGCGCAGTGTCGCTGTCTGCCATTGCCGATTACGTATCGTTGACCTTGGGGGTTATTACTGAAGATGACAGTGAGATCACCCAAACAAGTAGTCATGCAAAGGCAGAGGAGACCGTGTGAGCAAGGATGGTGTAGAGATTCAAGCTCATCTGCAGGGCGTTGATGATCGAAGCTACCTCGCTCTCGGCCTGGCACAGTTACCGGTTTGGCTGGACTCGATGGTGGGCGGCGACGCCAACTACCGGATAGGCGGTTGGGCGAGGGTAGACGGTCGGCTTGATCATCATGAACTACGCCAGTCTATTCAGCTAGTGATGGCAAGACACGATGGACTGCGTGTCCGAGTGGACCCGGACAAACCACGTCAATGGGTGGATGAGTCCAGTGAACCGCCGTTTAATGTAATAGAGTGCCACGATGTCGATCCGGAGGATGCGTTGCAGATTCAGCTGGAGCGGTTCTCAAGTGAATCGATGCCACTGGGTGATCATCCCTTATTCCGGATAGACCTGGTTGAGACTGGGCCGTACTCGTATCTGATCTGGCGCTTACACCACATCATCGCCGATCACTTTTCAGTACGTATTGCGTTGTCGCATTTGTTCAATGCGTATGACGTTGTTACATCGTCTGGTGAGGTAGAACTAACGCCAGGATCTTCCATTCTTGAGACGTTGGCAGCTGATGCTGAGTACTCGCAGTCGGCAAACTACAAGCGTGACCTAGCATACTGGGTTGATCGTTTCGATCCTCTTCCACCAGCGCTGTTTGAGACTCAGCCATCAGCTACTTCATTGCCGGCAGCGTCTCATATTGTCCATCGAATTATGGAACGCGATCGCTTTAATGCGTTCACAGCAGCTACGAAACTGGCTGGCACTTTGCCGCAACGCGCACTTTTTGCACTTTTCACTATCGCTTTGGCTCGGCGTTTTGCACAAACTGATCTTGCGTGCGGCATGTTGCTGCATCGCCGCGATCGCACTAATTTTCATGTGGTTGGCATGCTTACAGGATTCATACCTGTGCGCTCACAATTTGAATCATGGTGGACCATAACTGAATGCGTTCAGGCTGTAAGTGAACAGGTTGATGCTGATTTGCGGCATCAGCGTTTGCCCAACGACGTTTTGCACAGAGAGTTAGGCTCACCAGAGCATGGTCTGTTCGACGCCATGATGTCGTGGATGCCTGCGGACGAAGCCAATGACACCAGGAGCGTCATACCTGGAATGGTCATGTCTCGAATCGATACACCTGATCCAAGTGCGATAACGCTCAATGCGCAGCAGGATGCTAAGACCGGCGGCCTAAATTATAAAATTGCCATAAATCCAGATTACGCCGGGACTATCGATGCCGAATTTATCATCGATCTGCTTGATGAAATGATCGCGATTTTCATAGCGGACGGTGACTGCGAATTCGAATCTTTAAGCCCGATTCCAGAGTCCGAGCGGTTACGTTTAAGCCAACTAAGTCAAGCACCTTTTCCTTTGGTCGATGCATCAGAGTCGGCAACCCTATGCCACTTGCTTGCAGAGTTTGCTCAAACCCAACCCGATGCGCCGGCACTGATCGAGGCACTGACAGGTGATGATCTTGCAAGTGGACGAGTAGCGACGTGGCGCAGTTATGCTGAGCTGGATGCGGATGTGATACGTCTAGCCAGGGTACTGCAATCAGTTGGAGTAGTAGCGGATGATGTGGTCGGTGTTTGTGTGGAGCGTGACGGCGATCTATTGACCACACTCTTCGCGATCTGGAAAGTAGGTGCGACGTATTTGCCGCTAGATGCTAACTACCCGGAAGAACGCTTGTCGTTCATGCTTGACGATGCTAACGCCAAACTGGTTGTTGTCTCTGGTAGGGCAGCACTTAAAGTCGGTGCACTGGGCACGCAAACTCTTCAGCTGGACACCGCTGAACATCAACGTTTACTTAATGCAGTATCCACGGAACCATTAGCAGTTTCTGCCACAGCCGAGTCACTGGCGTACTTGATCTATACCTCGGGATCGACGGGTAAGCCCAAAGGGGTGATGGTTGCTCATGGGCAGTTGATGGCCTTTCGCAATGCGATCACATCGGTGGTTAAGGCCAGTTCAGATGACTGTATCTTGTCTGCAGCGGCGCCGATCTTCGATGCGTTCTTCATGGACCTGGTGGTATCGCTGGGCATGGGCGCACGGATGGTGCGCCTGCAAGCGCGTGAGTTGGCAGCGCCAGGGTATCTGGCCGATGTCGCACAGCGCTATGCTGCCAATTATATGGATCTGACCCCCTCGGTCTGGCGTGCAGCGTTAAGCAGCGGTTGGCAGCCAGGGCCCGATATGCGGGTAGTCAGTGGAGGAGAGGCGATCGATGCAGAGCTTACGCGTTTGTTGTGTGCGAACGGTGCGCGGTTGTTTAACTCCTATGGT
>JBGCEO010000129.1:0-59911 GCA_045106475.1 Granulosicoccus sp.
GTTGAAGTCTTTTTCAAGGTTCCAGATTCGCTCACCGACTTCCATCATGCGCTCTGTGGACCAGTCACCTTCACAGGCAGCATCCACTTGGGGCGCAATGTCGTCCATCGTCCACGCGAATGTGGTGAACACGCAAAGTCCGGCTGAATCCACTGCTGCCGTCGCATCCTGAAAGGCCTTGACAAGCCCGGCCTTTCCGGCTGATTCCAGCGGATCGGTCTTTTCGGGGATACCCAGAATTTCGGACGCTACGGTGTAGCCACGCAAGTGACAGGCGCCGCGGTTGGCGGTGGCATACGCCAGACCCATGCCCTGTATTCCGCGTGGATCGTAGGCTGGAAATTCCTGACCCTTGACAGTCATCGATAGCTCAGGCTTACCGTACTTCTCGCATAAACGCTTGGAGCCCAGGCCCAGATCAACTCCGAAGCCTTCGCCCTTTGCAGCCACTTCCGCCGCCCAGCAGAGCGCTTCAGCCGAGCCGAATTTCAGTTCCATTCCACCGGTTTGTTCGGTAGTGATGGCACCTGTTTCGAATAGCTCCATAGCGGCCGCTACGGTCGAACCAAACGAGATCGGGTCCATGCCGTCTTCATTACAAAGGAAGTTAGCGTAAGTGAGAGCATCGATGTCATCGACACCGGTATCCGGACCCAACGCCCAGGCTGCTTCGTACTCCAGCCCGCCTGAATTGATCCAGTACTCCGGCTTGTCCTTAACCGAGAAGTGAGTGCGGTCAATGGTTGATATACGGCCACAAGCGATGGTGCAGGAGTAGCAGGCGCCATTGGTGGTTAGATTTGGCTTGCCATCTGATTTACGCGGCACATGCATCGCTTCACCACCGACATCATTAGCACCTTCGAACTGCGTTTCACTCATATTGCGAGTTGGCAGGGCACCTACTTCGTTGATTACGTTCATCAAAACCTGAGTGCCATAGGTTGGCAGGCCTTGACCGGTTACAGCATTCTCAGCCAGTACTTTCTTGCCATCTTTCACGGTTTGCAGGAAGCGCTTCGGATCTGCAATGTTGCCGAGCCCTTTGGTTCCACGCACTACAACAGCTTTCAGGTTTTTGGACGCCATGACGGTTCCTACCCCTGATCGGCCCGCAGCACGATGCAGATCATTAACGATGGCAGCGTAGAGGCAGCCTTCCTCAGCCGAGCGACCCACGCAGGCTATCTTGACTTGAGGATCCTGATGTTTTTGACGCAGCAATTTATCTGCTGACCAAACCGACTGGCCCCAAACATCATCAGCAGGCATGAGGGTAGCCACATCATCTTCGATGTTGAGATACATCGGGCTGCTCGCCTTACCTTCAAAGATGATCATGTCCCAACCGGCGAATTTGAGCTCAGCGCCAAACAAACCACCCGAGTTTGAACAGGCTACAGCACCGGTTAAGGGGCTTTTACACACAACAGAGTAGCGCCCCCCGGTAGAGGCGATGGTGCCCGTCAGAGGGCCTGTGGTCATGATCAATTTGTTATCGGCACCCAGAGCATCACAGGCGGGATCGATTTCGTCTACCAGATAACGGGTTGCCAGGCCGCGTTGGCCCAGATAATCGTTAGCCCATTCCATGTTAAGGGGCTCTTCAGACACAGACCCGGAGGTCAGGTTGACGCGCAGTACTTTTCTAGTCCAGCTCATTATGTAATCTCCCCGTTAAGCGCCAGCAGCGTTGTCAGTCTTGGCAGCCCAGGCACGCATTTTGTCAAGGCCGGTTGCGTTTGCATCGACATAGGTGATTGCTTGTGTCGGGCAAGCCTCAACGCACTCAGGATCGCCTCCACAGAGATCGCATTTAACGACCTTACCAGTGGATGAGTTGTAGTTGATTGTTCCGAACGGGCAGGCGATTGTGCAGACTTTGCAGCCAACACAGACATCGGCCAGCACATCCTTGGAGCCGTTGGCAGGATTAAGCACAATGGCATCAACCGGGCAGGCCTGCATACACCAGGCTTCATCGCACTGGGTACAGGTGTAGGGCACAAACCGGCCTTCATCATGGAATGAGAATACTTTTATTCTGGACTTTGACGGATTGACCAAGCCTTCATTAACCAGCGAGCACGCCGATTCGCACTGCAAACACCCGGTGCATTTGCCCGGATCAATGTGCAGGGATTTCTGCATTCGTCTCTCTCCTTTTCTCGTTATAAATAGGGAAGTCTCCCAACATGAGGATATTGGCCCAATGCCAAGCCACAAAGCTATGGGCAATGGGTACCAATTTGTCACGGCTGTCGTGACGTACAGTATGAAATATAGCCACAGATTGCAAATTCTCTGTGGCAAAACACACAAATTCCCGTTGCAGAATAGCTATACCTCAAGGCTTGAGTTTCAGTAAGCTTGCCTTTCGCACTTTCACAGGTCAGCATTTTTACATGCCAGGACTCATCGCACTGGCTGCCGCCTACGTGCTGTCCCAGTTCTACCGCTCTTTTCTAGCGGTTCTTACCCCTCAGCTCACTGCTGAGCTGAGCGCCGACAAGGCTGACTTGTCGCTGGCCTCGGGGCTCTGGTTTGTGTGCTTTGGTCTCATGCAGTTTGTGGTGGGCGTGTGTCTTGATCGATTTGGGCCTCGCAGAACAGCTGCCTGGATATTTGGCAGCTGTGCCACTGCCGGTGCTTTCGTGTTTGCATCCGCGCAATCCCCCGGCGCGATTGTTGTCGCGATGTGCCTGTTCGGCATCGGTTGTTCGCCGGTACTCATGGCCACTCTATTTATCTTCGCGCAACGCTTTGACGCCCGTCAATTTGCCATCATGACCTCCTGGCTTGTGGCCTTTGGCAATCTGGGCAATGTGGTCGGTGCCAGCCCTCTTGCCAGTGCTGTCGACCTATTCGGCTGGCGGGAGGTTATGTTTGGACTGGGGGTACTGTCATTTTCGATCGGTGCTGCGCTGTTTTTTCTGATCCGCGATCCAACGATAAAAGCACCCAGTAATGCTGGTTTTAGCGGTTACCTGACTTTACTCAAATCGCCCGCGCTTTGGGCAATTCTGGTTATGAGCCTGTTTTGCTATGCACCGGTTGCCGGGATTCGAGGGCTATGGACCGGCCCTTACCTGACAGATCTGTACAACGCCAATAGTTTAAAAATCGGCCAGATAACCTTGTGGATGGCGATGGCGATGGTTGCTGGAAGCCTGATTTACGGCCCGCTGGATAAGGTTTTCAACACTCGCAAGTGGGTCATTTTTACAGGTAATTTTCTTGTGTTGGTGTCACTGCTGTATTTCGTGGCACAACCGGTGCCGGGAATTGGCATAGCCACCAGTCTATTTATTGTCATCGGTATCTGTGGAACGAGCTATGGCGTCTTGATGGCTCACGGACGAGCGTTCCTGCCGCCGCATCTGGTGGGTAGAGGCGTCACGCTGCTGAACTTCTGCTCAATATTTGGCGCTGGATTAATGCAATTTATCACCGGACGCCTTGTAAGCTTGCAGCCCGATAGCCGCTCGCCTGAGACTTATCAGATTCTGTTTGGGAGCTATGCAGCGTGTGTGTTTGTGGCGCTGGCTGTTTATTTGAGCTCAAGAGATGCCCCGCCTGCCAAGGTGGATACCTGATCACCCTCGGCTATTTCTTATTCTTGTCGTCCCATATCTTTGGCTCCCAAAGCTCTATTTTGTTGCCCTCTGGATCCATGATCCATGCGAAGACACCATTTTCAGCATACTCAGGACCATTTAGTATGTCGATGCCGGCATTGGTCAATTGCATCAACATAGCCTCCATGTTGTCGACACGATAATTGATCATAAAAGATGACTTACTAGGACTAAACCACTCGCTGTCCCTGTCAGCGATGTTCCAAACAGTCATCCACTACCTAAAAAACATAGTCAGCTCTGGAAAAAACAACACTGCCATCAGTACGACAAGTTGAATCATGATGAAAGGCAGAAAGCCTCTGAAGATAGCAGGCAAGGTAATGTGTGGCGGCGCCACGGACTTTAGATAAAACGCTGCCGGTCCAAAGGGTGGCGACAAGAAACTAACCTGCATATTCACGCAAAACAAAATACCAAACCATATCGGCACAAAGGTTCTTGCGTCGACCAACGGAGCGAACACACCCAGCTCTGCGATCGGCAGCTTCACCACGATGGGTAAGAACACAGGCATGACCAGTAGAACAATGCCCACCCAATCCATGAACGCACCGAGAAAAAGAAAAATAAGCATCATCATCATCAACACGCCAAGTGTTGGTAAATCTGCACCAATAATCAGGTTGGCAACATAAGTTGGACCGCCGGAAATTGTGTAAGCACCTGCTAATGCTGTAGCACCAAGGGTGACCCAGATGATGGTACCGGTCGACTTGAAGGTACGCATCAGCGCCTCATAGACCAACTGAAAAGAAAACTCACCACGCAATATGATCAACACCAACACAGCGGCCGACCCCATACCGGCAGCCTCAGTTATACCCGTCACACCACCATAAATAGAACCCAGTACGATGAATACCACGAGCAACGGTGCAACCATACCTTTGCCTGCTTGCCATGCAGCGGCTGATCGTTTTGGGCGTATGAAAAACACAAGAAACGCTAGCAAAGCTGCGATAGCAATGCCTGCCTTGCGAATAAAGTCACCGCCGACCATGGAATGCTCTTCGGTTATATTGTTGAAGTAGTCTAGAAACAGAGCGCGACAAATTAACAGCAGGAGAGCAACTGCCACTAGCCCAGCAATCAAAGCAGAACCGTAAATCGCTTTGGTACGGCCATCCATATCGTCCGGACCGGGATCCGGGAGTGGTGCCAGCGAAGGCGTGATCCGGGTGCGAATGATGATGTAGATCATGTACAGAATCGCAAGAATGAAACCCGGCACAAAGGCCGCCTTGAACAAGGCATGGATTGATGTTTCTGTGATCAGTCCGTACATGATCAAAACTATTGACGGCGGAATCATGGTGCCAAGCGAGCCAGACGCACAAATGGTGCCGATGGCAAGATTCTGGTCATAACCCAGGCGCAGCATCTGAGGTAGAGCAATTAAACCGAGAAGCACGACCTCTCCGCCGATAATTCCAGACATCGCTGCCATCACGACTGCCATCACCGATGTGACCAGTGCGATTCCGCCGCGCGTGCGACTAAGCCACTGGCTCAGGCACGTATACATGTCTTTGGCGATACCGCTGCGCTCAAGTAGCGTCGCCATAAATATAAACAGCGGTACCGATATGATGACGTAGTCTGTCGTCAATCCATACATGCGCTGCACGAGAATGTTCAGCGGTCCGCGACCAAAATCCGAAAACAGAAACTCGGGACCGAATTTCATCATCAACACGGCAACTGCCATAATGCCAGAGGCGAAACCCAGTGGCATTCCGATTGCCAGCAAAACGAGCAATGAAATAAGCAGTATCAGCGATATGGTTGAGATATCCATAACTAGCTCTTAGCGGGCCTCATTGGATTCGTTAGTTTTGCTGGCATTGTAAATGTCCTCATCGTCGACAAAACCTTGGGCGCGTTTCACTT
This sequence comes from Granulosicoccus sp., assembly GCA_045106475.1. Taxonomy (GTDB): domain Bacteria; phylum Pseudomonadota; class Gammaproteobacteria; order Granulosicoccales; family Granulosicoccaceae; genus Granulosicoccus. The sequence goes on from JBGCEO010000129.1 coordinate 5,532, forward strand.
CTTCGATTTCGGCCTGCATCTCATCTTCCACCAATGGTCGGTCGTAATCATTCCAATCCATGATGAAATTAGAAACGGCCTGAATGGCCATAATCACCATCACAACCAATATCAGCGGTTGAGTTGTTGCAGGAATAGGTGGGTCCCATGCGGTACCAAAACGCTCCCAACGAAGGAATGAGTCCAAAGCCTCGTTGAAGCCACCCCAAACCGTAGCCACTGCCCACAGAACGATCAACAAGACAGAAATAAAATCGAATGTACGTTTTAACCAGCGCGGTACAACGTCGTACAACACAGTAATACGAATGTGCGCACGCTGCTGCATCGCATAAATACCTGCGGTAAGGTAAATCCAACCGCCGACCCAGAGACTCATCTCGGTTACCCAGGTTGTTGGCTTCTCCAGCACGTATCGCATGAATACTTCGTAGATCATAATGGCGACGATAAAGGCCGGCATTAGCATTGCAACACGGCTGATACGCCACGTTATGGCATCCACCCAGCCCTTTCTTTCGTGCTCTATCATTGTTTACTCTCAAGTGGCAGCTGTTACCGCTTCCCTGGTTGGAACGTTGTCCTTAGGGAAACAAAGGCGGGGCGAACAAGCCCCACCTTTGCAGATCACTAGCGCAACTTGTGATCTATTCTGCTTGCATGGCTCCTATGCCAACCAGAAAATCAATGTGCGATTTTAACAACGCTTTTGCCTGGTCATTTTCAGCATACTCTTCCCAGCCTGCCTTAACGGCAGCACGGTAAGCAGCAAGATCGTCTTCTGCCCAATCATAAAGGTTCACACCTTTTGCTTGCAATTCTCCTGCTGTCTTGGAATTCATGATTTCAGTTTCAGTTGCAATACGCAGCGCTAGAGCTTCCATAGAAACTTCAAGGATTCGCTTGTGCGCATCAGGCATCTCATCCCATACCTTTTTATTGCATGCCAGATGGTCCGCAGGCATGGAATGAAAACCAGGATAGTTTGTATGTTCAGCAATGTCGTATAAGCCAAGACCAACATTTGTGCTGACATTGGCGGCATCTGCACCGTCAATCAGACCGGTCTCCAATGCAGTAAAAATCTCGTTGAAGTCCATCACAATAGGTGATGCCCCAAGATTTGCAAATACAAGTGTGGCGAGTCCTGGAGGTGAGCGGAATTTCCAGTCTTTGAAATCATCTACGTTGCGGATTGGCTTCGTGGAAGATAGAGACTCTGGCCCAGGCACCCACCAGCCAACAAATTGCATGTCATAACTGTTGTACAGAGCATTGACCGCATCTCGCCCACCGTTGTGGAGCAACCAGGCCAACATTTGATAAGGGTTCGAGTAGCCTCCCATCAGATCGCCGGTGAATTGAAAGGCCTTGTCCTTACCAACCTGGTAAGAACCACCGGTCATGTCACAATCGAGTATTCCATTGACCGCTGCGTCAAAAGTCTCAACCGATTTCACCACTGAAGATGAGTAGAACATCTCGAGCGAAATTTCTCCACCTGACATAGTCTGAACATCTTCAGCCCATTTCGCGGCTGCTTTACCGTTGTGTGTCTCTGGTGAAAAATGCGTTTGAATTCGCAGTTTGGTTTCAGCCATCGCTGAAGCACTTGTCAAAACAAGCGCAACTGCGGTTGCTATTGATAATTTTTTAAACATGCTTTTACTTCCTCCAAAAGTTAATATTAGAACGATCACAATCGATCAATCTTACCAAGCCTTTATAGCTAAGCCGGATGGCTACAACACCTTTCTAGCCTATTGCGATTAATCCTGTGGGTGGTAAACCACAAGGATTGAGCAGGTTCGAATCTCTTAGTGTAATCTCTTTGGCAGCTCAACTACAAAGTTAAAAGTACACTTAGTCTCACATTTAACAGTTTAAAGCTCATTAGTAACTACCGTCCTCGCTGTTCTGATCGATTCAGATGTGCCTTCAGCATCTCTGCCGCGCCATTTGCTCGTTGACGGCGAGTTTTTCATGTTCACGCAACGTAGTGTCCTCCTTATCCAGTAATTTCGGCCAGTTGGGTATGAAAGTCAATATCACACTGAATAAAGGCCACAGCATTGCCGAGATCTCTCGCTGCCAGGCTACAATCGGGCGTAGATCCCGGACATCATTGCTATTACAACTCTGGACCTCAAGCTCGATGGATCCATCCTCAAAGCTTCGCCGCAACCGTTTCAAATTAGCGAGGTTGGATAGCTCTTGCGACAAGAGCAGCTTTGCTTTATTGCCGGTTTTAGTTTGATGCAGGGTTTTTTTTAATAACTGATCATCGGGCTTTTTTCGAACGACAGGCGCTGCTGTGAGTAAGGATTCACCCATAGCGATTGCCATTTTTTGATCGCACTAAATTAAGTGCAAGAGTAATCATTGATCAAGTAGTCCGACGAATGCTCTCGGCAATTTTCTCTGGCTCGAATACAGGTTTTCAATCATCTTTAAACAGCATCGACTTGCTATTAACAATGGTTTTGTTACATGCATTCGAAAACTGACCACTAACTCATTTTAAAGAGGGGCGCACTGAGAATGCTCATACGGCCGAGTAAAAAAACACGGGCCGTTTGTTTTTCTTCCACTCGATTCACCACTTTATCCATCGCTTCACGCATAACAGTTCAACATGTTCCACTAAGAAGTTTGAACTTTGTACATTGATCAAAACGTTAGCCCTTCTTACCACCAGCACCATAGAGGCTTACCAGAGTCCTGCTCTCACTCCTTGAATCTTTAAAGTGTGGATTCTCCGCACATCAATTTTTCCTGTTTACAAAACCAGCTTGAGCGCAGCCTGTGCCTTCCAAGCCACGTACAAGGGAAAATAAGAGGAAACCAGGAATTATTGTTCAACAGGTATAATGGTATGACCTCTTTTCCCGACATGTCAAGAGTTTTTAAACTGCCCCAGTTGCCTGGGGACGACACTGCGAATTTAATCACAAGTCTTTTAAATCAATTACTTAGATAGATTTGAAGATGGTGAACTACAGCCATCCCCAGCATACTGGGGCAGTTTGATAGGCAATACAAAATTCACCGTGTTGCCTTTTACGCTTTAGAACCTGTCAACTGGCTACATTTAAAAAGCGTTCGGTTGCAGGCACACGGAGGCGATTCCGTCCAAAGGCGGCGAGCAACAGACAAGCTACAACGATCTCGACAAGCAGTGCGCCAAGCACACTGCCAGACGGTATACCATCCATCACCATTCCAACGATGCGCCCGATCGGGAAAGCTAAATAGACGGTGAGCGCCACGACAATTGAGACGGGAGCTATGGCTTTGCGAAACAAACCGAGCAGCATAATCACGCCGAATGCAGCCAGCCCGGCACCTGGAGCACGAAGTTCACTGAGTAAGCTTGCGTCTTGTTCCAAGCTAATACCGTAGCCGGAGTAAAATGCCAATGGCGAAAGCAGAATGAAACAACCAATGGCAAATGCAGTAAAGCCACTGATACCTAGCACGATCTTTTGAAAACGTGAGAATTGCATAGTCTTTTTCCTTTCGAATTAAGTGTAATCAGGAAACAAAAGGATAAAGACTGCCGAGCAGTCGGGTATTGGCCTGAGCCGCCATTGTTTGAGCACAACGCGCCAGCTGTTTAGCGATAGTGCCGTCTCTTATTCTCTACGCCGATAGTTTGCAGGTGTTTGACCCTGCCAGCGTTTGAAGGCACGCGTGAAGGAGCTCTGATCAGAGAATCCAGTTAAAAACGCGATCTCAGCAATGGCATAGTCAGTCTTTTTAAGTAGCTGTGTCGCAAGAGCCTTGCGCGCTTCTGCGACTAAGTCTTGATAGGCAAGGCCCTCCTCTAAAAGGCGGCGCTGCAAGGTTCTACTGCTCATCGCCAACTGCCCCGCTACCTCAGCCACTGAAGGAACACCTTCACTCAAAGCGTTAGCAATTTGATCAAGAATCCGACGCTCCAGCATTGAGTTGTCTTTGATAGAGCTCAACTCATCGTTCAGATGAGCCTCAAAGAACTTCAACATCCCGCTATCAGACAGCCGGTTGGGCAGGCTGGCTATTTTTTTATCCACCTCAAGCGCGTCTCGATTTGATTCAAAATAAATAGGGCATCGAAAATGAGCGCGGTGCATCTCATCATTCTCAGGCTTACTAGCCCTGAGATAAACGGCAAGAGGCGCGAAGTGCTTATCGTTAACTTCCCTGCTGATCGCCACAGCAGCTGCCACAGCTAATTCGTTAGTTATCGTGAGCCCTAGCCTTTGATCACCTGCAGGAATGACCGCCATCACAATTGACCCATCGGTGTGCTCAACGTGGAAGTTGGCAATTGATGTAACAACCTTGCCAAAGCACTCCACGCGTTGGTATGACCCTAAGAGATCTGGTGCGGATTTAAACGCCAAACCAAACGCACCATAATCGTCGCAGCGCATCGCTGCACCGATTTGAATGGGAATAGATCGCGCTCGATCACTTTGCTCGAGGATTTGCTCAAGCAATCCAAAAAAGTCGCTATCCGAAATCATTTTTTTGGGATCCACAGGCGCTTGCGGATCTAGCCCTACCGACTTAAAGAGCTCAACACGTTTCGTTGCATCCACACAGCTGAGATGCATCGCAGCATCAAGTGCCTTGTGGACAAAAATGACGGAGACCCAACCCATAATTAAAGAATAACGAGCAATTCAGGTAAACAGAAGGGGTTGATTCCTTCGCTCTCAGACGAATGGGATCTCACAATCATAAAAAAGTCCAGGCACTCAAAGAAAACATGCCTATGCGAATGTTTAGTGTGCAAAGTATCTTTAACGAGCCTACCAAGGACATCGGATCACCAATGTCGGTATTTTATTGCAGATACCTTCGTTACAGGGTCAGAGCGGAGCTTATGGTTATTACAAGGCAGGCCCTTTTAAATTTGCGAGCCCCAAAGCCTCAGATATCATATCGAATAAATTCACTATATTCATTTAAATAACAAGCATTTAAAGCGATTTTAGACCTTCGATTTTTTTAGTAACAAGACCGCAAGCCGGATCCGAATCGGGTCATTCACAACGTGCTTTTCACCAATATTCTGGTGCGTAGAGCATGGCTTACTCTATGCACCTTCGGCAGTTTCTACAGCGCAAACAATCTCTCCAGCATTCAATGAAGCAGTCTTCCAATGGGTGCTGGGAGAAAAATGCAACAGAAATCTCTGCTGCTTATTTTGTTACTCTCCAAATGACAATACTCGCTGCCAGCAGGATGGCATCGGAACTTCACGGGTAGTTACAAGGAACAATCGATGAGTGTAAGTGGCAAAGATCTTTTGCAGGATCCCTTTAGAAATAGGGGCACAGCGTTTACCGCTGCTGAGAGGGACAAACTGGGGTTACGCGGCCTATTGCCTCCCGGTGAAGAAACCATGGATCAACAGGTAGAGCGAGTGCGCTTGAACTGTGAAGTGAAATCGTCCAATCTTGAACGCTATATATTTCTTATGGCATTGCAGGATCAAAACGAGACATTGTTCTACCGAACGATTCTGTCAGATCTATCCACGTACATGCCCATTATCTATACACCCACCGTAGGTGAAGCCGCAATGGACTACGGCGCCATCTTTCGTCGTCCACGCGGACTTTATATAACGCCCAACGACAAAGGACACATTAGACAGGTGCTGGGCAACTGGAGTGAAGCACAGCCCGATGTCATCGTCGCAACCGATGGAGAACGTATTCTGGGCCTGGGTGATCTCGGTGCTAATGGCATGTCCATTTCAATAGGTAAACTAGCGCTGTATACCGCGGCCGGTGGAATTCACCCCACTAAGACACTGCCGATTGTCATCGACGTGGGAACCAATACTGAGCGGTTGCTTTCAGGGCCACATTATCTGGGACTAAGACAAACCAGAATGACGGGGGAGCCCTATCGCGAATTAATGGATGAGTTTGTGGATGCGGTGGCAGAGGTGTTTCCTGACACCATGCTGCAATTCGAAGATTTTCAAACCGACAACGCGATTGCGCTACTTGATAGATACCGTGATCGAATGGCCTTCTTTAATGATGACATACAGGGTACTGCCGCCATTGCTCTGGCAGGAATATTAGGAGCACTGCGTGTAACTGGTGGGGCGTTGGAAAATCAAAAAATTCTGTTGGTTGGCGCTGGATCTGCAAACATGGGCATTGCCGATCTGGTTGTAAAAGCAATCGCAGAAACGGGCTTGAGCATCGAAGAGGCTCGAAAGCGTTTATGGGTTATGGACAGTAAGGGGCTAGTTGTCGAAGGTCGGGATCGAGTAAAGCCGCATGCCCAAATCTATGCGCACGCCCACCCTGGGGCAGCCACCATAGCTGACGCAGTTCTGGCTCTGGAGCCCACTGTTTTGATTGGCGCAACTGGCCAAGCAGGCATCTTCGATAGAACAGTCGTTGAGGCTATGACTGCAGTTAATGAACAACCAGTGATTTTTGCCTTATCTAATCCAACGTCTCGCTCAGAATCAACCGCCTATGATGTATATCAATGGAGTGCCGGTAAAGCTATCTTTGCCAGCGGCAGTCCTTTTGACCCAGTGGATGTAGACGGCAAAACTCATGTACCCGGACAATCCAACAACTCCTATATTTTTCCAGGCATGGGGCTTGGCGTGACGAGCTGCAAGATCAGCAGAGTCACTGACGGTATGTTTCTGGCAGCTGCAAGAAGCGTGGCAGATGGAGTCAAGCAAGAGGCACTTGATCAGGGTCTGGTGTTCCCGGCACTGGAGAATATTCGCGACGTCTCACTAGGAATAGCTACAGCGATAGGAGAGCTTGCGATTCGTGAGGGACTGGCAGGCATCGAAGCCCGCGATGATCTGCGCAGCTATATTGCTGAACAAATGTACACACCTGATTACTAGCGAGTAAAAATCGGCTCAACACTTTCATGCCAGAGATTGTGTTGAGAGTGGGGTTGGCAAAGACACTGTCGACCCCGCCAATATCATTGCGGCTCCCCAGCCTGGCACAACTTAGCAACACTACAAAGGGCACGCAACGAGCCTCGTTTATCTGGACGCATTAAACACGCCAGCCTAGTACTCTACGCTCTACCACACCGATAGCAGCGCTGAGTAAAACGCCCAACAATGAAAGAATCAACACCCCGGCAAACAGGCGTTCTAAATCATAGAGCGATCCGGCCTCCAGTATATAAGCACCAATTCCATATTCGGCACCCAACATCTCTGCGGCTACCAACAAAATAATGGCAATGGCAAGGCTGATACGAAGGCCTGACAATATGCCAGGCATGGCACCTGGTATAACGATCTTTCTTACAATCGAAAACCAGCTAAGACCAAAACTCTGCCCCATTCGAATCAAAGTGCGATCCACATTATCTACCGCACCGTAAGTGGCTACCACTGTGGGTGTAAAGGTTCCAAACGCAATAAGCGCATATTTTGAACCTTCATCAATGCCAAACCATATAACGAATAAAGGAAGCAACGCGATCTTTGGAATAGGAAACAAAGCAGCTACCAGTGGAACCAGGCCACTTCTAATGTAGGAGAACAGACCAATAAGCACACCCACACTGATACCAACAGTGACTCCTAATGCTGAGCCAACCAGGAAACGCATCAAAGAAGGTGCTAGATGCTTGAACAGCAAACCCGATGAGTAGAGCTCTTTGAGAGTTTGCAGTACATCCGAAGGCTTCGGCAACGTCAGTGGCGTGATCCAGCCTGATCGTGTACCCCATTCTGCAATACCAATCAACGCTGCAAAAACCACGAGGCCTAACCAACGGTTTGATGTAGGTGCAAAACCACCCCCACGAAATTCTACTTCGCAGGCTTTGGCAGCTTGCTGATCGCGTTTAGACATGAATTAACTCAGCATCCGCAGCTCTTGCCTCATCTTTCATCAATTTCCAGAGATGATTTTGGAACTGATCAAGCTCCTTGTCGCCGAAATGCCGGTCAGCAAGAGGTTTGTCTATTTGCACTATGTCCGTGATCTTTCCCGGTCGTCGAGAAAGCACAACGATCACATGCCCAAGCCTGACCGCCTCAGCCAGGTTATGCGTTACATAAACCGCTGTAAACGGTTCGCGGGACCAAAGACCAATCAAGTCATCCATGAGCAGCTCTCTTGTCTGACTATCGAGTGCGGACAAAGGCTCATCCATTAACATAACGGCAGGTTTCACCGCCAAGGCACGGGCAATGGCCACGCGCTGTTTCATACCACCAGATAGTTGTTTTGGCAGAGCGTTTGCAAAATCACTTAGTTTGGTTCGCTGTAATACATCATCAATAATCGCACGACATGCAGCACCGCGAATACCGTGATCCTCCAGCACTAACGAAATGTTGCCGGCAACAGTACGCCAAGGCAGTAGAGCGAAATCCTGAAAGATATACGTTAATGGATTTAAACATCCGGCAGGCGGATTGCCTACTTGAAGCACAGTGCCAAGAGACGGACGTTCAAGACCACCGATAAAACGAAGCAAGGTAGATTTACCACAACCCGAAGGACCCACAATACAAACTATTTTATTGTTGGGTATGTTCAGGTTTATGTCATGCATGACCTGGAAGTCGTCATAGGAATGGCCAATGCCCTTGAGCCTTATTTCCATATGATACTTTTGCTGCCTGTTAGATGGGCGCAGAGCATACTGCGCCCGCAATACGAGCTTATTTCAACATCTCGACATAGGATTGATCTACCAAGGTATCAATGTCTATATCGGCATCAACCAAACCTTCTGCTTTAAACCAACTAAGTTGATCTTCTATGGAGGCTATGTTCAACGCAGCACCTGTATTCAAACGCATTGTTCCGTTGATAATCGATGGCGCAGCTTTTTCACGTGGTCTGTCCGTATAAACATATTTATGAATCAGATCAACCATTTCATCAATGCCTTCATCACCACCGGTTTTATCGATCATAGCCGCAGCATAGTCATCAATTCCTTTTGAGAAAGCGGTCAGAAATTTTTCAGTTTGCTCTCTTTCATCGCTTGCATTTTTTGCCGAAGTAAACACGGTTGTAACCTGATAGTTTGGCAGATAGTCTGCAACATCACCCACTATATGCACGCTGCCACTGCCAGACAAAGGCTTTGCTATATGCGGCACGATAGTCCACGCATCAATCTGCCCTGACTTTAACGCACCAATAATTGCACCGACTTTCTGCAGAGGCTTAATTTTCAACTCTATACCTTCCGCCGCTGCGATCTTGGAACTCATATAGTGGAACGATGAGCCCGATTGCGTGACTCCGAACGATTTTCCATCAAGATCATTAACGCTTTTTGCACCCGCCTGAAAAGCAGCATCAGAGACGAGTATTTTCTGACCATCTATACCGGCCTCTTCACTCAATGCTCCGCCAATCACCTTGATAGCGCCTTTTTGAGCCAGCGATACAAGACCTCCAGATACGGCGGTCACAGCGTAGTCAATATCACCACTGGCTATAGCCACGGCCATTGGCTGGGCAGCCTGAAAGAACTTGAGTTCAACGTCCAGCCCTGCATCATTAAAATAACCACGCTCATATGCAATGAAACTTGCTGAGTGGGAAGTGAATCGTAAAGCTCCAACCTTGATTTTGGTATTTTCAGCTAATACAGGTGTGGTGATCAGTGTGCTGGACAACAGTAAACCCGCTAATGCAATCATCCCGCGGCGACTCGATTTAGCTATCATTTTCTCCATCCTTATGTTTTTGGTAGTTTTTTAAATTCTACAACACTCAAAGTACAAGAGTCTGACTCTTCATAGCCCACCAAAATAACACTATTAGCTATCAGCGCGAAACCTGTGAATCTGCAGCGCTCCACAGTTTGGTATGCAGACCGCATTCACGAAGCGGTAAGCCCTTGGTTGGGTCGTAAACATCCGGTCCGATTGGTAGGTTGAAAACGCGTCGGTAGGCATCAACCGCAGCAGGGGACCAATCCAACATCGGGTAGCACTTTGATAGTCCGGAACTTATTGCCTCCTGCTTTGCAAGAGTCGAACGATGCGCTGATTGATAACGCCTAAGTGAAGACAACCAAAGATCAGGTTCGAGTTCTTTTAATGCCTGATGGAATGGTTCCAACTTGGTTGCATAAGTAAAGGCATCATGAGCAGGTGTACCCAGCTCCGGTGCTATTGGGGGATTTAAATTCGCTGGTCGATAGGTCTTCAGATTCAAATCCAGAGTTGATTGCAGATATTCAACATAGCGAATAGAGTCACGCGTGTTATATCCGGTATCAACCCAGATAATCGGAATCTTCGGACACACGCTTGTCAGCAGATGTAAAAAAACCGCAGAGTCCGGACTAAATTTTGTACTGGCAATTGGATGGCTGGCGCTAGACAGACAATCCTTTAGAAATTGCAAAGCATCATCGATTTCACTCGCGTAGTTCGATTCTAGTGCAGAGGCATTTGCCTGCCGCTCAATCGCTGACATATCCCTGTTCCTGAATTTTCACAGGCATGCAGTGTGAGCATTGAACAAGACATCTGGAAATACCTTTTTGCTATAAGCATATGCCAGAACAATTCCGGTTGATGATAGCTAGCGTATTAGTGTGCTTCCTCCCAGCTATTACCGATGCCTACATCCACTTCCAGAGGCACTTTAAGTGCTGCAGCTTCTATCATCAATCGCTGCAAATGATCACCCACCTCCTCAAGCTCACCCGCTTTAACCTCAAGTACCAGCTCATCATGCACTTGCATGATAATCCGCGCATCAACATCATCACTTCTAAGCCAGCCATCAACATTGATCATTGCGCGCTTGATAATATCGGCAGCTGTACCTTGCATGGGTGCATTGATAGCCGTACGTTCGGCATAGTTACGCATCTGAGCATTACGAGCATTGATGTCAGGTAGATACAAGCGCCGCCCGAATACGGTTTCTACATACCCTTGCTCTTTGGCCAGAGCGCGTGTTTCGTCCATATAACGTTTGACGCCGGGGTAACGTTCAAAATATAAGTTTATGTACTGCTGTGCTTCACCTCGCGGAATATCCAACTGCTTGGCAAGTCCAAAGGCCGACATGCCATAGATGAGTCCAAAATTTATGGCCTTCGCAGAACGACGCTGGTCAGACTCCACCAAATCCAAGGGCACGCCAAATACCTCTGCCGCAGTTGCCTTATGCACATCCAGGCTGTTTTCAAATGCGTGGACGAGGCCTTCATCCCCGGATAGATGCGCCATGATTCGCAGCTCGATCTGAGAATAATCAGCAGCCAGCAGACGATAGCCCTCCTCTGCAATAAAGGCTTCACGTATACGCCTGCCCTCCTCTGTACGCACAGGTATATTCTGTAAATTGGGGTCAGTGCTAGACAGGCGCCCCGTTGAAGCTATGGCCTGGTTATAGGATGTATGCACACGCTTCGAATCAGGATCGATCTGCTGCGGTAACTTCTCGATGTAGGTGGACATCAACTTGGTCAGACTTCGATGTTGTAGTATCAGTTTGGGCAATGGGTAATCCATCGCCAACTGCTCCAGCACATCCTCAGCCGTGGAAGGTGCACCTTTGGGTGTTTTTCGAATGATCGGAAACTGCTTTTCCTCAAAAAAAATCTCACCTATCTGTTTGGGAGAACCGAGGTTGAACTCGCGGCCGGCATCTGCATAGGCCTCACTCTTGACTTGCTCAATGGTCTTGGCAATGGTTGTACCTTGTTTATCAAGCATCGTCGCATCAATACGAACACCGGTATATTCAATGTGGGAAAGCACGTGCAGCACCGGTAGCTCTAGATCTTCATACAACGATTTCAGAGTGGGCTCCGCCGACAACTTGGGCCAGAGAGCATGATGCAGGCGTAGTGTGATATCAGCATCTTCAGCTGCATAATGACTGGCCTTGTCTAGCTCTATCTGATTGAACGTCAGTTGCTTCTTACCTTTTCCGGCAATGTCTTCAAACTTGACCGTTGCAACACCCAGGTATTTTTTGGCCAATGAGTCCATATCATGACGAGTGGCCGTACTATCAAGAACATACGACTCCAGCATCGTATCGTGCGCCACGTTGACCAACTCGATACCGTAGTTGCGCAATACGTTGATATCGTATTTGATGTGTTGACCCACCAGATTACGTTTTTCGCCTTCCAGCAAAGGCTTTAAGCGGTCCAATACCACGATGCGATCAAGTTGCTCAGGCGCACCCTCATAATCATGCGCCACCGGTACGTAGGCTGCCCGACCCTCTTCAAGTGCAAAAGAAATACCCACCAGTTCTGCCTGCATGTAATTCAGACTGCTGGTCTCTGTATCAAAGGCAAACAATTCAGCTTTGTCTAGCGCCTCGATCCAGCTATCAAGTCTCTCAAGCGATGTGATCGTCTCGTAGTTACGCTGGACATCATCCATGGCGCTCGCGGATCCCGCTGCGTCAGATACACCCCCGGCACCCGCTTCGCCTTTTTGCTGATTAGAGCCACGTGTTTGCAAGGGCGACTTGCCCTCAGCCAGTTCACGACCCCAGGTCTTGAACTCCAGCTCCTCGTACAGCAAAGCCAGAGCCTCAACATCCGGTTCACTGATGCGAAGCTCGTCTATCGCTCGTGGCAGTTCTACATCAAGCCGAATCGTTGCCAGATCATATGACATTGGCAAGTGCGCCATAGCATCTCTGAGCTTTTCACCAATCTTGCCTTTTACAGAATCAGCATTAGCCATGACCTCTTTTAGGGAGCCGTGGTTAGCCAACCATTTGGATGCTGTTTTAGGCCCGCAGCTCGGAACACCGGGAATGTTGTCGGATGTGTCCCCTACCAAAGCCAGGTAATCAATAATCTGATCGGGTTGCACACCAAATTTCTCTACAACACCTGCCACGTCCATGACTGTATTCGTCATGGTATTGACGAGCGACACTTTTTCGTTAACCAACTGCGCCATATCCTTGTCCCCGGTGGATATGACCGTATTGAGCCCGGCAGCAGTTGCACGCACTGACAAAGTACCAATCACATCATCAGCTTCCACACCCTCGATAATCAACAGAGGAAAACCCATCTTTTCAACTACCGAATACAAGGGCTTGATCTGAGAGCGCATATCATCAGGCATGGAGGCTCGGTTAGCCTTATACTCTTTATATATATCGTCCCGAAAGGTCTTGCCACTGGCATCGAAAATAACCGCCATGATCTCTGGTTGGTAATCAGCAACAAGTCGCCGCAACATATTGACCACACCATAAATTGCGCCAGTCGGCTGGCCTTTTGCATTGGTCAAAGGAGGCATCGCGTGAAATGCCCGGTACAGATAAGCTGAACCGTCTACCAGAATTACAGGGCGCTTAGCGGTGGCTTCGGTACTGACAGCGGTGCTGGACATACAGTTAGGACCTTAATTTACAGTACGGCCAGTGTAGTGCAACAAGCTTTGCCGTGGTGCATCGATTCAGATCACGTGTATACATCACGGACCGACAGATTTCATTTCAGAACTTACGGAATACTAATGCGACAGCTTCCTACCCACAATCAGATGCGCCGGGATGCGCGGGACAAGGCCCTGACTCGAGACTCCTGGAAGATTTTCCAGATCATGTCCGAGTTTGTTGAAGGCTTTCAGCAACTTGCTGACCTTAGCCCCTCAGTAAGCATATTCGGCTCGGCTCGGTTCAAGCCTGATAACCCCTACTACCAGGTCAGCGAAGAAATCAGCCGCCTGCTCTCTGACTCAGGTTTTGCGGTGGTAAGCGGTGGCGGTCCGGGGGTTATGGAGGCAGCCAACAAGGGAGCCTTTGCAGGCAAATCAGCCAGTGTTGGCTTGAACATCAAATTACCGCACGAGCAATCGGGCAATCCGTATCAGGACATCAGTCTGAACTTTAAGTACTTTTTCGCACGTAAGGTCATGTTCGTTAAATACGCGTCTGCTTACGTTGTCATGCCGGGCGGCTTTGGAACACTTGATGAAATGGCAGAGATACTGACTCTCGTACAAACCGGAAAATCCAAGCGCATACCAATCATTCTTTTTGGTACCAGCTTTTGGAGTGGCTTACTTGAGTGGTTTGAATCCTCGCTGATCGAAACAGGCACCATCAGTCCGGGAGACATGGATTTATTTCAACTAACAGATGATCCGCAATTTGTCGTGGATGCCATCTTCAACTTTTATGAAGGTGTGGAGCTGGATCGAATAATCGATGATTCGCAACTCATGATGGACCTCTAGAGCTAACGACTGATCGGTTCTACTAACAATACTTAGTGACTAAGCCAAAAGGCTGCAATCAGGCAGCCTTTTGTTCAATTAGAGCATTAAGTTCAGCCAAGACCAGCTCATAATCTTCTGCGATACCTGATACCAAGACACCCAGATCACTGTAGCTTACGTCCTTGATAGCGGTTTCTATAAGCCTACATTTTGACGACAAACCATCGGCACCAAGATAGGCACTACTGGATTTTAGACTGTGCGCACAGGCAGAGATTGCAGCATAGTCCTCTTCCTCCAGCGCAGCCGTCATATGCTCAATGACTTCTGGCGTCTTGGAAAAGTAGACATGAACGACTTTGGTTAACAAATCATCTTTGCCGGGGCGCTGCAATCCGCGAATGACGTTTATTGCTTTAAGATTTATGATGGAACCATCTTGTTGATCAGAAGCTCCATCCTCATCGTCAATTGCGTCTGACGCATGCTCTTGGTCTTCGCTTTCGATACTCGATGACTCTGCTGGACTTACCTCACGCTCAAGTGTTTCATCGTGCTGCGATGCATTCAGTTGCTCCGTTGCCTGAAGCTCTTTGGTACCCACATCAAAATCCAATTCAAGCGCTATTTTGCTTAAATCATTTTCGCGATCGCCTGATGTAAGTAAAGCGGGTGTCTGGCTGTGCGTATTTGGATCAAATTCTTCACCCGGTGGTTTGCCCACCCACTTCTGGAGCATGTGAGAAAGCACCTGAGTGCGAACGGGTTTGGTCACATAATCATCCATGCCAGCAGACAAGCATTTTTCGCGATCACCATCCATTGCATTGGCCGTAAGCGCTACAATGGGTGTTGGTGCGTTTAGTGAGCCACCGCTTTTAATCAATCGTGTCGCCTCATAGCCATCCATCATCGGCATTTGGCAATCCATGAGCACAATGTCGTATTTCTCGCTCTCTCCCATCTCAACAGCATTTCTTCCGTCAATAGCCAGCTCTACCTCGCAGCCCAGGTGCTCGAGCATGCCAATAGCCACATCCTGATTAATTGGATTGTCCTCCACCAGCAGAACCCGAGCATTAACTGCATGCACATGGTTTTGCGCAATGCTAATAACTGTATTCGTCGCTGGCGCTGAGGGCATCAGAGATGCGAGGGAGTCGTGTAACACAGACTGTCGTGCAGGCTTGCTGACATATTTGAAAATACCCAGCTTACGCAACTCCATTCCGTCGAGCTGCAGTATGGCTGACGTTAACATGATTGCTTGAATATGCTTGAAATCAGGCTCAGCCTGTATGGCTTTAGCGAGCTGGATTCCATCCATCTCAGGCATATGCAAATCCAGTATCAACACATCGAAACCGGCATCTCTATCATGAGCGTCACGAAGTGCCTGCAGAGCTTGCTTGCCACCTTCTACCGTCTCAACAATAAGCCCCCAATTTGACAATTGATGAAACAAAATTGTTCTATTGGTTTCGTTATCATCCACAACTAGAACATGCGCACCATGCAATGAGCGGCGCCGAGCAACTACACCACCATCCGCTACATCTTCCAACTCCATAGTAAAGCTGAAACGCGTACCTTCGCCCAACCTGCTTCGAAAGGTAATTTCCCCGTTCATCATTGCTACAAGCTGCTTGGCTATTGCCAGCCCCATACCAAGCCCGCCATGACCACGTGTGTTAGAAAAATCACCCTGAGTAAACGCATCAAACAAAGTAATCTGCATCTCAGGCGTAATACCAATGCCGGTATCTTGAACATCACACTGAAAGGTGGATTTTCCGTTTTTACCATCTTTACGGGCGACACGGACCACTACCTCACCCTCATCCGTAAAAGCTATAGCATTGGTAATCAGATTGTTCAGTATCTGGCGAACCCGGTTAGGATCACCATCCACCTGTTCTGGTACATTTTCATCCACATAACAGATGAGTTCGACACTCTTGGAGTGAGCAGAGGCAGCGAGGGAGGCACAAACATCCTCCACACAATCGCGTACGCTAAAGCGTCCATGCTCCAACTGCAAGATACCAGACTCGATTTTCGAGAAGTCTAGCAGGTCATTGATAATTGCCAGCAGACTGTTAGAAGACGAGGCAATCGAATGTACAAACCGTTCCTCCCGAGCTGTTAAATTTCCACCAAGAAGCAGGTCAGTCATACCCATTATGCCGTTCATGGGCGTGCGCAATTCATGACTCATATTAGCCAAGAACTGCGATTTTGCTTGATTGGCAGTTTCCAGCTGCTGTCTGCAGTTGATCAGCTCACGTCGAACACGTGACAACTCGTCAGTGGCTATTTGCAATTGCGCTGCTGAGTTCTTGTACCGCACAGAATTCGATGCCGCTAGCTCCTCAACCGGTGCATTACGCACACCCTCTAATTGAGATCGCTCAAAGAGCTCTTGATCCAGATCCTGGGCAAGCACGGAACTTTCAGCGTCACTCATCGGTTCATTATCAAATGATTGGGCACTATCTTCAGCAGGCTCCCAGTTTTCAAGTAAATCGTGATCACGAAACTCGCTATTGGGTATGGCCATGTCCAGACGTTCGGAGCGTAAAAAGAAGAGCATGAAATTCAACGCGATCAAACCAAAGGTTGCTACCTCGTAGCGCGCCTTGTTCAATATTTCAAGAACCGGGACGGACAAACCGTTTGAATCAAACCACTGGATACCCCAAGGCGCTAGCTGAAGTTTGTAACTCACTAAACCAACTAACATGGCAAAGAAAGAAAACAGGACTGTCACCGCCATAACACCGCTTGAAAGTCCTGTGAAGTGAGATTTTGTGTCTGTCTGGTTTGCAGGACTCAGAGTTGTACCTGCCGTGTCATCAACCTTTTCGAGCGGCTGCTCATTGCCAGCAGACTGGAGCTGACCAGTCTCATCTAACTCTGTAGGTTCTTGCGATGGATCCACGAAACCTGCCTCTTGCTGCTGTAACGGTTAACTGCTTACTTAAAGACTCTGCCAATTCGACGTGATTCAGCCGACTCCAGAGCCCCTTGAGTTTTGCCTATCTGTTAAATAGCGACTGAAAATTCTAATCCTTAACCCCAGATACAGAAGCACCTTTTGGTGCGCTCCCGATGAAGGGAAATGCTGCCAAACAGGAGGATTTAAATCCCTGGGTCACAGAATTCCGGTGTTACGTCTAAAAACGACTTCAGGAATACGCCGGCGTGCCGTTTTCAGTCCAGATAGCCCTTTAACATCGCCGAGCTGCATTCTATGACTCTTTCCCACTTTACTAAGACTTGTATCCTTCTTACCGGCGTTGCCGCTGCAACGCTTAGCACATCTTTATCAGCTGCAGACCCTCTGCGACTCAATTTCGGCGTGTACAGCGCTAACAAACCATCAGCGATGGTTAAGTTCTTTCGCCCGGTACTGAAGGAGCTGGAAGTCAACATGTCGCAAAAGCTTGATCGCGATGTAGACATTCGCATGCAAATTGCCAAGGATTACGACCAGGGTATCTCCCACCTGATCAATGGACGCGTGGATTTTTCGCACTTTGGTCCTGCTTCGTACATCGAAGCGAAGCGCATGAATAAAGACATCAAGATTATCGCTGTTGAAAATCTAAAAGATGCCAAGGTCTTCTACGGCATCATCGCTGTCGCAAAGGATAGTCCGATAAAGGACATATCAGAGCTCAAGGGCAAGGCCTTTGCTTTTGGTGATGAAGGATCAACAATAGGACGATTCCTCTCTCAGCTTTACCTTGAACAATCAGGCATTCGCGCGGGCGATCTAAGCCGTTACGAATATCTTGGGCGTCACGACAAGGTAGGAACGGCTGTAGGTGCTGGAGATTTTGACGCTGGTGCCTTGAACGAAAAGACCTTTAAGAAGCTGGTGGATGCGGGTGAGAATATTCGCGAACTTGTCAGATTTCCAAACGTGACAAAACCATGGATTGCACGATCAAATCTTGACGAAGACATATTAGTCGCATTGCGCGAGTCACTGCTTAGCATCACCAACAAGAAAATTCTTGCATCCATGAAAATAGACGGATTTCTGCAAGGAGATGACAGCGACTACAGCGAAATCAGGCAAGCCATGGAAAACAACCAGGCGTTTTTTGCTGAGCGCGAAGAAAGTGTTAGCAATGAAGCTGTCGTCTCGCAAGCAAAGCCCTCTCAAAAGAGAGTAGAACCTGTGATGCAAGCGGCAGTGGAAAAGCAAGATCCCATCGCCGTTAGCAGCCAAGTAAACCAGAGCGTCTCTGCCGTCACCAATCAGCCACAAGTGCAAGCTCTTACTGCCTATCCGGCTGCGCAGGGATCGATGAATAGACATATAACCGTCAACATCTCGCTTCCCAGCAATCTATTCGATGCGGGCAACTATAACGGACCAAGCTCGTTGACGATCAATCTTGATATCCCGTCAAGTACTACAGCCCAATAAATGACAACGGGTATCCGATTAAAACGGGTTTAACGAAAACCTTGCCGATCAACGTTAAATCAGCTCAAGAGAAACGTTTACGTGTTTGCTAGATTCTTTAAAAACTGGCCATTGCGCCAACAGATAATTCTGGTTATGGGATGCACAATTCTGGCTGTAGGCTTGTCTGCAGCAGAATTTGTGCGATTTAACGAGAATCAAGCATTCGAGCGCAACTTTCGGGATCAAACGCAAAAACTGGTTTCGATGTTATCGGCAACATCACTGGATGCAATCCTTAGTGAAGATCGTCCCGTTCTGGATACAACCATTAAACAGCTCGTTGACAACGACGCTGATGTCGAGGCCGTTAGCATCTTAAATGAAAACGGAGAGATACTCACAGAGTGGCGCAAAAGTGATTGGATTGACGAAGCTCTTTGCATGAATTTTTCACATGATGTGCTTTTGGAAGGAGAATCATTTGGTCGAATTGATGTGGTCTGGAACGTTCAGCGCCAACAAACAGAAATACAGACCTATGCCACCAAAATCTATTTGTACGCCGCCGGTATATCACTGGTTTTAGCTCTCATCGTTGTAGGCCTTATCAATGGGCTTGTCGTTACACCAATAAGACTGATACACAACCATCTGCTGTTGTTGCACGCTAACAAAGCCAGCGGAGAGCTTGATGTAGTCGCGGCAAGAGAGCTCATGGATCTGGGTAGTTCGGTAAACGAACTGGGCAATATTCTGGAGCTACGGAAACAGAAAGAACTTGAGCTTGAAGAAGCATCTAGAGCCAAGTCCGAATTTCTGGCCAACATGTCGCATGAACTGCGCACACCCATGAATGGAGTGCTAGGGATGCTATCGTTGATCAAAGGCACATCCCTGGATCCTGAACAGAAAGAACAAGTCAAGATTGCAACGACATCAGGTCGCAGCCTGCTTACCTTGATCAATGACATTCTGGACTTCTCGAAGGTGGAGGCCGGAAAGCTTGAATTCGAATCAATCGACTTCAACCTAGAAGAAGTAGTGGAGGGCTGCGCAATATCACTCTCCGAACAGGCAAATAGCAAAAATCTTGAATTGTTCTGTCACATCCAGGGAAACATTTATCAAAACGTAAAAGGCGACCCCACCCGACTACGTCAAGTGTTAACTAACCTCATGGGCAATGCGGTGAAGTTCACCTCCCATGGTGAAGTCAAGGTTAGCGTAAACGAAGTGCAAAGAACTGATAATGAATCAACGTTACTGTTCACGGTTTCCGATACCGGAGTCGGTATAGAAAAATCTGCTCTGGGGACTGTTTTCCAATCGTTCGCACAAGCTGATGGTTCAACAACTCGAAAGTTTGGCGGCACCGGCTTGGGGCTAGCCATTAGCCGTCGACTCATAGAAGGTATGGGCGGCAAAATCGGTGTCACCTCAACTATTGGTCAAGGCAGTGATTTCTGGTTTGAGATCACTTTTCCTGTTTCAGGAAAATCGCTTACCCAAATTGCCCAGAAACAAACAGTAAGTGCTCAACGAGTAATGCTGGTTGAAAACAACGCGACAAGCAGTGAAATTGTTCAGACCTTACTGGCAGAGCTCTCATTAACTACCGTTAGGGTGGCAACAGGCACGGAGGCTCTTGAGGCCATTCGCGAAGCGAACAAAACAGATACTGTTCCTGACATCATCCTGTTTAGCGCTCACCTGAGCGACATGCCCGGCGAAGTGTTTGCGCGATGCATCGATGCTGATCCAGTATTTGATGAGATAAAACTGGTTCCGATGGCTTATGTCACCGAACAAATACCTGAGCTGTACCCACACAACAACCCGCGCATAGCGGCACAAATAACCAAACCGGTCAAACGATCCGAGTTCGGTCAAATTCTTGAACGAGCAATGCAGGATGACTACCAGGAATCGGTAGTAGAAGACAAATCACTAGCAGCCAAGCGCGCCGCGTATTCGACCTGTCGAATTCTGGTCGTAGAAGATAATGCAGTCAATCAAGAGGTTGCGTTAGGAATGCTGGAGAAAATTGGCTTTGAAGCCGAGGTGGCTGACAACGGACAGGAGGGCCTGGATAGGTTGGCTAGCGAATCATTTGATCTAGTACTCATGGACTGTCAGATGCCGGTTTTAGACGGCTATGCAGCTACAAGGCAGCTAAGAGAACGTGAAAAACAGGAAGGCAGCACTGGAAGCCACTTGCCGATCATTGCACTGACCGCAAATGCAATGACAGGTGATGCGGAGAAATGTTTGGCTGCTGGCATGGATGACTACTTATCCAAACCATTTGAGGAACACGCTCTTGAGGAAAAGATCGTGTTCTGGCTATCGACCCATTTGTCTGAGGCACTGGCTGGCGATGATGCCAATGCTGACCTCGACAAAGCGGCATGAGCAGAGCAAAGTCGATGAATATAATAAAAAACAAAAATAGATCAGGATCAGCACCCGGGCGTTCCATCAGGATACGCATCGGCACCTTCATCAGTGCAGTAGCACTGTTTGTCTATAGTGCCCAGGTGTTTGCAATACCCTCTCCGGATCTGGTGATCAACCTCTCTGCCAGTGTTGCCCAACTATTGGGCCTGCTCAGCGTGGTCTTTGGCGGATTTGCAATGTCAGCCAAGAAAAAAGCTGCCAAGAAAGCGCGTGGTTCTTCTTTGGGTAGTAAGGTAATGCTAAGTGTTGCCGGTATCGGTTTGTTAGCATCGATTGCGATCAATGTATTGCAGTACACGGCATCAATAGATCAAAAGAACCAGAGGCTACACACTAATCTGGTTAGAAAGTCTGTAGAAAATGGCCAGGCTGTGGGCGATACCAGTCTAAAAACCTTATCGTTCAGCCAACAGCTCACGCATCCTCAGGGTATTTCAACCGAAACGTTGGCCGAATGGATAGAAAATGAAGTTCCTTTAAACATCATTGATGTTAGAGAGAATGAAGAGTTTGAAGTTGGCTCTATAGAAGGTGCTGCACATCTTCGCTATCCTGATGTACTGGCGCGCTCGTCACTGTTCCCTGAGAACACTAAAACCTTACTGCTGTGCTACTCAGGCAACCGCAGCTCCGAGTTGTGTGGTGAACTCACCAAGCAGGGCAAAGAATGTAACTTCATGATGGGCGGCTACGAGAAGTGGATGACCGAATCTCGTCCTATGTCCTCTAATATGGATCTATCAATTGCCGACTTGCGCCAGCTGCCAGATTTCAAGAACAAGGATCTATTGCTTGATACGCCTGATGTGCATGAGCTGGTAGCCAATGAGGGTGCGCAGTTTCTGGATGTTCGCTACCCCAATGATTTTGTAAAAGGTCATCTTCCCGGTGCTCAGAACATAACCATGCGAGCTTTAAGTAGCGCAGCATTGGCTGAGCGTATCAGTGCACTTGAAGATGTTCCGTATGTTGCTGCCTGTTATGACAAGCGAAGTTGTTTTTACTCACAGTTAATCGGGCTTCGACTGGAGCGCGCAGGACTGGACTTCCGTGGCCGATACTCGGTTCCACACGAATACTACATACCCAAAAATAGCGAGAGAGCACATGTATCTGCCTGGAAACAAAACCAGGAGCAATTGACTCTTGCCAGCTACATAGTGACCCCCATGCAAACCATTCTTAATAAACTGGTTGACGTTACGGGTCACTATGCACTTGCATTGCTAGCAGTGGTCTTGTTGATTCGCCTGGTGCTTATGCCACTATCTCTCAAGGCTGAGCGGGATACACGCGTACAAAAATCACTGGCCGGGCGCATCGCTGATTTGCGCGATGAATTGTCCGATCATCCACGTGCACTAAGCGAAGCCACTGTACAGTTATTCAAACGCTACAAGATCAGACCCGTTATCAACATGCTGGCCAGCTTATTCCAGCTTAGCTTGATGCTGCTCTTCTATTCAGCGGTGAGCAAGAGCAGTACTGCCTGGAACCATTCTTTCCTTTGGTTCGAATCAGCAGCGCTGCCCGACCCATTACTGATAATGCCAGTATTAGCCAGCGCTTTGTTTGTTGGTGTACTAGCCTCTCAGAGTCCTGCTAAAACCCTGCGCAAGACGCTTCTATATATACTTGGCGGCGTTGCTCTGATGTGGTTGCTTCAGGCTCTGGGTGCTGCGGTAAATCTATATCTTGCCATTAGTATGACCTTTCTGATCGCCCAGAGCATCATCTTCAAAGTGATCGGCAACGCACTTGAATGGGATACTGAGGGTCAAGACAAGGTTGACTCCATAGATGACACTGGACTGATTCCATTGTCTCAGGCGCACTTTCTACCCGAATCAACAGGTAAGAAGGCTGCAAGACTCGGCCAATTGATCGAGGCTGGATACAACGTACCCGATGGATTCGTCTTCACCAGCGAGATAACTAATCGCGCTAGACGCAAACCAGGCAAACGCCTGCTAACTAAAAACGAGACCAAGGCACTCAATAAGCTCTGGAAGAAGCTAGGTGCCAAAGTGGTAGCTGTGCGCAGCTCCGGTGCTAATGAAGACGGCGCTGATAGCAGCTTTGCCGGTGTCTATGAATCAATCCTCAATGTAAAGCGTGAAGATCTTGAGTCTTCAGTCAAAGAAGTTTACAAGTCTCTCTGCTCGGATCGCTCGGCCGCCTACACACAAAATGCGAACAACTCCACCCTGGATGTGGAAGCTGATGAAGGCGGTGTTGTCATTCAAAAGATGGTACCTGCCGAATTTGCCGGGGTGATGTTTACCGAGCATCCTGCTACGACAGGCGCAATAATGGTGGAGATGGTCACAGGCCTCGGAGAGGATCTCGTTAGTGGCAATGTCACACCTGACTCTTTCGCATACGGAAGACTCACGAGCGAGTTGCTTGTTGAAGAATCCAGCGACGCTGCCCCACCACCAATCGATGTTGCACCGTTGTTGGCATTGGGACGTGAGCTAGAGGCACTATTTGGCGGGCCACAGGATATAGAATGGGCCTATGCGAAAGGTAAGTTCTATTTGCTGCAAGCAAGAGATATTACACGCTCGGTTAGCACTGGCACCTCGCTAAAGAACCTTGCAGAAAGTGAACGAAACAAGCTATTGAAGAACTTGCTTGGTGAGCGCAAGCGACATCGTCGAAGCGAGAAAATCGACTCTCAAACGCCTATTTATGTGCAGAGCGAATTGTCAGAACTTCTGCCCAGACCAACACCGTTCAGTGCTGACTTCATGGAGCGCCTGTGGTCATCAGGTGGCAGTACCGATCTGGCGTGTCAGGATCTGGGCATCCCCTACAATGTTCACTTTCGATCCATGCCATACATCAACACTGTTTTTGGTTGGACCTATGTCAATAAGCAGGAAGAGAAGCGCCGACTCGGAAAAGGCCCCGGTGCCTTGGCATCATTCAGGCTGGCACGAAACGCCGAAGCAACTGAAGAACAATTCCGGGAAGAATTTCTTCCACAGTTCCAATCAGAAATGATTGAGCGCAATGCCATTGCGATGGAACGCCTGAGCCTGGAGGCTGCTACTGATCTTCTTGGCAACTGGGTTGATCGTTTTGTCGAAGAAACCTATTGCGCTGCTGAACGCATCAACATCAGTGCAGACTTCCACATGAAAACTGCATTGGACAAGCTCAAGGCAGCTAAGCTGGAACCAACCAAGTACCTGAATGATCATCAGGAAACAGTCGTTAGCCGTGCCATGTCACTGCTTAACCGCAATACTGTTGATCGTCAGTCTATCGATGAGTTTTTGCTGACCTTTGGTCATAGAGCACCGCTGGACTATGAATTCTCTGAGCCTCGCTTCAGCGAAGACATGAACCTGATTCGTCAGTACATAGAAAGATCAACGCAAAGTAGCAGCGACAATGTTGAAGAACCAGCGCAGCTACCCGATAGCAAAGTGCTTGCTATAACAGTAGATCGCGCGCGCAACTTCATGCGTCTAAAGGAAGAAGCAAAACACTACTGCCTGATCGAACTGGCTCAAATCCGAAAGTTGCTCTTGGCTATAGATAGCAAATGCAGACTTAACGGTCGAGTGTTTCAGTTGCACATCAACGAGATTGTGCAATTGGCCGATGCTCAGCAGCGAGTCAAGTTGGAGGAGATAGCAGATAAGCGTTTTGAGGCATTCATGGCTTGGAAGTCACTGCAGCTACCAGCCTCCCTGTCCATCAGCGACCTGGAACGAATCGATATGCTGACAGGAACTCGGCCGGACATAGTGGAGCAGGGTGAACTGGCGGGCAAGCGAGTAGCTGGAGATCAAGAAGTTATTGGGCGTGTCAGAGTCATTACCGACATCGAACAAATAGATACCTTCAAAGAAGGCGAGATTCTGGTTGCACGCATGACGGATCCAACTTGGTACCCCTTGTTCTCACAAGCTCGTGGAATTATCACAGAAGTGGGTGGTTGGCTTAGCCACGCTGCAATCGTGGCACGCGAATATGATTTACCCGCTATTGTCGGCGTCAATGGTGTTTGCCAGCGATTGAAAAACGGGGATGTGGTGCGCATGAGCGTAGCGGGAACCATCGAGCTGCTCGAGGAGCGCCGCGATGCAGATTCGCCTCTGCGTGCAGACAAGAAAATCGATGAGCAACAAGTTAGCATTAACGATGACGTTCACACACCCGATACCTCGAAGCTCTCTGGTGAAGGTGAGCAACTGAATGTATATCAGCTTACGGCACGCAAACTGTTCAGTTATCGACAAGGTATTGAACGGAGGCTAATGAAGGATCGGCTTGGAGATCGACGCAATGAGCCGCGATTTACCGTTAATGGAGAAATAGAGCGTGATAGACGGGCAGCTAATAGAGCCGCAAATATCGAGTTCATGAAAAAAGTAGGATAGAAGTGATTGGGTCATCGACCCGGTCATTCTCTAAGCTAAAGATGCAAAAAGCCCGTTTCGACGGGCTTTTTGCATACCAGCCCTCAAAAGTGTCGACTTCCCCCAAGCTTTCTGCTGGCGCACAGTCCTGGTGCAACCCTGAATTATTAGCCGGCAAACCACGGCAGCCAGCCCCTCGTGGCAGTGCCATTTGTAATTGACGGTCACATCATCTGATCTTGAGCGTGTACAGAGGTGACGGCCTGTGGTGTAATTGCGTACAGCGGGGCTACCGGTGACCCTGAAGTGCCCGCCCACGATCATATCCTTTGGAGGAATAACTTTTATGTCACGTCGCAAATTTTTAACCAGTAGTGCGCTCGGTCTCGGCGCTGCTGCAGGCACTGGACTGATTACATCCGCGCCAGCCATCGCTCAATCGAAAACTAAATTGACCGTAGTATCTACCTGGCCACGCGACTTTCCGGGTCTGGGTGTTAGCGCTCAACGTCTGGTTGCTCGTATTTCCGAGCTCTCAGAAGGCCGTATCGAAACTGAGTATTTTGCTGCCGGTGAGCGAGTAGGCGCGTTCGACTCTTTCGATGAAGTGGCATCAGGCAATGCACAAGCCTATATAGCCGCTGATTACTACTGGAAAGGTAAGCATCCGGCATGGGCTTATTTCACAGCAGTACCGATGGGCTTGACCACTACAGAGTGGTCCGCCTGGATCAAGTTCATGGATGGTCAGACTCTATGGGATGAAGTTGCCGATGGCTTTGGCCTCAAGTGCCTGCCTTGTGGATCAACTGGCTGTCAGATGGGTGGATGGTTCAACAAGGAAATAAATTCAGCGGATGATCTGAAAGGTCTGAAAATGCGCATACCTGGCCTGGGTGGCGATGTTATGGCAAAGCTTGGCGCATCACCTGTATCACTTCCAGGTGGTCAGATTTATGAAAACCTTGTGTCCGGTTCTATCGATGCTACAGAATGGGTTGGTCCTTACAACGACTATTTCATGAAGTTTTATGAAGCAGCCAAGTACTACTATTCTGCTGGCATGCACGAAGCTGGAAGCTCTTTGTCATTTGGCATGAACAAGTCATTCTGGTCTGGCCTGTCAAGCTACGAGCAAGCCATCATCACGGCAGCTTGTTACGAAGAGCACGCAAACCAATATGACGAAGCAACAGCCAAGAACGGCGAATACCTCACCAAGATGATTGATGAGAACGGGGTAGAGCTGCGCGAGTTCAATGACGATACCTATGATAGTTTTGGCGAAGCCGCCGCTGAGGTATTCGAAGAAACACGTGATCACAGTCCTTTGGCTGCGAAAGTACACGACAGCTTTGCCAGTGCTCGCACAGAGCTGGGCACATGGATGAAGAACGCTGCAGTGGGCTACAGCAACCAGCGTAACCGAGTGCTCGATCTGTAGTCGTGCTCGTCGCTTAACGCTTAGATCGAAATGGGGTGCAAAACTGCACCCCATTCTTTTTACCGTTTTCAAACCAATGAATACAGCAGCAATGCGGTTGAAAATCATTCAACCTTCTACAGAGCTAAACTATGGATACTGAACAGGCTACCCACCGCCAACCTGCCCTGATGGTGCGTTTATTTGGCTGGGCCATGCTGGCCACCCTGTTTACCTATTTACTCAACAACTACTTATCTGTGTCCAAAGGTCTGCCAGGTGCAGCAACATTGTTCACGGGTACCTTTAGCACCGGTTCTCTTTTACAGCTGGGTATCTATATGCTCGGACTGTGCGCTGCTATCTATTATGTGCTCCATAACCGGGAACGCGCATTGCGAGACGATGCAGCAACGGTAACCCGCTTCAACACCTACTTGATTCGCGGCTTTTTCTGGTCGGTATTGCTGGTCGGCCTGGCCGATATGAGCATCTCCTTTCTGCGGGTAGAAGGTTTGTTAGGAAACGTTGTCAGCCCTGAGATGCTAAAAGAGCTGGGCCGTCCAAACTTTCGCGGGCTGTATATTCATTTTCCCCTGATCGCAGCCGGCTTTTTCATCGCTCTATTCACCCGTACCCTCGGTTTCCATTGGCTCGCCTTGCTGATAGTAGCTGCCGAGCTGCTGATCGTTATAACCCGCTTCATATTCTCCTATGAACAGGCATTCATGGGAGATCTTGTTCGCTTTTGGTATGCAGCTCTGTTTCTATTTGCCAGCGCTTATACGCTGCTGCACGAGGGGCATGTTCGGGTTGATGTCTTGTATGCAGGATTAAGCAGACGTTCTAAAGGTGCGGTTAATGCCTTTGGGGCAATTGTCTTTGGGATGGCTCTTTGCTGGACTATCATCATCATCGGTTTTAAGGGTAAGGCATCTATCATCTATGGCCCTCTAGCTAACTTTGAAGTGTCTCAATCAGGGTTCGGGATGTACACTAAATATTTGATGGCAGGGTTTCTCGGAGTGTTTGCCATAACCATGCTTATTCAGTTTGTCAGTCAGCTGTTTGATGCCTATGCAGATTACCGACAAGATCCGGGGGGCCGAGAGATTAGTCCCGAAGAAATAGCTACTCACTAATCGCCGGAAACTACTTAGTCATGGAACTTGTCTTTCTTGCACTACTTTTACTACTGCTTGCCGCTGCGCTAGGGTCTGGCTATCCGGTTGCGTTCGCCTTGCCGGGCGCAGCGATTGTTACTATTTCGCTGGCAGCAATCAGTGGATACCTGTTTGGCGGCAGTGTCGATGCCTACTTTGCACACGGTGGACCTAGTCAGTGGTTAAGTGCGGGCGTAACCAATTTGCGCGGCATCTACTGGGAGGTGGAACGAGACACGCTAATCGCCATCCCGTTGTTCATTTTCATGGGCATCATGCTGCAACGATCCAAGATCGCCGAGGATCTACTGGTTACGATGTCCCAGCTGTTTGGCCCCGTGCCAGGTGGTTTAGGGATTTCGGTCGTTTTCGTCGGTGCTCTACTGGCAGCTACCACCGGTATCGTCGGTGCAACTGTTGTCGCAATGGGCCTTATCTCTTTACCGGTAATGCTGCGCAATGGCTACTCGCAATCGTTGGCAACCGGCACTATTGCGGCCTCCGGCACTCTGGGCCAAATCATTCCACCCTCCATTGTGCTGATCATTCTGGCAGATCAACTGGCCAGCGCAACAGACCAGGCCGGCACTGCACGCAAAGCGCTACACAAAGATGCGACTGGTGAACTCACGATGCCATCAGAATTTGCCGTGACTTCAACCAGTGCGGGCGAGATGTTCCTGGGCGCTTTGGTACCGGGGCTTGTGCTGGTAGGTCTTTACATGGCCTATATCCTTTTTTACGCCATGCTACGACCTAAAAATGCACCGGCTGTACGTTTTGAAGGTGCCTATGA
The DNA here is from genome assembly GCA_045106475.1 of Granulosicoccus sp. Taxonomy (GTDB): domain Bacteria; phylum Pseudomonadota; class Gammaproteobacteria; order Granulosicoccales; family Granulosicoccaceae; genus Granulosicoccus. The sequence continues at coordinate 34,367 of JBGCEO010000129.1, forward strand.
CGGCCGCTTTCTACTTAAGGTTGTGGGTACTCTGGTACCACCGCTAGCACTCATTTTCTTAGTACTGGGTTCAATCATCACCGGTATAGCAACGGTTAATCAGGCAGGCGCTATTGGTGCATCCGGAGCCTTACTCATGGCTAGCTATCGACTCAAGGATGGCAATAGAAAGTACTGGCCGGCAGTGTTGTCGCTGATTGCAATCCTGGGAATCGCTCTATCACTCTGGCTATTTGATACCAACATCAAGAATATAAAAACTGAACGAGACATGATCGGTGTATTTTTCTCCATCGGTGTTGTTAGCGTATTAATCATTGCATTGCTCTGGAGCGGCGTACGCGTACATCGTGTAGACAACACGCTACATGAAGTCATGATAGAAACCGCAAAGGCTACTTCACTGGTTTTCATCATCTTGTTGGGTGCGGCGATGCTGACGGCTGCGTTCCGCGCATTTGGTGGTGAAGAACTAGTACGCGACTTTCTTAATTCACTGCCTGGGGGCTTTTGGACCAAGTTCGTTATTGTCATGGCCGTGATTTTCGTGCTCGGCTTCTTTCTCGATTTTATTGAGATTGCCGTCGTGGTCGTACCCATCGTTGCACCGATTCTACTGGCCGACCCATCAGCCAATATTACGGCTGTTTGGCTAGGCGTCATGATCGGCTTGAATATTCAGACCTCCTTCCTGACACCACCGTTTGGTTTTGCCTTGTTTTATCTGCGCGGGGTGGCTCCGGCCATCGTGAAGACCATCAATATGTACAAGGGTGTAATTGCATTTATAGCACTGCAACTGGTGGCTCTAGGCATCGTTGGTTATTTTCCACCACTGGTTAACTACTTGCCAAACCGGATGTCACTGCTCTCCGAAACGGCACCTCCCCCACGTAATCCAAGACTGCAATATTGCATTGAAGAGTACACGCTGGATTACTTTGCACAGAATGCCAGTGGATTCGATGACGCCTTATCTCGTGCCCGATCACTGGATTTAAGTGTATTGCCAGACAAGCTATCTGATAGCTTGAGTAAAAGTTTCGATTCTGCAGAACAGGCAAAATTACTACTTGCTCAAGCCAAGACCGCCGAGCTGGCGGTTAAAGACAATGAAGAGCGCTACCGGCGCGTTCATACGCAAGTGCGTGACATCCAATCGAAGATACGAAAAATCGATGCTCGCATCAGTGAACTTGAAACACAGCGCTCCAGGGTTAACGGCGACAATATAGAAGCTCGCAAGGCCAGCTTAACGACACAAATCGATAAACTGTCGGTTGAAAAAGAGGCATTGACTGCCACCATTCCGAGCGAATGGGAAGCGGAAAATACGCGTCATGTCGAACTCCAGAAAATTGAAACTACTGCCCGCAGAGAGTATCGCAAAGCATCAGACCAAGGTTATTCGACGGTGCTATCTCTGTCGTCTATCCTGAACGCTACCACTGCATTGCGCGAAATGGGTAGCGCCATTCCAGACATGAAAACTCTAATGGCAACCAATGAAGCTGCTGACTTGCTAGATCCATTGCAAGAACTTTCTTCCCAATTTGGCGATATTGACGGGGCGTCTAAAATCAAGAGCGCCGTCTCTAAAGCACGCTCGGCTTTGAAAAAGAAAAAACCAAACCCTGAGTCAGCGATGAAGTCCATGGACAAGGCAATGGTTGAATACGAAAAAGAGATGCAATGGCGCAACGAGGCAGAACCTGCGCTAAGCACAGCACTTGCAGACTATGAAAAACAAATGCGCGGTTCCATTGGTATAAGACAACAAGACAAACTTGATCGAGAGCAAGCCTTATTTGTAGCAGCGTGCAGCTCTAATCATCGAGACATATCTCTGAACTTCTAGAACATTATTTAAACAACACGATGAGTGTCATATGAAAAAGACGACACAAGCAGACAACATCACCATGTCGGCTGGTGGCCTTTACTCGCTGGCAACTATCGGTGCAAAAGACGTAATCGACAAAGCGACACCACGCGTACTGGATGCACTAGACGACATCAATATCGAAGGCAACTCGCATTGGTGCTTCAGTGATATGGGCTGTGCCGATGGGGGAACCTCCCTGGGACTTTGGGATAGGGTCATCAATCGAATCAGAGAATCGGATAGCTCGGATATTCAAATTGTCTATGCCGACCAGGCAAACAATGATTTCAATGCCCTTGTACAAATACTTCACGGACATACTCAGTTCGAATCCTATCTACCTGGAGCCGAAAATGTTCATGCACTTGAATCTGGGTCATCGTTCTATTCTGCAATTCTTCCCAAAGGATCATTACACTTGGGGTTTTCAGCCACTGCCATGCATTGGTTGAGTAAAAAACCCTCTGATATTAACGACCATATTCATATGGTCGGAGCCGTCGACAAAGATAAACATAACTTTGCAGAACAAGCACAGCAAGACTGGCAAACGATTTTGCTGAAGCGCTCACGCGAACTCTCGACAGGCGGTAAGCTTGTGCTGGTCAATTTTTGTATCGATGAACAGGGTTGTTATCTGGGTAATACCGGCGGTGTAAACATGTTTGATAACTTCAATCAGAACTGGCAGCAATGGCTTGATCAGGGCGTGATCTCGGCACAGGAGTATCAACGAATGACTTTGCCGCAGTACTATAATACCGTCGATGAATTCAGTGCGCCGCTGCTGGACAAAGGCTCCGAGGTATATCGCTCTGGTCTTCGGTTAGTCAACATTGAAACCGCGCAGGTGCCCTGCCCCTTTGCGGCAGATTTTTCGCAACATGAGGATGCTCAAAAATTCGCTAAGGCATACATTCCCACCATTCGATCCTGGAATGAAAGTACCTTTCTGGGCGCTTTATCCACCAATCGAAGCCTTGAGGAACGCCGGGAGCTCATAGAAGCCTATTATGCTCTCTACGAAGATCAGGTAGCCAGCCACCCTGAGGGCCACGGCATGGGCTACGTTCATGCCTATATGACCATAGAAAAGGTGTAGCAAAACCGGCTACCAGCCCAACCTTAGACAACGCTGCCTTCAACAAACAAGACGGTTCTCCGGCCTCTCTTGCATTACAGATTACCCCGCTGCATGCAAATGTAATGTCCAAATGGCAACCTTTCCGCAAGACAAAAAAAACATCAGCATTTGTTAGTTAATTACTTGTTTTTATTAACTATATGTTCTGTTGACTGCATAGAAATTTGGTCATTAACTAGCTGAGATCTAGTTAAAGACGCAGCATGTGACAGCCGTTAGCCTTGACTGATGGTTGTGATTAGCCAAAAGTCAGTCCAAACTCAAATGCCAGACGCTGCCGGTACGGAGACACTATGAACGTGCGCTTTTATTGTTCGAAAACCGCCAAACGATGGGCAGTTGCTCTTGCTGGCTGTTTCACAATGCTGGCAACTCCGGTGATCACGATCGCTGCGCATTCGGCAGACCATGTCTCGGTAGCGACTTTGCTCACAGAAGTGCAGCGAGGCACCTTTGACGGTCGAGATTTCCTCACCTTGCACATCGGTGAGCGCGAAGTTGGGCCCAGCAGCTGTCGCAGCAATATACTGAGGATGGACTCCTACAGTGAAATGGGTGCAGAACGCCAAGAGGAGATCGAAACCATTGCCCTTACGGCGATGTTAAGTGCCGACACTGTGATGATAGTGGTTCCGCTGGGTGCCGAACAATGCGTCGACGGCAAGCCAACATTCACTGATCTTTACTTGCTGCCTGCCAGCCCGTGATGCTGAGGCGGGACTTCGGTACCCGAAGCCCCCTTCGATAAAGACTCGATCATTTCTTGGAATCGAGCACTTTTCTTGTATTAGCGACATCTGCCTGCATGGCCTCTCGAACCATAGTCAGGTCGCTGCCCGTAAACACGAGATCATAACCCTCTGAAAACAGTTTTCGCGCTTTGCGGGCGGGTGTATTGAGTGTTGATAGGGGCTTGCCTGCTGCTTTGCAGGCCTTGGCCACCTTCCTGATGGCTGCAAGCGTCTCCTTATGATCAGGCTCGCCCATCACACCTAAACTGCCAGCAAGATCAAAAGGACCTATAAACAGGCAATCGACACCCTCTACAGCCGCGATTTCATCAACAGCATCCACGGCCTGCCTGGTTTCGATTTGAAGCATTAACAAAAAATTTTGCCTGTAGGTATCCAGATATTGCTGAGTATTTACACCATAGCCACTGGCTCTGACGATTCCCGCCGCCATGCCCCGTGTACCCCTAGGCGCGTATACGGTCGCGCTGGCAAGTTTTTCAGCCTCTTCTGCGCTATTGACCATGGGAACCATGACACCATCGGCTCCCATGTCCATCAGGCGGCTTATCCATTCGGCTTGCTTGTCTGGCACACGGACCACTGCTTTGGCACCACCGAGCTGCACTGCCCTGATCATGGGCAAAGCCGCATCAACGCTTGCCGGACTGTGTTCCATATCGATCAGCGCATAGTCATAACCACAGCGGCCAACCAGTTCTCCGATAATCGGATCAAAAATATTGACCCAGCACCCACTGGCAGGCATGCGATGCTTCCCTGACGGCTGATTAAGCGCTACTGCCGTATTTTTAGTTTTCGTTTTTCGACTCACCACTACTTCCTGTGTACGTAATTTGATAACATGGGATTATTATCCCAACTGATCGACAAACACCAGGGCCGCCTGCAAACTCACAGATCGAGGCCACAATAGGCAAGTATGCACGAATCTTTGCAAAAATCGGTTACCCAACTGCTATCTCCCCTGGTGAGGTTACTCTTGCGCCATGGGGTGTCGCACGCAGAGTTTTGCAATTGGGCTAAACAAACCTATGTCAATGAGGCCGGAGAGCACTTCGGTATCGACGGAAAACCTCCCACCGTATCCCGCATTGCCATAGTCACGGGTATCAACCGCAAGGAAGTGAAGCGGATTCGTGAACTACCCAGCAGCGTGGATACCGGAGTCAGTAAACACAACAGGGCCGTTCGCGTAGTGACTGGGTGGTTGCAAGATCAGGATTTTCAAAGTTCCCGCGGCCGACCACTGACACTCAAATATGGAGATCCTGAAGACAGCTTTAACCAGTTGGTTAAACGACACGGCGGTGACGTTCCTGCCCGCGCGATGCTCGACGAGCTTGTGCGCGTTGGCACTGTCAAAAACAACAACGGCAAAGTCTCCTTGTTACACAAAGGCTATGTACCACATCAAAGCGAGTCGGCTTTGCTCGATATCCTATCTACCAGCGCAACGGATCTTTTAACAACGCTTGAACATAATCTGAGTCATAGCGATCAGCGTCGGCTACAAATGAGCGTGGCTTATGATCAGGTAACAACGGAAGGCGTCGAGCACTTTCGTAAACTCAGTGCTGATCAGGCGATGAAGTTGTTACGCGAGCTGGACAAGTCTTTATCACCCTATGATCGTGGGGCAAACCCACAGGTTAATGGTGATGGACAACACCGAATCGGTCTGGGTGTTTATCTGATAGAAGACTCGACTTACGAGAACGACTCCAATGAGTAATACATTCCTGCCCTCTACACTATCAAAAGCATGCTTAAGTCTTGTTGTGCTTTTGGCTGTTGTTGGCTGTGATGGTGGGCTGTTTGGTACAGGTGATGGTAGTGATATTGTAGAGCCTGTAGGTGGCTCAGCACCGGTAACAGATGTTCAGCCTGAAGCACCCGTGGTTGGCAGTCCAAGTTCACCTGCAGATCCTTCAGCTGGCGCTGACAACGCATCCGCAACAAACGACAGGTTAGAGAATCTACTGGCAAGCAGCAACAATCCCTTAGCTATCGTTTCGCTGATAAACAGCAGCTCTCAAGTGTTGAACATTGTGGGTACCGATGCAGCAACACCACTGCATAACACTGCAATAGAAATCGGTGCAGTAAGCGAACAAATCCAAATATCCGAAGACCTCAGCATGCTCTCTATCGTGAGCCAGCAGGAAACGGAGATACTGTTTAGCTACTCATCCATTGATTTAGCTCCATCCTCGGTAACGACACTTATAGCCTTCGACATACCGCAACCCGCCGCCAACGCACAAATAGTACCTTCACTTGGTGTAATAGCACTTCGAACACTGACTATAAGCCCGGACCCAACAGTTGCATCCGTACGAATCGTACAGGCCAGCCAGTTAGGAGATAGCGATGATATTGCAACTCTGACGCTTGAACCATCTGGCCTTAACCCGGGAAGTGGTGAGGTTGCCTTTGACTCCATATCTCTGAACAACGCGCCATTAAGTACTTATATGCCTGTCAATGAAGGCATGTACAGACTACGAGATTCAAGGGATCGATTTGAACCAATCCCGGTAAGCTTTTCTGCGGGACGTATTTACACGCTGGTTGTTTCTGGTTTTACCATTCCTTCTCTGATCATAGCCATCGATAGCGATGTGAACATTCAGTCTGATGCAAACTGATGCAACAAATAACGTAAGCAAAAATGCGGCTGAAAAACGTTTGTTGATTGTAGCCAATCGGCCGTCTGGCAATACACAACGTCTGGCCGCTGCAGCAATACTTGGTGCCAACGATCCTCAGATTGACAATGTCACTGTCAATTTTCGTGAACCACTTGAAGCAACTGTAGAAGACGTACTTTGTTGCCAGGGAATACTGATTGGTACTACAGAAAATTTTGGCTATATGAGTGGTGTCTTAAAGGACTTTTTTGAGCGCATCTACTACCCCTGCCTCGAGCAAACGCAAGGCTTACCTTACGGCTTATACGTGCGAGCAGGCAATGACGGTACAGGCACCCGTAGTGCAGTAGAGCGGATAGTAACGGGCTTGCGCTGGAACCCCGTGCAACCCTGCCTAATACTTAAAGGCGAGTATCAGCAGGCGTTCGAGCCCCAATGCAAAGAACTGGGTATGCTAATGGCCGCAGGCTTGGAAGCTGGCGTATTCTAATCAGGCAGGTGTTAGGTTGGCGTAAGCCAGCACCAACCACTTACTGCCGGCATCCTCAAAGTTGACCTGCACACGCGCTTGCTTACCTCGACCTTCCTGATCCAGAACTATGCCCATACCAAACTTACCGTGCTTGACCATTTGTCCAACGGCTAAGCCGGTATCGTTATCCTCCTGAACATAGCTGGCTGATTGCTCTGGACGATAGACAGGCATGCTGACCTGCATACGCGGTCGTATCTCTTCAAGTAAATCTGCCGGCAATTCAGTAACAAACTTTGAAGGCGGATTGTATTGATCACGACCATACAAACGTCGCTGCTCAGCCATGGTCATGTACAGCTTTTTTTCGGCCCGTGTGATGCCCACGTAACACAGCCTACGCTCCTCCTCCATACGGACAGGGTCTTCAGCAGAACGCTGATGAGGAAACAGACCCTGCTCCATCCCAGCCATGAATACCACTGGAAACTCCAGCCCCTTTGCCGAATGAAGCGTCATCAATTGAACTGCGTTGTCATCTGCATCAGCCTGACCTTCGCCTGCCTCCAGGGCGGCATGAGCCAGAAATTCATCGATTGCATTCATATCAGGATCATCATCTGCGTGATGAACAAAGGTTCGAGCGGCGTTAGCGAGCTCTTCCACATTCTCCAGGCGACTTTGACCTCGATCAGATTGGTCTTTTTTGAAGTGATCGATCAAACCACTTAGATCACTTACCGTCTGTACTTGCTGTGGCAAGGCCTGATCAGCGATGGTTTCGCGAATGTTTTCAATCAAGTGCAGGAACTTGGCCACCGCAGTATTGGCTCGAGCGCTTAAGCGTTTGTCTTTGACAAGATCACTTGCTGCCTGCCACATAGGTACGGCCCGGGATCTGGCTTCGGTACGGATATCGGCAACGGTCTTATCACCGATACCGCGCGCAGGTTGATTAATGATGCGCTCAAGCGACACATCGTCGTAGCTGTGTGTTGCCAGCCGCAAATAGGCCAGCGTATCCTTAATCTCCGCGCGCTCGAAGAATCGCAAGCCACCATAAACGCGGTAAGACACGCCAGCGGCCATCAAGTACTCCTCAATGACACGTGATTGTGCATTGGAGCGATAGAGGATTGCGCATTCCTTACGCTGTCCTCCATCAGCGACATAGTCAACAATGGTCTCGACCACAAATCTGGCTTCGTCAGTTTCGTTATACGCATTGTAGAGCGTGATCAAATCGCCTTCGTTATCGGCAGTCCACAGGTTTTTACCAAGGCGTCCCAGATTCTTATCAATGAGCGCATTCGCTGCGCTTAGAATATTACCGCTAGAGCGATAGTTCTGCTCCAAGCGAATCAATTCTGCACTGCTGAAGTCCTTGTCGAAATTCAGAATGTTTTCTACGCGCGCACCACGCCAGGCATAGATAGATTGGTCATCGTCGCCAACCGCAAATACGTGCCCTTCGTCTCCTGCGAGCAGCCGAATCCAGGCATATTGTATAGCGTTAGTATCCTGAAACTCATCTATCAACAAATGCTGCAGGCGCTTGCGGTAATGCGCCAATAGCTGAGCATTGTCGCGCAGGGTTTCCAGTGCACGCAACAGCAGCTCGGCAAAATCGATAGCGCCCGCACGCTCACAGGCAGCTTCATAAGCGGTGTAAATACGAATATATTGCTGCGTAATCGGGTCATTTTCATCGTCGATATGCGAAGGGCGCCTACCCTCGTCTTTGTGCCCGTTAATGAACCACTGTACTTGTCTTGGCGGGAAATGAGTTTCGTCCAGTTCCAACCCTCTGATCGTACGTTTTACCAGGCGCAGCTGATCGTCGGAATCGAGAATCTGAAACGCCTGCTGTAGACCGGCCTCCTGCCAGTGCATTCGCAAGAAACGATGCGCGATACCGTGGAAAGTACCAATCCACATAGGGCCGATACCCATGCCCAAGAGCTGCTCCACCCGCTGGCGCATCTCGCGTGCAGCCTTATTGGTGAAGGTCACGGCCATAATACTGAACGGCGAAACACCCTCGACTCTAGTGAGCCACGCGATACGGTGCACCAAAACACGAGTTTTGCCGCTACCTGCACCAGCCTGCACCAGTAAGTGTCCGGGAGGCGCACTTACGGCCAGTCGCTGCGCATCATTAAGCGAATCTAGAAGATCTGAGACATCCATGCCTGCATGGTAGCAATGCATGACAAAGAACGCATCCGCCTTGCTGAAAATTTATCCAGTTATTCGCCTCGAAGATAGAGCAGAAGCTAAGCAATAGAAACACGTCAGCGGTCAACGAAACGGTAATTTCGTCAACAAATTTGTGTTCCAACTCAACAGCGACTTTGTTTATACTCCAATAGATGATAACTGCAGAAAAAGCACTTGCTCGATTGAAGGCTGGCAATCAACGGTTCGTTGCCGATGAGCGTGATATAGGTGACATGGCCAGCCATGCCAGACGCAATCAGCTGATTGAAGCGCAACAACCTTTTGCCATTGTGCTGGGCTGTTCAGATTCCCGTGTACCCGCCGAAATCATTTTCGATCAAGGTCTGGGAGATTTGTTTGTTATACGTGTAGCCGGTAATATCGTGGCCCCATCGCTACTGGGTAGCGTAGAGTTTTCCGCGGTACAGCACAAAGCTCGTCTGGTCGTTGTATTGGGGCACAGCTCATGTGGTGCAATCGAAGCTACAGTTGGGCAGCTGATGCAACCTTCAGCCAACCGATCGCCCAACCTTCAATCAATCGTTAATCGAATCCAGCCATCTGTTCAAACTCTCATTGATGCTGGCCTGGATAAAGATAGGGACAAACTAGTCTCACTAGCGATAAGGGCCAATATTAGAGCATCAGTAGCACATCTCGAGCATGGATCTCAGGTGCTCGAAGAGTTGATTGCCAACGATGGATTACGCATAGTTGGCGCAGAGTATTCACTGGAAAGCGGAAAAGTAGATTTCTTTACCGATGATATACAAGATCATCAGAGTGCAGGTATTGAACACTAGCAAGCCTTGATATCGTTAACCGAGCCAGCTTGCTGTTTCAGTTCAACTATTGATTGGGAGACCAAACTCCCTCAAAGGCTGTGAGATCCTCAGGTGAAAGACGGCCCTTGGCATATAAATCATCAAGCGCTTGTTCATCTAGCTTTTCTTCATTGCCTTCGGCGTCAGTGTATTTCCACTCGCCGTAGATCGACATCAGAAAGAGCGTTTCCAGCAGATCCCCAATACGGATAGCATGCTCATTGGCGAGCAATTGCAGAGCATCAATCGTCAGGGCGGCTTGTTGCTTTTCGTACTCGCCCAACAAAAATGAGGATATACCTTCGTCCCAAAGGGGATCGGCCTGGATCTGTTGCATGCGAAGTCACTGTCGTAAAGTTTTTAGTACCCTGACTCATGCAAACTTACTGCCATCTGGAATCTGTCAGCAACGCACGACCCCTTCTTCTGCATCGACTGGACGAAAACCTGACGCAGATCACAAAGTCTTGGCTAGCGCATGACGGGATATACGACACTGTGTGTTAGTTGCGTTAATTGACAATACCGATTCCTGGTATTTGAAACCGAAAAGCACCATTGGGTCAGCCAAAAGGGCTCACGCCAATAAGTTTGAGATGTAACCAAAGAGCAAAAATTGAAAAAGCCAGTAAACCAATAACCACGGTGGCAACGGTTGCAAGAACGCTGGTGTTTACGACAGTCGGATTGTCTGCCTCGCGCAAACGTCTCTGCTTATCCCGTCGCACACAAACAATATAATCAACCTTGGCCCAAATTAAAAAGGAGCCGAACAACACGACATCACCCAACCTTCCATTAGCAAGTATATGCGCCAATGCCCAGACGACGATGCCTAATAACATTGGATGACCCACTCTTGCCTTAATCGCGTTAGCGGGTACATAAACAGCCGCGAGTAGTACAAATGAAAACAACATCAACAAAGTAGCAATATGACGCGTAAACAGAGGTGGGTGCCACAAATACAAGGGGTCAATTCTCGTTTGACCATAACCATAGATAATCAATACCAATCCCAGTAGTGAGATAAGGGAGTAAGCACCCTTCCACATGCCATCAGAATATTTGTCAATCAATCGTGTTCTGGTGTTATCTGCAAATATCCGAATAGAATGCATGCCCAGAAAGATGACTAAACCGAGAATCAGAATTATCATTTAAGCAACTCCTGTTATAGACTGGTTGGCACTATAAAACGTTATTTAACCGTAAATGACATGTTCAATCGACATTCACACTTGTCACAGATAGCTGTAGAGTGTCAGGTTTGCGAATCGAACAATCGCGATAATCAACCACCCAATAGGGGATCACTCCTATGAATTTAACAGCTGATCAACTCTCGGACTATCATGCAAATGGCTTTGTAATGATCGAAAACGCCGTGCCGAAGCCGCTGTTGGAAGAGATGCAGCAAATCACCCACAACCTCATCGATCAATCACGCCACATTTCTCAAAACAACAGTGTCTACGATCTTGATAGTGAGCACAACGTAAACAACCCGCGCTTGAACCGGATCAAAACTCCGCATAAGGTGCATGATGTATTCCGGCGGTACATGCACTCAGATGATTTACTGGATCTGATCAAACCCATTCTGGGTGACTCTATCCGATTGCATAACAGCAAACTCAACACAAAGGCTGCCCAGGGCGGCAGCGCTGTTCATTGGCATCAAGACTGGGCGTTCTACCCACATACCAACGACAGCTTGCTAGCGGTAGGTGTCATGCTCAGTGATATCAGCCTCCATGATGGCCCTCTGCAATGTATACCGGGTAGCCATCGGGGACCTGTTATAGAGCACTCAGCAGATGGTGTTTTCTGTGGTGCGGTAGATCCAGCAGATCCAATGGTTCAATTGGATAAGGCGGAGACGCTCACTGGTAAGGCAGGCGCAGTTTCTCTACACCATGTTCGTACTCTACATGGCAGTGCTCCGAACAACGGCGCTGATCCCCGACTACTGTTGCTTTATGAATTCAGTGCATCCGATGCATGGCCGATAGCTGGGGCGCAAAGTAGCCTTGCAAATCTTTCAGCTGATGAGCTTTGGCAACAGATGCAAGACAATCTGGTTTGCGGTGAACAAAGCCTGGCACCCAGACTTTGCGATGTACCTATACGCATGCCATTGCCGCTTCCCGATGATGCGTCTTCCATCTTTCAAGTGCAGGCATCAGGTGGAGCACGTAGCGCGTTTTAGCCAGGATTGGCCGTTTTATAGACGCCTTAAGCCTGCCAGTAAAAATCCAAGTCCAACAGTAGCGACTACCCACAACATTAAAGGCACACTCTGCTCACGCAGGACAAAAGCTGCACCGAGCACCGATGAAGAGAGCACTAAAACTGCTCCTGTAATGCAGTACTTCAAGCCTCTCACACCAGAAGAGGCATCTAGCTTAAGCTTGCCAGATGCATTGCGTGAAGCGCCTGATATTTCCATCTCTGCCAACTTATTCTGAGACTGCACAAACTCATGAATCAGTAAAGGCATATCCGGCATTGCTTTTAAAATAGCCGGTGCCTGATCAACAAATCGCTTGATCACTGTTTGCGGGTTATTACGTTTAACAACCCAGCGCTGCAGAAAAGGTTTGCCGGTAGCCCACAGATCCAGATCTGGATAGAGTTGCCGACCCAGCCCTTCAATGTTAAGCAGAGTTTTTTGCAGTAGTACCAACTGCGGCTGAACCTCCATTTCAAATCGCCTGGCTACGTGAAACAACTGCAACAGCACATCACCAAACGATATCTCCGATAGCGGCTTTTCGAAGATAGGCTCGCAAACCGCTCGGACGCCTGCCTCTAACTCACTGACACGGGTATCTCTGGGTACCCAGCCAGAATCAATATGCAGTTGCGCTACACGTCGATAGTCACGTTGAAAAAAAGCTAAAAGATTTTCACCGATATAGCGCTGATCTTCATCAGTCAACGATCCAACAATACCAAAATCAACCGCTATGTACTGAGGATGCTCTGGCGTGTCACGCGATACAAATATGTTTCCCGGATGCATATCAGCATGAAAGAAATTGTGGTCAAACACTTGGGTATAAAATATTTCTACACCGTGTTCGGCCAGTTTCTTCATGTCAATACCAACGGCTTTCATCTCATCGATATCTCTAATGGGGATACCGTCTATCCGCTCCTGAACCATAACGGTACTGCGTGTCAGATCCCAGTAGATTTCAGGGATATACAAGGTATCAGAGTCCTTGAAATTGTTGCGCAGCACGACAGCATTGGTGGCTTCGGCCACCAGGTCTAGCTCACCGTGAATAGTGCGCTCATATTCGGACACTACTTCACGGGGGCGGAGTCGTTTTCCGTCTTGCAAAACAAGAGCTGCCATATCCGCCAGTACATACATCAGGCTCACATCACGATCTATTATCGCCTTGATACCTGGACGCAACACCTTGACTATCGCCTGGCTACCATCAAGTAATTCCACCCCGTGTACCTGTGCGACAGAGGCAGACGCTATGGGCACATCGTCAAAGCGTTTAAAGAGCGTAGCTACTGACCCCTGCAAGGCTATCTCTATCTCCGCGCGAGCATCCTGGCTTGCAAACGGTTTGACCTTATCCTGCAACAAAGTCAGTTCTTCACCAATATCGTCTGGCAACAAGTCTCTGCGGGTCGACAACACCTGTCCCAGCTTTACAAAAACCGGCCCCAACTCTTCCAGTGCAAGACGAATTCTCATACCCCTTGGCAGAGATCTCGTTTCTTTGTTTAGCCACCGAGTGGGTGAAAGTAGAAACAGATGCCTGAGACTACGAGCGGGTGTATTTTCCAGAAACAAGGTTTCAAGTCCATACTTAACCATCACTCGTTCAATTGTAGCGAAGCGCGTAATACGCGAAATCAATCTGATTCTCCTGATTGATCTGTCGCTCGCATGGACAACCTCCTAAGACGTGCATCCAAACGATCGCTAGCGGCCCGTAGCTCGTCAACCTCCGCACAGAACTTGCGCACTTGCGAATTGGCAGCGACGACTTCGGCTTCCTCTTGCAGGTATTCGCTGCTATTTTGTTTAAAGGCAGATTCGGTTCGTGCAAACCAATCACTAAAACGATTCCCTTGTACACCCAGATGGTGTGCTACCGAATCACCAACAAAGTGAGACAGAAGCTCTTCCCAATCGGGGTCGAGGCCACCCGCAATTTCTTTTAAGGTCTGACCGAGGCCGATGTCACCTTCGATGAACACCTCCCCTCGATACAATGCATCATTGCCTTGAGTAAGAGATCGTAAGGCCTGCAACGATCCGGAGATGGTTGTATCGGCCTGTTCATCATCACCGCCAACCACGAATGCCTTGCCATCAACCACAGACAGAGCTACTGCAAACGGAGGAGAAGAGACGCAAAATTTTACGACTTTACCGTCTATCGCATTAACTCGTTGCCGAGTGTCAGGATCAAGACTCAACAAAGCCTCAACACCTTTCTCGATAGCAAATTGCAACGGCAGCGGTACGCTCATCTTGCCTGCGTTGCCGTTGCCACGTGAGCCTTGACGAACACTAGAGTTTGTAGCCCTTATGCAACGCAACAATACCGCCGGTAAGATTATGATAACGGGTCATGCCAAAGCCTGCATCGTCCATCATTTGCTTAAGAGTGTCTTGATCGGGATGCATGCGAATAGACTCTGCCAGATAACGATAACTCTCTGCATCATTGGCCACTAGTTTGCCAATGACTGGCAGGGCTGTGAAAGAATAGGTATCGTAGGCACGGCTAAGCAAGGGTAAGACTGGTTTGGAAAACTCCAATACCAGCAGCCTACCGCCTGGCTTGAGTATGCGATGCATCGATGCGAGAGCCTTATCCTTATCGGTGACGTTACGCAAACCAAATGCCATGGTGATACAGTCAAACGAATCATCTTCAAAAGGCAAGACTTCTGCGTTGGCTTGTGCATAGTCCACATTGCCCACTACACCATTGTCCATCAATTTATCGCGCCCGGTGCATAACATGGCAGCATTGATGTCGGCTAGTACTACCAGACCATCCGCACCAACTCGCTTTGAAAATTGGGCAGCCAAATCACCGGTGCCACCGGCAATGTCCAAAACGCTCTGCCCGGCTCGCACACCTGACTGGCTGATCGTGAAGCGCTTCCAGATTCGATGAATACCAAAGGACATTAAATCATTCATGACATCATACTTAGATGCCACAGAATCGAATACCTGGCCCACCATGCCAGCCTTGGCTGTCGAATCTACCGTTTGATAGCCGAAATGCGTTTTGTCGTCTTCCACGTGTTGGATACCTGATTGATGGCTCATCGGATCACCCCGCACTGCGCCGGTCTTTACCTGCAGCGGTTAGTTTTTCCAGATAGCGTTGCCAGTTCTCTTCATAATGTTTGCCAAGACCGTATAGATACTCCCAAGTAAACAATCCTGTATCGTGACCATCATCAAAATGAATCTTCAAGGCATAGTTTCCACTGGGTTCAAGATTACTGATGCCAACATCCTGCTTACCGAACTGAAGCACTTCCTGCCCGGGGCCATGTCCCTGCACTTCGGCCGAGGGGGAATTTACCCGCAAGTATTCGCAGGTTAAATTACATTCGAAGCCATCGTCGAATACCAGCTCAAGTACACGGCTTTTCTGATGCAATTTTATATCGGTGGGTCTAGGCATAGTGGTTGTCTACAAACCGGGCAAGAGTAAAGGGCAAGGGTTTTCAGAGGATATAGCGGCTCAAATCAACATCCTGAACCAGATCACCCAGATGATTATCAACGTAGTCAGCATCTACAGCGATCTGGCTACCGCCATTATCGGATGCATCGAAAGATGCAGATTCGAGTAAGCGCTCCATAACGGTATGCAGTCGGCGCGCGCCTATATTTTCAGTGCTCTCATTAACTTGCCAGGCAACTTCAGCAATACGGGCAATGCCATCAGTGGAAAACGTCAGCGTTACGTTTTCCGTACCCAGCAAAGCAACTGCCTGTTCGGTTAGTGATGCATTGGGCTCACTCAAGATACGTTGAAAATCCTGAGTGCTCAGAGCTTCCAGCTCTACCCGTATAGGTAGCCGCCCTTGCAGTTCAGGTATAAGGTCAGACGGCTTGGCTAAATGAAACGCACCGCAGGCAATAAAAAGAATGTGATCAGTCTTGACCATGCCAAACTTGGTAGACACCGTACACCCTTCTATCAGAGGCAACAGGTCACGCTGCACGCCGTCGCGGGAAACATCTGCACCATTACCGCGCTCCCCTCCTTTCGCGACCTTGTCAATTTCATCAATGAAGACAATGCCGTTCTGTTCTATGTTGTTGAGTGCCTGCGACTTGAGATCGTCATCGTTAACAAGCTTTGACGCCTCCTCATCAATCAGCAGCTTCATCGCCTCAACAATTTTCATACGCCTCTGTTTGGTACGCCCCCCACCTAAATTCTGAAACATACCCTGCAATTGCTGCGACATTTCTTCCATACCTGGCGGTGCCATGATCTCGACTCCGGCAGGCTGAACGTTAACGTCTATTTCTATCTCGGTATCGTCAAGATCACCCTCACGAAGCTTCTTGCGAAATTTTTGCCGGGTACTGTTCTCGCTGGTCTCTTTCACATTAAAACCAACGCTCGAGGCCGGTGGAAGTAATACGTCAAGCACGCGCTCCTCAGCAGCGTCTTCAGCTCTGTTGCGCATCTTTTGCATTGCTTGCTCACGGGCCTCTTTGAGAGCGACATCAGCAAGATCCCTGATAATGGATTCTACGTCTCGACCCACATAGCCAACCTCGGTGAACTTGGTTGCTTCTACCTTGATAAAGGGTGCGTTGGCTAGCTTTGCCAGCCGACGGGCTATTTCTGTCTTACCGACACCCGTTGGTCCTATCATCAAGATATTCTTGGGTGTAATTTCACTTCTCAGGGCATCATCGAGTTGCTGTCGACGCCAGCGATTACGCAACGCAATGGCTACAGCCCGTTTGGCAGAAGACTGTCCGATGATATGTTTATCAAGTTCCTGAACAATCTCGCGCGGTGTCATATTGGACATACTAATTTTACGGCCTCGTCACTGGGTTAGTCTTTAGCGTCGAAATTGAGTGTTTCGATGGTCAGATTATCATTAGTGTAAATGCAGATATTCGCGGCAGTTTCAAGGCTGTAACGAACAATTTGCTCTGCCTCCAGATCAGTGTGATCCAGCAGGGCGCGAGCCGCTGATTTTGCAAAATCACCACCTGAACCAATCGCTATAATGCCTCCTTCCGGTTCAATGACATCACCATTGCCTGTGATAACGAGTGATGCAGTCTCATCTGCCACGGCCAGCAGCGCCTCCAGACGTCGAAGCATACGATCGGTGCGCCAATCTTTTGCAAGTTCCACCGCAGCACGGGTTAACTGACCACCGTGTGCCTCCAGCTTCGCTTCAAAGCGCTCGAACAAGGTGAAGGCGTCTGCTGTACCACCGGCAAAGCCTGCCAGTACCTTGTCCTTGTGAAGGCGTCGCACTTTGCGAGCATTGCCTTTCATAACTACATTACCCATGCTGACTTGACCATCGCCCCCGATGACAACCTGATTGCCACGGCGAACGGAGCAGATGGTGGTACCCCGGAACTGTTCCACTAAATTGGTCCTCTCTGGAAAGCCTCCCAGTGTACCTGCTCAACGCCTGTGCGGTGCCATCAATAACTCAGTCCCGCCCTGTGTTAGCCTCTCGCCATGCATCTTACTGTCCCACATCGAATGGTGGCCGATACCGGCAGCTTTCCGGTCAATCCTGAAGGCGTTGCTACATGGCTGCAAGAACTGAAACCTCTGGAGTCCGAAGCCGATGCACGCGAGGTTTATCGAGGTCTCAAACACAGTAATCGGCTTCACAATGATGCCGACAGGCGACGTGCTGTTTTAAGCTGCTTCATTCCTGTTCTACGAGAACTACATGTTCATTTAAGTGAACTGAGTCACGCTCAACCACTGCCACTCACGCGAGAATTTGCCCGCAGCGCGCGACTGCGCAACGCCCTGCTCCAGGAAGAGGCTTTTGCCTTTAAAATCCTGCTCTCCGACAGCGAATCACCACTGGCTGATGACGCACGCAGGGCCATGCAGGCACTAGCGCGCCAGGCTGAATCAACAACGCACGCTTATCGAAAATTACCGGATGCCATAGTGCAGGATGCTCACCACCTGTTTGCATTGGCAGAAGAACACAAACTTCTATCCGCCCAACAAGGCTCAGAATTGTTGTCCTTGCAGGATCATTACCGGTTTATTCTGTTGCTCAGCGTTGCCGATCTTGGACAACAGCGTGCCCGGCAAGTATCACTGATACTCGATTTTCTTAAAACCTGCTTATCAGATATCCATATCGAAAAAGACCGCAGAGCGGCAACTCTTGGCAACACAGACTACGCGATCAACCTTAGACAAGGATCCCGCCCTGAGCCGGCTTTGAGCCTGCTGGGGCAAATACCAGAAGAAGTTCGCTGGTTCAGCGTAGCGCCTGCGCTCTACCGAATCGATAAATACTCTAACCGGATCCGGGCAAGCTCTGGCAGTGTGCTCGGTAGCGATACTCTGGAGAGACAGTCACTGGCCAGATTGCATGTAGCACTATCCAGAGGCCGTCAAAGGCGCACAGCTCGAAAAATTTCCAACAAGGTTCGCCGCGTCGTTTTCGGGCACAAGGAAATATGTGCGCACCTGTTGTATCGACCTCAGGAAACACCCGCTGATGATTCCTCAGGCTGGGTGGTTACCAATATCTCTACCCAGGGTATGCGCCTGGAGAATGTCTTGTGCCGCGCTGGACTGGTGCAGGTAGGTGAACTCGTGAGTGTCACCGAACCTGACGTGGCACTTCGCAGTAAAGCGGCTGAAGAGAGCACTAAGATCAACGCCTTGCTGGGTGTAGTTCGATGGGTTCGGGCTTTTGATGATGATGGCATTGCCATGGGGGTCGAATTTCTGGCGCGCAGCGTTCTGCCGGTCAGAGTGATCCGCGTCGATCTGGAAACTGACGCCGACCAGGCACCGCCAAGCGCTAATCAAACGGGCCAGCATGACATCGGCGTGGGCGAGAATGCCTTGATAATCGCCTGCAAAGTGCAGCGAACGGTGCTGCAAACCATGATCATGCCCTCGTTTCTCTTTCAATCAGGAGACCGACTAACCGCGAGTCAAGGCGGTAAATCCAGAGGTGTGCAATTAAGAAAATGTTTGCAGGCTAACGGCTTGTTCAGTCAGTTCTCATTAATTGATAGTTAGAAATCCAGGCTTCTGAGCCCGCTTCTCAGAAATTTGTTAGAATACGTTCACATTAGCTTCACAATAAAGGGGCTAACTTAGGCCTGTGGTAACTCAGACCGTTACAAACAAGGTTGAACAAGATGGGCACATTAACTTTAGTTTGCCACGCAATGGCCACAGTACAGACACGCTATCGATGAAAGGAAATTTCGATTTGTTGCCAAGCACTACCAGCCAGCCTGGCATTAGTTTGCACTTTGGGCAGACATTCGCTCGTTTCCTGGAAGACCTTGATGAGGCTTCCAATATCGCGCAAGTCAAGGCATGTTGTGCAGAGTTCAGCACTCGGGTAGGCGCTCAACACTTTCTTTATAAACCACTGTTTCAGCCCTTTGCAGTCACATTGCAATGCATTCACAACTTTCAGCCAGCGTGGATTAGAGTTTATTCCAATAACGATTTTCACCAGCTGGATCCTAGAAATCACTACTGTCTAGAACACAGTGAACCGATACGATGGTGTGATCTTTCTATCGGCAATGATAAAAAAGGCCGCCTGGCGAATCAGGTGCTAAAAGCTGCCAGGCAACATGGGTACGTCGACGGAATCACTTTTCCGTTACATGGCGTCGGCTGCGAAGCTTCATTTTTCAGCCTCTCCTCATCCAGCGCCCTTCCCGAATACTCTGAAATAGAGATCCAGACTATCTTGGCCTATGCGAACAGGCTTCATTCTGCCGTTAAACGTATTCAACACAAAAATTGTCCTAAATCGTCCAAATCCAAAGAATTGAGCGAGCGCGAAAAAGACTGCCTGGTGTGGACTGCAAAAGGCAAAACATCCTGGGAGATTGGTCAGATTCTGGGGCTATCCGAAAGCACCGTTGTCTTTCACATCAGCAAAGCCGTTAACAAACTTGACGTCAAAAACCGCGTGCAGGCGGTTGCCAGCGCTATCACGCAATCAAAGATCCATTTGTACTAACGGCTTATCTCATTCTTCTACCCGCTAACCCTCCCCTGTTATGCGATCACGCCGGGCCCTTGGGTGCGATTCGTCATAGACCTGCGCCAGGTGCTGAAAATCCAGATGAGTATAGATCTGCGTTGTGCTGATATCCGCATGACCGAGCAACTCCTGTACTGCACGCAAGTCCCCACTACTCTCAAGCAAATGACTGGCAAAGGAGTGGCGTAACATATGCGGGTAGCAATCTCTATCCAGGCCCTGAGATTCTGCCAGTTTTTTGAGTCGCATCTGTACGGTGCGCGGGGCTATCCTCTTACCGCGTGAACTCAGAAATACAGCTGTGTCATCCGCCCCCGGCAAACTTCTACGGTAGCCCAACCACTTGTTGATCGCACCGATAGCATGCTCGCCAACCGGTAAATCACGAACCTTCCCGCCTTTACCTGTAACACGCACCTGACCAACACTTAAATCAAGATCAGCAAGATCGATACTGACAAGTTCCGCCAGACGCAAACCCGATGAGTACATCAATTCAAACATTGCCAGGTCACGACAAATCATTGGGTCGTTAAGATTTTGAGACAGGAGTCGATTGACTTCTTCGGGGTCCAGTGTTGCCGGTAAGGCCTTTTTATCCTTGGGTGCAAGAATATCTTGTGCAGGATTTATCTCACAGCGCCCTAATCCGATGAGGTAGTTATATAGACCACGCAAAGCAGATAAACGCCTCGCCAGACTTCTGCCAGCGATCCCCTCTCGATGTTGCTCAGCAATAATGGCCCTTACATCATTCCCTGTGAGTGTCTGCCAGTTTTCTATGCTTCGAGTAGCGGCTGAACGCGCTATCGCTTTTAAATCTCGAGCATAGTTGCTCACTGTGTGCGGCGAGCAACGACGAGCTACCCGCAAATCGTCCAGGTAGTTGTTTATCGCTGGCTCAAACGCTCTCATTTCGAAACCGTCGAGGTTATAGAGCCATAGGTATGCAATCGCCTGCTCAATAGCTCACCCAGCTGATTCAAAAACATCACACCTTTGCCCGCCGCAAAGCGAGACTCATCCTTACTGGTCAGCAGAACTATTCCCAGCTCTCGCTTGTGGTAAAGCGGAATCATAGCTGTGGACGCAATCTCTGCACAATCACCACCCACCAGACAATCAAGGTGTTCAGCGCTGGGCAAACCACACACTGTTTCGCCGCCATCAAAAAGATCGCTAAACAATTTAAGACGCTTGTCGTTGTGAGTCAAAAACGTCACACCTTCAATCGCCTTAGGCTTACGAGCGCGACTGGATCGTTTTTTAGCTACAGCCTTTACAGGCGTATCGCCTGTGCTCTTAGCGGCGGATTTCTTTGCAGCTGCCCGCCGGGGCTTGGACTCGACGATGCTGATGTGCACCTGATCCGCATTGAAATTTTCTTGCAGGCTATTTCGCGTTAGCGCCACTATCTGCTCTAGCGTCGTTGCCGATATGATCTCTTGAATCAAACCATGCAATCGCTGATGCAGGTTTTCGTTTTCGCGAGCAACGGATATGAGATCACGCAGACTATTCTCGAGTGTGCCGCACTTGCCACGCAATACACTCACCTGCTTTTCAATCAGTGAAACGGCATTTCCCGAATCATGAGGTATGCGCAGTCGCGGCAATATATCCTGATTGCTGACGAAGAACTCCGGATTATTGACCAGAAATCTCAGTACAGAATCAGCGCTCAGTGTTTCGCTTAAATCAGTTTGTTCGAGTTGCATTGCTCTCTACATTCTTGTGTGTCCCTCGAAGACTGTAGAACATGGGCCAGTCATTTCAATCGAAGTATTTTCATTAGGCCAGTGAAGCTGCAAATTTCCTCCGGGTAAGCTCACAAGTGCCGAGTTGTCAAGTAAGCCTTGCCGATGGGCAATAGCAACAGCTGCACAGGCGCCGGTTCCACACGCCCTTGTCTCACCCACACCTCTTTCAAAAACCCGCAATTTGATATGTTGTCGATTGAGTATTTGCATGAAACCCACGTTTACACGATTAGGAAAACGAGGGTGATTTTCGATTAACGGGCCAAGTCTCTCAACTTCTGCTATGTGTATATCATCCACGCGGATTAATACATGTGGATTTCCGATACTCACCGCACCCACTGATAAGGACTCATCAGCGACTTTCAGATCGTAGAATTTTTCTGCTTGCGGGGCATCAAAGGGTATGAGTAATGGTTCAAATACCGGCACCCCCATACGCACAGTTACATCACCGTTGTCCTGTAAATCAAGGGTAATAACGCCATTTAGCGTATTCACCGGAATAGACTTACTCTGCGTTAATTGGCGATCACTGACAAACTTAGCGAAGCAGCGAGCGCCGTTTCCGCAATGCTCAACCTCATTGCCATCTGCGTTGAATATCTGATAATCAAACTCTGCTCCATCAACGCTGGCCGGATTAACAATAAGCATCTGATCAAAGCCAACACCGGTAAATCTGTCTGCCAATTGTTGAATCTTAGAGGCGTCCAGATCTACACTCTGATCAAGATTATCTATCACCATAAAATCGTTGCCAAGACCATGCATCTTGGTAAACGCGATAGATTTCATGGCAGCAAATACTCGTGCTCAAACAGCGCATCAGTATCCTCTCTGGCTCGTACCAGAAATGCATCATTACCATCGACCATAACTTCGGCAGCTCGCGGCCGAGTATTGTAATTTGAACTCATTGCAAACGAGTAGGCACCAGCTGACCTAACACACAACAAGTCATTTTCAGCGATCGCAAGCTGTCTCTGCTTACCCAGAAAATCCGCTGACTCGCAGACCGGCCCAACGACGTCATAGAGGCGTGTTTCGCGCTCGAGCTGCTCTGCCTCCTCTATAGCCTGCCATGCACTGTACAAGGCAGGGCGTAACAGATCATTCATCGCAGCATCAACCACCGCGAAATGGCGATCTTCATTACTTTTCAAATATTCTATGCGGGTTAGTAACACGCCAGCCTGGCCAACTATATAACGACCAGGCTCTACCAGTATTTCCAACTCGCGATCGCCCACAGCCTCAATCACACAATCTGCCCATGCCTGAATATCAAGCGTGGATTCATCCTCGCTGTATTGAATTCCCTGACCACCGCCGACGTCGATATGCGACAGCACAATCCCTTCTCGAGCCAGATCATCTACCATTCCAATCAGCAACTGGACGGCATCCGCATAAGGTTGCAATGTAGTGAGCTGTGAACCAATGTGGCAATCGATCCCCTGCACATCGATCGATGCATAGTCGGCAGCTTTTCGATAGGTGTTCATGGCATCTTGCATCCCGATGCCAAATTTGTTCTCTTTGAGTCCTGTGGAGATATACGGGTGAGTCTCCGCATCCACATCCGGGTTTATGCGCAGCGACACTGGCGCTACCACTCCGTTTGCAGAGGCAACGCTTGCCAGCCGGTCTAGTTCGGATGCAGACTCGACATTGAAGCACTTGATGCCCGCCTCCAAAGTGGCCTCCATTTCATGGGTCTGCTTACCCACACCCGAGAAAACCGTGTTTTCTGCTTTACCACCTGCCGCCAGAACACGTTTGAACTCTCCCAGAGAGACAATATCGAATCCTGAACCCAAACGCGCCAAGCTATCCAGCACCGCCAGATTGCTATTCGCTTTCACTGCGTAGCAAACCAGATGTTTACGACTGGCCAAGGCATCGGAAAAAGAGCGCCATGCGCCATTGATCGCTGCGCGGTTATAGACATACAAAGGCGTGCCAAACTCCTCTGCCAATGACGTGCAACTCTTGCCGTCAGACATCAATGATCCAGCTTGTCGATAAAAAGGCTTCATGTTTGTATCAGTTAATTACTTGGCTGCTTGGCTTTTAGCTTGTCTAACTCATCATCAGAGAGCTTGTCCAATTTTTCCAGTTCGGTGGATTTAAGTGTTTGTACATCGATCTCATCCAGGGCTTCATCCAGGACGTCCAGGTCGTCTTCACTGATCTGATCGGGAATGCGATACAGTTCACCTTTATTGCCGCAACCGACAACAAGGACTGCAATAGACATGGAGATCAATACCGAAATTAATAGTCGCGGTTTCATCTGAGCACGCTCGATCAAGGGGCTATGGAGTATACTCGCACGCAATTCAAGCTACACACTGTTGTGCTCCATGACCCAGAAATTGCTCGACTGTATCGAGATTACAACCGCCGAACAGTGTGAGTATACGGTTATCTGGCTGCATGGATTAGGTGCGAGTGGGCACGATTTCGAACCCATAGTACCTGAGCTGCAACTACTGCAAAGACCGGGTGTACGATTTTTATTCCCGCATGCGCCGGTGCGGCCCATTACGGTAAACGGTGGTGCAGCCATGCGTGCCTGGTACGACATTACATCACTTGATTTTGGCAGCCGCAGCCAGGATATCCAGGGTATTCAAGAATCAGCCACTCACATCAGTGCCTTAATTGATAATGAAATCAGCAAAGGCATTGCAGCCAGTAACATTATTTTGGCAGGCTTTTCACAAGGTGGTGCAATCGCCTTGTACGCCGGTTTGACTGGCGAACACGCACTGGGTGGCATTCTTGCACTTTCCACCTACCTGCCAGTACAGGAGCAAGTGCTTTCTACACTTCGGCAAGACGCATCTTCCCTACCCATCTTCATGGCGCACGGACTGCAAGATGAAGTCATTCAGATTCAACATGCCGAGCAATCCAAAGAGGTGCTGGAGCAACAACAGTTGTCACTGGAGTGGCACACCTACCCTATGCCACATAGTGTCAGCGCCGATGAAGTTCGCGACATCTCCGAATGGCTAAGGCGTCAATTCGGAATGTAAGCTTCTTTAAGTCTTAGCGCAGCTCTGTCCACAGCCGCCCTGACAGCTTCCGGTGCTGTACCGCCCGTGTGATTGCGCGCATTGACAGAACCCTCCAGAGTTAGCACATCGAACACATCCATTTCTATTCGATCACTAAAGCCTTGCAATACATCCAGAGGCATATCCGATAGATCTTGTGAATGCTCCACACCATAGGCTACCGCTGAACCCACTACTTCATGCGCATCTCTGAATGCCAACCCCTTGCGCACCAGGTAGTCAGCTAGATCCGTTGCCGTTGAAAAACCTTCTTTAGCTGCAGCACGCATGGCTGCTTCCTGCACTTTGATCGCCGGCAGCATATCCGCAAAGGCGCGCAAACAACCGAGCAAGGTGTCAACAGAATCGAATAATGGCTCCTTGTCTTCCTGGTTGTCCTTGTTATAAGCCAGAGGTTGACTCTTCATAAGCGTCAGCAAGGACATGAGATTACCGTAAACACGCCCGGTCTTGCCTCTAACCAACTCTGG
>JBGCEO010000130.1:0-2620 GCA_045106475.1 Granulosicoccus sp.
CTGGATGATTCTGCGCCCTTGAGTCAAGGCAGTCATGGCGACGTGACTCGTTACGCGCTGGTTAACGGAGCCCTGCAAGTCACTTTAGAATCCGGCAGCGAGGTCGGCTTAAAAGATCCAGCGCAATGCGTTGGTTACACAGGCTCTGCCGATGCGCTTGAATCAGTATTGCTACGCAACAATGCCCTGCACATGGAAATCATGTTTGATGCATCAAGCCCTGTTGGCAAGGCTAGCCCGGCTGGTGTAAGCGATGTGATCATGGAATCGGCGATAAGCACTATTCAGGATTGCGAGGATTCAGTGGCAGCCGTTGATGCTGAAGATAAAGCGCTCGTCTATCGCAATTGGCTTGGTCTGATGACAGGTAAGCTAGAAGAGCGAATGAACAAAGGCGGAAAAGATATCGTCAGAAAGCTCAATGCTGATCGTCAATATAACGATCTGAGTGGTGGAAGCTTTTCACTACCTGGGCGTAGCTTGCTGTTAGTGCGCAATGTGGGTGCGCATATGCTGACTGATGTCGTACTGGATGCTAGCGGCAATAAGGTTCCGGAAAACTATATCGATGCGGTAGTTACTAGCCTGTGTGCGATTCAGGATCTGAATAAGACAGAAGCAGATGCCCGTAATTCTCGCACCGGTAGCGTGTACATTGTAAAACCCAAGCAACATGGACCTGATGAAGTAGCTTTGTCGGTTGAACTATTTGGTCGCGTCGAACAAGCGCTCGGGCTTGCACACAACACGTTAAAAATCGGCATCATGGATGAGGAGCGTCGCACTTCGGTCAACCTTAAGAATTGTATCGCCGCTGCACGTGAACGAGTGATATTCATCAACACCGGTTTTCTGGACAGAACAGGCGATGAAATGCATACCAGCATGTATGCCGGGGTCATGATTCCGAAGGGTGAAATGAAGAACTCCACCTGGTTAGCTGCCTATGAGGATAGCAATGTAGATGTTGGTCTTGCCACTGGCATGCAAGGTTTTGGTCAGATCGGCAAAGGCATGTGGGCTATACCAGATCAGATGGCGGCAATGATCGATGCTAAACAGGGGCATCCTGAAGCTGGTGCAAACTGCGCCTGGGTTCCGTCGCCGACTGCGGCCACTTTGCATGCGATGCATTACCACAAGGTTCATGTTCAAAGCGTGCAAAAATCTATAAAGAGCAGAGTACCTGCCAGCGTTGACGCCATCCTCACGGTGCCATTGGCTGAGCCCGGTAGAAACTTTTCAGCCGAAGAGATTCAGCACGAGCTGGATAACAATTCACAGAGTATTCTTGGATACGTTGTCCGTTGGGTAAACCAGGGTGTTGGATGTTCTAAAGTGCCGGATATCAATGATGTTGGCTTAATGGAAGATCGGGCAACGCTGAGAATCTCCAGTCAGTTTCTTGCTAACTGGTTAGAGCATCAGATTATTGACGAGGCACAGGTTCGAGACTCAATGGAGCGAATGGCCATAGTTGTAGATCAGCAAAATGCAACTGACCCTGAATACTCACCCATGGCACCTTCATTCGATGATGATAGTGCGTTTCAGGCGGCACTGGATCTGGTGCTCAAGGGCCGTGAGCAAGCCAACGGCTACACTGAGTTTGTACTTACAGAACGTAGGCAGGACGTCAAAGCGGCCTCTGCTTAATGCTTGAGTGGCACTAGCGAGGGAACCTTTTTTTCCTTTGCTAGTCCACGTGCTTAGTAAGTTTCCAACAACGCAGCAGACTGCTGCCCTACTGCCAAGAGATCTAAATGAAACTAACAAAGACCCGGTCCGCTGGTATCGCCATTTTAGGCGGTGTGTTCTTGGCTGGCTGTGCCAGTATTCCTTTTCTGGGTAAGCCCGATCCGCGATGGGCTGATTATAAAACCTGGACCAAGATCACAGAAGGGGAGCCATCTACTGGAAACTCACAAGCGCTTGGTGGCGTTCACCTGGGTGAAGAAGGCTATCGCGATGTCTATGTAAACGACATTGGACTTGCGATGATGACAGGCGAAGGCCCGTATGATTTTCCTGAAGGTACTGTTGTGGTTAAAGAGCAGTACGCGAATAAAGCAAATTGGGAAGCAGGCAAAGGGGCGCAACACACCGTGAGCTTAAAGGTTGCAGATAGCGATGGCATTGTGGCTGAAGACTGGTACTGGGCTGCAGGCTACACCGGAAAAGCCAAAGCGCATATTCCTGATCCCAATTGTGTAGCTTGCCACACTGCGGCTAACGCGCTGAACCAGTCTGACTATGTCTTCTCAGTTCCAGCCTACCTGGAAGTAAACTAGTCGGACTTGCTATTACGATTTTTGCACCTGTATCACTGATGGCTCAGAACATTGAGAGCTGGGCATCAGTGATCGCAGAAAAGCTAGTGTCGAGAAATTGCAGTATCCCGTCGGCGGCTGGTGCCAACTGTTTGTCCAGATAATGTTGATAGTCTGGCGCTGATTGCAGTGCGTCAATTGGTTCAGGACCATTTCTGGTAATGATGTAGCTTATGCTTCGCCCACTGCGCTCCAGTTTTCTAGCTGCTTGTATATGCGGTGGTACATTGCGCTGATAATCGCCAAGAGCCCGACGAATTCTCTTTTTATAAACCAGCTGCTCGTCTAAA
>JBGCEO010000131.1:0-25100 GCA_045106475.1 Granulosicoccus sp.
CATGATGTACGCTCTTGAAGAGCGCCGGTGTATGAATAAGCCTGTGGATCCAGTAGAAATGAAATGACTGCCAGAAACGAATGACAAAGAAAAGCAGGATGAACCAGACTGGCGATGAAGAGAAGCTATCGATCGTTGGTACCCAGCCTTTGGCTGCAACCGTAAAATAGATGACCATCCATGCCGACCAAATAGGTACGCCCCAGATCAAAGTCCAGTAAAGATTATCCCAGACCTGGTAACCAAAAGTGAATCGAATACTCTTTTCCATTGGACGCACATCGTATTTCAGACGCATCTGTTGCCCGCTGAAAACATAGAGATAAGCATGCAATGCTGTGCCCAGGATAAGGGTTGCACTGAAGTTGATGATAAAGATCTGTGCAACCCAATCTGCGCTGAACACTTGCATCACTGCCAAGCTGGGCCACAGAAACCAGTAAGCCACTAGTGCGAACAGCAAGTGGTTTACCGGAGGGGTGACCTTAAGCCAAGTACCCAGCAACCATTTTAAAGTAGCTTTTGGCTTCGGCGGGATATCAAAAACCGGCGACATACTGATCGGCAGGTTCGGGTGAAAATTCCATGTTCGCGACGATACAGCCGGCTCGTTTTCATCACCCATGCGCCCCGTATTCGACACGGCCCCTACCGTTCCTGTTCACACGAATTTGTGCAGATTATCTGCTCAAACCTTCCCTTTCCAAGGGACCAACCAGCTTTCCAGAGCGCGAACACCAACATCAATCAAGAACCCAATCACGCCGATCAGGATGATGCCTATGATGACGATGTCTGTCAGCTGGAACCGCGAGGCAGCCACGATCATCTTGCCCAATCCAACTTCAGCAGCAACAAGTTCTGCAGCTACTACGGTACCCCAGCAGACACCCATGGCAACCCGTGCACCTGTAAATATCTCCGGCAACGAATTCGGGACGATGACCTTACGCAAAATCTTGCTCTTGGACGCCCCCAGCGAATATGCCGCATGTACTTTAGTGATAGCCACGCCCGAGACCCCGGAACGTGCCGCGATGATCATTATCCACAGCGCCGCTAAAAACAGCAGGATCACTTTTGACATCTCGCCGATGCCAAACCAGATGATCATTAACGGGATCAGTGCCAGTGGCGGTACCGGCCGCATGAATTCAACAATTGGATCAAACCAGCCACGAGACCAATTAGTTAGACCCATGGCATAGCCAATTGGAATACCTATTATAGCCCCCAGCAGGAAACCAATCAGCACACGCCGCAATGACGTCCACGTGTGCTCCCACAACGTGAAGCCTTGGTAGCCTTCGGCATTCAGGCGTAAAAAGCGTTCCATCACGATCTCCGGTGCCGGCAGATAGAGACGTGGCATTCTTAATCCGGGGTCTGGTGAGAAAGTGGGCGTACCTTTGTCGGTAAGGCCGATTTTTCCGGCTGGTGTATTAACCGAACCGCCGGGCTCTATGGGTTGTCCATTGATCGCCGTGATACGGGAGCCATCCTTCTTGCTCGCCTCATCATTCTTCCAGACATTGATGACTTCGAATCCATAACGCGCAGCGACAAGTGTGTCGTTTTTAGCGAAACCGTCACCCTCTTCGACCGTCAGTGGTTCCGGTCGCTTTTGAGGCTTACCTTCATCATCAACCGTCAGCTGTATATCTTCTCGATAAACCAGCACTGATACCGTTGCATCATCTGATGTGCCGTCTTCGAGTGTGGCGGTATAGTTAAAACTTGTTTCGCCCGCAAATGGGCCTGGCATTTTTGGCAATGGAATGGACGAATTAGTGAAAGCCACCCAAATCCAGAATACGGTAATAACCGAAATGACCGACGCTATCCTATTAGCTGTTACGGCACTTTCATCGCCGAAAGTTACCGTTTTTATTTTATTGAATCCGCGTCGAGCGAACGCTCCGGAGAACAACCGGGACAAAATCAAGTTAGAGCCAAAAAATACGCCTAGATAAAGTGCAAGTACAAGTAAACCAGTCATGCACTTTCCTCCGTTCGGCCCATAATCTCTTCTTCCATGTTCCAAATCATTTCCAGTATCTCTTCCCGAGTACCGGTGTAGTCTTTATGCTTTTTTACTTCACGTAGGTCGTTGCCTACGCCAAGATCTGCAAAGGGAAGACGATACTCTTTATGCACTCTTCCAGGGCGCGGTGCCATTACGAGTAAGCGTTCGCCCAATAGCAAGGCCTCTTCCACAGAGTGGGTGATTAAAATGATCGTTTTGCCAGTTTCTTTCCAGAGGTCCAGGACGAGCGACTGCATTTTTTCGCGAGTGAGTGCATCTAACGCGCCCAGCGGCTCATCCATCAAAATCACGTCCGGATCGTTGGCCAGACAACGGGCCAGAGCTACGCGTTGTTGCATGCCGCCGGACAGTTCGTAGACTGCTTTTTCTTTAAAGTCTTGTAGGCCAACAACGTTGAGCAGATGCTCGACATTCTCTGAACTTTCGCTGCGGCTTACACCCTTCATGTCAGGCCCAAAGCTGACATTTTCACGCACGCTCATCCATTCGAATAGCGCCCCTTGTTGAAAGACCATGCCGCGTTCTGGACCGGGGCCGAATACCGCTTTATCGTTCAACACTATTTGCCCCTCTGATGGAGCCAGGAATCCAGCTACGATGTTCAAAAGGGTGGTCTTGCCACAACCGGACGGTCCTAGCACGCTCATCAACTCACCGGATTTAATATCCAAAGAGACGTTTTTAAGGGCTTGCACATGAACGCCATTTGGCAGGTCGAAGCGCATGGAAATATTGTCTATCAATAATTCTGACATAGGACCCCGCAATACAATTTGTTAAAGCTTGTTGGAACGCAGGAAAAACAAAGTGGCTGAGTATTCTCAGCCACTTTGAGTTTACTTACGCTTATTGCCCTGCTGCAGCTGTGAGAGGCGCTGCGTTTACATTTTCTTCATAAGAGGCTTTGGCCGCGTCGATAGAGCCTGCCGCAACGAACACGTCAGCAACACCTTTCATGAATGTCTGAGCGTTTCCGCCAAGCCACTTATCAGAGAGCTGATCCTCGACCGAAGGAAACTTCATGGTTGCAATAGACGCTTTTGCCGCATCCAGGTCTAAACCGGATTCCTGTGCAATTACATTGAGCATTTCGTCACTTGGGTCTGCAGCCCAAGCTGCATTGGCTCCTGCCGTAACAGCAAGAAACTTGGAAACGATATCAGGGTTTTCAGCAATGAATTCTGTCGGCGCTGAAGTTACGTCGAATACCAGAATGCCCAACTCTTCCTTCTCTGCACCAGTTAAGAGCACGTTTCCGTGTTCCTTCATGCGCGATAGCCCACCGCCGTATCCGCATGCGAAATCCACAGCGCCCTGATCAAGTGCGGCCGCGCCTTCAGGTGGGGCCATATCTACAATGCTAAGCGAGTCGAGATCAATACCAAAGTGATCCATCTGACGCAAGAAGCCATAGTGCGCAGCTGTTCCCAAAGGTACCGCTACTTTTTTCCCGGCAAGTTCACCAGCGCTGCTCTTATCAATTTCAAGAGCCGCAGAGACCACGCAGTTATCGTTGTCTGAGTAGGAAACTGCCACGTCAACGATTTGCAGCCCTTGACCCGCTGAGGTTGCAACAACAAAAGGTGGTAATCCCTGACTGACAGCAATCTGGACATCACCTGAAGCCATGGCCGCAGACATCGCTGTTCCAGTTTCAAATGATACCCAATTAACCTTCATACCCAGGGCTTCGTCATAAGTGCCTGCAGCTTTTGCAACCATCATCGGCATGGGCCATTCAAGAAAGTATGCAACCGTTAATTCTTCTTGAGCAGAGGCTTGTGCACTGGCGAGCAGCGCAACACCTGCGACTGCACTCATCAGTGTTGTGTTTGTTTTCATCTAATTTATTCTCCAAAGTTATTTAAGGCTTATCTTACACAGCTTTACAGAACTGTTTTTCCGCGTCGTGAGTTAAGGAACGCGTAATCAGTAGATCACTTGATTCCCGATACGTTGTCCCCTTGCAGTTCTCGAATCCAAAAACGGGTTGGAGTTGTGAGGTTTCGAGACCCGGGCAATGTTGTTTCGTGTCACTAGTCTGAATTTTGGCTACTATGTTTCTAAATAGGCAAACAAAGTCCTGTAATACAGAACTTTATCAGAAAGCACAAGGCTATGCGCAGTTCCAATTCACCAAAAACGACGCTGCTCGATACCCACTGGCACAGAACGGCAACCGCGCTTCCGGCCCAACCTACTTTGTAAGACCGGGTCGACGCAGATTTCGTCATCGTTGCTAGTGGGCTGACATGTACTCGCACAGCGCTTGGTCTGGCTGAGCATGGCGCACGTGTCGTTCTGCTTGAAGGCCGGACTATCGGCTGTGGCGCACATGCCGCATCTGCAAACTAAACCGGGGCAGTTTGCAAGCTTACTGTTTAAGGCTTTCTGAAGTTGGTTGGACACCACCAATGAGCTCAGTTACTCGGTGTGTCGAGTCCTTTAATTCGTCGGCCCACGCGATGAGCTTTTCAATAGGATAACGTCGGTGCGACGTCCAAATATTTAATACAGCGATAGGCTCAGCCAGATAGTTGAAGATCGGGGCAGAGATGCCTACCAAATGATCGTACTCTTCCCGATCGTTGGTGCCATAACCCTGTTCACGAACTTGCAAAAGCGCCTTATGAAATTTACGGGCGGTTGTTATGGTGTTGTCGGTATAGCGTTCGAACGTGTGGGCCTCCAAGGTTGCCTCGATAAGCGTGTTCGGCAGAAAGGCAACCCAAGCCTTACCCGACGCCGAGCAATGGAACTGCTCTCGCATACCAGGCAATGGCATCGGGCCCACTGAACTGGTAGCCTCTAATAAACGAAGGTAAACAGTTTCAGAACCTAAAGGAACTCCTATCGTAATATTTTCTTTAACCAATTTTTGTAAGCGCAGCATCTCAGCTAATGCGACATTCTGGATGTCGTAACCGCGGTAGGCACTGCGCACTAAGTCAAATAGTTTGGGTCCCAGCAGATAGGTCTTGCTCGTGTTGTCATACTGAAGCAGCTGATTTTCGAGCCCTAACGAAAGCAGTCTGTGCATCGTGCTCTTGTTCATGCCGCTGACGTCTACCAATTCAGTAAACGTTGCTGGTTTGCTTGATTGGCTGATTAAAGTGAGCAGTGCCAGAAGCTTTTCAATAATCGAGCTTTGCATACTTAATGTCTGTACGAATTCAACAAGTCACGCCCAAAGCGCAGGTTAATTTGAGTAATAAGTCATCGACCATCGCAAAAGATGTGATTACTTTGAGATCAATTCGTACTACTGCACGCGATTGAATTTTATATTATGGAACTATTATTTCAAATTGTCGAGTGATGTAATGCCATCGTCGAGCACATAACGCGGTTGCATGATTTACAAGAAAGCGGGCTGCAAAGGTTAAATTGCTTTGTAAAGATCAAAGCGATGAACGGCAATCCAACATCAAAGATTGTCAGAGTGGTGTCACGTTGCAGTGACTTATCATGCGCCAGTTGCGTTCAAGTGTGCGCACCTCGCCAGTGACTTCGACCTTGGTTTGCAGTTTAATATCGCCGCTTGATGCACCTACCATCAGTTCGAATTCGCCAGGTTCAACGATTCGCACGCCTGCTGAGCCGGTAAAGTTAAGCATGTCTACTGGTATGACGAACTCCACTCGGACTGCAGCGCTGAGTTCCAGCTGAACACGGCTGAAACACTTCAACTCCTTGATCGGTCTCACTAACGATGCCAGCGTATCACGAATATACAACTGTGGCACCTCAAATCCCGATCGCTCCCCGACATTGCGCAGTGTTACGGATAAACGGATCTCGCCAGTATCGATGTTTACCTTTTCATTGCTCAGCACAAGATCACTGTATTCGAACTGCGTATAAGAAAGACCATGTCCAAAGGGATAGCTACTACCAAAGTGTCGGGCAATCGGTGTACCGGAGCTCTTGAACTTGTGATTGTAGAAGTAAGGAGACGCACCGGCGTTACGCGGGATGGACAAAGTTAATCGACCGGAAGGCTCTATCGCACCTGTCAGCACCCTGGCCAGGGCATTGCCCGCCTGTTCTCCTCCAAAAAACGCCATGACCTGAGCCGCTAACCTGGATTCCAGACCACCCAGGTTATACGGGCGCCCACTGGTAAGAACGAGCACGACAGGCTTGCCCGTTGCCACAATGGCTTCAACCAGTGTCTGTTGCACACCTGGTAGATTCAGTGTGTCTGCATCCGATCCTTCACCAACGGTACCGGTCTGGAAGATGCCCGACAGATCACCCACGCACACCATCGCTATATCGGCAGCCTCAGCAGCAGCAACCGCCTCTTCCACCAGATCCAGTCGTGTTGAAAGTGATGATGCAATATCAAGATTGGTGTTATCGCCGATATCGCCGGGGAACACAGGCGCACCGGCGCCACGTTCTTCAAGAATGTAGCAACCTTGTGCAAAGCTTATGCGTTCCTCGCCGCAGGCATTCTGCATGCCTTTGAGCAGTGTCACCACGCTGGTCGTGCTTTCCACTTCATTCTGATTGATCAGATGAACCGGCATGGAATAGTCACCAAGCAGTGCAAGCGGATCGTTGGCAGTGGGTCCGATAACCGCTATGCGAGCGGAATCACTCAACGGCAGCACGCCGTTGTTGTCCAGAATAGTAACCGCTTGTTCTGCCACTTCTGCTGCCAGTGCAACAGCCTCGGGTGTGCGTAAGGCAATGGCGTCTTCATCGGCATAGGGTTTTTCAAACAGACCCAAACGCATTTTTTCCAGTAAACCCCGCGTCACGATTTCATCAATGGTTTCCATCGAAATCAAGCCAAGATCGAGTGCATCTTTCAGGTGTGTGGCACAGTCATCGCCCGGCAGTTCAACATCCAGACCCGCATTGAACGACAAAGCTGCCGCTTCGGCGCAGTTCGCTGCTACCCCGTGATGCGTGTAAAGCAAGCTGACACCCACGTAGTCCGCAACAATTAATCCGTCGAACCCCCAGGCATCTCGAAGCACCTCGGTCAGCAGATGTCGGGATGCGTGCAACGGTTCATTGTCGATATCGTGATAGGCAGGCATAACGGAGCCGGCATTGCCAAGCTTCACGGCCATTTCGAACGGCAGCATGAAGTCGTCGTTCAATTCGCGCCAGCCCAGATGCACCGGCGCGTGGTTTCGCCCACCCTCACTGAATGAATGGCCAGCATAGTGTTTCAGAGTGGCCAGCACCTGACGGTCTTCGCCTTGCATTCCCTGAACATAGCGCGTCGCGAGCAAACCAGTGAGGTAAGGATCTTCACCAAAGCATTCTTCGGTTCGACCCCAGCGCGCATCGCGAGCAACATCGAGTACGGGCGCCAGGCCCTGCCTTGCACCGACTGACATACACTCCTCACCAATGACGGCGCCCACCTTTTCAATCAGATCAGGATTCCAGGTAGCTCCATAGGCCAGTGAGGAGGGAAACATCGTTGCATCACGCGCCATCAAACCGGACAGGCACTCTTCATGCGAGAGCACAGGAATTCCCAGGCGAGTATCCTCCACCAGGAACTTCTGCAATTTATTTAATGCGCGAACACCCTGACGAGGCTCTACGCTGCTAGTACCCAGTGGCCTTGTTATCTGCCCCAAACCAAATGACAGCATTCGTTTCAAGGCATCTTGTTCGCTGACTCCTGTAAATCGATCAGTACGAATCCTGTGCTCTCCATCCTCAGACAGATGAAGCCAGGCCGCATGCATCTGAGCAATCTTCTCCTCCACCGTCATTCGTGACAACAGATCGTCAACTCGTGTGTTGATGTTCAGGCTCTTATTCTGATAAGGATTCATGGCAACAACTGCTTCAAGGAGTGTCTGGATTGGAATTGAATACAGACTAACAGCTGTCCATAGAACCTGCATGTCAAACACATCGGGAACGGCTGTGAAGCTAACGGAACCTGCGACTGCGAGACGCGGCTATAGCCGTGATTGTTGATCGCAGGAACTTCAGGGTGCTATGCGGGTTTTCGCATGCTGTGCGAGTGGTTCCGGTATCAGCGCGACGAGAGGATGCCTTTAATCGAGCAGCGTGTTAAGGCAATCATTACTATCGGCGACATGCTCTATTTACCCATCAAACTCCGGTTGAGAATTTCCTGGTTTACCTGCGCTTTCGCGATTCTGATGTTCATCCTTTGCTGTGCCTTTGCATTGTCATCATATTGCACATACTCAAACATCTGACCGCCATCAGTAGCGCTGATTTTTATCTTTGTCCTGTCTTTCTCCCCATGATGATATGACGAGTGAGGATTCTTCCCATCTGGATCCCAAACGGGCTTGTAGTGATAGTGCATGGTTCTTTTCTGCCCATCATCTTCCACCACGACAACATATAGTCTTGCGTAGATCGTTGTTTGAATCCCCAACGTCATTAACTCCTGATGCAGTTGCTGTGCGAAGCTACCCCTGCACAGTTCTGCCGCTGTTTTGGATGTGTCGACAAGACGGGAATCCTGTGTCAGCCACTTCCTTGTCAGGTGAGGTAATTCAGGATGAACCGGTTTTCCAATAAGCTCAACATTGGCATTGCGCACACTATCAAGGCATACGGTCCCTCTTGCTGCATTGCAGCCTGTAATGCTGATAACTTTTGTCGTATCTTTGGTAAGACCGAAATAGCCGACCAGACCCTGAGCGATTGTTGAAGCGTTCAGCCCACCCAGAGATTTCGCATTGAAGTCTCCATGCCCATGCAGATACAGTCGCAGGTTTTCATAACCTGTTAGCGCACCTCGAGTACCGTTGTACCAGTCGATGCAATATCCGTTGGTCTTTTTGTGGAGACCGAGAAGGGCGCTGTATATATCCTTGTCATATTGCTCAGCCGCGGCTCCTATTGTGATTATTGCCGTGCCTTCATAGTCTTCTACAGCCAACGGAATCTGATTTCCCTTATATCTGAGTGATACGAAGAGTATCCGTCAGTTATCTTTGCTGTCAAATGATGGTTGATCGGGCATAACATGCATGTCGGATTGTCTTTGTATTCTCTCCCTGCCTCAGTGATTGGTAGCGGCAATATTAATTGGTAACAATAAAGTCTCGAAATCTATTCAGGTGTCCCCAATAGGTGTCCCCAATCCGATTTTCGAGATCGACTGATCCTATGCAACTTAGGCAAAAACCGCTGGATTTGGAGCACAGTACGGGATGAGTTTAGGCGTGTGCCAGTCCGTACTACCGGGTCAAGCTCCAATCCCGGCTCACCAGTAACTGGGCCGCTGGCGCCGCAAGCGGGTATCATGCACACTTAACCTTTTATTAAACTGACTTAGAAGAAAGGAATCATGGCCTCAGGATCCGATTCAGCACAACCAAATCGCAAAAGTGCGCTGATTTTGTCTGCTCACGCAGCCGATTTTGTCTGGCGCTGCGGTGGCGCTATCGCATTGCATGCAAAGCTTGGCTACGAGGTCACAGTAGCTTGCATGTCTTTCGGCGAGCGAGGAGAGAGTGCACGGCTGTGGAAGGAGAGTAAATCGTTGCAGCAGGTGAAGGATATTCGACGCAAAGAGGCAGAGAATGCCGCAGCTGCTCTGGGCGTACATGAGTTGGTGTGCTTCGATTTTGGTGATTATCCGCTCACCTTCGATGAAGATCGCAAGTTCCAGGTGGTCGATTTAATTCGTAAGGTCCAGCCTAATTTTATGTTTAGTCATTCGAGATGGGATCCATACAATACGGATCATATGCATATGACTCAGATTGCGCTTGAGACCCGAATGATCGCGCAGGCCTGGGGCCACAACCCCGGTGAAAAAGTGCTCGGCGCACCGAATCTTTATTTGTTTGAACCACACCAGACAGAACAAATGGGCTGGAAGCCCAACGTGTTTCTCGACATTACAGAGGTGTGGGAGAAAAAACGCGCCGCTATGGAGTGCAACGAGGGGCAAATACATTTGTGGGAGTACTACACACGTGTTGCCCAGCAACGCGCCAATCACTTCAAACGTAACTCAGGTGGTATGGCGGGTGGTCGAGATTGTCAATATGCAGAGGGTTTCGAGAAAATATTCCCTGACTGTGTCGATGAATTAACGTAAATCGCTTGTGTTAAATCGCCTGTGGGTTATTTATGGGTACACTCGGTTAAGTGCAGTAAATTAAGTATTCGTATGTTTGCTCTCGCGAATAAAGCGGGGCAGGCTCTTTGTTCAACAATAAGCATTGAGGTGATCTATGGAAATGCCAACGCCTGACTCCGCCATTCTGAATCGCAAGGCAGCCATCGTTGAGCGTTTGCGAGCTGTACTGCCCCATGATGCCGTGATTGACGATGAAGCTGAAACTCGCGCTTATGAATGCGATGCGCTGACAGCTTACCGCTGCCCACCGCTGGCAGCGGTGCTGCCGAGTACCACTGAAGAAGTCGCCGCAGTGTTGAAGGTGTGCAGCCAGGAAGGCGTACCCGTTGTGCCGCGTGGCTCGGGCACATCACTCGCAGGCGGAGCGTTGCCAACGGCGGATTGCGTGATCCTTGGTGTGGCTAAGATGAATCAGGTGCTTGAAACCGACTATGAAAATCGCTTCATTCGTGTCCAGACCGGACGAACTAATCTGTCCGTTACTGGCGCTGTGGAGGAAGAAGATTTTTTCTACGCGCCAGACCCATCCAGTCAGCTTGCCTGCGCCATCGCCGGAAACATCGCGATGAACTCGGGTGGCGCACATTGCCTCAAATACGGGGTGACCACCAACAATCTGTTGGGGGTAACGATGGTCACGATGGAAGGCGAAGTGGTTGAAATGGGTGGTGCACATCTAGACGCGGCGGGTTTGGATCTGCTTGGCGTCATCTGTGGTTCCGAAGGTCAGCTTGGTGTTGTCACTGAAGCCACCCTGCGAATTCTGCGTAAACCAGAGGGTGCACGTCCGGTGCTGGTTGGTTTCGACAGCAATGAAGTGGCTGGTGAATGTGTTAGCGACATTATTAAAGCAGGCGTACTTCCAGTGGCGATCGAATTCATGGATCGCCCGATCATAGAGATTGCCGAAAACTTCGCAAAGGCTGGTTACCCGCTATGCGAAGCCTTGCTGATTATTGAAGTAGAGGGCTCTGAACAGGAAATCGAAGCGCAGTTGCAACGGATTACCAAGATCGCCCAGACACATAATCCTGTGGCACTTAAAGAAAGCGCTAACGCGGCTGAAAGCGCTGCTATCTGGCTTGGTCGAAAGTCTGCCTTTGGTGCCGTTGGTCAGGTGGCTGACTACATGTGCCTGGATGGAACCATCCCGGTATCTACATTGCCAGCTGTGCTCAAAGGCATTCAAGCACTTGAGAAAAAATACGGGCTCAGAGTTGGTAATGTGTTTCATGCGGGTGATGGCAATATGCACCCACTGATTATGTTCGATGCCAACAAACCCGGAGATCTTGAACTCTGTGAAGCATTCGGTGCCGACATCTTAAGACTGTGCGTGGAGGTGGGTGGTTGCCTGACCGGTGAACATGGTGTTGGTATTGAAAAGCGTGATTTGATGCTGGCGCAATACACTGCTGATGATCTTGAGATACAAATGGCAGTTAAAGATGTGTTTGATCCGCATTGGTTACTCAATCCTGCAAAGGTATTTCCACTGACCTCATCCGATGCCCGGCGTAGTGCAGCGATTGCCGCATAAAAACGCGCTGTCTGCATTGACTCAAAAGAGATACCCATGACAACAGAAACCCTTTCATCTGTAAGCAGCACGGAGGCTGTTGCAGAACAGTTGCGATCAGCAAAAGGTCCACTGCAAATCGTTGGCGGTGGTACACACACGGTGGGTCGCACCAGCGGCAACACCTTGTCGCTAGCTGATTTAACTGGTGTCACCTTGTATGAACCCGGCGCAATGACGATGGTGGCACGTGCCGGTACCACCGTTGCCGAGATCAATCAAACGCTGGCAACCGAAGGACAGCGACTGGCATTTGAACCTGCCGACTGGCGTGGCGTGCTTGGCACCCAGGGAGTCAGTACCATTGGCGGGTTGGCGGCTGCCAATGTTAGCGGGCCAAGACGCGTACAAGTGGGTGCTTGTCGTGACCACATGATTGGTGTTGAATTCGTCGATGGAATGGGGCGAGTGCTGAAGAACGGAGGAAGGGTCATGAAGAATGTCACCGGTTATGACCTGGTAAAACTCCTGTGTGGGTCTCGCGGTACCTTGGGTGTACTGACAGAGCTTTCGTTTAAAGTCTCTGCGATTCCGGAAGCAGAAGTCACACTAATGCTAGAAGGGCTTGATGACGTTGCAGCAGTCGCCAAGCTATGTGAGGCGATGGGCACACCGTATGACCTAAGCGGGTCGGCTCACATTGCAGTTGCCGGCAGTGCAAAAACCTGTGTTCGTATCGAAGGGCTGGAGGCTTCAGTAAAATATCGGCGCGATGCGTTGTTGGAAGATGTGTGTTGTGATTTTGAGGTGCTGGAAGGTGAGGCAAGCGCGGCAATTTGGGCAGATATAAGAGATGTGTCCGAGTTCTCGCAAAAAGAGGGTGCGGTATGGCGTGTCTCGCTCAAACCAACCGATGCCCCTTCGTTAACAGGCAAGCTGACAGACAACGGCATTGCGTTTGATGCGATATACGACTGGAGTGGTGGCCTGATCTGGCTGCTCATTCAGTCTGAACATTCAACCGCTGCTACGTTGATTCGTGACACCGCCGAGCAGCTCAAAGGCCATTCAACGCTGATGCGTCGTGTACCCTCACTTGAGGATGTGCCTGCTTTTCAACCGCAGCACGCAGTGCTTCAGAATATAGAAACCGGGCTGCGCAGCAAGTTTGATCCACGAGGAATACTGACCCCAGGGTTGATGGACTGAATCAATGCAAACCAATTTCACACCTGAGCAACTCCTCGACAGCAGCACGGCACGCTCCAATCAGATTTTGCGTACCTGTGTTCACTGTGGATTTTGTACCGCAACCTGTCCCACCTATCAGATCCTGGGAGATGAGTTGGATAGCCCACGGGGGCGTATCTACCTGATCAAAGACATGCTCGAGAACGAGCGCGAACCGGATGTAAAAACGGTTACACATATTGATCGTTGTTTGAGTTGTCTGGCGTGTATGACTACCTGTCCAAGCGGTGTGAACTACATGCATCTGGTTGATCACGCTCGCGAGTATATTAATCAAAATTATCGTCGCCGCTGGGATGATCGATTGTTGAGGTGGTTGCTTGTGCGGCTGTTGCCGTACCCGGGGCGATTCCGGTTGGCCTTGC
This sequence comes from Granulosicoccus sp., assembly GCA_045106475.1. GTDB lineage: Bacteria > Pseudomonadota > Gammaproteobacteria > Granulosicoccales > Granulosicoccaceae > Granulosicoccus. The sequence goes on from JBGCEO010000131.1 coordinate 13,296, forward strand.
GAGCTGCAAAACTTGCCAAGCCCCTTAGCGGCTTGATGCCCGATGCACGATTGCGTGCGATGTTGTCCATGGCACCAAAAATAATACCCCCTGTAAGTCGCAATGACGAGATACAGGTTTTTAACGCGCAAGGGCAGGTGAAGAAGCGTGTCGCGTTAATGACCGGTTGCGCGCAACGTGCATTAAACACTGATATTAACGATGCCACTATTCGCCTGCTCACACGTCATGGTTGTGAAGTGGTGATAGTCAAGCAGGGGTGCTGTGGTGCCTTAGCGCATCATATGGGTAAGACCGACGAAAGCCATGCATCCGCAGCTGTGAATATCAGGTCTTTTGTTGCGGAGCATCGCAGCAGTCCTCTGGATGCAATCGTCATTAATACCAGTGGTTGCGGTACAACCGTGAAGGACTACGGGCACATGTTTCGTGAGCATGAACTGAAGGAAGACGCAGAAATGGTGGCAGGCCTTGCCAAAGATGTTAGCGAGCTTCTGATCGAGTTGGATTTGCCTAAGCAAAAGTCACAGGGCATGCGCGTTGCGTATCACGCTGCGTGTTCCTTGCAGCACGGTCAGCAAATTAAGACCTACCCGAAAGATCTGCTTAAATCCGCGGGCTATAAAGTGGTTGAACCAGAAAACAGCCATCTGTGCTGCGGATCTGCCGGCACCTATAACCTGATGCAGCCATCGCTTTCTGCCGAGTTGAAATCGCGCAAAGTGTCAACGATTGAAGCAAAAGCGCCGGATATCATCGCGGCCGGTAATATCGGTTGTATGATGCAAATTGGTTCGGGTACCGACATACCGATCGTGCATACCGTTGAGCTGCTGGATTGGGCCACCGGCGGCCCAAGGCCTGCCTCAGTTCCTGATATGGCTTAAAGTTGCATTGAAGCTGCAAGCAGCGTAATGCCCAGTGAAAATACAAGGCTGGCATCGAGCACTTCAACAGATCTAAACACCAGGCTCGACGCGCCGGTAACTGACAGATATTTTGTTGCCAGACTCTTCGCACTCAACGCGATGGTTGCAAGGCTTGTAACAGTAATCGCTGTGCCAAGTGCCATGGCAAATGTAGACGCTACCCGCATCAACGTAGTTCGCGGTCAGCAGTTTGATCCGATGGATTTGTCGGGACCATCGAGTTCGAATTGCAGTGACTAATCGCCCTTGATCATACTTACGGCCTTGGCCGCAATCATCTAGGCATTTATAGATCACTCTCAACAGAACGATCGTCGGTGTGTTATTTGTTTTCAACGCCATCCGGAGCGGTGTGAAGGCTTCGTGCCAGGGCATTGCGCAGCAGATTTGGCTCACTACCTGGTCCGATGGCTAATAGTTTTGGCCCCGTTACCGGTGATCCATGGTAGGGGCGAACATAAACGCTGCCATCGGGGCACCGCTCAAAATGAGTGTAGCCATCGATTTGAGATACTTTCACGCAGCCTTTTATTCTGAGGATGTCCGATGGTATCGAATCGCATAAGCGCTTGATGCATTGAACGTCGGGCAGGTCGGGAAGATCAATAGAACACGAAGACCAGTGCGTTTTGTGATGCGCGAATTCCGAGGGACTGGCTTTTATCGGCTCGAGCTTTGATAGCAGTAGCACATCGAGCTCCTCGGCTGTAGTGATCGAGGCCAGTGGGTTGATTTCTCTGACATCGAATTCCACTTGCGCGATCCTTTCTTTTGACACACCATCGCAGTGCGTGAACACCATGAGCGAACCGACTTTGACTTGTTCGGCTTCGAGCTCGTTGTGCCGGTCTCTCTTTTGCCAGTTTCGGACATCCACCACCGAAATTTGAATCGGAGGGTGAAAGTGTTCGTTTAAACCAACTCCAAGGAACTCCATCAACCTGGATGCATCAGAGGTACCGTTTGCCTCGATCAGTGTGATTCCACCTTCTCTGGGTGATATGTTGTTAACACAATCCCTGAGCTCGTTTATTCCGTCACAGCAAATGCAGCTTCCTGTTAGCGCTTTTACCGATGAGGGCGAAAGGCTGTCACTAATGTATTGTGCGTCGAGATTCGCGTCTGCGTAGTCATTAAGAATGATGTAGGGGTGCAATTGGTTTTTAAGCGCGCTTTGCACGAGATGTTTCAGGAGAGTTGTTTTTCCGGCTCCCAGAAAACCAACGATAGTGATTATTGATTCCATGACTTATTTGGAAAGCATACCCGCGTGCATTCGTGAAAGTCTATAGTGTAATGTTATTACATAGTATTCGGGCAATTTTTTACCAATGATTCACTGATCTGCGCCGATGAACATACCCGCTGCCTGCATGCTCATAGCAAGGTTTTGCCTGCATAGACGCCGATGTGACCGCCTATCCGAAAACTGGCACAACCTAAACTAGAGAATTACGGCTACTGCGAATTACATTGAGACTGGTTCCCCGCCCAGTTCAACCCAGAATTGCTCTTTGGGATGAACTCTGGGAAACGCCTGTTCGGGTTTTTCGGTCCCGAGGAACTCGCAGAGAGGCTCCCATCCATCAGCCGCATTGAATATCAGCAATCTGTCTTTAGGTATGAGGTCGCGAACGCGCTGGTTGTTTTTTCTATAAGCACTAATAGCTTCATCCTTGGTATTCAGAGATGACAAATATCGCTTATCAAATCCGTGCTTAACGATATCGAACATCCCGCTGACATGAGGCGGCAGAGGCATATTCTTATAAACGGAAGTCAACTTACCAATGGTTTGGCTGTAGCTATTCCACCAGTCTTGTTCAGCTCTCTCGGTATGTATGACTTTGGCATTCGGGTAAGCGATCGATGTCTCGTACCAAAACAGTGCACCCGGCCAATCCACCTGCGAACAATAGCCCTTGAATACTTCTGCCCAATCCACATCGCCGTTGGCTATAGCGGCCTGCCAAAGACTCACTTGCTGCGGGCTTTTGAAGACTTCTGTCATGTGGTGAGTGGGCCCAAATCCGAGTATCTCGAGAGCGAGCTTGGTGGACATGGTGCCTGTTCTGCCAAATCCGGAACCAATAATCTGCAGTGTCATGGTTGTTTTCTTTTGTGTTTGTGAATGATCAGTTCTATGCCGAAGCAGTGTTAAGGTAAGTTGCTGTTGAATCCAGCAAATTATTTTCACTCCACATGAATGAAATTCACCTAGGCAGCCTCGACCTCAATCTGCTAGTGGTGTTCCGCGTGTTGATGGAAGAAGGCAATGTCAACAGAGCGGCAGAAAAACTCAATCGCACGCCTTCCGCAATAAGCCATGCCTTGGGTCGATTACGCGAACAATTGTCAGATCCACTTCTGGTCCGAGTGGGTGGGAAAATGCAGCCTAGCCCTAGAGCGCTAGTTTTATACGAAGAACTCAAACCTTTGCTGGGCAAAATCGAGAGGACGCTACAACCACCCATACCATTCAATGCGGCAACTAGCACACGTACCTTCCGTGTTTCGGGTCCGGTACTGAATGGTGTAATGGCAGAGATGCTGGCACTGATGTATCAGGAAGCACCCAACGCGGGTCTGGAGTGGGTGTCACCCTCCACAAGTACCGTTTCCGACATGCTCAGTGAACAAATTGATGTGGGTTTCGGGAATGCCAATTTCCTACTACCGGAAGGACTCAAGGCGACATCCCTTGAAGCCATTCCACGGCGTGTTTTTGCGCGAAAAGGACACCCGATAAACGGCAGCTTCTCAACCGAAACCTGGCTTAGCTGGCCTCATATTGTGGTTCAAGTGCCGGCGGCAATACACGGTACGGTCGGTGAATGCATCACGAACCAGGGATTGCAAAGAAGCATTGGATTTCACGCGCCTGATTGGTCATCGATCGCGCTTACTCTGTTGAGCACTAATATGCTGGCCAACCATCCAGCGTTGGCGTTTGTTGAATACCCGAATTTCGAGTGTTTTGACATCTTTGAGCCACCGCTGCCGTTACCGCAGCTTGCGTTTCGTGTGTTTTGGAACGCAACTTTGGATGGCGATCCTGCCACGAAGTGGATTAGAGAAAAGCTGAAGCAAGCGCTAGATAAAAAAATCTCACAGGCCCACAGCAAATGGGAGTCCAGAGTCGGCTAAAGGCGGGGGCAACACCTACTTTTGGACAGTATGTTTAGGAGCACGTGCGCCGCCGCCGGGGATTTGCCAGTCATCTCCAGAGTCGATGCCGTTGTTTTTTTAATCGCCACATCGCCACATTGCCATGATTGGCTGTAGCCAAGCCTCCAGAGGCTTTGCAGAAGCGCTATGAAAGTATTGCTACACTTTTTCCAGAGTTAATCAAACCAGCTGTTGAAACTTTTTTTCCAGAAATAGTTTACTGGCGCTGTTTTGGGAAAGTTGTATAGCCATTTGGTACGTTTTTTTCGCTTTGTCTACCTGCCCCAGTTTGCTGAGTATTCCTGCATAGGCAGCATAAAACGGCTGAAACGATTTCAAATCGTTTTCCAGCACTTCAATTTTACTTAATGCCAATTCAGGTTGCCCGAGCTCGGCAATGACAGTTGCCCAGTTGAGAGCGACGATGGGCGTGGGCTCGTGCATCCAGAGCGATCCGTACAACAGTGAAATCTGCTCCCAATCGGGTTTGTTGCCCATCATATGGCAATCTGCGATAGCTGCTTTGATTTGATAGGGTCCCGGGCGACCCCGTAAGACGGCTTGAGACAAAATACTTCTTGCTTCGTCAACTTTGTGCATGTCCCATTGGCCGCGATTTTGCTCCGCCGGTGGCACAGTTGCGCCATCCTCTCCGATGCGTGCGATTTTTCTGGCATCGGTTAACAATACAAGCGCTAACGCACCTTCGATTTCAGGATCATCTGGTCGCAATCTGTCCAGCAGACGCAATAAAAATATAGCTTCCGCACAAAGATCCCTTTCGCTATCGTCCTCATTGACATAGCCAGTTGTAAAGATCAGGTAGATGGTTGATAAAACTGAACTTAGCCTTGCAGGCCAACTGCTTTGATCAGGAATTTCAAAATCGATATCTGCGTCTCGAAGTTTTTCCTTAGCTCGCGAAAGGCGCTGACCCATTGTTTTTTCTTTGTCTAGAAAGGCTGCAGAAATTTCTCCGGTTGTCAGATGGCAGACTGTACGCAGCGTTAGGCCAATACGTGATTTTTCTTCAAGTAAGGGATGACAGCACGTAAAGATCAATCTAAGACGTTCGTCTGGAATGGGTTCCTCATCGATCGTTTCAAACTGTGATGCAGTAAGTATCATAAGTTGATCTGCCTTTTTTCGATCACGCTGTACAGCTCGAGCTCGGTCAATACCTTTGTTCAAAGCCACTTTCATCAGCCAACCGACGGGTGAACTTGGAAGTCCGCTTCGGCCCCAATGCGACATGGCGGATATAGAAGCCTCTTGCAGAGCATCTTCAGCGACCTGCAAATCTCCAAGTCGTGAAACGAGTCCGGCAACAAGCCGCCCCCGATCGCGTCGAAGAACGTCTTCGATAGCCTTATTGATCGCGATGGGGGTGGTTATTGACATGATTCAGCCAGCCGGGTTGTAGTCCATCATGGCGCGAACTTCTATGGTTCCGAAAGTTGCGGATGGAATCATCTCAGCATATTTGATGGCACTTTCCAAATCGGGTACGTCAACAACATAGTACCCGCCCAGATATTCGCGTGTTTCTGCGAAGGGTCCATCCATAGTTTCAGTTTTCCCGGCTTTGATGCGAACGGATGTTGCAGTGTGCGGTTCGTTCAGGCTTTCGCCGTCGATCAGTACGCCGTCGCTCTTCATTTTTTCGTTGGCGGCAAAGAACCCAGCCATCATAGATTCAAATTCAGCGGTACCATAGGCTGGCTGCTGTTCAGGGTTGTTGTAGATCAAAAGCATGTATTTCATCGATTATTCCTCGTTTGTCGATCGTTGGTTCAATAGTGTTTTACAGCAATGGGTTTTAAAAATGGAGATGTCACAATCCTAGTAAATTTACGGCAATGCAAATCATGAAGTTCAAAGTGGCAAGCATATTCGAACCGTTTCCTACATATCGCAGTACGTGTGCCGCATTGTCCTTTTTCAAACCGAATGGATGAGCGATTCGTCCCAGCAGCAGCAGTGCACCACCGATATAGAGATATAGACTCGGTGCCCCCATCCCCTCGGAGAGCATCATCAGTATCAAAAGAAAGCAGCTCCACTCGGCACAGTTACCGTGTTGGCGAATACGTAGCAATAGATCGGTATTTCCGCCGTCACCAATGGATTGAGCAAGTGCACTGCGCTTCGAGGTGACGCGCATCCACAGGATCATGTAGATGACAGCTACTGGCAGAGCGAATAGTGGGGTTACAGTGAAGATCATGGATGTGTCCTTTTTTGTGATTTGTACCCTTAGGACGTCGCTCGATACTTCTTTTCTACACAGTGTGAAAATTAAATCGCATTTTTTTCACTTAAAATTTCGACAAGCTGCCGTAAAACTCTGTAAACAATTGATTTAATTTGTAATATTTGAAATAAAAACAAATGGATTTGTTTAAAAAAAAGAAGTGAGTGCTGCAATAAAGCGCTGGAAGAAAAGGCACACTGTTGATTAAGTCGACCAGCACGCCGGGCTCAGACTAAGTTGAAAAAGTGGCAGGGCGTAATAACTACACTAACAATTTTATGGCCGCACCGATAATTGAAGACATCAATAGCACTTTGGCTATGCCCCAATGCAGTTTAAAAGCAAGGAAGCAACTGAGTGCAAAGAGTCCTACAGATAACCACTCTATGGTAGAGATGTTAGGAATCCACAGCGTTAACGGGCCAAGAGAAGTTTTGTTTACTTCAAGAAAAAGTACATGTAGTGCAAACCAGATTGAAAGGTTGAGAATCACTCCCACAACGGCTGCGGTTATGGCTGTCAGTGCACTTTTTAGTTTTGTCTGGCTTGAAATCCAATCAATGTAGGGCGCTCCTGAGAATATCCACAAAAAGCAGGGCGCGAACGTGACCCAAAGAGCAACCAGCGCTGTAGATATACCCAGAAGAATCCCACCTGTTTTAAAACCCGCCAGATAGCCCACGAATTGTGTTACTAAAATTAACGGCCCGGGAGTGGTTTCTGCCAGGCCTAAAGCGTCAATCATCTCGTCAGCGGTCAACCAACCGAACTGAACAACAACGTCTTGTGCCATGTACGCCAAGACAGCGTATGCCCCGCCAAACGTAACTACAGCCAGGGTGGAGAAGAACTGGCCAACTTCCAATAGTATTGCGGGTGCGTTGAACAACACCAGGAGCAGCATGGGTAGCCACCAAATTGCTAACCAAGTGATGACAGTGGTGGCAAGCTTGCGAATGGAAAGGTTTAATGCCTCTAACGCGCTAGCTTCTTCGGGTTGAACAGCAAGAGCGTATCCGGCCAATGCGGCACCGAGGATGATAATGGGGTAGGGCACAGAGAAGAAAAACAGGGCAAAAAATGCGAAGGCTGCGATTACCCAATGAATGTTTTTTGAAAGAGCTTTTTTCGATACTCGTATTAAGGCTTCCAGCACGACCACTAACACCGCAGCTTTAACGCCATAGAACAAGGCTGAAACTAAAGGTACTTCGCCAAAGATACTGTAGATGACGGCGAGCAACATTATCACGGCGGCGCCGGGAATAACGAATAATAGTCCGGCAATAAGGCCACCCAATGTACCGTGCAAACGCCAACCCGCATAGGTTGCCAATTGCATGGCTTCCGGCCCAGGCAGCAACATGCAGAAACTCAAAGCATTTAGAAATTGTTCTTCTGTCAGCCAGGGACGTTCTTCAACAATCTCTTTGTGCATTAGCGCTATTTGAGCGCCGGGTCCGCCAAACGATAACAATCCAATGCGGCACCAAACCCGTGTTGCTTGCGTAAGAGTAGGGCTATTTGCTTCACTGGTCTGCAGTGCACTGTTCATAGCTTAAGCTTGTTGTTAGCCGCCCAATCATGTCCTTCTTCTGTGGCATCACGGGCCCACCGATATAATGCATCGTACAAGCCTAGCCCTGCTTCCAGCTGAGACAAATCATCGCGATACATTCTGGAGAGTCCTAAGGAGAGTGCAAGTAAACCTGCGCACTCCGGTGCCAAACTGTGTTTATTGGTATCAGCACCGCGCACGATAAGAGCTAGCCTCGCAAGTGCTGTGTTGCTTATGCCAAATTCTTCAACCAATGGGCAAGCTGATACTGTCAACGAATGAAGCTTATGAATACGCCGGTATTCTATCGTCAGGGAAGGTACTTGTTGGTGAAAGCAAAGTAAACGCCCTCGAGTACTTTGGTTTTGAGAATTCCGGTGCTGATATCGAACTAAGCTACCCCACCGATGCATAGTTAGATATGTTGATCTATCAAACCTCTTCGGTCATTTGATCAATGCTCTGTAAAAAAAAGACGTACGAACTATGGGATCGATTCTTTGCCAAGTAGACGTACGCGTATTGGCAGAGCGTGCTAACAGTGTGACTAACATTAACCACAGCAGGGCATAGCCTGCTATCCCTCCGCCACTGCTTCCGCCGATTACCGGCGTATCAATGGTAATGGGAGTGCCTGGAATTCCGGGAGTTCCGGGAGTGCCCGGTATCACCGGGAATACAGAATCAGCCAGCGTTGTGAGGCTAAAGTCTTCACTAAAAGTACCCACCGTGAGAGTTGCTATGACCGTAGCACCCGATTCAGCTGCAGAGGTTGTTCGCACGGTCACAGTTTGACCATTGGAAACCTGCCCCGGCAATGCTGTATAGGCCCCTGCATCGATCTTGTACTCCCCGCCCACAATACTGATATCAACGAGCGTGTTAATGCCTTCTATATCAACGGTGTTGGATTCCAGCAGTAGATTTGCAGGTGCCACAGCGATGTCATCCAGGCTGAAAGGATCTGGAGACACATCTAGTGCAGCATCGGCTAATGAATACCTCAGCACGTAGTTGCCCTGCGTACCCTGAAGCGGTATGGGCGTAGTAGGACCCAGGAGAAACAAGTTAGGTTCGAGTGGAAAATAACGAGCGCCTCCACCTGCAATTACAATATCCTGCCCTTGTACCGATACCGCATCTGCTCCTGCCAGCAGAAAACTGTGCCATTGGTAGTTTCCCTGCTCATCTAGCAGCAGCACAGAAGACTTGCCCGAAAACGTATCGGGAAAAAACGGACTGACGGGGCCCTCGCCCTGCGGCCCCAACCACTCTTTTTCTGCAACACTCACAACGATGATGTTGCCGAACTCATCCACCGTTAGATTGTTGGGTACATCAATGTCATCAGAGCCATGGTATGTGTGCCATCGATACCCGCCCGCAGCATCATACTGGATGATCAGAGCATCTCTGGAACCACTAAAATTATGCAGCGGTAGTGTACCTTGCGGACCGTTTCGGGATGCCGACGAAGAACCGGTCACAATCAAATTGCCCTGGCTGTCCACGTCACTGTTAAGGTCACCATTCAAGCCGAAATCGTCAAACCGGTGCCATTGGTATTGTCCATTACTATCAAGCTTCAGGGTATACGAATCAAATACCGCAACATCGGTTCTGCTGATAGGACTGAGTGGCGCAGCTCCGTTGGGCCCATTCCAGCTCACCTCGGCAAAACCGGACACATAAAGATTGTCAAAACGATCAAAGGCAAGGCTGGTTCTGGCCAGTGCGAAACGTGTCGTGTCACCATAGAAGGTATGCCATTCATACGATCCATCGTTGTCATATTTGGCAATAAAGACACCCAGGGACGATACAAGCAGATCGCTTGGAGCCGGCTGCGATAAATTTAGCGGCGCAGTGCCGTCTTCAGCGTTCCAGGTGCTTGTGGTTTCACCCATGATGTAGAGGCTGCCAGTTTGATCAATGGCAATGTCTGATGCGACGGCAGCGGTTACATTGCCTGTACCCTTGACGAACCTGTGCCAGGTATAACTGCCGTTGGAATTCAGCTTGGCTATATAGCTTGAGCCATTGCCTGTTTGCGTAGAAGTACCGAGAGCCGATTCACCTGATGGTCCAACCCAGTCTCTACTGGCCGTGCCTGCAATAAAGATATTGTTCTGCGCATCGATAGCCAGACGAAGCCGTTCTGTGGCACCTGAAGCCGAATCGCCAAAGAACGTGTGCCACAAGTAATCACCGGTTGCACTGAGCTTCAACACCCAAACCTGTCGCTGTCGCTCGTAGGCATGCACAGGTGCAGCACCATTAGCACCCAGCCACGGACCTAGAGCCCTGCCAACCACGATGATATTTCCATCGCTATCGATGGCAGAATCCCGCACTGAGTTAGAGTCATCGAAAATAGTGTGCCAGACGTAGGTTGGCAGTGTGCGATCAGCAGTCACCACATTGGAAATGGAAATGAGTACCAATGCACACCACAGTGCAATCCTGCGAACTGACATTCTGTTACCTCTCTAAAACATTGAACGATGCTATGGAGACTACAGCCTACAGGGTAAATCGGATGAGTTGAACTTAATTTCGGTTGTTGAAGTGATCTTGCTATGTATCGATCTCAGCATGTGAATACTCGAGGCCGGGTACTAGGAAATCTTATACAAGATCATCCACAGGCTAAGTTATTATACTTGCGATGAACTTATTGAAAGCGCAAAAGCCTGATAGGGTTCCAACTCGATATGATCAGACAGCACGTTCGGGATCTCCATGTTTGCCAATAGTGGTTTGGCGTTTTTTCCCAGACCAATAGGCGCTCGAATCGTCGCGTTTTTGTTACTGAAATTTGCCAAAACGAAAATCTGCTCGTTATGCCATTGGCGACAATACGCCATAATTTGTGGGTGCTCTTCTTCAAGAGCTATATAAGTCCCTTCCCGAATTGTTTCACTTTCGCGCCTAAGCGTAATCAATGATTGATAGAACTGAAAAATACCATCCGGGTTAGAACGGTCACTGACAACGTTCACCTCGGTATAGTTTGGATTTACATCAATCCATGGCTGCCCCTGACTAAAACCAGCCTTGTATGAATCATCCCACTGCATCGGCGTTCTGGCGTTGTCGCGACCCTGGCTATTCGCAGCTGCAATAAAATCGATCTCTGCCTCACCAGCTGCAACACGATCATGATATTGCCCGATGGTTTCGATATCACTGAATTGCTCAATCCGCTCATACGTCACATTGGTCATACCGATCTCTTCGCCTTGAAAAATAAAGGGCGTTCCTTTCATTAGGTATGTCACCAATGCGAGCATCTTGGCAGAGCGTTCGCGATAGCGGTGATCGTCACCGTACTGCGACACAGCTCGAGGTAGGTCGTGGTTAGAAAGATATAACGAATTCCACCCATCAGCTGATAGCGCGTCTTGCCATTCATTCAGGATTTTCTTGTGTACAAGCAAATCAAATCGACCCAATCCGAATCGACCTTTATCGCTATCCCAGCCTGCCTCAATGTGATTGAAGTTAAAAACCATGTCCAGCTCAGCACGCTCTTTTGCACAATAATCGAGCGCGTTGTCAGGTGTCACTGCCCAGGACTCACCCACCGTCATTATGTCCCGTCCGGTTAGTGTCTCTCTGTGCATTTCCTGAATAAACCGATGCATGTCCGGTCCTTCATAGTAATGTCTGGTGTCTATATCCTTGCCGATCAGCTCGATTACATCCATACGAAACCCACCGATGTCCTTGTCAAGCCACCAGTTCATCATGGCGTAGATTTTCTGCCGTAAATCGGGATTTTGCCAATTGAAGTCAGGTTGCTGCGCTCCGAAGAATCCAAAGTAATAGCGTTCGACAGATTCGACCCATGTCCACGCTGAGCCACCAAAACAGGCACGCTGATCATCAGGGGG
>JBGCEO010000132.1:0-62410 GCA_045106475.1 Granulosicoccus sp.
TTCCAATCAAACGAGAAACGGTTCATATTTTTTTAAACTGCCCCAGTACGCTGGGGATGGCTGTAATTGACTACTGCAGAATCTAGCTAGGTGATTGATCTTAAAGGCTTAGTGATAAGTTCACTGTGCTGTCCCCAATCAACTGGGGCAGTTAGGCGGGACTCAGCAGTGTTGGATCCGCTTTATAAAGGGGTCATGCCTAGGTAAAAAGGCCCCGACAGATAAAAGGGCCCTGCGTAGACAAAAGGGGCATGCCAGATAAGGGGCCCTACCCATTAAAAATGCTCAGCAGTACAACAAAACTCTACGCGTGAATCTTGATAAACATGAAAACAAACATACACATGGTTGACATTCCAGTAACTGGAACCTCTATTATCCAGCTTGAGTTCAGGCTGTGTCGGAATCGATGGATAACATCAAACAAAACAACATGATATCGCTTGCGATAGAGGGTATGCACTGTGCATCCTGCGTATCCCAAGTCGAAAAAAAACTCAACGCCGTTCCTGGAGTCCTGAATGCATCCGTCAATCTGGCCCATGAAACAGCCCAAATTGAATACAGCGAACAATTTTCCTTAGCAGGATTATTGAACACGCTGACCGATACGGGGTACCCGGCCAAAACTATACAAGCCACATTAGATGTAAAGGGCATGGCTTGCGCGTCTTGTGTTAAGACAATCGAAAACACGCTAACGGCTATTGACGGCGTAGTTCGGGCTGAAGTTAATCTGGTTACTGAGTCTGCAGCCGTTGAGTATCTGGCCGCAGCTATTAGTGAAACCGAGATTGCATCGGTTCTAAGCGATGCAGGTTATCCATCCAGCATTCGCACGGATGATAAAGAGAGAAACGTTAGTCATAGCGCTGCCCGCATCACTGAGTTGCGCAACTTAACGATCGCCGCAGCAGTGCTGGCAATACCCGTTTTTGTGCTTGAAATGGGCTCTCACCTACTGCCAGCATTTCATCATTTCATCAGTACAACAATAGGTTCGAGTACCAGCCAACTTATTCAGTTTCTTTTAACAACACTTATTCTTCTTGGTCCTGGTCGGCAGTTCTATACAAGCGGCATTCCTGCACTGATCAAGGGTGCGCCAACCATGAACTCCCTAGTGGCCCTGGGTACCCTGGCTGCCTATGGGTTTTCGGTTGTCACAACTTTTACACCGATGCTGCTTCCGCAAGGAAGTGCTAACGTCTACTTCGAGTCTGCTGCAATCATAGTCCTATTGGTGTTACTGGGAAAATACCTTGAGGCGCGCGCTAAGGGCCAAGCCGGAGACGCTATTCGCCAGCTCATTCTCCTTCAGCCTGCGACAGGGCGAGTTATGCGTGATGATGTCATTGTTGACATTGATGTTGTTAACATCGTTCTGGGGGATATTGTTCACATGCGCCCTGGAGAAAAGTTCCCAACTGACGGTATCGTGCTGGATGGTGGCTCCTATGTTGACGAGAGCATGATTACTGGTGAATCCAATCCCGTTAAGAAATCAAAGGGCGACACAGTAGTTAGCGGTACGATAAACGGCTCAGCGGTGTTGAGTTACCAGGCGAGTGCTGTGGGAAATGAAACACTACTCGCTCAGATCATATCAATGGTAGAGCAGGCACAAGCTGCAAAGCTGCCTATACAAGCTGTTGTTGATCGTATTACCGAGTGGTTCGTTCCTGTAGTGATTTTTTTGGCCGTGATTACCACAGCAGCATGGTTTTTTCTAGCGTCAGAGTCGGCAACCGGCCTTGCTCTGGTCGCAGGCGTCTCGGTATTGATAATCGCATGTCCCTGTGCAATGGGCTTGGCAACCCCGATGTCAATAATGGTCGGCTCTGGCATGGCTGCCAAGATGGGTGTGCTTTTTCGCCAAGGCGATGCACTACAAAAACTGCAGGATGCAGACATACTGGCATTAGACAAGACTGGAACCTTAACCGAAGGGCGTCCTGAACTAGTCCATTTCGACGTTGTGGGCAATTTCACTGATGAGCGCATACTACAACTAGTAGCTGCCGTTGAAGCACTCTCAGAACACCCAATCGCAAGTGCAATAGTGCGGGCCGCAAAACTGCAAGGCTTAAACATACCTGACGCCACGCACTTTATTTCACAAACAGGTTACGGTGTGAAAGCACAGGTCGATGGCCACGAAATAATGATCGGTGCACAGCGGATGATGGCTCGCTCACAGATCCCCATAGGGTCACTGGAAAAAGAAGGCCAGTCAATTGCCAAGCGAGGGATTACACCTTTTTATGTAGCGATAGACGGTGAAGTTGCCGCGCTTATTGGAGTTGCCGATCCTATAAAGCCCTCTAGCCAAACAGCGATTGATGCCATCAAGCATCTCGGGCTGACGCCTGTCATGATAACCGGTGACAATGAAAATACAGCGCGTGCGATTGCAGCTGAGCTAGGCATAGTCGACATCATCGCAAACGTCTTACCCAACGAAAAAATGCACGCGATCGAAAAACTGCAAACCCAGGGACATACGGTAACCTATGTAGGTGACGGTATAAACGATGCACCCGCCCTAGCCTGCGCAGATGTTGGAATAGCCATTGGCACAGGAACAGATGTAGCGATAGAAACAGCCGATTTGGTGTTAATGTCGGGAGATTTAAATGGTGTAGTCAATGCTTTTGATATCAGTCAACACACTATGCGCAATATTCGACAAAACCTTTTTTGGGCATTCGCTTATAACATCGTACTCATCCCTATCGCTGCTGGGCTTCTATACCCTTTCACCGGTACACTTCTATCCCCGATACTAGCTGCTACCGCGATGTCGCTATCCAGTTTGTTTGTCGTGTCAAACGCTCTTCGGTTGAAATGGATAAAACCTCTCGTCATATCTGATGTCCTGAAACAAAAAACAGATCTCTCCAAACAGTTTCTGGTTTCAGAAGCAAAGTGAACATCAACTAACGCAATGAACATCAGGCATGAGACATCAAACATCAGGCATCAAACATCAGGCATCAGACATCAAACATCAGACATCAGACATCAGACATCAGACATCAGACATCAGACATCAAACATCAAACATCAAACATCAAACATCAAACATCAAACATCAGACAATGAACTATGAACTATGAACTATGAACTATGAACAATAAATATGTGAACATCAAACAATGAACATCAAACAGTGAGCATAAAATAGTGAACATTAAAGATGCTGCACTACATTCAGGGTTACCGGTAAAGACGATCAGATACTATGATGAGATAGGATTGATTAATCCTCTTCGCGATCATAATGGTTATCGAGACTTCCAAAGCACTGAACTGCACAAGCTCACCTTCGTTGCACAGGCTCGTTCTCTAGGCTTCACTATCGAAGATTGCCGAGCCCTACTGGCTCTGTACGAGGACGATGCAAGGGAAAGCGCTGATGTAAAAAGAATAGCTAAGCAGCACCTTGAAGAGATCCAGGCAAAGATTACCAAACTCAATACGATGAGTGACACCTTGTCTCACCTGATAAACGAATGCGCAGGTGATCACCGTCCAGATTGTCCTATACTTGATAACTTTGGCAAGAACCATCCTAAATAAATAGACGATGCTGCTTAAGCAGCGCTCCTAGAATTCATAGAGCGCGTGCCTGCTTTGAACTCTTTCTACAAAGCACCCTATTTGCAGTCGACACTCGCTAGTTAAACTGTTGATCAGGGAGCGCAAGCACAATCACAGGCGATACAGCCAAGGGAACGACAATGCAGGACACAGAGAGCACTAACAGTGAATCGAAAGTACCTCAGTTATCAGCAATGGAACTCAGAGTACTCGGTGCATTGATGGAAAAACAACTGACTACGCCGGATCAATATCCTTTAACCGTAAATAGTATTCTCACCGCATGCAACCAAAAGTCCAGTCGTGATCCTATAAGCAATTACGCGCAGGGCGAGATACAGCGTACATTGCAAATTCTTGAGGATAAGCGATTTGTTAGAAAAGAGTATGGATCCAGGGCAGACAAATACAGCCAACTGTTTATACAGCACCTTGAGCTAGGTAAAAAGCAGCAAGCATTACTTTGCCTGCTGATGCTTCGCGGGCCACAAACTATTAGCGAGCTCAACACCCGTTCCCAACGAATGGAGCTGTTTAGCGATAAAAACGATTTAATTCACAGTATGGAACGACTCTGTGAACGCGAAATACCTTATGCGATCAAACTGGGCCACCAACCCGGCCAACGTGGTGACCGATTTGCGATGTTGTTCTGCGGTACTCCGGCAATCAGCCATAGCGGGCCCGGCGAGACAACTAATCTTGAAAAACCACAAACCAACGCTAACGATCAGGAAACACTCACTCTGCTACAACTGGAAATCACTGAGCTGAATCAATCTTTGATGGAGTTGAAAAAAGACAACCTGGCTCTGCGACATCAGCTGGAAATGCTCTACGAACTCACAGGACACACGCCAACAACCCCTTCGTAGTTGCCATTAAGCTGATGAGTCGGGATCACAGATACAAGTTGTAAAACCGCTGGCTCAAACTTTAGAACGTTAGAGCGGTCACATCAATGACGGTAAAAACAAGGCTATGGATGGCACCAGAGCCAAGAGTAGAAGCCTGGCTATATCAACTATCCAGAAAGGTGTCACACCCTTAAAAATGGTTTTTACTGAAACATCATTCAGTACGCTTTTGAGAACAAATACATTTAGGCCAATAGGTGGGGTAATCAAACTGATCTCGGTGGCAACTACCACCAGAATACCGAACCAGATAAGATCGAAGCCCAAGCCTTCTACCACTGGTGCAAATATGGGCACGGTGAGCAATATCATCGACAGGGATTCAAAGACACAACCCAGGATTAGGTAAATCGCAAGAATAATAAATATGACGCCCAAAGGCGATACATCAAAACTGTTAACAATCCCGATCAAGGCGTCAGGCAGGCCTGCTCGATTAACAAAATTTGAAAAAATCATTGCGCCAAATAAAACCAGGAATAACTTGGCAGTAGTGAGCGCAGTTTCTCTGGTCACCTCTAGCAAGACCTGCCAGCTTAATACCTTGCGCCAGGCTGCAATAGCAATTGCACCGGCAGCTCCCATACCTGCCGCTTCAGTCGGTGTAAACGCTCCAACGTAGATTCCTCCGATGACAAATACGAACAAGCCCAGAGTAGTCCATACATTACTCAGAGCAAGCAGTCTTTCTCGCCAGTCGCAGTAAGCCCCGGCAGGTCCTGCTTCAGGATTGCGTCGCACGACGAAGAAGACCGCTGACAGGTAAAACAAAACGCCCACAAGTCCGGGTAAGATGCCAGCAATGAATAGCTTACCAACCGATACGTTGGTGATTAAGCCATAAATAACCAGAATCACACTGGGCGGAATGAGGATGCCCAAGGTTCCGCCGGCAGCAATTGAAGCTGTAGCCAGTGCATCGCTATACTTGTAACGACGCATCTCAGGCATGGACACTTTAGACATAGTGGCAGCGGTTGCTAGTGAAGACCCGCAAATTGCCGAAAACATGCCACAGGCACAGATGGTTGACATTGCCAGCCCACCACGTCGGTGGCCGAGAAACACATAGGCGGCACGATAAAGCTCCTTAGCCATACCACCACGTTCAACCATTAAGCCCATGAGAATAAAAAGCGGAACCACAGACAATCCATAAGATTGACTGGAATCGATGACTAGCCTACTCGCGCTTGATATGGCAGCTTTGAAACTAGACTCATGAGTAAAGCCAACCACACCAACCAACCCCAGTGCAATGCCCAACGGCATTCTCATAAAGGCTAAAACAAGTACTGCTGCAAAACCAATTAATGCCGAAATCATTTAGTACTCTCGGCATCAACCTCAAGGGGTTGTCCGGGTTTGCTCAAAAGCAGGACAAAGCGAAGCACCGATATCGCTGCGGCAGTAAATATAGCAGCTGTTATAAATCCTACTATCGGGTATTTCGGAATACCCAGGTACTCGGTAACATCGCCATCTTCAAGAGCTCTGACGGCATAATCGTAAACTCGATTTCCAAGCGTAAGGGCTACAAAAAAAGTTACCGCCAAAAATACCAGGGAGGTAAACCAGCCAAGGTAGCCCCGTCTAAATTGCGGGATCAAGTCTACGATAATGTGATCATTACGCATAAACATTAGAGGAAACGAGAAAAACGTAATAGCTCCCATGCATATCTCTACCAACTCAACAGCACCTACTAAAGGTGAATTGAAAAAATAGCGGCCAACAACATCTATGCAGGTCAACACCACAAGCAACAACAGAATCATGGCCGCAATGTTGGCAGAGAAAAGGCTGACAGAATCTGTCAGCCTTTCCATCTTAGTCAAGAAATTTCGCATATCTGCAATACGACCAGAGCTAGCGATTCAAGCTACTTCAACTGCTCTCTAATAAATCCAAGAGCTGCATTGGCATCTATGCCACGGCTCTCCACATCTGCCAGCACCGCGGCTTCAATGTCAGCCGTTGCGGCTTTGAAGTATTCTCGCTCCTCGTCACTGGCTTCGATAATAACTGAACCCGTCTCTGCTGATGCGGCTACTCCTGCTGCATCGGCCTCATCCCAAATTCGACCAATATTTCGCGCAAGCTCCACTCCGCTGATTTGGTCAACGCAGGCCTTGTGCTCATCAGACAGATCGTCGTAGCTATCCTCATTCATAATGTAGGCAAAAGAGGTCGTATACATACCATCCGGATTTTTAAATGAGAATTTTGTCAGCTCATCTATCTTGAATGAACTTAGGCTCTCCGCCGGAAAGAAAACGCCATCTGCTACTCCCGAAGCGATTGCTTCGTAAACAGAGGGTGCCGGCATGTTTACACCCGCCACGCCCAGTGCTTCTCCTACTGAATTAGCAACACCACCACCCACTCGGATCTTCATGCCTTCAACTTGCTTATAGGATGTAATTTTTTCAGCAGTATTTATCATTCCCGGCCCATGAACAAAATTTGCTAATACCTTCACCCCTTTAGCCTCTTTGGCTGCGGCGAGGTACTTTTCATGTGCCATCTGAAAAGCGACCGACATCTCTTCCGCATTGCCGGGGATACCTGGCAATTCAATGAGTTTAGTGGCCAGAAATTTACCCTTAGT
The DNA here is from genome assembly GCA_045106475.1 of Granulosicoccus sp. Taxonomy (GTDB): domain Bacteria; phylum Pseudomonadota; class Gammaproteobacteria; order Granulosicoccales; family Granulosicoccaceae; genus Granulosicoccus. The sequence continues at coordinate 7,132 of JBGCEO010000132.1, forward strand.
GTAGCCGTGCACAATCCAGCCCAGATCGGCTACACCATCGCGAATGGTGTCGTATTGTGCCGGCGGTGGAGCAAGGCCATTCTCGAGCTTAACCGTGAGAGAACCAGCTGAGCATGAAGACAATTGCTCGTTAAGCCATGGATGCATGACGCTGGCCATCGCATGTTTGGGCCCTGCCCAGTGCGACATTGTCAATACTTTATCTGCAGCAAACGTGCTTCCAGACATCGCTGCAAGGGCTGCAGCGGTAAACGCTAGACCAACTATTTTTTTATTCATTCTTCTCTCTCCAAAAATCGGTGACGGTGACTGACTGATACAGCTCGGAGGGGTCTCCGAATCATGCGGAATATCAACACGACATGCGAAATATCAACACGATCTGAGCAGCATCATACTAAAAAACAATACTACACCGGCTCGCTAAGCTATGCGGATCAAAAAACTACGTCCTTTAGTGAGTTCGACACTATTAAGCTCATTGACCGGTACTGCATCACACGGCGCTTAGGGGTGACTGCTCGTACTCATAAACGAATCCAGGATGGTCATCGGTATCCATGATTCGCTTGCGGATAGAGCCTTATACCCTGCCTAACCAGACTCACCTGCACTATGCAGCACCCATAACGTAAAAACCCATAAAAGCAGCTAAACTAGTTATGATATATAATCATAATGTTTTGTAATTACCTGGAAGCGCTCGATTTATGAAAATTGCCGAAAACATCGCTCTAGTCACCGGAGGGGCCAGTGGTCTTGGCGAAGCCACATGCAGACGGTTGGCTGCTGGTGGAGCAAAGGTTGCGGTACTGGATAACAACCTCGAACGCGCTCAACAAGTAGCTAGCAGCATTAATGGTTGTGCAGTTCATGCCGATGTTGCAGACGCCAGTGCGGTGGAAAAAGCATTTGAAATTGCTGTTGAGGAATTGGGTGGATCCCCTCGAATAGTTATTAATTGTGCTGGCATTGGAAAGGCTGCGCGAATAGTGGGCAGAGAAGGAAAGCTGTCAATTGATTTGTTCGAACAAGTTCTGCGCGTGAATCTGTTTGGCACCTACAACGTTATGAGTCATGGTGTAAAAGGAATGACTAATCTTGACGCCATTGATGATGAGCGAGGTGTTGTTATCAATACATCATCTGTGGCCTGGCAGGATGGACAACTGGGTCAGTCAGCCTATGCGGCATCGAAAGGAGCGATTGCTTCCATGTGTTTGCCCGCAGCCAGAGAACTTTCGCAGTTCGGAATCCGCGTAATGGCCATTGCTCCGGGGCTATTTAACACTCCTATGATGGAGGGCCTGCCCGAAGATGTAACTGCTCAGATAACAGCAAGCATTCCGTTTCCTTCGAGGTTAGGCAGTACAGATGAGTATGCGCTGACTGTCGAGCAGATTATTTCTAACCCCTACTTGAATGGAACAACCATCAGATTGGATGGTGCCGTTCGATTGCCGATTAAATAAGATTTTGAGTCAACAGTTAGATATGAGTGACATGCTGAATATTGAATTAAAGAACTCGCTTGCGATTCTCACTATGAATCGCCCGGAAAAGCGCAACGCCATGTGCGATCAGCTTTTAGAGGAAATAGATAACTTTTTCTCAAAGCCACCCGAGGAAGTTAAGGTCGTGGTACTCACCGGTACAGCTGGTCACTATTGCTCCGGTTTGGATCTGAGTGAACATGTATCAAGAGACGCAGAAGGCACAATGCGCCATTCGCAAAACTGGCAGCATGTCATGGATCGAATTCAATTCGGAGGCTTGCCGGTTGTATCGGCCATGTTTGGTGCTGTTATCGGTGGAGGCCTTGAGCTGGCAGCCGCCACGCACGTACGAATCTCTGAGTCATCAACAATATTCCAGTTACCAGAAGGTAAACGCGGTATTTTTGTCGGTGGCGGAGCATCAGTTCGCATTGGACGTATTCTGGGCGCTGATCGCATGACTGAGATGATGCTGACAGGCCGTAAATACAACTCCGAAGAGGGTACTTCTCTAGGACTCAGCCACTATTCAGTCGGCGAAGGCGAAGCCTTACCCATGGCTATCGAGCTTGCTCAAAAAATTGCAAATAATGCACCTCTGTCTAACTACATTATGATCCAGGCTCTTTCTCGTATAGAAGATATGTCTAAAAAAGATGGTTTGTTCACGGAGAGTCTATGCGCAGCGATAACTCAGACAAGTCCAGATGCCATTGAAGGTTTGAAGTCATTTCTGGAAAAGCGCACTCCCAATTTTCGGTAACTCATTACTATGGGCAGGCATAAGATCAATCCTATTTCCAACTCGATCGAGCAGGTTTCTGATGAGACGCTCACTAATCTGCTTGGCTATAATATTAAACGTGCCTCAAACGTAATTCAAAATGATCTGGCTCGTAGCCTGAAGCCCCTCAGGTTACGCATGATTACGTTCACAGCCCTGGTGTTAATCGTTGATAATCCGGGAATTCGTCAATCGCAGCTAGCTGCTGCATTAAGCATCGAACGACCCAACTGTGTGGTCATTATCGATGAACTAGAACTACGCGAAATAATCACCCGAGAACAAGTACCCACTGATCGGCGCGCTTATGCCTTAAAGCCAACTCCAGCCGGATTGAAGCTCTACAAAAAAGCGCTCGCCACAGCTCAGGCGCATGAAGACGCCTTGTTCGGGCACTTCAACTCTAAGCAAAGAAATCAGATCAATGCTGCTAACCGATTGATCGACTCACTGCGCAAGCAGGGCTTAAAAACATGAAAAGAACCTCAAGTTACGAACCACACGCAGTGCATCGCCACATCCAGGATGACGGAACCATTCTACTAGAAGCCGAAAAGGCACCTGGCACCTATGCAAGCAGTACGGGTGACTGGCTGCACAACTGGGCTAACGAATCTCCACAGCGGGTTTTTCTAGCTGAGCGATCTGGGCGCGGTTGGCGTGAAGAGCGCTATGAAGCCGTGTTAGAGCAGGTGCGTGCCATCGCCGCAACACTCTTGGCACGTGGGCTTGATAGCAGCAAACCCATCCTGATTATGTCAGGCAATAGCGTTGATCATGCTCTTTTGAGCTTAGCCGCACAGTATGTAGGTATACCCACTGTTCCCCTTGCCGAGCAGTATTCACTGATACCTGAAGCACATGGTCGACTATTGCAGGCAATAGAATTAGTTAAACCTGCCATGGCTTATGTTTCTGATGCCGGCCAATACCATGAAGCACTGAAACTGGATGCATTTAAACACATCGAAATTGTCGCCAGCAAGCAAGGTGACGTAAAAACCACACCGTTTTTGGAGCTCTTAAAAGGTAATACCAGTGCGGACGTAGACTCAGCCCACGCTAAGGTGACCCCTGACACGGTGGCGAAAATATTGATGACGTCCGGTTCAACATCAGCGCCTAAGGGCGTACTGACAACTCACAAAATGATGTGTGCTAACCAATCCCAGATCGCTGATTCGCTTCCCTTTTTAAGTCAACGCCCGCCCCTATTGATGGATTGGCTTCCCTGGAACCATGTCTTTGGCGGTTCACACAATTTTAATATGGTGTTGTCCAACGGTGGCTCTTTCTACATTGATGATGGAAAACCAGTCAAGGGCCTCTTCGATCGAACCATTGAAAATCTCGGCATGGTGGCAGGCACCGTGTGTTTTAACGTGCCAGTTGGATTTCAGATGCTGTTATCAGCGCTTCAATCAGACGATCAATTAAGACAACGTTTCTTCATAGACCTGGATATGATTTTCTATGCCGGTGCTTCATTGCCTCAAGAAACCTGGGAAGGCTTTGAAACCATGGCTATGCAGGTTAAAGGCGAAGTTCCGTTAATGACATCATCATGGGGTCTGACAGAAACCGCACCTGCAGTCTTGCTTCAGCAAGAGCCAACAGATAGATCCGGAGTTGTTGGTGTGCCACTGAGCGGCATCACGGTCAAGCTAGTACCAGACGCTGACATGCGTTGTGAGATCAGGGTAAAAGGTCCGAACGTAATGCCCGGATACTTCGAAGACCCAACGAAAACCAAAAACGCTTTTGATGATGAAGGGTATTTTATTACTGGTGATGCCATGCGTTTCGTGGACCAAGACAACCCCAACAAAGGCTTGCGCTTTGACGGGCGTATCAGTGAGGATTTCAAACTTCTGTCGGGTACCTGGGTTCGAGCATCACAACTACGTCTTGATATGCTTAGCCGCCTTAGCCCTCTGGCCAGCGATCTTGTAATAACCGGGGCTGATCGTCAAGAAATTGGTCTTTTTATTTTTCCGAACAAGATGGAACTGGAACGTGCCGGGTTCGACCCAATAGACTCTCATGGTGCGCTTATCGACGAGCCGCTCAGGGTTGAACTCCTGCAACGGCTGAAGCTGCATGCTCAGACTAATTCAAGCAGCTCTACTCGCATTATGCGCGCGATTGTATTGTCAGAACCCGCGTCCATTGCCAAGGGTGAGATTACCGCCAAAGGCAATCTTAACTTTCATCAAATTCTTAACGTGCGCGCCGAGCTGTTAACGCGCCTCTACAACGACTCCGATCCAGCAGTAGTTTCGCTATAGGTTTAACAAACATGGTTGACTTGACAAAAATTCGCGCAATTGACATTCATACCCATGCAGAAGAACCCTGCGGCTGTCATGATGACGATGGTTATGACTATCTTCAGTCAACCATGGCAAGCTACTTCAGGGCTCCTTGGAAACACCCGCCAACAGTACCTGAAACTGCACAACACTATCGCGAGCAGAACATCGCGGCGGTAATTTTTCCTGTCGATGCAGAGCGTGAAACCGGCTATAGGCGTTATAAAAATGAGGAAGTAGCCGAACTGGCGGCTGAAAATGATGATGTTCTCATCCCGTTTGCCAGCATAGACCCACATAAAGGAAAGATGGGCGCTCGTGAGGCACGACGCCTGATAAACGATTTCGGCATCAAAGGATTCAAGTTTCACCCAACGATGCAAGGGTTCTACCCGAATGACCGAATGGCCTATGAGCTGTATGAAGCAATTGCTGAAGACGGCGGTATCGCGTTGTTTCACACCGGACAGACGGGTGTAGGCAGCGGCATGAAAGGCGGTAACGGCATGCGACTTAAGTATTCCAATCCGATGTACATGGATGACGTTGCAGTCGATTTTCCTGATATGAAAATCATACTCGCCCACCCTTCTTTCCCATGGCAAGAGGAATCACTGGCAGTGGCTCAACACAAACCCAATGTGTACATTGATCTGTCTGGCTGGTCGCCAAAATACTTCCCCGATATTCTAGTGCGCTATTGCAACTCGATCTTAAAAAAGAAGGTGCTGTTTGGGTCTGACTGGCCCATGATCACACCTGAGCGCTGGTTATCTGATTTCGAAAATATTGCGATTAAGGATCATCTGCGGGAAGACATCATAAAAGGTAACGCTGCAAAGTTACTGGGATTAACCTAACAGATGATCCCAACTCCCGCACTCAGGCATTCGTTTACCTTAACGGTAAAACTATCCAAACCTATTGAGTTAGGTCAAGGGCGTGCGGGTCAACGAAGAATTATTCCCATTGTGGGCGGGGAAGCCCACGGACCAGACATACAGGGAGAGGTGCTCAATCTCGGCGCAGATTGGCAAACCATTTATAGCGATGGCGCAGCCCACCTTGATACACGCTATGCGCTTCGAACGCATGATGACGTGGTCATAGAAGTAGTCAACATAGGAACACGTCATGGGCCGCCCAACGTGATAGCCGATCTGGCCGCAGGTAAAGACGTAGATCCAAACCGCTATTACATGCGCACAGCGGCACGATTAGAGACTGGGGATGAGCGGTATAGCTGGGTCAATCACATGCTGTTTGTTTGCGCAGGTATCCGTCGGGAATCAGCTGTAGAAATAAACTACTACGCGGTTACTTAATCATCAAAATAGTCAGCGTTCTCGTCCCGGATGGCATTAATAGTTGAATCCAGTCGAGACAAATGAAGCATGCCTGCTTTAACAGCGCCTTGTTCATCATTGCTGGATACCATTTGCGAGATGCCAATATGATCGTCCATGAGCTGATCTAACCGCTCATCTCGTGTCAGTCCAAGAATACAGAGCCGATCAACTTTTTCCTTTTCACGGGCAATGACGTCGGCGGCAAAGTCAACCTCAGCAACGTTGCATAAAAGTTTGTGAAACTGGTAATCCAACACACGAAAGTTATCATAGCTGTTGGCTTTTACCGCTATGCGTTGCTCGTCCAGACTGGCATCCAGCAGAGCTTTGCCTCTGGGTGTGCACAGTTGGGCTGCTCTGCGTAACACTTCCGCTTCAACAGCTGCTCGAACAAACCTTGCTGTATTTATAGCCATTGATGAAAATCGCTTCACCTCGGTTGCTTTTTGAGGGCGAATTAACAACAAGTCGAGATTATCGAGCCGACTAAATGCATCGCGCACAGGCTGGCGCGAGATCTCAAATTTCTTTGCTATTTCTGCTTCGGATATTTTTGTGCCCGGCAGCAGTCGCATCGAGATGATTTCATCGTAAAGATAATCAAAAACTGAATCCACATTAGTGCGGCGTTCATTAGTTTTCAAAATTTGCACTATTGTCAGATTCTCCATCTAATCGCCAAATTCAAGGTGCGCAACAAGCCTCAACCTGAACACAAGCTCGGCCTGCGCTACCCATCGACGATACTCTCGCTCTAAGTTTAGATTCTATATGACCACTAAGTGACCCTTTGCCCATCTATACTAGTATACCACCCAATAAAATGGTTCTAAAATCAAGGAACCTTGCCATCACCGATATCCCAATATAATCCTGTCATAACGGATAATGCAGATTCAGTTAGGCTCACCAAGATATGTTCATCGGGTGCATGTTGTGCACACGCCGCGTAAGAATGTGGAATCCAAATCGCTGGCAGGCCCAGTAGATCTGTAAACAGGTCATTGCAAATAGATCCGCCCATACTTGGAATGATGGCCGGTTGCGAGCCAATGGTATTGGCAATCGAAGAGTTAATGCAATCAACCCAAGGGTGGTCGGGCTCGGTTCGTGAAGCGGCAAACCCTGTTGCCTTGTCAGAGGTAAGAATTTCAACGTCCACAAAACCATGCTGATCTAAATGCGCTCTTAGAGCCGATAAGATCGTTTCCTGATTGGTTCCTGAAAAGAATCGCAACTGACAATGCGCTTTCGCACTTGGCGCAATAGCATTGACAGGGTTCTCCGGGCTACCAGATTTCATCGCGAGCACGGCAAAGCTGTTCCAGCCATAGACCTTGGCAGCCGGTGTTAATCCTGGCTCACCCCATTCTGGGTCTATGTCGGGCGCATCTGGTCCTGTTTCGATCTCCAAACCCTCTAACGCTCTGCTGACCGAAGCAGGCATTGGAGGGGGTAACCATTCATCTATTTTGATTTGACCAGTGGCGCTGGTGATCGATGCGATTGCATGACTGAGAATGATGGCCGGGTCAGCTATCAAACCACCCCAGTTGCCAGAATGGTGGCTGCCCTCTCGCAGTTTAATTTGCAAATCAAAATTCATCGCTCCGCGAGAACCGAGTGTGATGGTCGGAACAGACGGAGACATGCGGGGGCCGTCTGAGCCAATAAACACATCAGCGCTAAATGCTTCTTTGTGTTGCTGAAGCACTTCTCGCAATCCCACTGACCCAGTCTCCTCCCCCATCTCTATCAGGTACTTTGCATTAAAGCCAAGCGATCCGCGCTCCTCGATCACAGCCCTGAGTGCCGCCATGTTGATTGTGTGCTGAGCTTTGTTGTCCGCTGTGCCACGGCCGTAAATTCGATCACCATCACGCTTAGTCTGCCAGGGTCCGCTCCCCTTTTTCCAACTCTCGTCCTGGCCGGGAATCACATCTCCATGACCGTATCCCAGTACTGTCGGCAGATTTGGATTCTCGATCCGGGAGGCCAGCAAAAATGGACCACCCCCGCGCAAAGGGTTTTTATATTTTTCACACGTAAAACCGCATGCCTCAAACGCAGGCACTATGTCGTCATCCAAATAACGATGGAGCTCAGATTCGCTACTGGATTTTTGGCTCTCTGTGCGGTAGCCAACCCGATCAGCAAGCTCCTTCTCGAAGTGGCCATCGGCCAGGTAGCTTAGAATTCTGTTGATCGCTCCATCGCGTGTCGCCGCTTTACTCATTTCGCTCAGCTCAAAACTATTAAACTGCCCCAGTATGCTGGGGATGGCTGTAATTGACTACCGCCAAAACTGGCTAGGTGATTGATCTCAAAGGCATAGAACAAAGTTCGCTGCACTATCCCCAGGCAACTGGAGCAGTTTAACCTGCTTCAGGGCAGTGGGAATTCGTTTGGCGGATGGATATTCACAGTCGTCGCTGACGTCTAGACTTCGCTCGTGACTGAACGTGCAAGATGTGTCAATATCGTGGGCGGTATACAATTTTTGGAAATAATATGACTCTAAGCAAGCTAGTACCCCTCTGCATGGTCGCTCTGGCCGTAGGTTCTTCCCACGCACTCGCTGAGAATGTCTTTCGCTGGACGAGTCAGGGCGACGCCTTAACGCTCGACCCACACTCCCAAAACGAAGGCCCTACTGTTGCCACTAATGGCATGATTTACGAGAGCCTTATTACGCGTGATAGCTCACTGACACTGCAACCCGAACTTGCTCTGTCCTGGGAGCCGATGGAAGGCAATATCTGGCGCATGAAACTGCGAGAAGGTGTCAAGTATCAAGGTGGTGAAGATTTCACGGCTGAAGATGTCGTTTTCAGCTTCGAAAGAGCCAAGCATGAAAAGTCAGATTTCAAAGAGCAGGTTAAATCAGTGGTAGAAGTCAAGGTCATTGACGATTACACAATTGATCTGGTTACTGAAGAGGTAAACCCTATTCTTCCGAATCAGCTCACATCGTTTTACATCATGGACAAGGGCTGGTCAGAGGCAAACAATGTAGTTACGCCGCAGGATTTCGCCGGCAAGGAAGAAACATTTGCTGTTCGAAATACCAACGGCACAGGACCCTTCAAGCTGGTCAGCCGTGCTCCTGACGAGCTAACAGTCTTGGAAAAGAATTCTGATTGGTGGGGGAGTGATGAGTTTCCAACCAACATAGATCGAATTGAATATCGCCCTATTGGTAATGCAGCCACTCGGGTAGCCGCGCTGCTATCAAATGAAGTTGACTTCATTCTTGACCCTCCTCTACAGGATCTTAAGCGAATAGAAGCCGCCGATGGTTTAAAAACCAACACAGTGGCGCAGATCCGTACGATCTTTTTCGGCATGGATCAGGGCGTTGAAGAATTGCGTACCTCAAACATCAAAGGTAAAAATCCCTTTGCCGATGCTCGTGTTCGCGAAGCTATGAATTTGGCAATTGATCGAAAGGCCATTCAACGCGTTGTTATGGAAGGGCTTAGTTTTCCTGCAGGCATGATCACCTCACCAGGTGTTTTGGGTCACAGCAGCGAACAGGATGCCGAGATCCCGCTCGATGTAGACAAGGCTAAAGCGTTGATGGCAGATGCTGGTTATGCCGACGGTTTCTCTGTGCAACTTGACTGCCCCAATAACCGTTATATTAATGATGAAAAAATCTGCCAGGCAGCAGTATCAATGCTGTCCAAGATTGGTGTCGATATAAGCCTCGATGCCATTCCCAAAGCGCAGCATTTTCCAAAAATCCAAAAGCGTACATCTGATTTCTACATGCTGGGCTGGGGTGTTCCCACACTCGACAGTCACTATGTATTCTCGTATCTGCTGGACTCCGAAGGATCCTGGAATGCGGCCGGATACAACAACAGCAATGTTAATGACATCACCGCAGCTATTGCCTCAGAAACCGATCTGGAAAAACGAACTCAAATGATCGACGATGCCTGGACTCAGGTACGTACAGACATGCCTTATATTCCTATCCATCATCAAGTGATTGCCTGGGGGATGTCGGATAGTGTCGATACACCGATGTCTGCAGACGATGCAGTACGCCCTCGTTTCATCACCATCAAGTAAACCTGGAGGGGCAGTTTAGCTGCCCCTTTTTTTTCATCATGCTCTCCTATATTATTCGGCGCCTGGCTCAGTCGATCCTGGTTATGGCGGCTGTATCCCTGATCTCGTTTTCCTTGTTCAACTTTGTTGGCGACCCCGTTAACAACATGGTTGGTCAGGAGGCGACGCGCGAAGATCGAATCCAGATCCGACAAGAATTAGGCTTGGATGATCCTATCTTTACTCAGTACGTTCACTTTATTGGTAACGCCTTAAAGGGTGATTTCGGCTTGAGTTACCGAATAAAACGTCCTGTTAGCGAACTCATAAAAGAACGCCTGCCGGCGACGCTCGAACTAGTGCTCGTATCGGCGATAATTGCCCTGGTGGTTGGAATATCAGCAGGGGTCTATACCGGCATCAATCGCAATGGTTGGCTATCCAAATCGGTTCTGTCAACGTCACTGGTTGGTGTTTCTCTGCCCACATTTATTATTGGTATTGCGCTGATATACCTGTTTGCCGTAACGCTACGTTGGCTCCCCTCCTCCGGGCGAGCGGGCGTAGTCGACCTGGGCTGGTGGAAAACCAGCTTCCTCAGCGTTGATGGATGGCGCTCTATCATTCTTCCTGCCATTACGCTGAGTTTGTTTCAGCTAACGATGATACTCAGGTTAGTGCGCGCTGAAATGCTCGAGGTGATGCAGGCTGACTACATTAAATTTGCCAGAGCCAGAGGTCTGTCTGAACGTTCCATCAATTTTGTTCACGCACTTAAAAACACCCTGGTGCCGGTAATCACCATAATCGGTCTAAACATCGGCGGATTAATCGCATTTTCTGTCATCACCGAAACTGTGTTTCAGTGGCCAGGTACCGGCTTGATGTTTATTCAAGCAGTAGACTTTGCCGATGTACCGATTATGGCAGCCTATCTATGTTTTGTAGCGCTGATTTTCGTCGCTGTAAATCTCGTGGTAGATCTGCTTTACGTCGTGATTGATCCACGCATCAGAATTGGGGGGCGATAACATCGACACCGCCGAACCCAAACCAAAACGATTCTTCGATCGATTTATCGACAACGACATAGCCTGGTCTTTTTTTCATTCTCCCGCCGCCATGTTTGCAGCGTTTGTGACACTGGTTTGTGTCATGGCAACCATGCTTGCGCCATTCATTGCGCCTTTTGATCCATTTGATCCCACGCAGATTTCGCTTTGGGATGGAAAGCTGCCGCCTGCCTGGGTAGAGGGCGGTCAGCCACAGTATTTACTCGGCACTGACAACCAGGGTCGAGACATGCTGTCGACAATCCTTTACGGTGGGCGACTCTCAATCCTCGTAGGTATCGCAGCCGTGTGCCTGGGAATGGTCCTTGGTGTGTTTTTAGGCGTCGTTTCGGGCTACTTTGGAGGCATTGTCGATGCCGTTATCATGCGCATCGCCGATATCCAGCTAACGATCCCCGGCATACTACTAGCCATTCTCATCAACGGTATTGGACGCACCCTGTTACCACTGGAATTACGCGAGGATTTCGCTATCTATGTAGTGATCTTCGCTATTGGTCTGACGGACTGGCCTCAGTTTGCTCGTGTTACTCGCGGCGCTACTCTAGTGGAGTCTCAAAAAGAATACGTTCAGGCTGCGAGGGTCATAGGACTACCGCGCTGGTTGGTTATCCTCAGACATATTCTGCCCAATGTCATGCGACCTGTGCTGGTCATTGCAACCATCGGGTTAGCACTGGCGATCATCTCTGAAGCCACACTCTCTTTCCTCGGACAAGGTATACCCCCAACAACGCCTAGCCTGGGTACCTTGATTCGTGTCGGCAACGAATATCTGTTTTCCGGTCTTTGGTGGATCACCTTATTCCCTGCCGCAGCATTGGTGGTCCTGGTATTTGCAGTGAATATGCTAGGCGACTGGATGCGTGATGCGCTAAACCCGAAGCTGCGCTAATGCCTAACAATCAGCATCTACTTGAAGTAAAAAATCTGTTTGTACAGTTTCCTACCCGTCGTGGCACCGTAGACGCTGCACGTGATGTCAGTCTTCACGTACAGCCTGGCGAAGTACTTGGCCTAGTGGGTGAATCAGGTGCCGGAAAATCAACGATTGGCAACGCCATAGTCAACCTTTTAGAAAAGCCGGGACGTGTTTCCAGCGGATCAATCATGTTTCAAGGTCGAGAGCTGCGGGGGCTCGATGACGAGGTCATGCGCAAAGTGCGTGGTGATCAGATCGGGATGATATTTCAGGATCCCCAAACTTCACTCAATCCGTTACTGCGTATTGGCGAACAGTTGATTGAAACCATACGCAAATCATTGGGTGTTTCAGAAAAACAGGCATACACTAATGCTATCGAATTGTTGGAAGCTGTAGGTATCGATCAGCCCGTGGTTCGACTTAAAGCCTATCCCCATCAGTTTTCAGGTGGAATGAGACAGCGTGTTGTTATCGCTCTTGCATTAGCTGGCGAACCGGATTTGATTATTGCCGATGAACCTACCACGGCACTTGATGTATCCATACAGGCGCAAATTCTTGATCTCATCCGCAGCCTATGTAAAACACGCAATCTGGGTGTCATTATTGTTACTCATGATATTGGTGTTATCGCAAACATAGCCGATAGAGTGGCCGTCATGTATCGCGGCGAAGTGGTCGAAACCGGCCCGGTAGCTCAAATAATAAGAGCCCCACAACATCAGTACACCATTAGTCTTATAGCCGCGGTACCACCGGCTGATCGTAAGCTAGAACGGTTTAACTCAGTTGATTATATTGATGGCAACCCCGCTAACAACGACGCGCAAACGGATAGTCTTCGACGCATTGATATCAACAGCCACTGGCTAGGTGAAAAGAGTGATCACAAGAGTGCCGATGGTGTTGCAGTGGCAGTTGAAAATCTGGATTTATCTTTTGTGCTTGAGAATTCACTGTTTAAAAGTAAGCGAAAAATACTAAAGGCAGTAAATGATGTTTCGTTCTCCATCGTCGATGGAGAAAGTTTTGGTCTGGTTGGCGAGTCGGGTTCTGGTAAATCAACGGTCGCTCGTCTAATAGTCGGGTTGTACAAACCGCAAGCTGGCCAAATACGTGTGATGGGTCAACAAGCGCAGCTCCACAGACATGACCAGCAGAGCCTGCAAGCCAGGCGTGCACTGCAAATGATTTTTCAGGATCCCTACAGCAGTCTAAACGGGCGGCTGAAGGTTCTCGATATTGTTGCCGAGCCCATCCGCTTTTTTAAAATGGCCAAGTCAGAGCAACACACACGTTCTATCGTTAACGATTTACTTGATCATGTTGGGCTTGGTGCAGCAGCTGCCAAACGATATCCACATGAGTTTTCTGGCGGGCAACGCCAGAGAATCTCAATCGCACGTGCACTCGCTTCACGCCCACGTATTCTAATTTGCGACGAACCCACCTCAGCATTGGATGTATCAATACAAGCGCAAATACTAAACCTGTTAAAAGACCTGCAGCAAGAGCTGGGACTAACCATGCTATTCATATCTCACGATTTGCCCGTGATTCGGCAGATGTGTGATCGGGTGGCGGTCATGCGTCAAGGTTCTATTTGCGAGCTGAGTACTACCGAACAACTGTTTAATTCGCCCACTCATGAGTACACCAGACACCTAATTGATCTCATGCCTCGCATGGACCTGGTTGATCAGCGATAAGCAAGCAACCGGGTACCGAAGCGCTGCAACGAAACAGTCGCCCCGTTACAACTCATTGACACGTCATACCAGTATGACTTAACATCCCTCTAATAAGTTTTAGGAGAGGTGAACGATGACGAAAATCGCTTTATTGGGTGCGGGCGGAAAGATGGGTTGTCGCCTATCGAAAAACCTTCAAAATTCAAGATTTGATGTCCAGCACGTCGAGGTTAGTGACGTTGGAAAACAGCGCCTAAAAACGGAATTGGGCATCACGACAGTAGATGCGGACACGGCGCTTGCGGGTGCTGAGGTTGTAATACTGGCTGTGCCGGATACGTTAATCGGGAAAGTGGCTGAGAGCATATCTCACCAGTTGGTCAAAGACACGATGGTAATCGTACTGGATGCAGCCGCACCCTTTGCCGGTCATCTGCCTGAGCGGGACGATCTCACCTACTTTGTAACCCACCCATGCCACCCCCCCATATACAACGACGAGACTGACCCCCAATCGAAGCGGGATTTTTTTGGTGGCGAGTTAGCTAAACAACATATCGTGTCTTCCTTGATGCAAGGGCCTGAAAGTGCCTACGCACTCGGAGAAGAAATTGCCAAAGTGATATGGGCACCGGTGATGCGTTCTCACCGCGTCACGGTCGAACAAATGGCTTTGCTTGAGCCAGGATTATCAGAAACTGTGTGTGCATCACTACTGGTTGTTATGCGAGAAGCCATGGATGAAGTCGTGGCGCGCGGTGTTCCAAAAGAAGCGGCCAGAGATTTCTTATTAGGTCATATGAATGTGCTTGGTGCGGTCATTTTTGACGAGGTAGAAGGCGTATTTTCAGATGCCTGCAACAAAGCCATTGAGTTTGGTAAGCCAGCATTGATGAAAGACGACTGGAAAAACGTATTTGAGCCAAAAGAACTTGCTGACAGCATAAAACGCATTACCTGATTTGTTTTCGGCGCCCAGTGCTCAACACACCGCTACTCCTTTTTGGGAGTTGTCTTTATAACGTTTAGGGGATGAATATTATGAAACCATTAGTAAATTATAAAAAAACGATTCTAACGGGGCTTATGTTGTTCGGCATCAGTACCACGGCTCTTTCAGCTGATTTGATTGCCGTAATAACGCCCTCGCATGATAATCCGTTCTTCAAGGCTGAAGCAGTGGGTGCAGAAGCCAAAGCAAATGAGCTGGGTTATGAGGCTCTTGTCATGGTCCATGATGATGATGCAAACAAGCAATCAGAACTTATTGACACAGCAATCAGTCGAGGCGCAAAAGCCATAATTCTTGACAATGCTGGAGCAGACGCATCTGTTGCTGCTGTACAAAAAGCGCTTGACGCCGGTATTCCTTCATTCCTGATCGATCGTGAAATTAATGCATCTGGTGTTGCCATATCTCAGATCGTTTCCAACAACTACCAGGGTGCCCAGCTTGGTGCCGAAGAGTTTGTAGCTCTTATGGGCGAGAAAGGTAACTATGTCGAATTGGTTGGTAAAGAATCGGATACCAATGCTGGCATACGCTCTCAAGGCTACGCCGATGTCATTTCAGAGTACCCGGATCTTGTGAGTGTTGCCAGGCAATCAGCTAACTGGAGCCAAACCGAGGCATTCGCCAAGATGGAAACTATCCTTCAAGCGAATCCTGACATTCAGGGTGTTATTTCAGGCAATGACACTATGGCCATGGGAGCCATCGCCGCATTGAAAGCTGCAGGGCGTGACGATGTAATCGTAGTCGGTTTCGACGGCTCAAATGACGTTCGCGATTCGATCCTGTCCGGTGGAATTAAAGCTACCGTCATGCAACCGGCTTATGCGCAAGCTCAGATGGCTGTGATCCAGGCAGACGAGTACATACGAACAGGAAAAAAACCAGCCGAGGAAAAACAACTCATGGATTGCGTGTTGATAAACGCAGATAACGCAGCCAATTTAGAAACCTTTGCACTGGTTGAATAGAAACATCTGCTTATAGTAATAGTACGAACTGCAAAGTACTGTGGCGGTTCGTACTATTAAAACCACATCACTCATTGTTCACAGGCAATAAAATGAGTAGAACACTAGCTATTGTGATTACGCTGATATCAGCTGTTACGTTAGTGTCTAGTTGTAAAATTAAAAAAACTCCCAGCAAAGAAGAATTAGCAGCATCATCAAACAAGTTTAACCCTGCACAAATGGTAGAGGATATTTGGTCTACCAAGCTCATCCCCCACTTCAAAGATAAGGCGGGAGAATTCAGTGATGTTCGCAGTGCAGAGATAGTCGATCCGAATTTGGCGGGCGAGAAATTTGGTCACAAGCAAAAAGCAGGTAACGCCCCCTGGACCTATCTTGTCCACATGGAAGCTATCATTATCTCGGCGAACACAGAATCGCGCGCCTCTACTATCGATATTGACAACGACAATGATGGTGTCGCTGATGCTTCTATTCAAATTGGACCTGCAATACGCGGTACCGCGCTTCGCGACTCACTGGATTTCATATCGTTCAATGATTTTACAAACCAGATTGAGTATGCTCAGTTTGGCAAGGCCTTTAACAACTATGCGAAGAAGTCGTTTCTAAATGATCTTCCAAGAGATGCACTTGTGGGGCAAACAGTCAGGCTGCTAGGCTCCTACCAGCACAAGAATTCATCTAGTCTTCCGCTAATTACGCCAGCAGAATTATCTATATCAGCTGCGCAATGAACGAAGATAGTAGCCATGACTGCATACTGCAGCTAAAAGATGTATCCAAAGTCTACTCTGGGATAGTAGCGGTCAAGCACGCAGACTTCTCAGTTTACAAAGGCGCAGTCAATGTTCTAGTCGGAGAGAACGGCGCTGGTAAATCGACATTGATGAAATTAATAGCCGGCACCGAAAAACCCACTGATGGTCAGATTTTTTTAAACGGAGAGTCTGTCAGCTTCAACTCGACCAGTGATGCTGTTGGTCATGGCATCGGGATGGTGTACCAAGAGCTCAATTTGTTTGGCAACCTCACTGTTGCTGAAAATATATTTATCACGCGCGAAATCACACACGGCATCAAAGGAATCGACCACAAAGAACAACAGCGACGTGCAACACATTTCCTCAACAAACTGCAAACGTCGATTAAATCTGATGTTCTGGTTGATGATCTGCGCATAGGCGAACAGCAGCTTGTCGAGATCGCCAAAGCAGTTTCGCTCGATGCCCGGATACTGATCATGGATGAGCCGACCTCAGCTTTAAGCTCAGCAGAGGTAGAGGTACTTTTTAAAGTTATCGAAGATCTGAAGGATCAGGGTGTCGCAATCATCTATGTATCACACAGACTCGACGAACTCATACAGATAGGTGATTTCATCACAGTTTTACGTGATGGCGAAGTTACCGGAAAAGCAAACGTAGAAGATATTGATACGAAGTGGATCGTGCGCCAAATGATTGGTTCAGATGCAAAGGATTTTTCAAAAGCTGGTACGCATAAGATTGGTACTGATGTGTTCGAAGTGAAAGATATCTGTTTGCCGGGCGTCACTGGCGGATATCAGGTCAATCATGTGTCTCTTAATGTAAGAGCCGGCGAAATTGTTGGCCTATATGGCTTGATGGGAGCCGGTAGAAGTGAACTCTTTGACTGCATTATGGGCAACTACCCGCATTCGAGTGGCCAGATATACGTTGAAGGCAAAGAGCTTGGGCGAGGAAACGCACATCATAGAATAAAGCATGGTATTGCTCTAATCCCAGAAGACAGACAACGGGAGGGTTTAATACCAGCACTGTCGATAGCAGCCAATCTGTCATTGTCCAGTCTAGGCAAGTTCTTAAAGCTCTTTCATATTGATTCCAGATTGGAGACGGAGGCAGTAAAAGAATCAATAAAGAGCTTTACAGTAAAGGCGCCTGACCCGAGCCTTGAAGTCACATCTTTGTCTGGCGGAAATCAACAAAAAGTAGTCATCGGTAAAGCTCTGATGACGGAACCGAAAATTCTGCTAATGGATGAGCCGAGTAGAGGTATCGACGTAGGCGCTAAGGCCGATGTCTTTAGAACCATGCGCAAACTCTCAGCACAAGGACTTGCAATCCTGTTTGCCACATCGGATCTAGATGAAGTAATGGCTCTATCTGATCGAATAGCCGTCATGAGCAATGGAAAACTCACCGGCGTTTTTGATCAGAAGGACGCCACCAATGATGTCATTGTAAAAGCCTCAGCCATGGGGCATAGCACGACAAGTAGTGATCAACAGCACTCTGGAGAGATCGTCTCATCATGAACACCTCCAACTCAGGATCTAAGCTGGACAAAGGAACCCTGCTTCTCACGCTAATGAAGATGAGAACGTTCATCGCCCTGATTGCCGTACTCGTATTCTTCTCGTTTGCAGCCCCCAATTTCCTGTCAGCCGCAAACTGGATTTTGATGTCCAAGCATGTTGCGCTTAACGCTTTTCTGGCGATGGGCATGACGTTTGTGATTATCACAGGCGGTATCGATTTGTCTGTAGGCTCAATAGTCGGCTTGTGCGGAATGGTGGCAGGAGGTCTGATACTGAACGGTGTAGACCTTGGCATAGGGTATACCGTCTACTTCAACATCTATGAAATCGTACTGATCACATTACTGGTAGGTATTTTGTTTGGTGCGATAAATGGACTACTGATAACCAAACTAAACGTCGCGCCTTTTATCGCTACGCTCGGTACGCTCTACGTGGCACGAGGGCTTTCTCTGCTCTCATCAGACGGCAGAACGTTTCCCAACCTGGTGGGAAGTGAAGAATACTCATCCACGGGTTTCAGCATCTTGGGCTCAGGGAGGCTGTTCGGACTCCCCTTCTCTGTCTGGTTACTTATTTTTGTTGCACTATGTGCCGCTTACGTCGCACGCTCAACGCCACTTGGCCGACATATTTTCGCAGTAGGAGGTAACGAACGAGCTGCAAGAATCTCAGGTGTGCGGGTTAATATGGTAAAAATGTTTGTTTATATGTTCTCAGGTTTTTGCGCCGCAATAGTCGGACTGATCATATCCTCAGAACTCATGGCATCACATCCGGCAACAGGTGAGAGCTTTGAATTAAATGCGATCGCTGCTGCTGTACTCGGTGGTACCTCTATGTCAGGTGGTAGAGGCACGATACTAGGAACGATCGTTGGTGCCTTTGTCATTGGAATACTGTCTGACGGGCTAGTCATGATGGGCGTTTCATCATTTTGGCAGATGGTTATAAAAGGTCTTGTTATTATTGTTGCTGTGGTGGTTGATCAGGCACAGCGAAAGCTACAGCAGAAGGTTACACTCATGCAGATGGCAAGCACTAACTAGGAACAAACAAGCACTAACTAGGATCAATCATGGAAACAAAAAAAGGTGCGCTAATCGGTTGCGGATTTTTTGCGGTCAACCATATGCATGCATGGAAGGATATAGACAGCGTCGACATCGTTGCCATATGTGATTTGGATTCAGACCGGTTGGGGATAGTCGGGGATCAATTCGGCATTGAACGTCGCTATGAAAATGTAGAAGCGATGTTCAAAGACGGCGATTTCGATTTTGTGGATATTGCTACCACAGTGAACAGCCATCTGCCTCTTGTGACGATGGCTGCACACTATAAGATCCCCATCATCTGCCAAAAACCATTTGCGTTGAATATTACCGATGCGCGCTCCATGGTTTCTATCTGCGAAAAAGCCGGTGTTCCACTCATGGTTCACGAGAATTTTCGCTGGCAATCGCCTATTCAGGCAGTTCGCTCAATCATCGATAGCGGGCAGATAGGCGAGCCCTTCTGGGGAAGATTTTCGTTTCGCTCTGCATACGATGTTTTTTCGGGGCAACCCTATCTAGCTGAAGGTGAACGTTTCATCATCGAGGATCTCGGCATACATACTCTCGATATTGCTCGTTTTTTAATGGGTGACGTTCAACAATTAACGGCGCGTGCTGCTCGTATCAATCAAGCTATCAAAGGTGAGGATGTCGCGACAATCCTGCTCGACCACGAAAATGGTCGCCACTCTATTGTCGATTGCTCCTACGCAACCCGTTTATCGAACGAGCCTTTTCCAGAGACCATGATCGAAATAGACGGTACTGAAGGTAGTATTCGACTCAAACAGGGCTATAAAATCGAAATCGTTAATCAGACAGGCTCTTCCATTGAAGATGTATCCCCCCCTCTGTTGAGCTGGGCATCTCGACCCTGGCACAATATTCAGGAGAGCGTACTGGCCATTCAACAGCACTGGACAGATAGCCTGATACAGGGCAAAGAAACGTCTACTTCTGGTGCCGATAATCTTAAAACGTTTGCACTCGTCGAAGCCGCTTATCAAAGTGCAAAGCTGGTGAAGACCGTGGATATCAGACAGCTTCTCGCATAGATAACAACTTCGTATGGCGTTGCCTCTAGGTTTACCCGACGCTGCTTGACGATTTTCAGCAGGGTGTTATTCCTTGCCTGTTTTGCTTGTTCGCTCAGCCAGGCCCTCGTTTACATAGAGCGATGCTGATCTTTTCAAATGCTTGGCCATCGCTTTTTCGGCAGCATCCGGATCATTGGCGCTTATGGCCGCAATTAGTTTCTTATGTTCTGACAGCGTATATTTTTCTTTACCGTTCCAGATGAGCAAATCTGTGTGGTATTCCTTAAGCCAGCCTAACATCGCCCCACTAACAGCCACATAGATTGGATTTCCAGAAATCTCCGCGATTGCTGTATGAAAACGCATATCAGCGTTGATAAAGGCATTAGCATCACCGATTGCCTCTCTCTGTTGAGTAAGAATAGATTTTAGATTCTCGATATCCTCATCGGTTGCCTTCTGAGCGGCCTCGCGAACCATACCTAGTTCGAAAAAGAGTCTTGCACTTTTTAGGTGTTCGAGACTGTCTGAAGACATGGACAGCATAATCTTGGCAGCGGTATCAACTTGCTGCACTACGGACTGGGCTGTTATCCGCTGAACCTTGGTTCGTTCACCATGTGAAATGACAACAAGGCCAGTATTGGCCAGTGCCTGCATGGCCTCACGAATGGCCGGTCGGCCCACGCCAAAACGCTCCATAAGCTCACGTTCGGAAGGCACATCATCACCAGCAGCAAGCTCTCCACTGACAATTAATTCCTTGAGACGTACAAAAACCTCATCGGAGAGCTTTCGTCTAACGATCGGTTCGGGGCTATTTTTCATCGATTTTTGAGGCGGGCATCGCCACAGTGCCTGTATCGGCCGCCGGTAGTGACGGTAATCCCATTGAATGGAAATACGTTTTGAACAGCTTACACGCACTCAAGTACGGGCGCCAGGTACTGTGCGAGCGGCTGCGGTGCGCGTAGCCCCGTGCGGTATCCTGCACTTCACACCATAGAGCGGTATCGGTGACCTCGGGCGATTTCAAAACGGATTTCATGAGCCGATTATAGCAAATCAATGGTTTATTACAGCCGGCAATGCATTTGTACTGCACTAATGTTCAGCAAGGAACCTCGCTATCTAGCTGTTCGAGCCAAATAGGCAGATTGTTCACATCATATAGTTCAAGCCATCTCGTTACTACACCTTGCGACAGGTACAACACCTGTAAACGTGTAGTGTTTGTCGATATAGCTCTGTAGTTTTTCGACAGCGCTCTCTGGTACATGCAATCCTTTTTTGCTGCGGCGCCACAAAACATCATCGGCGCTTCGTGCCCATTCGCAGGTGATTAAGTAATCCACCTCGGCCTGATACAACAGCCCACCAAAATGCACTCCTAGCGCATCCATCGACTCCGCATCACCGACTATAGCCGCTATACGTGTGCCGTAGTTTCGAGCGTAATCAAGTAGTAATGACTGCTCAAGCCACGGTAGTTGTGCGGATAGCTGCCGAATAAACGCATCATAATCTCCACCGGGTAGATCGCCACCAGGTAATGTGGCATCTGCTGTCCAGCTACCTTTCTGGATAGACAGTAAATCATTCAACATATCAACGGCCTGCTCAGCAAGCTTTCTATAGGTTGTAATTTTTCCTCCATACACAGACAACACTGGCGCATTTTTTCGAACGTCTAAATCTAGCTTATAGTCCCGGGTTACCTTCGATGCGTTCTCTGTTGCATCGTCATACAAAGGCCTAACGCCACTGTAGCTCCACACAACATCCGCCGCGCTCACCGGTATTTTGAAGTAGTCACTTACTGCTCTACAAATATAATCGATCTCTTTTTGTTCAATAAACCCCTTCCCCGGCTCACTATCAACTTCAACATCGGTCGTGCCAAGCAATGTATAGTTATTTTCATAGGGCACCGCAAACAGCACTCGATTGTCACCATTCTGAAATATATAGGCGTACGTGTGTTCAAAGATTTTTGGTACGACAATGTGGCTACCCTTAACCAACCGGATGCTGTGACTGGCATCATGCTCTTTATCAAGGTCGAGTGTTTTCTCAACCCAGGGACCCGATGCATTAACAATTGCACGGGCTGTAACACTTGACCGGGTATCGCCAAGTTTACTGTGCAGATCAACCGTCCATTGACCGTCGCCCCGGCTAATGCCAATGCATTCAGTGCGAACTCGTACATCGCATCCGCGTTCAGCGGCATCCATTGCATTCAAAGTAACCAGCCGAGCATCCTGCACCCAGCAATCTGAATATTCAAAACCACTGGCAAATTCGTCACGCAGCGCATTACCTGAAACATGTGCTCTCAAATCCACCGAATTAGATGTTGGCAATTGCTTACGGCCGCCAATGTGGTCATACAAAAACAAACCAAGACGTATGAGCCATCGTGGCCGTAGCCCCTGATGGTGTGGCAAGATAAAACGCAAGGGCCAGATGATATGTGGCGCGGCTTTTAACAACACCTCGCGCTCTTGAAGCGCGTGCCTTACTAGCGAGAAGTCATAGTGTTCGAGATAACGTAGCCCGCCATGTATCAATTTGGTACTAGCGGATGATGTGTGCCCGGCCAGGTCGTCCTTCTCGCAAATCATTACGCGCAACCCTCTGCCAACGGCGTCACGAGCAATACCGGCGCCGTTAATCCCGCCGCCGATCACCACCAGATCGAAATCACATCCGTTCGGGCTTGTGCTGGAGTACATCTATACCTCTTGTTTTGTTGTAGTCTCTGGTCGAACAAATAGCTGCCACGACATTAACTCTCCCGATCGAGCCGATAAAAATGCAATAGTTGTCAGTTAAACTATTGATTTGATTTTTTCAGCCACTGTCTTGCCTAGATCTAGATTGTTCTCAACAGTGAAATGGATACCATCAACGCCATCTGTACGAATAGTATCCCCGGCACTAATGAATTCAACCTTGAAGAAATCGGCTAATGCCGCGTAGTGTTTTGCCATCTCCCGAGTCTTTTGATGACCGCCTTCAAACATGCCCTGAAACCATGGATGCGGCATTGCCTCCAATGGTGGCGGTGCAATCAGAATTGGGACCGGTGCGGGATAAGTAGTCCCAACCCCACCTGCACTTGTACCTATCTGAATCAATAATTTCGACATACCGGTGGCAATTTCATAAGCACTTCTATGAAAAAACGATTTGGTATCGTTGGTCCCTAACATAACAACAACATAATCGAGCGGAAGGTGACTAGCTAGTGCTGAAGGTAGGTATGAACTACCATTCAAGCGAGGGTCTGTAGGGTCGTCAAGATTCGTTGTACGTGCACTGAGCCCTTCCTCAATAATCTCGAAATCATTACCCAAATTCGCCAACATGGCTCCAGTCCAACGTTCATTGATGTCGTAGCGCACTGTAGGTGCTCCTTCCTCGTTGGGAATCCAGCCCCACGTCAACGAATCTCCGAAACACATAATCCTCTTTTTTACATTCATAATACTTACTCGAAATTTAGGTTATCGTAAATTGAACCGTCAACAGATTTACTAGCTGACGGAGTCAAAGATTCAGCAGCGACCTTCAAACCCCATCTAACTACCTTCTCTCAGACCGTAAAATATTGCAGCTAACAATATAATCACCCCCTGTGATATCAATTTGCCTGGCTCCTGGATACCGAATGTAGTCATCACAACGAATAAAAAAGCGAAGCACAAAACGCCGAAAAACGGCCCCCATACCCCACCCTCTCCCCGGCCAAATATGACTCCACCCAGAATAGTTGCCGCTACGGCCAGGATTGGGAGATCAAGACCTATTCGGACACTTCCCACTGACAATGATGCTGTCTGTACCAATGCGGCAACCGCAGCCATAAAGCCTGCGATTGTGTGAGATATGACGACGGTCTTTGCTACTGGAACTCCAGCAAAGTGAGCAGCGATGGGATTTTCCCCAACCGCGGAGACATATCGCCCAAAGACAAATTTAGAGAGAAATACAGCCATTACAGCTGTCAGTGCGATCCAGAATAATACCGGTGAAGGAATTGACAAAAACTTCGTGTTGTAGACATTGTTGAAAACTTCCGGTACATCCCCAGGTGGCTTCCCGCTGGCCAAATATTGAACTATGCCGATTAGAATGATGCTGACAGCAAGCGTGACAATAACTGAAGATGAACGACGAATGCCAACCATGACCCCATTGAACAAACCAACTGCCATGCCTGTAGAGATGGCAATAAGAATGTGCAGGTTCGGAGAAATATCACCAAATATATTCGACGAGATATAGTAATTTACCAAGAGTATGACACCACCAGCGGACAGATCGATTGATCGTACACGCATGACCATCATTTGACCTAAAACGACGATACCAAGTGGCACTACCTGGCGTATAAAAATCCCCATAATATTGATATTCAACATATGAGGTTTGGATACCCAAAGCACTATTAGCAGTATCGAAAAAACGAAATATGCAGGTGGAACACTGATCACACAATTAGTGGCTTTGCGGATTATCGACGTCATTGTCACAACCCCATCTTCTTTCGTGATTGAAGGGCTACCACAAGCATCAGCAGAACACCCTTAACAACAGTTTGGATGAATGCGGAGACGTTTTCGATATTCATGCCGTTAGCCAATAGGGTCATGGAGAACGAGCCGATGAGTGTTCCCCATAAACTGCCAACGCCTCCGGCAAGCTGAGTACCTCCCAACGCAACCGCAGTTATCGAATCAAGATGAAAATTTAAACCGACATTGGGATCGCCAGATGAAATCCGACCCGCTAAATATATGCCAGCCAGAGCGGCAAAAAGAGAACATGCCACGTAAGCACTAATAATTTGACGTGTATCAGGTACACCAAAATTACGTGCCGCATAGGCTCGATCTTCCATCACACCGCCGCCAATTGCAAAAAGGTGAAGTCCGAAGCGTGAGCCATGAATCAGCTTTAGTGAGAAACCGACCAGTACTATGAGCCAGAGGATCGGCATATACACTCCAGAAAACGAGCCTGTGACCAAATGTACGATTACCTGTGGAACTTCTCCTCCAGCCACCGGGCGTATCAGTCGTGTAACTCCCAGAACAATCATCATTGTAGAGAGCGTTGCAATTATAGGAACGACTCTAAAACGTGTTATCGCTATCCCGTTTACTAACCCTACGAGTGCTGCAGCGGCAAACACAGCTGGTATCAACATAAAAGAGGGCGCATCCAACGACAAAATGGCGGTGGTTAGACTGATAACTGAACCAACAGATAAGTCCATACCACCCGTTAGAATAACCAACATTTGACCAATGCTAGTTGCAAGCAATGGAATCATTTTCGCTACGATGTTGGACAGATTTTCACTATTCCCAAATTGATCATTTCTAAGATACAGCCACACAAATCCAATGAGTGTGATTAGTAAGGGTAAGAGCCACAGGCCTTGTCGCGAGTTTTTCCCTGTTATAAGGTTGCGGAGTGTTAACGTCATTGTGTGTTGTCTTTGGTCAGTGATTTAGTTTTAGGCACTCAAGGCAGCGTCGAGAATCAAATGCTCTGTGGCATGCTGCGCTTGCATTTCACCTACTATTTTCTTGTTGTGAACCACTAAAAGACGATCACACAACCCGATCAATTCAACGGTCTCTCGAGATAGCACCAGAACTGCGCCACCCTGATTTGTAAATTCTCTGAGTAGCCTGTAAATTTCGGCTTTAGCACCAATGTCCACCCCGCGAGTTGGCTCCTCAATCAAAAGAACATTGAGCTCCGAGGCCAGGCTTCTACCCAAAAGCACCTTTTGTTGATTGCCTCCTGAGAGATCGGACACACGTGATTTTGCACTTGAGGCTTTGATCGCCATCGCATCCATTATTTCAGACACAACAGAGTTATAATTTTTGGATACCGATAGGCTGCTTTGTAGAGCGTAAAGTCCAATAGCGATGTTGTGCCCGATAGGTAGGGACAACAACAAACCTTCATATTTTCTGTCTTCCGGAACAAAACCCACACCTTGTTTTTGCATCAACCCAATACCTTTAGGTGCAGAAATAGGCAGAGAGTGAGTCGTACCGTTAACAGTAAGAGAACCACCGAGTGGTTGAAAATCACCTACTAATGCTCTGAGTATTTCACGCTGACCTTGTCCCTCCAAACCCGCAAGAGCAACAATTTCACCTTTGTTGATTGAAAACGACAATGGATTGGAACTATCGTCAAACATAAAATTGTCGACGGTGAGCGCAGGGTCTGTGCCGACGTTGCTGCGCGCAGGATACAAATCCTTTATATCCCGTCCTACCATCATCGCGATTAGCGATTGTGGTGTTACATCAGCGACCGCCTGAGTGTCGACCATTTTCCCGTCCTTGAGCACAGTTACCACATCACAAATGTTGAAGATCTCTTCCATGCGGTGAGAGATATAGACAATTGCTTTTCCCTGGTCCCTTAAGTTTCGGATGTGTCGATTCAAAAGTTCGACATCGGCCGCGTTCAGTGCCGCAGTAGGTTCATCAAGGATAACGACGTCGGCCTTTGCGTTGATGCCATGTGCGATTTCGACGAACTGCCTTTCAGCTATCGATAGCTCTGAAACTAGAGTGCGTGGATTCAGATCAAGATCCAGCGCTGCCAGGGCCGCTTTGGTATGCACATCCATCGTACTTTTGCGGATAAATCCAAGGGCCGAAATGGGTTCTTTGCCCAGAAACATATTTTCGGATATCGAGAGGTTGCTCAGCAAAGACAACTCTTGAAATACAGTGGATATACCATAATCAAGAGCTTGCTTAGGTGAACGGCATTGGATGATGTTTCCGCTTTTACGAATCGATCCGGTGTCTGGTGTAACGACACCTGCCAATATTTTCATTAGCGTTGATTTGCCTGCACCGTTTTCACCCATTAGGGCATGCACTGAACCTGCTTCAAGCTGTATTGACACATCTTCCAACACCTTGTTACTGCCATACGCTTTGGAGATGTTTGTCATCTCAATCAGATTACTCAAGTGCCCACCACCGGTTATTTACATTCATAAGAAATTTTAGATCAACTCGCCCGGCGCTCTTCTGTGAAGCCCGGGCGAGCGCTATAGTCATACCAACAAGCAGGTTTACCTGCCGTAGAGTTCGAGCAATTTCTCTTCGGGCAGTTCTGTAGGCCACCATACGTTTGCAGACAAATCTGGGCGATAGTATTGCTTGGCCTTTTCGACATCCCAGCCCGCAGGGTTATACACATAGTGTTTATTCAACACTTTCCCTTCAAGTAACGCGACTGCCGCTCTAATACCAGCCGCAC
This sequence comes from Granulosicoccus sp., assembly GCA_045106475.1. Taxonomy (GTDB): domain Bacteria; phylum Pseudomonadota; class Gammaproteobacteria; order Granulosicoccales; family Granulosicoccaceae; genus Granulosicoccus. The sequence goes on from JBGCEO010000132.1 coordinate 34,524, forward strand.
CTTGTGCTGGACTGTACTCAGCGGAGATGGAGTCAAAGCCTTCTTCAATCCAACGCCCGAAATAGCCGTTGTTTCCTTCACCTGTTACGACAGGAATTTCAGCTCCAAATTGTTTGAAAACGTCCACACACGCTCGTGTCATGTCAGCGCCGGATGACCAAACACCATCGACCTTAGGATTATTCAGGAAGAATGTCTCACAGATCTTTTTACCGTTGTCGTACTGCCAGCTTCCTGCATCCTCTTGAACAATTTTAATATCCGTGCCTTCAAGTGATTGCATTAGACCAGCGTAGCGATTGGTGTCTTCGGGATGTCCCGCTAGCCCTCGCAACACCCAGATATCACCTTTGCCATCTAACTTATCGACAAGAAAATCACCCATGACTTTGCCAAAGTGCTCCGCTCCGCCTTGTATCTCGGTTGTGTATTTGTCGGTTCCCGTGCGCCCAGTATGAAGAACAACAGGAATACCAGCTTTGATTGCCTTTTCGATACCCGCATCAGCTGATGTTTCGGTCACGGGCATCACAATTAGCACATCAACTTTTTGTGCTATTAGATCCTCGATATCGCTCACTTGTTTTGCTTGATCAAATCCTGCATCGAGCATAATTAGTTTTTCAATGCGAACGTCAGCAGCTGCCGCGCCTTCTGCTTCATGGGATACCTGCACAGTCCAAGTGTTGGCATTTACACCAAAATGACTCATGCCGATAATCCATGGCGCATCCTTTTTGAATGCCCCTTCCTCGGTCATAGCCTTCTGAGTGGGATGTGGTGTTACCCCGTCCATGATCTGCACATCCTGCGCGAAAGCTGAGCCTGCAATTAGACCTATGGCAAGCAGCGATCCACGGCTAAGAGCTGTCGTTTTGTGAAACATCTGTCATTCTCCTCAGTGAAGGCTTGCGCCCGATTAGCACGATTGCGTTGGCAACCGATAAGTAAAAAACACTTTCAACAGAAGACCGGCCTGGTGCTCTGCAAAAGCACCAAATAGAGGTGTTCTGCAAAACACAAAAGAACCCAAATACTCTCTGCGTTTTGCGGTACGAATTGCTGCCGAAAGTTGTGCTGGAGTGTTCGCAGCACTGGCTGAAACACGAAAGCTATGCAGCAAATCTAACCATCAAAAATCACGATGTCAACATTTATTCATTATGAATGAATATTAATCTATTCGTGCTAACATGATTATTATCAGTATATTAGCAACGTATTAGACGGTAATAGACTTTGTAAGCCATCATTTATTCCAATTATTCACTGTGAATGAATAATGCATGATGCCGTTGCCTTGTACCTGTAAACTCTCAAGCATAAAATTTTCGTTTGCGGAGAAATTGATGCAAGCTCTCCAAAGGCCACGAGTGTCGGAAGAATTAACTATGCGATCGATATTGTGTTTCGGTGATTCAAACACCTATGGGCAAATACCTGGAGAGGGGCCGCTAGATCGGTTTGACTCAAACTCCAGATGGCCCTGTGTGATGAAAAAATCTCTTGGGTCGCACTGGCAAGTGGTGGAGGAAGGATTGAGCGGTCGAACGACCGTCTTTGACGATCCTGTTGAAGGTGCATTCAAAAATGGTAAAACCTACCTTCGTCCATGCATACAAAGCCATGCGCCACTTGATCTTGTTATTTTGATGCTAGGCACCAATGACTTGAAAATTCGTTTTCATAACCCGCCGTCTGAAGTAGCAATGGGTGTTGGTGTATTGGTACATGATATAAGGGACTTTTTCACCAGCGGAGGTGGAGAGCGAACACCGGAGATCATGATTGTCTCCCCTCCCCCGATGCTTGATGACATAAAAGAATGGCAGCCGATATTCGATGGTGCTCCTAAAAAATCTCGAGAACTGGCATTGGAATTTGAACGAATAGCCGATTCTCTTGAAGTACACTTTTATGATGCCGGTTCGGTTGTCGGTTGCAGCGACGTTGATGGATTTCATATGGGTGCACGTGCTCACCAAGCACTAGGCAAAGCACTCGCACTGGAAGTTGAATCAATTGGTTGGGCCGATAGCAATGTTGGCGAGAGTTTGTCAGAGCCCAATTAGTTGACTATGCCGATACGCCAGCTGCCATTTAAAAAAGAAGGGAATAACATTGCCTGACATGAGATTTGCGCCGCCGAAGCGCCTGCGTATAGCCGATCGTGCCAGCGGATTGAATCAGATCAGCGTTGGTAGCTATAACGAGAGATTGATATTGTCACTTCTATTGCAAAGTGATGGTATATCTCGAATGGAGATTGGACAGAAGACAGGACTCTCCGCTCAAACCGTTTCGGTTATAGTGCGATCTTTGGAGCAAGAGGGACTTGTTTCCAAGGGTCAGGCTCGACGCGGTAGAGTTGGCCCCCCTACCATTCCACTATCACTCAATGCCGAAGGTGCATATTCAGTGGGTGTAAGCGTGGGCTATCGTTGTACCGACATCGTATTAATCGATTTCGTGGGCGCGGTGCGCTTTAAAAGATCGTTACCTCATGATGAATTAGACCAATCGGGAATTCGGTCACAGTGTATTGAAACTGTTAAAGCAGCCATAACATCGCTGCCGGTTAAATCGCAGAACCGCATTGCCGGCATCGGTCTTGCACTCCCGGAAGATATCGGCACTTGGAAATTACCACGTGGTGACTCATCTCAGGGAATCGACAATTTGCATAATGAGCTTGAGAATTTACTTGAATTGTCAGTTTTTGTTCAAAACGACATAACCGCCGCTGCCAGTGGTGAGAGTATGTTTGGTGTAGCTAAATCGGAATCTGATTACCTCTTCTTTTATTTAGGGGCCAAATTACACGGACGACTCATACTGAATCATCAGATTCACAAAGGTAACGATTCGATTTCATCTGCAGCATACGATGTTGGAATTCTGCGTTTAGAGAAAAAATTAGCTGAACTGGCAGTCAAATATGATACTGATAGCCTTTGGAAAAACACCACTGAGTGGTCTGAGATAGACGAGGAAATTCTTGCTTCCTGGCGACAAGAGTGTCGCGAAGCATTGAAAGAAGCAGTACAGTCTTTGGTTCAGTTTGTTGATGTAAAAACCATCGTGCTATCCAGTTTTTGTCCAGTGTCCGTTTGCGAAAGTATCTGTAAAGGTCTCGATAACGAGCTATTAGGTATTAAGGCACTTCCCGGTGAGCTTCACCATGCACCGAAAGCAATTGGCGCTGCCAGCCTGCCTTACATTTCAAGATTTATGGTTCAGTAATGGATTCGCATTTAGGGCAGAAAATGCGAGAAGCATGAAAAGCAGCCAGTCCTAAGGCTCATTCGTAGAAATACTGTGCAGCTAATCATTCCAATATCTCAAAGGAAGCCTTACAAGCAATTGGATTCAGAACCTGTGGGCGTTGAGGTTCATCCCATGACTCTGTAATCTATTTGTCTATGCGTAGCACTATAATTATATTCACACGTTTGCCATTCATTCAATAGTCAGCAAACGCTCGGCCATGGACCTGCTGCGCCTTGCACTTTTTCTATTGCCCAGTACTTGAGCCTGTGTTACTGCACCATCAAATAATATGTGCAACTCCAAGGCTCTTTCCTTCACTTTTGAGTACCCTGCTTTCCTCAAAAGTTTTTCAAACAGTCTGAGTATATCCATCTTTTGAATCAAAGCTGCCGTTCGAGCCGGGTGAGAAGGGTCGTTGAACTCAAAAGATGCTTTAATAAAGGCACAGCCGGAAAATCCGTTCTTTGATTTATGCTCAGACGCTATCAGTTCATCAATTACATCAAAAATTGATAAAATCTGCTCATAGGGATCACTTGATGCCTTGTTAACATGCTCGTTAAACAACTGTTTAAACTTTGCCGCTCGGCGTTCAATCATCGCGATGATCAATTCGTCTTTATTTTCAAAATTGTTGTACAGCGTCATTGTGGCGACCCCGGCTTCTTCGATTATCTCGTTTATACCAGTGGCGAAGTACCCATTTCGCACGAAGAGGTCTTCTGCTGTGTCAAGTAATTGATCTCGTTTGCTGGCTCTGCCCATCGATTTACCCGAATAAAAATCTGGTCATCTGATTATAGCAATAGTTGACACCGTCCAAATGGTTAGATTTCCACAAAGACACTCGTTCTAGAGGCTAAATCTGCCGATTTGAGAAAACTGATTCGACCAAAATTGGAACCTTGAGCACAACGTTAGCATTATAGAGTGAATACTCTAAATTTGAGAAATTATATGTGCTGGGTTTCGCAAGTGCTGAATTGCTTCAAAAATGAGGTAATGGGGCACGAATCACGCTGTCATTTAATGCATACGACAAGAACAGCTCAACAACAACTCTAAAATCCTGCCAACTCTGTTTTACAAAATTCCCTCCTAATTATCCGAGTGCCAGAAGGAAACTGGGCAGGCCATTATGGATCTCAACCTAAGCGGTAAATCCGAGAAGCTACGTCTTAATGTCGTTTTGTCTAGCTACTTGGAAAACTTTCAAATTATTTTTGAAATAACTGAACTTCTTCGGTTTGTATACTCAAAACATCATCTCGTTAAATAGAGTGATCGTTCTATTTACTACTCATTGGCGAGGTTACGAAATCAGCACGTTACTCAAGCAAGCTTAATTAGTTATCGAGAATGACCAATGATCATCTTTTTTTTGTTTACTAAATAAAGATCATACAAATACATAAATTCGGATAAATACCTATGAAATACAGACCCTTTACGAATAGTGTTGCCAAGAACGCAATGGCACTATCGTTTTTAGTGGCACTCGGTGCCTGCAGCAGTAGTGACAACAATGACCCTATTGAAGGAGGCGATCCACAAGTCGTATCCGTGAGTCTAAATGCAGCACAGGAAATTCCTGCACCTGTCGGTGTTCCGGCTGGTGCATCTGGCAGCGCAGATGTGTCAGTCGCTGACAATGGTGCAGTCACAGCAACGTTAGGCGTTAGCAACCTTACAGGCCCGGCGACTATGGCACATATTCATCGAGGGTTTGATGGAGCAACAGGACCTGTGTTGATTGGTTTAGTATCCGAAGACGGTGGCTCTACATGGACCGTACCAGCCGATGCACGAGCACTAACTACTGACGAAATCGGCGCATTCAATAGAGGCGAATTGTATTTCAACGTACATACCGCTGCAAATATGCCAGGTGAAATTCGTGGCCAAATTGACGCAGGCAATGCAACGACGTTTACAGTTCGCCTTGAGAATGTCTCCACGGCCAACACGTTGAACGTAGCCTCTGATAACTCCACTCAGGCAGTTCCTTTGTCTCCTGGTGCTTTTATAGTACATCGTGAAGTTGCGGATAGTCCCCTTTTGCTACCACGTAACGCAGCCAATGCGGGCTTGGAAGCGGTCGCTGAAGATGGCAATGTTGCACCTTATGCCGATGCAGTAGCTGGCTCTGCAACCTTCAACACACCCGTTGGGGCATCTGCGCCCGGCCCAATCGGACCAGGCGGTGCGTATGAATTTACGATCAAAGCGGTAGACGGTGACAAGCTGGATTTCGTCACAATGTTTATACCGTCTAATGACTGGTTTTACACGGCTACTGATACCGACAACAGTCTCGATTTATTCGTTGGTGGTCAACCTGTTTCAGGTGAAGTTGCATCAGGCGACATTGCTATTTGGGATGCCGGCACAGAGATTGATGAAGAGCCTGGTACTGGTGCGAATCAAGTGCAACGTCAGTCAGCACCTAACACAGGTGATGCTGATCCAGACACTAGAGTAAGCAGCTTAACCGGTCGTGGTCAGTCAGTTAGTTTAAACGGTAGCGTTTTACGAGTGACAATAACGCCACAGCCGTAATTCTATTGTTTGAGTAAATCGACAGAGCACAATTTGACAATTTCCTTTCCGGTACAGCTTAGTTCGTACCGGAAAGGAAATCTTGATGAGACCACTACCCAAGCACACTTAGCCCTACAAGTACACTTAGCTCTAAAAATACACTAACCCTACAAATACACTAACCCTACAAGTACGCTTAACCCTACAAGTACACTTAACTCTGCAAGCACACTTTACCCTACAAGCACACTTAGCTCTGGTCTTAAGTCATCCAGTAGAAACGCTACCGCATATCGCATATCGCACTGGTAAAGTTTGGCTGAGTGTTCTCCGAATTCAATATCAACATCGTCGATGTCCAATTTCACGCCGTATAGTGGCAGTGAGTAACACATGATCCAGACGCTGAGCAATAGCTTCACGTCACCTTATCTAAACCTGCATTCTCCATAGCAGCAATACCAACATTGGCGTCAAACGCACCAGCAATCGACACTCTGAGCCGTGTCCCGCCGCTGGCATAGCAACCTGTCAACTTCTATGGGAAGTATGGGTTAGCGCGATCTCAAGCCAATCGATCTCACCGAATTGGCAGCAGAGTTAGCCAAATCAGACTCAAAGCATCGGGTTGAAAGAGCCTGATGTATACACGGCTGCTGCATAATATCGGTGGTTTGGGCCAACATATCCAAAAAGGATGACGCCCATACTTATTGACATATCATACCAGATTGCCATAGCATCGAGTCAGCTGCAAGCATGTTAACTGAACAGTGGCGCATACTCCGGGCAATAACCATCGTCACCAAACAGCTCTAATCGGAATTCCCCTTTGATGATTATCTTAACCTACAGGATTGAAACTCCAGGCGATAACATTGCCGCAATGGCAAGCAAAATAGCCAGTGACCAATCTACTGGAACATTCGTTCCTACACCAGGTGAAACCGAAGCATTGAAAGCCCGTGTAGCTGCTCGTGTTAGGGATATTCGCATGCTTCCAGAAACAGACAAAGGATCCTGGCCGGATGAGTCAGATCACAAAGGGAGCTTTTCAAGAGCTGATGTTGATATTGAGTTTCCTCTGGATGCAATTGGAACTGATTTGTCGGCGTTAATGACGATTGCTATTGGGGGCGTTTTCTCAATAAAAGGAATGAGTGGTATTCGTATTGTAGATATGAAGCTACCCGATGATTTCAAGAATAGTTACCTGGGACCACAATTTGGCCTGCCAGGCTCAAGAGAGCTTTGCAAGGTATACGAGCGCCCCCTTATCGGCACCATTGTAAAACCAGCTCTCGGTTTGCGCCCACCCGAAACGGCTGCGTTGGTAGCCGAGCTTATTGAATCAGGTGTCGATTTTATCAAGGATGACGAAAAGCTGATGAGTCCCGCCTACTCTCCTCTTAGCGAACGCGTTGCGTTAATAATGCCACTCATCCGAGACCACGAGCAACGAACAGGGAAAAAAGTAATGTATGCTTTTGGTATATCCCACACCGACCCTGACCAGATGATGCGCAATCATGATCTGGTTGTTAACGCCGGTGGTAACTGCGCTGTCGTTAATATAAATTCCATAGGATTTGGTGCTATGGCATTTTTACGCAAGCGCAGTAAGCTTGTTATCCATGCTCACAGAAACGGCTGGGATGTGCTTACCCGGCATCCGGGCCTAGGTATGGAATTCAAAGTGTGGCAACAGTTCTGGCGATTACTAGGGGTCGATCAATTTCAGATCAATGGCATCAAGGTTAAGTACTGGGAACCAGACGAGTCCTTTGTAAACTCATTCAAGGCTGTCACAACGCCACTATTCGACAAATCGGATTGCGCAATGCCTGTAATAGGTTCCGGCCAGTGGGGTGGTCAAGCACCTGAGACCTTTCAAAGAACCGGCCGATCAACCGATCTTCTTTACCTTTGTGGAGGTGGAATTGTCAGCCACCCTATGGGGGAAGCTGCCGGTGTACGTGCTGTCAAGCAAGCCTGGCAAGCAGCCGTTGAACAAGTACCCCTGGACGACTATGCCAGGCACCACCCCGAGTTAAAAGCATCGATAGATTTTTTTGGCTCACCTGCAAAGGCATCCTGAGGTATGAATGAGTCAACAAAACCAGTGCTGTCTTACTACGGTGACGACTTTACGGGTTCAACTGATGTGATGGAAGCTATGGCTTCCAATGGATTTAACTGCGTTCTGTTTCTGGAGGTTCCAGATGAGCAATTGTTGGAGCGCTTTGCCGATAGCCAGGTAATTGGCATTGCCGGAACCAGCCGCAGTGAAACACCAGAATGGATGAATACCCATCTAACAGATGTCTTTAAATGGTTAAAAAAACTGAACGCTGATTTTTGCCATTACAAAGTCTGCTCGACATTTGACTCTTGTCCGACCATTGGCAATATAGGTAGAGCCACCGAGATCGGTAAGGACGTTTTCGAACAAGCATTTGTCCCTCTGCTTGTGGGCGCACCACAATTGAAACGCTACACGGCCTTTGGGCATCTGTTTGCAGCCTATCAAGGTCAACACTATCGTATAGACAGGCATCCAGTGATGAGTCGTCATCCGGTCACGCCTATGCACGAATCCGATCTTCTCGTTCACTTATCAGAACAAAGCAAGCTTGAAAGCGACTTGGTTGACCTGGTTCACCTCAACACTTCAAATCAACAAGCAATTGACTCAATCACAGCTCAAGCCAAAGGTATCGTGCTGTTTGATGTTGACAACGAAGCTACTCAGTCAAAGGCAGGTCAGCAGATAGATTATTTGCGCGACCAGCTCTCGTTTGTTGTGGGTTCTTCCGGCGTTGAATATGCACTGCTGGCCCACTGGAAGAATACAGGGCAAATCAAACAGGCCAGCGCTATTCCAACGGTGAGCGGAGTCAAACAAATAGCAGTGGTCTCAGGTAGCGTATCGCCAACCACAGAACGACAGATCAAGCATGCTATCGAGCACGGATTTGAATCAATACCTGTTGATCCAATGAGCCTTGTCGGTGCGTCAGCAAGCTCGACCATTGACAGTATCGTTCATACAGCAATCGCTGCGCTTAGAAAGGGCTTGAGTCCGCTAATACATACAGCACTGGGTCCAGCGCAGGACAAAGGTCAGGAACTAGATCCCCATCCAGGGGCGCGACACCAAATCGGCCAAGCGCTTGGCATCATCTTGCGAAACCTGATAGAGAATCATGACTTGCAGCGAGTCGTCATCGCCGGCGGAGACACCTCCAGTCACGCACTACCAGAACTTAGTATCGAGGCTTTGACTCTGTTGATGCCAATTCCGACCACACCCGGTTCGCCATTGTGCATATGCCATGGATCCAACCAGGCAAGCGATGGGCTGGAGATAGCCTTAAAAGGCGGGCAAGTGGGTGGCGATGACTACTTTTCAATGATTCGTAACCCTGCCTGATCTACCTGCACGAGTAATTTAATGCACGTATGAATTATTGGCTCTTGACATACTGGTATGATATGTTGATGATTATCACTACTCAATCATGAGAATCTTGTATGCATTAACAAGGTGTACGTGAACATTGCTAGCACCAGGCAACCAGCGCAAGCCCATCCATTTACAAAGCAGAGACAGAGTTTGCACAGCAATCGTCAACTCAACCATGGAATCCTTTGCAGTTCACAGTCATCTCAATTCGCAGTCATCAACTAGGTAAAGAAAGCAATAACTATCAGCTCAACTCAGAGCAAGCTACTAAACACTTGGAGAAGTTCGATGAAGCAAAAGCAACAAACCAAAACACGATTGGCAGCAGGTTTAGCCATTGTGTCAGCCTTACTTAGTTCAGCGACTTATTCACAAACAGCAGCTGAACGGGCAGTAGAAGCCGCACAGCAATATTCAGGCACCGAGATCACCATAGTCTGGGAAGCCGGATTGCAATCACTGGATCCCCTGAATTTTTCAGGCCCCAAATGGAAAGAGCTCACCGGGATCGATGTGAAAGTCATCGAAGTTTCAACGGCAGATATGTTTACAAAAATCCTGCAGGAACATCGAGCTGGAACAGGTGCCTATGATGCACTTAACGTAATTCCGTCCTGGTTACCCGATCTTGCTATCGCAGGTGCGCTCGAACCGCTGGATCCTTTTGTCGATAAATTTGAGTATCGTGATGAGCTCAAGGAAATTGGTGCGGTATACCGCGATAACCAAATGACCTATGACGGCACGATATATGGGTTGCCTGATGACGGTGATGTCTTCTTGATGTACTACCGCAAAGATATTTTCGAAGAGAACAATCTGCAGCCACCCACCACCTGGGCAGAGTTTGCGGAAATTGGTCAGATGCTAACGGACAAATATGCACCCGATATGTATGGTGCAGCATTGTTTCGCCAACCGCCTTTTGCATGGTGGATGTTTCAGGAGCGGTTCCGTGTGGAAGGCGGCAGATTTTTTGATGACGACATGAACGCAACTATAAACAGTGATATCGGGGTTCGTGTGTTCACTGAGATGCGGGAAGAAAACAAATTCATGCCACCTGGCATCGAAACAACCGGCTTTGGAGAAAATCTGGCTACGTTTTTATCCGGTGATGCAGCCATGGTTATATCCTGGCCTCCCTATGGTCGTTGGGCTGCAGGTTACGGTACTGATGAAGAGGCCCTGTCCTGGGTGCCTAAATCCACCATTGCAGGCAAAGTCGGGTATGCATTGCCACCGGGTGGCCATCCAGAACTTGCTGCCGGGTTTTCGCTTTCGGTCTCGTCCAATAGTAAAAACAAAGAGGCGGCCTATTTATTCATACAATGGCTCAATAGCGCAGAAATAAGTCTAGAGCGAGTGCAATTGCCATTTGCCTTGCGAGATCCATTTCGTGAATCTCACTTCGCAAGTGAAGAGTATAAATCTCGCTGGCCAGAAGCACCGGAGTATCTGGCAACACTTCAAAAAGCTGCTGTAGCAGGCTTAAGCGATCTGTCACTACTGCAAACCGATCGGTATGAAGAAGCTATGCGACAAGCTGTAAGCCGCTTGTGGGCGGGAGAAGACCCCAAAACCATACTCGATGATGTTGCTGCAACCTGGGACAAGACCACCAACAGAATCGGGCTTGAGAAGCAGAAGGCTGTTTACGAGAGTTGGGCCGCTAAACCTAATTCTTACCCTCAATAGCCAATTTGCATAAACCAAGTATAGAGATGGGTTGTTTTTACAACCCATCTCGCCAGAGTACCCGATTGCAGCCGTAGCTCATCACATGAATGCCACCACTAACCCCAGCGATCCGGAACGCTGGCTTAAATACTGGCTGATAGCGCCAGCTATCTTCCTACTGTTATTGATTGGCCTCTTCCCTCTTATCTATTCCCTGGTTGTCAGTTTCCAGAATATTAATCTGATCGATATTGACACCTCTTTTCAGGGGCTTCTCAACTATCGACTCTTGTTTGAAGACTCACGTCTGTGGGAGTCTTTTCAACACACTTTTTTCTTCATGATTGTTGCGTTGCCAATCGAGCTTGTGCTTGGCATGCTGCTGGCATTGCTCTGCTTGGAAAAACTACCTGGCAAGCAGATATTTATAGCGCTACTCATACTACCGACTGTGATCTCGCCCATCGTTGCAGGTGCTGCCTGGCGTTTGCTTTTTGATAATCGATTTGGGCCAATCAATCAGGTGCTCGGTTGGATTGCAGGAGAACCTGTAAACATTTTGTGGACCATAAACCCCTCATTCGTCTACTCAGCCATTTTGATAACCGAGGTGTGGCAATGGACGCCCTTCATGTTTTTACTATTGCTTGCAGCCTTAGGCAATGTAGACAAGTCTCAGATGGAAGCAGCCGAGATTGATGGTGCATCCTATTGGCGAATATTTTTTAAAATCATGTTACCTGCGATCCGCCCTGTTCTGCTGATTGCAATCTTAATTAGAGCGCTAGATCTATTCCGCCTCTTTGATATGGTATGGGCATTGACACAAGGCGGCCCGGGAACATCAACCGAAACCGTTTCGATCTACGCTTATGTACAAGGATTTAAGCAGTTTGAAACCAGCTATACAGCCGCAATAGCCTTCCTGGTTATTTTCATGTTGTCCGTCGTGGTGATTTACGCTTTAAAGAAAATGGAAGTGTCATCATGAATCGTTCATTTGTGATACTTCTCTTGCGTTATGCAGTACTTGTATTAGTAACCATTATTTTTTTATTCCCTATCTATTGGCTTTTTTCCATTTCGTTAAAGACACCAGAAGAAATATTTGCCTCGCCACCTGCCTGGATACCTGAGAGCTTTCAGTTTGCAAACTACGCAGTGTTGTTTAAAGACGGAGATGCTGTAACCATCTGGAATAGCTTGTTTATCGCGACTATCAGTACGGTGTTAGCGATGTTTATAGGCACTATCTGCGCCTATAGTCTTGCCCGTTTTCGTACCGGCGGTAACAACCTTGCCATCTGGATTATTTCGCAACGAATGATCCCACCCATTGCCATTATATTTCCCATATTTCTGCTCTATGTCTGGTTAGGTTGGGTTGATACGTATATCGGGCTCATACTGCTATACACCGCGTTCAACCTCCCGTATGTAATCTGGATGATGCGTGGATACATCGAGGATATACCCCTTGAACTTGAAGAGAGTGCGCTGGTGGATGGATGTACACGATGGGAGGTGCTGCGAAAAGTAGTTTTCCCGATGGTTAGATCAGGTCTTTTTGCCACAGCGGTATTTACCTTTGTATTTGCCTGGAACGATTTTATATTCGCGTTGGTACTTAGCCGCAATGAGGTCACGACTTTTCCTGTTCAGGTGTCTCATTACTTCGGAAGCCAATCAAATTTCTGGGCAAAAATAGCTGCAATGAGTATGTTAGGAACCATACCCATCTTTATTGCTGTTGCTACGCTTCAGCGCTTCCTGGTACGTGGCATATCAATGGGGGCCGTCAAGGGATAATCATGGCAAAGCTGAATATTTCAGGACTACACAAGTTTTATGGTAATTCGCACGCCCTGCGCGGTATTGATCTGGATATACCCGAAGGAGAATTTACCGTTTTCGTGGGGCCATCAGGCTGTGGTAAAAGTACGCTGTTGCGCACCATCGCTGGGCTCGAACAAGCGGACAAAGGTACCATCTCGATCAATGGGAAAATCATTAATACGATGCGCCCTAGAGATCGCGATATAGCAATGGTTTTTCAAAACTATGCCTTATACCCGTACATGAATGTGTTCGAGAATATTGCATTTGGTCTGAGAGCTCGAAAATTCCCGAAAGACCAGATTACAGCGAAGGTAAGAGATGCAGCCAGCATGCTGGATATTGAACCCCTGCTGGAGCGACTCCCTCGCGAGCTCTCTGGCGGACAACGGCAACGCGTTGCTATTGGTCGCGCGGTTGTGCGTGACGCCAGGCTTTATTTGTTTGATGAACCCCTATCCAATCTCGATGCGCAGCTGCGAGAAGGTATGCGCGGGGAGATCAAGAGACTACATCAAGAAATAGCCAAGACGATGATTTACGTCACGCATGATCAGGTCGAGGCCATGACCCTGGCCGACAAAATAGTGCTGCTACGTGATGGCGTTATTGAACAGACAGGCTCACCATTAGAACTATTTGAAAAACCAGCGAACAAATTTGTAGCCGGTTTTCTGGGTTCACCTACTATAAATTTTGTACCCTCTACACTGACTATTGAAAATGATCTTCCTTACGTTTATTTTTCTGATGGTCAAAAGCTTCCATTAGCCTCATCACGACTAGATGATATTGCTGCCTTCAAAGACAAGCCTATCGTCTGCGGGATAAGACCCGAACATATTCGACGAAGCGAAGTCGGTGATATAAACGTCACCATCGATTTACTGCAGCCTACAGGCTCACGCAGCTATGGTACGTTCCAGCTTTCCGGCGTACCGGCAACAGCTGAACTTGATGCACATGATGTGAGTCGTGCGGGTGAATCAATTTCAATCGCTATCGATGCAAACCGACTGTTACTAATCGATCCAATGACTGATAAAGTATTGTAACTACGTTCTGATACGAGATTTAGCGCCCATGGAGCACAACACATCGGATGCAATAAAGCTCTACGGTACCGAAGAGCCTGTGGAGCCAATGCACACTTTACAGGCGGGTCCATTGAGTTGCCAATTCGATATGGGGGCACTTAGATTTATTAGCATTGATGGCACAGAGGCAATCAGAAATATAGCTTTTGTGGTTCGGGATAAAGACTGGGGTACCTGTCAGCCTGAATTATCGAACCTGGACATCAATCAGCTGAGTGATTCATTTGTGTTACGTTTTGATGCCTGCTGCAAGGATGCTCAACAGGAACTTCACTATTCAGCGACCATCGCCGGAAACAAAGATGGCGGTTTGTCGTTCGAGGCTAAATTCAACACCCCGACCGGTTTTGTGACCAATCGCACCGGCTTTGTTGTGCTGCATCCTGTCGGTGTATCGGGACAATCAGTCACCGTAGAACACACAGATGGCACGATTGACACATCATGCTTCCCGCCACTGATTGATCCACTGCAACCATTCAAAAACATACGGGCACTAACTCACGAGGTACTACCCGGTACCAAGCTTCACTGCCATATGACGGGCGATACCTTTGAAATGGAAGATCATCGTCAATGGAATGATGCCTCTTTCAAAACCTATGTAAGACCTATTTCCCTGCCCTGGCCTTATACACTGCCTGTTGGATACGCACATCAGCAGTCAGTTGAGCTAGACATAAGTAGAGACAGTGCCGTTCAGTTAATGTCAGATCACAAACAAGATAGTGACCACTGTCTGATCACCGTTGATACTAAGAACAATTCATTACAGATGCCCATCATTGGGCTTGGCCTTGAACCTCAGCATTTATCTGACACAAACACTTGTATACCCCTACTAAAGCGGCTTTCCACTCAACAGTTAGTCTTGTGGTTTGAACTGAACAAACATGGAAAGAATGAGCTATCAGAAGCCTGCAAATTAGCTGACGTGGCGGATACCAAACTGGTTCTGCACGCGGTTATCCCAGACGAGGACCATAAGCTTGAGATAGCAGCTTTAGCAGAACTCTGTCGCGCCTCAGAGGTAGCCCTTGCAGCTATCAGCGTCACGCCTGCGATGTACCTGAATTCCATAACACCAGGTGCGGCATGGCCAGATGTAACGCCATTATCAACACTCTATGATGAAGCCAGACACCATTTCCCCGGCGTCGTGATAGGTGGAGGCATGTTGTCATTCTTTCCTGAATTGAATCGCCATCGCCCTCCCACGGATCATCTGGACTATGTCACTCATGCCAGCAATACCATCACACATGCCTGTGATGACATAACCGTGACCGAAAATCTGGAATCATTACCCCATATTGTACAAACCTGTCGTTCGTTCGCCAACGGCAAGCCCTATCATGTCGGCCCCAGCTCAATCGGTATGCGTTTCAACCCCTATGGCTCCAAAACCATGGACAACCCAAACAACGCAAGGATCGCAATGGCGCGTATCGATCCTCGCCAACGCGGCCTCCTCAATGCGGCTTGGACGGTAGCTTATGTGGCGCATCTAGCCAGAGCTGGCGTAGATTGCATTAATCTACATGCGCCTACCGGGGAATTTGGACTTATCTATCATCCGCAAGCATGGCAGCAACCCGGGTTTGACAACACAGACAAACAAATTTTCCCGGCATTTCATCCCGTATCAGAATTTGCGCGGGCAACAGGACTACCACTGCTACCCACAACATCGTCCATGAGCCGTGAAATAGAGGCCGTGACCTATCTATGCGAAGGCATTCATATCATATGGATTGCAAACCTTAGCAGCGACACACATAGTGTGGCACTTCAAGGTATAGAAGCCGACCAGATGGAAATCGCCAGTCTTACGCTTGATACATTTGATGCGTGTACTAACGATCCGTTGGGCTTTGATCAAACCGGCAAAAAAGTCAGTTTCGAACCCATCAAGCTTGGACCCTATTCGGTTGTACGACTCAGTATCAGTTAAGTGTAATCGGGAGATTGAGAGGCCCACGAAAACCGAAGCCGCTCCAGACAACATCGACCGAGTCTGACAATTTCATGTTCGGAAATCGATCTAAGAGCCTTGGCAGCGCTATTTCCCCAATCATTCTTCGAGACAGATGAGTACCCATACAAAAGTGAGGACCATTTCCAAAGGCCTGATGTCGTTTTTCTTTTCGGAATAAATTGAATAGATGACCGTTTTCATAGACGTCCTCATCATGATTAGCGGACGCCTGTATAGTCATAACAGTGTCTCCTTTGGCAATATCATAACCTCGAATCTCTGTGTCTTCTTTCACAAGCCTAGAGCTCACCTGAATAGGAGCTACCCAACGCACCGCTTCTTCGAACGCTTTACCGCATAAACCAGGCTCTTCAATAACAGCTTTGAATTGATCGGGATTGGTGAGTAAGCCATACAAGGCCGTCAGGATAGAATCTCTGGGTTCGTTGATTCCCCCGCCAATAGCTATCTTTATATTGGATAAGATATGTTCCATTTCGATCGGATCATCCGAATAAGCTTGAACAGCCAGGGCACTGCTTTCATCACGGCCCTTGCCTGTCTTTACAGCATCTGCAATGCAGGCATTTATCTCTTGATTGGCACCATCAGTGAGCCTGAACAGTTCAGGATCACCACCAAAATTACCAGCGCCATCAATCAGCGTTTGTGACCAACGTTGAATATCATCATCACTCGCCTTCGGTATACCCAGCACCACTGCCAAACATCGCGCGGAGAAAGGCCCTGCAAAATCCTTGAAGAAGTCAACCGTCTCACCTCTGGGTAATCGGGCAATATACTCGTCCGCTATTTTCTCCACCTGCGCGTTCCATACCTTTTTAACCATCCCTGGCGTCAACGCGGGCATCATGGCTGTACGTAGTCGCATATGGTCGTCCCCATCTCTACGCATTAAGGTTTTGGCAGAAAAGGCTCTTTCCATCGGGGTATTAGGATCGTCTGAACTGAATAACTCTGGATTTAACTTGATAAACTGGGTGTCTTCAGACTTCGTAATAAGGATTCGGCGTACAGCACTTACCTTAAGCACTGGCGTTTGTGCTCTTAGTTTTTTGTAAATCGGATAAGGATCTGCCGTTAACTGCTTGATGGTGATTGCGTTGTCGGTTGGGACTATCATGTTTGTGATCCTGTTAGGAAGTCTGCAACTATATGTGTCACTGTTTCAGCTTGTTCCAGTGGGTCAAAGTGCCCTGCGTTTTCGATAACCTCAAGCCTGGCATTATGCAGTAGCTCCAACATATCTTCGTGCTGAGCCACGGGACTCCACTGATCCTGACGACAATCTCCAATCTCCAACCTCCAACCTCCAGCCACAAGCCACAAGCCTCCAGCCACAAGCCACAAGCCACCAGCAGTACAAAGCTAGACATCTACCATGTGCGGGTTATGGTTTTTGAGATTTTCATGTGCCCAGTCGGCATACGCTCTGAGCACCGGCTCCAGGCTATGCCCACTGCTTGTGAGTTCGTATGCGTTGCCACGGCTGGAGCCATCAGGATTAACCCGCCGTATAAGCTGCAACTGCGTCAGGTATTTCAACCGGACTGCCAGAATGTTGGTTGAAATGTTTTCAGGGGATTCGCTGAACTCGGAATAAGTGCGAGTACCGTGCATCAAGAGGTCTCTTATAATGAGCAAGGACCACTTATCACCCAGAACGTCAAGAGCGCAGCTCAATGGACAGTTGGAACGCCAATCAAATGAATGCTTGGTACTACCTGATGGCTTCGAACACATATTGTCTTGGCATCCGTGGCTAACTTTAAAATGACAGTCATGCCCGATTAGTTCGGGCATGACAAACCATTATCAGTATATACAGACGTTAACGCCAGACTCAGGCAAAGCTTATACCATTGTTAACCATCGGTAGTTTGGTCACTCGTTTACCGGTAGCTGCGTATATTGCATTTGCCAAGGCTGGCCCCGCAGGTGGAAGGCCCGGTTCACCCACGCCAGTGGGTGCATTGTCCGATGGCATGATATGTACCTCTACTTCAGGCATATCAGTAATGCGCAATGGTTCATATTGAGGGAAGTTACCCTGCTCCACCACGCCTTCTTTTAGCGTGATTTCATTACGCATAACGGCACCCAGGCCATAACCGATTGCACCTTCCATTTGCGCTCTGATCACATCAGGGTTGACGGCTATGCCACAGTCCACTGCACAAACAACTTTGTCTATCGAAATCTTACCGTCTTCGGTTGTCGACACATCCATCACCTGCGCTACATAGGTATCAAACGACTTATGCACGGCGATACCTCGTCCTTTACCTTCGACGTTTTTACCGTCCCAACCCGCTTTCTCTGCTGCCAGCTTCAATACACCTGCAAAACGCGCCTGGTTAGGATCTGATTCATCCAGATGTGATAAGCGAAACTCAACAGGATCCTTTCCTGCGGCCTCTGCTGCCATGTCCATAAGAACCTCCATGGTATAGCCCGATTGACTATGACCCACAGAACGCCACCACAACACAGGCATTGGAGATTCATAGTCGGTTAGACCAAGAGACATCGGGATTTGATAAGGCGTATCTACAATGCCTTCGACGGAGAAGTGATCAACGCCGTTGTGCACCGCGATACTCTCCATAGGCCCCCCTTTAAAAATTGACTGCGCCACTGAACGATGAGCCCAGGCGGCGATTTTTCCATCTTCGCCGATACCGATATGTGCCCGCTGGGCGAACATGGGACGATAGTATCCACCGGCTAAATCATCTTCACGAGTCCAAACCAGTTTAACGGCTTTTGTACCACCCAGTGCCACGAAAGCCAGCACTGCCTGCACATGGTAATCAGAATTTCCATTGGCTCTTCTACCAAATGACCCTCCCGCGTAGTAGGTGACTATCTCCACCTTTTCAGGGGGTATTTGAGTGATTGCAGCTAGCGTCGGATGGGTGATCATTGGAAACTGACAACCATCGTGCAGACGCACACCTCCTTGCTCTGTTGGTTCGATGACACAGTTAAGCGGTTCCATAGGCGCGTGAGCGAGCAGTGGAAAATGAAAGTCGGCCGAAACGGAAGCTTGCGCAGCCTTTGCTGATTCTTCTGTTTTGGCTAGATCAGCATTGCCGGTAGCATCATAGGTGGGTTCTGCATTCAACTTATCTGTGTAATCAGTCAGCATTTCAGCAGAACCCCGGGTATCAGCAACTGAGTTGTCCCACTCGGCAGTCACTGCACGCCTTGCTTTGATTGAGGCCCAGGTTGACTCAGCGTAAATGGCCACACCTGAGTTATCTGGCAATGCCTTAGCATCGACAAAACCATTAACTGCAGCGGCCTCGCCAAGATCAAAACTCTTGAGTGTGCCACCGAATAACGGCGATCGCAAAATGGTAACGTAAACCATGTTCGGGACTTTTACATCCATAGCGAACATGGCTGTACCCGTGGTTTTTCCCACACTGTCTTTACGAGGTAGTTTGTTTTTGCCAATCAGTGTGAAATTCTTGGAATCCTTAAGTGCTGGCTCTACAAGCGGTTCCAGCTTTGCGGCAGCTTGAACAAAATCACTGATCGAGCCTTTTTTGTTACCACCACTGCTTAGTTCACCCTCTTTTAGCATGACATCTGATGGGCTTACCTTCCATTCAGTTGCCGCGGCCCTGACCAGCATATCTCTAGCAGCTGCACCGGCCTGTCGATACTGCATGAAGGAGTTTGCCATGGCGGTTGACCCACCTGTACCTTGCCCACCGAATGCAAGATTTTTGTAGTTGTCATGTGACGGGGCAAATTCCACCTGTACCTGATCCCAGGCCACATCAAGTTCTTCAGCCACCAAAGTAGTTAAACCCGTAGTGGTGCCCTGACCCATTTCAAAATGCTTGATCACGACCGTGACAATGCCATCAGGACTAATTTTTACAAACGGATTAAAGCCGACGGAGTCTACTGATGCAGAACCGGTGGACGCAGCTGCCAATGCGCCACCAGCGTTGAAGCCAACCACCATTGAGCCGCCCAGCACTGCGGCACTTTTAAGGAAATCACGTCTATTCATTGTTGCAGTGTTCTTTACATTCATGACTAACCCTCCAGAATGTCAGACGCGCGATGAATGGCTGCACGAATTCGATGATAAGTAGCGCAACGACAAGCGTTACCAGCCATATAGGTGTCGATCTCGTCGTCGCTAGGTTTTGCATTGCTCGACAGAAGCCCCACAGCAGACATGATTTGCCCTGACTGGCAATAACCACACTGCACCACATCAAGTTCTTGCCACGCTGCCTGAACAGCTTTCGCCTGAGGTGTATCTATCGTCTCGATGGTAGTGACTTCACTATCACCAACAGCACTGATTGGATAAACGCATGATCGCTGCGGCTGACCATTTATGTGTACGGTGCAAGCACCGCAAGACGCCACACCACATCCAAATTTTGTACCGGTAAGGTTTAGTTCGTCGCGAATCACCCACAACAAGGGAGTATCAGCGTCTGCCGTTACTTCGCGGGTTTCTCCATTTATATTTAGCTTTATTGACATAGACTCTCTCCTGGATAGTGCTCATGGATAGTGCTCATGGATACCATGATGCGTTTACTGTGCAATCACAAGGTGTACACAGCAATAGACACTCGGACTGGATCGACGTGTGGTGTGAAGGCTTCTGATGATAAGAGGATAACTTGCGCAATGCAAGTTAACAACACTAGAGCTGTCCTTCCAACCATGTTGAGATTGTATTTAAGAGCTGTCTTTCGTGATCTGTGTTTTCAAAAAAATGATAAGCATCCTGAATAACTTCTTGAGAATATTCAGGATTGTTGACAGCACCCTGGCGGCGTTTTTCTGACGTTCTCAAGACGGTGGGAAAATCTCGGCTACCATAGATGTCCAGCACGGGAATGTTGATCAGCTTTAGCGATTCGGCGCTGTTTATTTCAGGCTCTACATGCTGCGCACTCATACCGATCGCAACAAACGCTGCCAGCTCGTGTTCATAGCGAGCCAGATAATAGCCAGCCATTGTCGCACCCTGGCTATGAGCAACTACGACAATCTGGTCACTGTTTTGAGAGCGTAAAAATTCAGCAGCAGCGACCATGCGTGCGGGCACTTCGGAATACAGTGGCACGTAATCCTCGTACGCAGCGCTTTTTTCCAAAATGGGCAATTGGATTGAAAGCGTATTCCAACCTTCGTTGGTCATCTCTATCCTGACGGGCTGCACCACTTGTTCCCAATTAGGATGAAATCCAGTGCCGTGCAGCACAATCATAGCCTTACTTGAAGGGTTTGCAGCCTCAGTGTAAATCCCCAGAAAACGATGTCCGTTCGCATCAAGGTACACAGGATCTCCCTCAAAAATCGAATCTACCGTCTGATCTATCCAGCGTTGTTCCCGTTCAGCATCCGTGGCCTGAACAGAAAAAGAGAGCATAAGAAAAAGCAACAAAAACACGTTCATAAGATGTCGAGGCTTGGCTAAATTTCGAGGTAGAGCTAATTGATATTGACAGGCTTTGATTGCATCAAAGCTACCGTTTCTCTCTCGGCACGCTTGCAACGTTTCGGCGGTAGATCTTTATCAAGCAACACCATATCTTCTAAAACCATATCACCCATTTTTTTAAACGCGCAATCCAGCGCACCGGCTCGATGCGCTGACCTTATAAATCCTTTTGCGTTTCTAACCGGATGGTCTGGCGATAGGGGTTCTTCCGGGAATACATCGCTGGCTGCCAGCAAGTGCCCTGAAGACACCGAAGAGAGTAAATCATCAAAGTTCACCACTTCAGCACGGCTCAACAGTATGAACGCACAGCCCTTTTTCATTTTTGCAAATGCGTGCTTATCAAGAAAGTGTTTGTTTTCAGAGGTGACCGAGGCGACTACAAACAGGGTGTCGGATGTTGTTAGTACCTGATCCAGCGACGCAGGCGTCACACCTTGCTCTAACAACATGGATTCTGGCAGCCATGGATCAAAGACGCGCACATGCGCTTGAAAACCAACAAGCAACTTGGCCAGAGCATGACCCAGATCGCCAAAACCAATGATTCCAATATTGGAGCCTGTTAACAGGCACGCAGACTGATTGCTAGCGTAGCCCCAGATTTCCGAACCTGCATTGAATGCCGCATCCGCTTCAACAACATTACGGGCAAGGTTCAAGGCCATGGCCAGACCCAGTTCTGCTACAGGTGTGGCAAACACAGCCCCGGTGGTTAACACATAAATCCCTTGTTGAAAGAGATAATCATAGGGCATGTTATTGAGCAGATTGCTCTCTACATTAAAAATGCACTTCAAGCTAGACATCACTTCTAATGTCTGAAGAGACAATGGTGGCTGTCCTAATATATAGCGTGTGCTGGCAAGGGTTTTGGTATCCAGTTTCGCAATTTCATCTTCTTCTACCTCCAAAACCGAATAATTGTCGAATAACAGCGCCTTTTTCTCTGGTGTAAAGATGAGATCTAATGACCGAGGCTCAGGTGATGAAATAACGAGTGGTTTGGCTTTTTTTTGCATGGACGTTTTAGGTATAGAGACTGGAATTGTCTAGTCCAGCATTAGAAATCGTTGCACTGAACACGTTGTTAATGTTATCAAGTGTGGTTCACCTTTGGAATGAGACAGTAGGATGATTAAAAAACTAATAATTGGCCTGGCTTCCGGGCTTGCACTAACGACAAGTTCCCTGATAGCCGCAGATTTTCCAGAGCGCGAAGTCCTTGGCGTTGTGATGTGGGGAGCAGGAGGGGCAACTGACACCGTTGCTAGAGCCATCAATCCTGCGGCAGAAGAAGCGCTGGGTAAACCTATCGTTGTTCTGAATAAATCCGGCGGTGCTGGCGCTATTTCAACAGCCTATGTGAATACTGCGCCAGCTGACGGCTATACGTTTTTGTATGGTGCAGAAAACCCCCAGCTACACCCTGTCATGGGCGTAGCCGATCTAGACTATTCGCAGTTCTACCCTATTCGCATTCTAGGCCGCGGCGTTGCCGTTGTGGTTGTACCGTCCGATTCAAAGTATCAATCCATGGAAGATTTACTCGCTGACATCAAAGCCAATCCGGGCAATGTTCTGATGGGGTCCACAGGCCCGGGCGGCCTACCCAGCACCGTTGCAGCCTTGATAGGCAATTCATCGGATTTTGATGTCACACCCATACCATTTGACGGCGAAGGTCCGGGACTCACCGCAATGCTGGGCAAGGAAGTAGATTTCATGCCAGCTGGAATATCAGCAGCAGCTGAACAAATCAAAGCTGGCAATATGCGGGCACTAGCGGTCGTTAACGACGCCCCTGTCGATTCACTGGAAGGCGTACCGGCTATCACTGATGCGCTGCCTGACATGGCTCAATACTTACCATGGGGTCCTTTCTACGGCGTGTTTGTTCGTAATGATGTACCTGACGATGTCAAAGCCACGTTGGTAGAGGCATTTGCAACCGCCTCGCAAAGCCAGCAGTACAACGAACTCATGGCCAATCGGGGCAATATTGTCATGGATCTTAGTGGCGATGAAGCATCAGCATTTTTGAAAAAATGGCAACAAGTGACCTCCTGGGTACTACAGGATACAGGCGCTGCCAAAGTAAACCCTGAAGAGCTGGGAATCATGCGACCCTGAGCTGCACTGCGCTTACACATGATTGATCCCAACTCGATCGAGTCGAGTTATGAGTAATCGGGGTGAAACGATCTT
Organism: Granulosicoccus sp.; assembly: GCA_045106475.1. GTDB lineage: Bacteria > Pseudomonadota > Gammaproteobacteria > Granulosicoccales > Granulosicoccaceae > Granulosicoccus. Next base: position 58,109 of record JBGCEO010000132.1, read on the forward strand.
TGTTGTGGTGCTGATAGCCTTCAGCGCCACAGCATTGTGGTTGGCCCACGGTATTGCAGGATTCTCGAAGTGGTCCTCACCAGGCGTGTTTCCGATGCTGGCATCGGCGACCATGCTCGTTTGCGGCCTGTTCATTCTGAAAGACTGCCTGCGAAACAAGAAAAAAGCTGCGTCATTAGTTCAACAGGATCTAACAGTACAAACCCATGCGGCTAAAGCTGATCTGGCTGTTAAGAGTAACGTCCCATCCAGCACAACAGACTCTACCTGTGAGAATGGTGTGCTTCCCAAGCGTGTGGCGATACTCAGTATTCTGATGGTGATTTATGTGGCAGCCATGCCAACGCTTGGCTTTCTGATTGATTCAGGCTTATTTTTGTTTGTAAGTATTAGCTACCTATGGAATCGATCAGCGTGGATGGCTTTGCTGGTTAGCCTTCTATCTCTGATGATTATTCACATTGTGTTTCGCCTCGCGTTTCAAGTCATCCTGCCACAAGGCACACTGATAGAACTGCTCATCTGATGCTTGATGCTCTTGCGTTCTTCTCTATAGCGTGGTCAGACCCCTGGTTACTGTTCCTGACGGCTGCCGGTACATTTGCGGGCATCTATGTTGGAGCCATACCTGGTCTTTCAGTGACCATGGCTACGTCGATTCTAATTTCATTCACCTTCAAATGGCAGGTGAATGAGGCTTTGGCCTTGATCAGTGGTGTTTTCATCGGTGGTGTCTATGGAGGTTCACGCACCGCTATTTTGCTAAACATACCGGGTGCTCCCAGTGCTATAGCGAGTGCTTTGGATGGCTATCCAATGGCAAAGAAAGGGGCAGCGGGAGAAGCCATTGGATTGACTACGCTGATGAGTGTGTTTGGTGGTTTTATCGGCATACTGGCTTTGGCGCTGTTTGCACCTGTCATATCCAGCTTCGCATTGATGTTCAACTCGCGTGATTACCTTCTGTTAGGACTGATAGGCATAACACTGGTCGGAACACTCTCAGGAGAGAGTTTTGCAAAAGGTGCATTTGCCGGTGCGCTGGGCGTGCTGATCAGTATGGTTGGTCTGGATCCCATGACTGCAGAAGGACGGTTTACCTTTGGTTCGGTTACCTTAATGGGAGGCATTCCCTACATAGCAGCCATGATTGGTTTCTTTGGCGTTGCTGAAGCACTTATTCAACTCAGACAGATAGATCTACCCGTTGTCAAACAAAAGATCGGGCGAATCATTCCCAGACCCTCAAGCATAAAAAAGTACTTTTGGCTGGCCATGCGAGCCTCGGGTATCGGCACCATCATCGGTGCACTACCAGGCACCGGAGGTGATATCGCCGCCTTGTTAGCTTATGACCACGCTAAACGAAGCACGAAAGAACCTGAGACCGCTTTTGGCGAAGGCGCAACGGAAGGTTTAGTTGCGCCGGAGGCTGCAAACAACGCCGCTGTGGGTGGGGCTCATATACCCATGTTGACGCTGGGCATACCCGGAGATGCCGTGACTGCCGTCATCATTGGAGCCCTCTTCATCCATGGTCTAAAACCAGGACCACTACTGCTGGTTGAAACCCCACATCTGTTCTGGTTTATTGTTGGCGCATTAACACTGGCCAACTGCTTTCTATTGGTTTTCGGTCTTACCGGCGTGCGTATTTTTACCAAAATTGTTGAATGCCCAAAGGCAGTACTAGTCCCTCTCATCATCATATTATCTGCAGTGGGTACTTATGCTATTCAGAACAACCCAGCCCATGTGTATTGGATGTTACTGTTTGGCTTTGTCGGTTACTTGTTGAAGTTGTACGACTTCCCGGTTGGCCCTATTATTCTCGGTGTTATTCTAGGACCGATGATGGACTCTAACTACCGACGTGCCATGTTAGGCGCACGAGGTGATGTCGGTACGTTTTTCTGGAACTTCGTATCACACCCGATCACTTGCGTGCTTAGCATAGCGCTAATAAGCATCTTGATATCGCAACTACCCTTTTTTAAAAAAATTCGATGGTTAACCAGACACTCAGTAAATTAGCTCCCAAGGATGTACAACAATGAGTACCAGTCCCACAGCGCTGCATTTCGTTACAGCGCCAAAGTCTCTTACCATGAACGAATTTACACAACGCTTTGGTGCTGTTTATGAACACTCACCCTGGATCGCTGAGCTGACCTGGCAGTCAGGAATTGATGAGACGCATAGTGAGGTAACTACCCTTGCACGAGCAATGGCACAAACGCTCGATGCTGCCTCTGATGAGCACAAGCTGCAACTGATAAATGCACATCCCGATTTAGCCGGAAAAGCAGCTAGAGAAGGTGATTTGACCGATGAATCATGCACTGAACAATCCAGCGCAGGTTTAGATTGTTGTAATGAGAATGAATTTCTACGTTTTCAGAGCTTGAATGATGCCTATAAAAATAAATTCGGCATGCCATTTATCATGGCCGTGAGAGGTAGTAACAGACATCAGATCCTTGCAGGTTTTGAAGAGCGCCTTCCGAATGATCACGACAAAGAGTTCACACGCGCCATCCAGGAAATCAATCGAATCGCACTATTTCGATTGCAAGCAATGGCACTACTAGAACAAGATACCAACACGTAAACACGTAAACACGTAAACACGTAATCAACGTATCAACGTATCAACGTATCAACGTATCAGTATCGTGCCCTGGCATGCGTAATCCACTCCAAGGATTCCACTCGCTATAACCGTTTGAGTCGCCTACTGCGCGCCGGCGTGGACCTCTGCTTGATGGGCTGTGACCATATCCATCATACTGTTGAATTGGAAGTCGTATTTGGGCAGCTCACCTGGATTCATCGTCGCGCCGAAGCCCGGCCTTTCATGTCGTCGATATATCCAACAGTTGGCCAGGCCATGTTTATTGGCAGGTGCATGATCGTGAAACATACTTTCCGCTGTATGCAGTATGTCCTGTTTGTTGATTCCCTGTCGTTCTAACATCTCGATCATGTAGTTAAAGTTGCGATCAGCGGGTTTGTAGCTGCCAATATCTTCAGCGGTGTAGACACCATCGAACTGGATATCCAAACGAGCATTTGAGCCGGAGAAGCTCAGGTTGTCGGTGTTTGTTAGTACGATCAGTTTGTAGTGTTGCTTTAGGTACTTCAATGCTTCTGCACTATCCGGAAATGCAGGCCATTGGCGCACAGAGAGTCCATAGGCAACACACTCCTCCCAGGACACTTCTACTTTCCATTCCTCAGCCAGTCGGCGATAAACCACAGGGAGCAGTTCAAAGTACTTTTTCGCAGGCGTCCACCTTTGAATGGTGGATTCATAGAAGGCGTGGGCTTCTAAGATTTCATCCCGTGTCAGAGCATGACTGACTCGGTCAGTCAGCGGCTTAAGCCCCGTCACCATACCGGTTTCCCAGTCGATTAAGGTCCCGTACACATCAAAGGTCAGGGCTTTAAAATTACTCAGTTTCATCATTTGCTATCTTGTGATTAGTCTTCTCAGGATATCTCACAAACTACAGGGCTTCCTCTTTCTTCTTGAAAGTTGCAACCTCGTCAAGACTCTCCGCCGGAATTATAACGATCGAATCCACTTGTTCCAAGCTCAGGTTCACCGGAGGTGAGAGCATGATCATAAAAATCAGAAGGTCGAACAACCAATCCTCTTCAAAAGGAAAGTAGCAAAAGCTGCGTTCTTGTACTTGTACAAGTGTCTGACGGGGTGCTTGTGCCGTTTGCAGTACCCGTGGCCATTAGTCGGCCAACAGGCGAGCTGCGCCTGCTTCTATATTTACAAACACCGGAATGCCCGGGTCAAAAATGCGCTCGCTACCTCGATTGGAATTTGAAGTTCTTACCATCAGTGAAAGGCCCTCAGGCAAATCAACAATAGTCTGGATGTCAGTGCCGATAAACATGTTGTGTCGCACAACTCCTGCAAAGCATTCATCTTCTGCCTGGGTATCTGAAAGATACAAACGTTCAGGCCTGATTGAAAGATGCACGGTTGCACCCTGGTCAACACCCTCTATATGATCACAGCTCAGTTCAAGCCCCATTCCTATGTGGCAGAATGCCTTGCCTTTAGCTATTGAATCAACAACGACTTCAAGAAGATTGGTCTCCCCGATGAAACCAGCTACGAACACATTGTGTGGTTGTTCATATATTTCTTGAGCGCTGCCTAGTTGTTGCAGCTCGCCGGCAGACATAACGGCGATACGATCTGACATAGTCAGCGCTTCCTCCTGATCATGCGTAACAAAAATAAAGGTTATTCCAGTTTCTCGTTGGATTTCCTTTAGCTCG
>JBGCEO010000133.1:0-5895 GCA_045106475.1 Granulosicoccus sp.
TGCGTATCAAATTAATGATGGCAGTGCGGAAGCGGGGACAGACTTTGACGGTGAGCTTTCGGGTATTTTGTCATGGGCAGCTGGCGACACCGATGATCAGAGCATCTCAATCGACATTATCAGCGACGATGATGTAGAAGACGTTGAGAGCTTTACCGTGACGTTGAGCCCTGATACCAGCAGTGCTCCAGTACTTATTGGAACTCCCGACATTACAACGGTCTCAATCACTGACACGACCGTTCCGCCAACACCAGACACTATCGCCCTGAGTGAAGCGGCGCAATCACAGTTAGAAAGCGCTTCTGAATTTACCGTTGTGATAGAACGCAGTGGTGATGGTAACGGTGCAAGCTCCGTAAACTGGGCAGTCTCTGCAGGTACCGCGTCGCTGAGCGATGATATCGATCTTGATTCGCTTACTGGATCTGTCAGTTGGGACGATGGAGACACAGATCCGCTAAGCGTGAGTATTCCGATCAACAACGATGAGCTGGACGAACCGGACGAGACGCTGTCATTTACCTTGATTAGTGCGCAAGGCGCTGACTTGGGAGGGCTTCAAACGTCCACACTGACCATTGTTGATGACGACGAACCTCCGGTGCCTGGCACCATCCAGTTCCTCGCTGATACATTCACGGTCAATGAAGATGCTGGTTCAGTAACACTTGCGGTGTCGAGAGTCGGTGGTGATGATGGTGAAATAACTGTAGTCGTCACGTCTGTGGCGGGTAGTGCCGGTGATGATGACTTTGATGCAATTCAAACGGTATTGACCTGGAGCGATGGCGACAGTGACACTCAAGACTTCGTTATACCCATAAACTTTGACACTGAAACTGAGAATACCGAGTCGTTTGCGGTAGTGCTCGGTAATGCCACACCTGATGACTCAGTGTTAGGCACGCCTGCAATGGCAACGGTTGTAATTAACGATGTGTTCAACGGAGAGCCCGGTACCGTGCAGTTTGTATCGGACGCGCTCAGTGTGGACGAGACTGATGAAGAGTTAACGATTTCGGTTAGTCGAACGGGTGGATCGGATGGTGCGCTGTCAGTCAACTTTGCCACGAGTGCAGGCTCTGCAACGTCGGGTGAAGATTTCGCAGCAACCAGCGGCACGCTAACCTGGGAAGATGGTGATGCGTCGCCTAAGTCATTTACCGTGGCCATCGTGGCTGACTCCGTGTCTGAGGAGGGCGAGCTGTTCAACGCAACACTGTCGGATGCCACGCCATTTGGTGATGAATCCATCGGAGCTCCTGCAACGGTTGAAATAACTATTAACAATGTTGAGCCAACCCCTGAGCCTGAACCAGAACCAACCCCGGAACCTGGCACCGTACAGTTTGTCAGCGATACGGCTACAGTGGATGAGAGCGCTGGGACGATCAGCGTATCAGTTGCCCGAACAGGCGGTTCTGATGGCGAGGTTTCGGTGTCTTACGAGACGATAGAAGGCAGTGCTCTTGCAGGCGATGATTTCGAACCTATCAGCGGGCAATTGCAATGGGCTGATGGTGAGGATGATGTGCGCACACTAACGATTGCCATTAGTGTTGACGATCTTGTTGAAGTGGACGAGCAATTCCAGGTGGTTCTTAACAATGCGCTCCCCGATGAGACTGTACTGGGTGAGCCGGCCACTCTCAATCTGACGATAGTAGATGACTCTGTCGCTCCGCCGGGCGTGCTGGCCTTTACCACCACAGCGATCACTGTGGCAGAGGCAGATAGCGTCGTAGAGCTCCAGGTTGCGCGTACAGAAGGCAGTGCTGGAGAAGTCTCAGTGGGCTACACCACGCTTGCAAGTAGTGCCGATGAGGCAGATTTCCAAGCTACTTCGGGTCGTTTGAATTGGGCCGATGGCGATGATAGCGTCCGCACCATCGTTATTCCTGTCAACCGCGACGGACTCGTTGAGTCTGAAGAGCAGTTTCAGGTTGCGCTGTCTCAGGCTGAACCCTTTGGTGACAGTGAGCAGCTAGGTACGGCCTTGGCGACCGTGTCCATCACGGACTCCACCCGCTTAGGTAGCTTGGCTTTCGCATCAAACGGACTCGTGGTTGTGACTGAGAGTCAAGGTAGTGTGACATTGGCTGTATCACGAACTGATGGTTCTGATGGAAACGTCTCTGTCGATTATTCACTGGTTGGCGGTTCAGCCGTACTGGGTGCTGATGTGGTAGACCAAAGCGGTACTCTTAACTGGTCAGACCAGGATACTGAACCAAAAACAATAGAGTTGCAGATAAACGAAGATGATTTGGTAGAAGGTCGTGAACAGTTCATCGTGTCATTGTCCAATGCACAGCCGTTGGGTGCGCAGCAGATTGCGCGAGCACAGGCAACTGTCATCATTGTCGATAGCACGATTTTCGAAGATACATCCACGCCACCGCTTGCATCGCTGGGAGAGCTCGATCTGGTTGTTGTATCGGGTGATGGTCAGAGTGGTTTGCCAGGTGACTTGCTAGAACCGTTAGTGATCGATGTCATTGATCGGGCTGATTCGGATGCACTCGTTTCCAACGTACCTATCACCTGGCGAGCTATCCCTGAAGGTTCTGCGGAGCTGCTTGAGGGCGATCGCACTGCCTCAGATGACACTGGCCGTACGAGCAATCGCATGCGAATTGTCTCACGTGGATTCCTGCGGGTGGTCGCCACCATCGATGTCGAACCGCAAGCGACAGCGGGAATAGCGTCGCGCAACCTGCCACCGTCATTCGAGGTTGGACAAGGCGAAGCGGTGTTTACAGTTCGCTCTGGTATTGGCCCGGCGATTGGTCTTAGAGCCAATCAGGCAGCTATAGGCGATACGCTTGATGTAGTCTGTGAAGTACTGGGTGTGCGAATTTCACAGCAGGAGGTTATTACCGCCGAACAACAGGATCTGTTTGAGACCTGTCTTGAAGTGGAGGCCCGCCTTGCCGATGATGATGGTTTGGCAGCGGCACTGGATCGTTTAGTACCGGAAGAGTTGTTTGCTCTGGGTGATTCTATTATCGATACTACCGATATTCAGGTCACTAATGTCTACTCTCGAATCAACGCTATTCGAAGTGGCCAGGTCGATCTTCTTGATGTGTCGGGCTTGCAGTTCAATTACTACGACCAAAATATTCCTGGCAGTGTTATTGAAGCTGCTCAGGATGAGCTCTCGGGTGGTTCTGCCTCGGCAGATGAGAGCATTGGCGAGTCATCGCGCATTGGTTTCTTCGCCAATGGGTCCATTTCCTACGGTGAAGTAGAAGGTGGTGAGAACCAGTCTGATGCAGAGATCAGAACATCAGGCTTAACCATAGGAGCTGACTATCGAGCCAGCGACAACACAGTGTTTGGAGTTGGTTTTGGATTTATTACCAGCAAAACCGATTTCAATCCGGATGCTGGCTCTGCAGATATAGACGGTCTGAACCTGTCACTGTTCGGTACGTATTTCCAACCAAACAAAGGCTATATAGATGCCGTGCTGGATTTCGGCCGCAACAATTACGACATTGAGCGACGTATCAATTTGCCCAACACCCCCGATCAATTCGGTGTAGGAGACACCACCGCAAACGTACAATCGCTGACGATTGGAGCCGGGCGAGACTATCGGCACGAAGCCTGGGACTTTGGACCATACGGACGGCTCTCGATAATTCAAGCCGATATCGATGGCTACTCTGAACGTGCAGCGGGCAGCACAGAAGGCTTTGGTTCGGTACTCAACATAGGTTCGCATTCAGTGACGTCGAGCAGGCTGGCCATTGGCGGGCAGGTGGCAAGAACCATCAGCACTAAACGCGGCGTGTTCATTCCACAATTTCGAATAGAAGCAGAGTTCGAAAGAGAGGAGCGTAAAGATGGAATCCAGGCTACCTTTCAACATGATCCTACCTTGACACCGTTCACTGTGAACGGCGACGATAGAGACAGCAGTTACTTTAACCTGGGCATTGGTAGCAGTGCCTTGTTTCCTAATGGTCGAAGTGGCTTCTTGTTTTACGAAACTCAACAAGGTAATGATCGCGTTACACAGCACTGGCTTAAACTGGGTATAAGACTGGAGTTCTAGCCGAAACGAGTAAATGCTGTATAACAAGAACAGCGAGCAGCAATGGCGCCTCCAGTTATCCGTATCAACCGTAGGCAACTTGTCAAAATAATTGCCTCTTCAACAGCATCATTGCTGTTGAAGACTCGTTCAGGGTTTGCTCAGCAGCTTACTGCACCGGCAGAAAATAAACAGGCGCTCGAAGAGCTGGCTGCGCCCGGGGCTGATAGCGTGTTCGTCCCTTCGTTCAACGATCTGCACGATCCTTCCGGCTACTACAAGACTCAAGGATACGAAAAAATCACTATGTTGCGCGTAGATGTTGTCACGCGCACCTCGCCCGGTCTCTGCACCCCCGATGACATGAGTGGTTGCACGCTGCAGAATGTGAAGGCAGACAATAATTCTAAAGACTCTTTTAAAGTTGACATTCCTGTGTCATTCAGTAGTGATGATTTTAGCTATAGCGGGGTGAGTCCCAATGCTCTGTTAAGACAGCGTGGTGATACATCTCGTTCAGCGTCAATGAAGTCCTTTCGCATAAGACTTGACAGTAAAAAGCATCTTTGGAGAAATGAACAACGCCTGCAGCTCAATAAGCACCCTTATGATCCAACCAGAATCACTAACAAACTTTGTTTTGATCTGATGGCAAAGGTGCCTTATCTGCCGAGCCTTCGCACGCAATTTGTGAATTTGTGGATCGATGACGGCGATGGTCCGGTTGATCAGGGTTTGTACACACATGTTGAAGCACCCGTTAAGGAATACCTGATTAACCGTGGTAACAGTAAAGACGACAATCTCTATAAAGCCGAACGTTTTTTGTTTTCAACTGATGATCTTGCACAGATGACACTGGATGCTGACGGTGCGCCGTTGGACGAGCAAGGTTTTGAAAACAGTATGGAGATAAAACGTGGCAAAGATCATCGCAATCTGATCGAGATGATCAAAGCCGTTAATGATCCAGAGATCAGTATGGAATCGTTGCTTGATCGGTACTTCAATCGCAACAATATTCTGATGTGGATGAGTATGAACTTACTGATGGGGCAGCATGATGTCGTATCTCAGAACTTCTATCTCTATAACCCGGCAGGTACAAAAACCTTCTACTTTTTGCCATGGGACTACGATCTGGCATTTCGTACACAACCCGAACTCAAAGACGTCTTTGACTTTCAACACGCACGGGATCGTTTGTCCTATGGGTTTGCCCGTTGGGCCCCAAATCGTTTTCTGTCTCGCTATCTGCGTCAGCCGGGTATCCATTCCACGCTTCTCAGGGCCGCTGAGGAAGTGCGTGATAAATACTTGTCAGATGAGTCCATTAAAGGACTTGTCAGTCAGTACGCGTTACTGGTACGACCACTGTTAAAGCGAGAGCCGGATCTGAGCCATTTGATGGGCGTTCATCGAGAAGATAATTTCCATCTCTGGGATCAAAAGTTAGCGTCACTGCCAGGTGTTGTTGCCAGCAACCTTGAATGGCTCAGGCTTTCGCCAAACATGCCACTGCCGCATCAACTTGAACCTTCAATAATTCGCGAAGGGAATGTTGTGCTGGCCTGGTCACAGGCTCATGAGCTTGGCGGTCATACACTTTACTATGATCTTGAGATTGCTAATGATCCGGCCTTTGGTCCTGACTCTATTGTGTATCGGGATACAGGAATCAATGATAAACCAAAGCGGATCGAATACTCGCTGAGCAAAGATAAGCTGCCCGCTGGAACGTTGTATTACAGAGTCTGGGCGCGTGTGGGGCAGGGCTCACAAGGTTTTTCCCAGTTAGCGAGCACGCGCCTATTACAGAAGAACGCAATGTATATTGGTGTGCAGTC
>JBGCEO010000134.1:0-26518 GCA_045106475.1 Granulosicoccus sp.
TACACCGGCGCGCTTCAAGAGCGTACATCATGTGCATCATAGAAACGTAAGCGTTGGTCCTTGGTCCGGGCTATCCATGCACCCGGTAGAACACATTTTTTATTTCTCGGGCATTCTGATTCATTGTGTGTTGCCATCGCATCCGCTGCATGTGATTTTCCACATGTTTTCGTTGAGTCTAGGTGCTTTGCTCTCTCATGCAGGCTTCGAAAAAGTGCTGCTTAAAGACAACGAAGTTATCAAAGCGGGGTCGTTTCATCATCAACTTCATCACCGTTATTTCGAGTGCAACTACGGCTCTGAAGAGGTACCGCTAGATCGCTGGTTTGGCAGCTTCCACGATGGTACGGCAGCGGCGACCAAACGTATACGTGCTCGCAAGAAGTTAATTTTCGCACGCAAATAGTTTTATAAGGGCTTATGAACGGCATTGGCGCTACTGCGCCTTTCGCCCTTTCGCAGGAGCATCCCAAGCCTCATCCGGCAGTGAAGGATTTATCACTTCCAACTTTTTAAAAGAATCATTGCATAGCGCAACGCCGACTGCCCCTTGCCGAATGAGCGAACATGATGAGCCAGTGCTGGAAGTGCACCGTGGTCTAGGTATACGGCTTAGATCAGAGCGTTAATAGCAATAAAAGGCGGGCTCACCGACTTCGCGACGCACCGGATGATCTCAGCGAGTTAGTGCAGAAACACATGATTGATATAAAACTTCTTTTTGTAATCACAACAGGTATCGCTTGCAGTCTGACTGCTTGAGCAATGTGTTTAACTCTCTGCGCAGTGCTTCGCTACAACTCAACATTGGAGGTTTCACAACATCGTTCGGAAATTGCCCTAGTAACTCCAGACAAATTTTTAACCTTTAAGTAGAACTGAAGTCAGCACATTCAGCGTCAGCCTACTGACACTTTAGAGTGAAGTACTGGTATTTAGTCTGTGTTTAGTGATTTATGCTGGCACCCTACTCTGTCGACGCGTAAGGTTGAAAGATAAAGGGCGACTGTTGAAAGCATCCACCGCATTCAGATGGCAAGACCAGGAGCGTGACATGAGCGAGAAACTCAAGAAGCGAAGAAAGCAAACTAAAAAAGGGATTGAATCTGGCAGCCAACATGCTGCCAAGTCGGGCGATCGGTGTGATAACCACATTGGCGAATCAATCGCACAAGAAACCACCGCTGCAAACCCTGTGTTAGTGCGCTCTACATCTACCGTAATATCTGCGCCTGACACCATCACACCGCAAGGTGCGCAAAACGCAAAAATCGATCGTCTACACGACGAGGACGATAGCAACAATCCACACGCGTTCGTGGTGATGCCATTCGGTCAGAAATGTGCCCCTGATGGCAAGCTGATTGATTTTGATGCTGTGTATGAACAACTTATCAAACCTTCTTTGATAGAAGCTGGCTTCAAACCATTCCGGGCTGACGAAGAAACCGTCAGTGGAGACATTCTTACTGATATGTTTCAAGAGTTGCTACTGGCTGATCTTGTAGTGGCAGATATGAGTATTGACAATGCCAACGTATTCTACGAATTGGGCGTGCGCCACGCATTTCGGAAACGAGGAGTTGTGCATATTCAATCGGGCAGAGATTACATGCCTTTCGATGTGTTCAACGTACGTACCATGCCTTACCACTTGAACGAACAAGGTGTTCCTGATCCTTTGCATAGAGATCGCGATAAAAAAAATCTTATCCGCACTAGCTCTGAAACCTGGGCATCAGACGCAGACGCCGTACACAGCCCTATCTTTGGATTGCTGACAGGGCTTTTAGAACCGAACCGTCGCACTTTGCGCACACCATTAGCAACAGGATTCTGGCGTGAGTTTAATGAATGGGAAGAGCGAATCGCTGTAGCTCGAAGACAGAAACGCATCGGTGACATTTTATTGTTGACCGAAGAAATCAGTAATCCACTTTGCAAGGAAGATGCAGTAGCTCAAGCCGGACTTGCATTACGTGAGTTAGGACGCCATGAGCTTGCATTGCAGGAATATAGAAAAGGCCTGGCAGTAAATTCCAGAAACATAGATTTTCGACGTGAAGAGGCGGTCATCCTAAATCGTATGGGACGAGTCGACGAAGCTATTATTAAACTGGAACGACTGTTGGAAGATGTACCCAGCGACACCAACACAACGTGCTGCCTCGGCAGAATATATGCCTCGATCTGGCAAGATTGCTGGGTAGGTATCGATGACATTGCAGAACGCCGACAGACAGCGTTCGAAGCCTATCAATGGATGATTAAATCTATCGACACCTATTTAAAAGGATTTCATTTTGATCTGAATACACACGAGCCAGGTATCAAGGCACTCAATATTTCCTGTATCTTGATAGAGCTGGCGAATGAATTTGATGACAAACAGAATCCAGATGCTGATATTCAGCGCATCCGAGATTTAGAACCGGGCTTGCAAGCCACACTAGGTCTTAAGCTCAAAGCAAACACGCTCTATGACGTGGCAAGCTATTGGACTCTGGCGTCGATGGCTGAATGGCATATTACTCGAGGTGATTGCGCTACAACGGTTGAACGTGCTTATCGTAAATCCTTATCTTATGCTCGCAAGAATGTTTTCCATCTAAGATCCTCACTTAAGCAAGTAAAACTGTTCAGACAGCTTGGGCTATACGAAGAAACTACCCGTACAGCAGAAGAGATATTGATCAGGGAAATAAATCGTATTGAGCGCGTGGATGAGGCGCAAGATAGTGCGAATTATCCACTACCACAGACTGAGGTTTTAGCAATACTGTTCAGTGGGCATCGATTAGATCAAGTCAATACCGAGAACGCGCGCTTTCCAGCTGATCTGGAACAAGAAGTTCAGCGACAGATTGATGTTGCACTGGATCGTAACCACGCAGATTGGAATGATCATGCTTTCGTGGCAGGCGCGGCATGTGGTGGCGAAATCATATTCATAGAAGCCTGTCTGAGTCGTGGAATGAAAGTTCACGTACATATGCCCTGTTCGGATGCAGAGTTCATAAACGAGGCCGTAAGCTACGGAGGAGAACAATGGATAAAGCGTTTCTACGCTATCCGCAACAATCCGAAAGTTAATATGTACTATCAGCAGGAGCGTGTGGGCTTACCACGAGAAGGAGTTGATGCTTATGAACGCAATGCACGCTGGACGCTTTTCGCATCCCTGGTTCTGGGTATCGATAAGCTACGTCATATCACGCTATGGGATGGTAAGTCTAAAACCGCTGAAGACGCTGAAGGCAGATTGATAGGAAAGGCGTTTGAGCATACTCATGAGATGGGTGGAATTGTTGATCATATAGACATAACTAAACTAGAGTATCTTTTCACGATGAATACTGTTGTTCGTGAACGCGACCCTGACGCCACCTTATCGATTGATGAAAGAGTAGCGCTGCTTAGAAGTGTGACTCTATTTTCGAGTCTACACAGTGTGGATCTTTCCCAAATCGGACTGATAACCGAGGAGAGGCGCTATGAAGATGGTGCCGTCATCGCCCTCCAGGGAGATCCTCGTAGCGATTTATTTCTCATTGTTAGCGGTGACGTAAACGTAACGGTTGGTTCTGATGATGGTACAGATCGAGTCGTCGCTCAGCGTAGTCGCGGTGAGTGCGTAGGAGAAATGGCAATTGTACACAAAGAGATTCGTACGGCTTCACTGATAGCTAAGGGTGAGGTATTTATGCTGGTAATCAGCCAGGAGAGTTTCAGAACAATATTGCGTAGTCGCCCAGAAACCAGTATCGCAGTGACGCGTACGTTAGCAGAGCGCTTGATTGAGGCAACGCAACTTGAGCAAGGGCACGCTTTGGAATCAATCGGTGTAGAACTAACAGATACCCACTAGTTCAAGTCAATCAATACACGGCAGTGTTTGAACGATTGTTTCGCGGCATTTTATAGAACTCAACACACAGCTTAAGAAGCTGTTTGTGCAGAATGGACTGAATTATTAGCACGACGCATACTACGCCTTGATAGAAAGTCTCGTTTGCCTTATCGTTTGGTAAATAGTCAAGGACACTTTCATGTCACGATACTTACTCGGCATTGACAGCGGCGGCACCATGACCAAAGCTGCGCTCTTCACACTTGACGGACATGAAATTGCAGCGCAATTTAGTCCGGTTACCATGCTTTTTCCTGAACCCGGGTTCACTGAGCGTGATCCTGTCGGTATGTGGAACGCAACGTGTGAGGCCATCAAATCTATCATTGCCACTACCGGCATTGACAACACCGAGATTGCCGCAGTGAGCGCAACGGGCTACGGCAGTGGTCTGTTTTGCGTCGACGCCCAAGGCAATCCAACCTGCAATGCCATTGTTTCTACCGATTCCCGGGCTGTCGATATCATGGAGGAATGGCACGCTGCGGGATATGCCGAAAAAGCCGAGCCTATATTGACGCAAAGATTCTGGCCGGCTCAAAGCCTTGTGTTGCTGGGTTGGTTTCAAAAACATCGCCCCGACATCATGGCCAACACGGCTACGATTTTCGAATGTAAAGACTATACAAAAATGCGCCTGACAGGGCAGCGAACAACCGATGTTACTGATGCCGCTTTGGGCGGTTTGCTGAATATGTACGATCAGCGCTATGCCACCGATCTTATGATCGAATTGGGTTTAGAGCAATGGATCGACAAATTGCCCACGCTTGCTCAGCCAGAAGACATTGCCGGTGAGGTCACCGAAGAAGCAGCACAACAGACCGGTTTGCGCAAGGGCACACCGGTAGCAACCGGTGCCATTGATATTATTTGCTCCAACATAGCATCCGGTGTCGTTGACCCGTCGCAATTGTCGATTGTCGCTGGAACCTGGAGCATCAACAATGCGGTGCGTGCTAATCAGCCACAGACCTCATTGATGCCCATGGCTCAGATGCCGTACCTTATACCAAACACCTACCTGGCCACAGAAGCTTCGGCTACATCAGCCAGCAACCTTGAATGGTGCTGCAATAATGTTTTTGACGCGGAGAAGACAGCTGCCACAGCAACCGGCGAAAGCATCTATGATAGATGCGGTCGTATGGTGCAGTCACGACGAGACAACCCATCCGACGTCATGTTTATGCCTTATCTTTTTGGCAGTGAAGGAAACAAACCGGCAGGCTTTATCGGCCTTGAGGCACGTCACGAGCGCGCTGATCTGGTTTATGCCGTTTATGAGTCGATAGTCTATTCCCATAAAATGCACATCGATCTTCTTAAATCTGCATCCGATACTTCGCCGCAGTCCATACGCCTTTCAGGCGGCGCCGCTCGAAGCGATGAGTGGGCACAACTATTCTCAGATGTACTCGGCCTACCCGTTGAAGTTGCAAGCGGCACGGAGTTCGGTGCATTCGGTGCCAGTATTTGCGCGGCAGTAGGCATCGGTACTTATGCCGATTACTCTGACGCAGTTACCAACATGGTTAGGGTCAGCAAACGCTTTGAGCCTGACCCCAAACATGCTGAGCGTCATGCAGCCCGTTACGATAAATTTCTTCGTGTAGGCGCAGCCCTTGCCGACAGTTGGTCAACGTAATGCGAGTGACTGAGATCTCTCACATATCGGGAGATATTTTCCAGTCGCGTAACTTGTAAACGGTTCCGGGTCGAGGCGTATCCTCTTCCCCGGCCTTGCCTTTCTGTGCCATACGTCTTTTGAATGAATGTATGGGCGTGGCTAACTCACTGATTCGCACTTCAACCACCGAAGGTCCATGATGTGCGAACGCCTCATCCAGTGCTTTGCCAATATCCTCGGGCTTGTCAACGTATATCCCTTTCAAACCCAGCGCCTCAGCAGCCGCTGCGTAACCAGGTACAGATTCGGGGGTTTCGAGCGTTGTGGATTGAACATTGTCTTTAAAATACAGGGTTTGCCACAAATTTATCCACCCAAGGCGGCCGTTGTTTAGCACTACATTGACGACGCGCTGGTTGTTGTAAGCCATCGTTGTTAATTCTCCGACGGTATAAGAGAAAGCACCATCACCAGCAACCGTTATCACGCGTGCCTCTGGTCGGACAGCGGCAACCCCAATAGCGCCTGGCACTGAATAACCCAAACCACCTTGACCTCGAGCATACAAAAATTGTCTTCCAGGTCGAGTTGCCGGAATGTAGCCCGCAATCCAACCTGCTGCGAATGAGGCATCGGACACCACAATATCGTCGTCGCCCAAGCGTTTTCTGACTTCATCCATAACTCTTGGAGGAGAGATCGGCACTGCATCTGAAGCGATTTCTACAGCCTTCTGTGCCTCGCCTTCTGCTTTAATTTCAGCTATACGCTTATCCCATTCCGGTTTGCTACCAGCAAGGCTTTCGCCCAATGCAGCATCCAACGCGATAATTGTTTCACGCACATCACCCAATAATGGAACGGTGGGCTTAAACGTACGCCCATGCTCGAGAGGGTCGCAATCTATGGTTATAGTGGCTTGTGAGGCCGTTGGTAATGTCCAGTTCATCCCGGTGTTCTGACTTACCTTAGAACCACACCAGATGATCAGATCAGCTTCTTTTATAAGCTCAATGGCCGCCCAGGAACCCAAGGGATTCAAAACACCAGCAGCATAATCACGTGTTTCCGGTATTGCACCCTTACCGGATAAACTAGTGACAGCCAAACCACCCAGACGATCTACAAACGCAGTTACTTCCTCAGCGGCCTTTGATCCATGCACGCCGCCCCCACATACGATGGCCGGGCGTTTCGATTTGCGAATCAGCGCAGCCGCACGATCGATATCACGCACTGGCGGCAATGATCTTAAATAAGGTGCTTCAGATGCTCTCTCATCGATAAGCACGGGTTGGCTTATTTCGTCCCATTCGGCATCCATGATGTCGTGCGGTATGATCACCGCCACAGGCCCGGGCCGTGGCGAGGTAGCAACGCGAAACGCGGTTCGCAGTATTTCCGGCAACGCAGCAACGGATGGCACCGTCCACACATCCTTCGAACAACTTTTCAAAAAAGTCACTTGATCGAAACCTTGCGAAGCAATCCCCTTATCTTTAAGCGTTAACCAATCCTGCGGCATTTCACCCACGATGCCGATCAGAGGTATTGAGGCATTGAGAGCTTCAAAAAAACCAGCCGGTAACAAGTTGGTACCCGGCCCCACAGTAACGTCACAAACGCCGGGTTTGCCCGTTACGCGAGCATAAGCATCAGCGGCATAACCTGCATTCCTTTCATCCCGCATCAAGACATGTTTAATACGGTTAGATCTGCGCGAAATACCGTCGTGAAGGGCAGCGGTTTGCCCACCCGGCATGCCATAAACAACCTCCACGCCATATTGAGCCAACATCTCAGCTATAAGATCACCGACGTGTGCCATGTATTTACCCGTTTGGATTGTTCAGCTTTATGAACTATTGTCATCATCCACAAACATTTGTCAATGACTACTCGAAACTGCCCCAGTTGGGTGGTGATAGAGCGAACAAGATCGGCCGAACTACCGTGCACCATCCAGCCGTTGCAGTCTTTTTCACTGGCAGTGACAGCACCTTCAATCGATCACACAACATATCGATGTAGATATCGATGTGATCGGCCAGGCGCTCGGGCAACTTGGTCGTGCACCAGGTTCGACGGTTCAATCGATTCACCTTTGCCCGGATGTTGGCAAATGAGTGGTTCACCCTGATCAGGTCATCAAAGCGGGTTTTCTACAGCCCCCCCTGACCCACCGCGCAGCCCCTATCGCTGATATGCACCGTATGCGTACTGTTTGGAAAGTAGCGCTTGATCAGCGGCAGGTATTGCTGAAGCGTTGAATGGATTTGGCATCGTCGGCACGCGAATAAAAGCCATCGCGCACGAAAAAGGATCTGGGCGCATCGCAGCCCGGGCATCGTGTGTTCACATCCATGTGAAACTCTCAGTTTTGTAGTGTCAGCCTTAGCTTATCAGGAAAGCCCATCCCCAGCATGCTGGGGCAGTTTCAGTCGCTTAGCCTGCCGCTTCAGCGCTATGATAGGGGTCGATCGCAGCACAAATTCCAAGATGACAGAGAGCACCACTTCAACCCTGACAATTATGGTATCCGCTGGCGAGGCCTCCAGCGATGCCCATGCGGCGCATGCGCTCTCAGCCCTTGCCCGGCAAGGGCAATCCTTCACAAGCTTTGGCATGGGCGCAGCTGCGTTGCAGGCTGCTGGAACCGAGCTCATCGTGGATTGCCGAGACCTGGCGGTTATCGGCATTGTTGACGTCTTGATCAACTATCCAAAGTTTTTAAAGCGTCTGCGCTTGCTCCGCGAAACCATGCGCCAGAACAAACCCGATCTGCTGTTGCTGGTTGACTATCCGGATTTCAATCTTAAATTAGCTGAAACAGCCAAAGAGATGAACATACCGGTGCTGTTTTATGTCAGCCCGCAAGTCTGGGCCTGGCGCGCTGGCCGGGTACCGCGCATCGGAAGCCTTGTATCCCACATGGCTGTGTTGTTTCCGTTTGAAGTGGATATTTACAAAAAAGCCGGCATCCCAGTGACTTACGTCGGTAATCCAGTCGTCGAAGATGCTGTATCTGATTTCAGTCGGGAACAGGCATGCGTCCATTTTAATCAACGTGCCGACAAACCTTTAATTACGCTTCTACCCGGAAGCCGAACTGGGGAAATAAAACGCAATCTGCCTGTAATGTTAGAAACAGCGAAATTGATACAGGCGAAAATACCAGAGTGTCAGTTTTTGCTGCCGGTTGCACCCACCCTGGATGAGTCATTTCTCACCGAATTCGTCAATATGCACACGCTGTCATCACTGAATGTGGTCAATGGTAACTCTCGTGATGCGATGCGTGCAGCCCATGTCGTTTTCGCGGCATCCGGTACAGCCACCCTTGAAACCGCGTTGATCGGCTCACCCTTGATCGTCATGTACATTGTTAATCCGATCAACTACTTCATCATGAAACGCTTGATCAAGATCCCCGATATTTCTCTGGTCAACATTGTTGCCAAAAAAAGAATTGTTCCTGAGTATCTGCAGCACGAGGCAGTCCCAGAGCCTATGGCTGCAGATCTGATATCGTTATTGAATGATGAGCAACGACGGACAGAAATGCTCCAGGAAATCCAGACTGTGCAAACACGCATGGGAACCGGCGGCGCATCTGCCAAAGTGGCTACACTGATTGAGCAACTAGCAACTAGCAACTAGCAACTAGCAACTAGCAACTAGCAACAATAAACAATAAACAATAAACAATAAACAATAAACAATAAACAATAAACAATAAACAAAAACAAAAACAAAAACAAAAAACTAAAAACAAAAAACAAAAAACAAAAAACAAAAAACAAAAAACTAAAACTAAAACTAAAACTAAAACTAAAACTAACAACTAACAACTAACAACTAACAAACCTGTTCTCGAGGCAGGCTATCGCACGACTCCACGTTCGCTGCTTTCTATAAATTCTATAAAACGCGCAACCTCCGGAAATTTTTTCGCATCGTCAGCGATGCTTGCGATGGCCTTGTCACGCTCGCCGTGCTGACGAAGCAGCGTCTTGTAAGCGCGGTGTAGTGCCTTGATCGCATCTTCGCTGAAGTCACGTCTACGCAAGCCATTCTTATTGATTCCTTTTGACTCTGCATAATTGCCTACGGCCATTGTGTAGGGCGTAACGTCCCGGTTGGCTACTGAATTAAGCCCCACGAAGGCATGCTCACCCACCACACAGAATTGATGAACACAGGCAAATCCTGCAAGAATTGCATGATCACCCACTGAGACATGCCCGGCTAGAGAAGCACCATTTGCCATGATGATGTGATCGCCAATCAGACAATCGTGCGCCACATGGATATAGGCCATGAATAGATTGTTATTTCCTATACGGGTGATTCCACCGCCACCTTCCGTACCTCGGTTTATAGTGGCAAATTCGCGAATGGTATTGCCATCACCAATTTCCAGCTCGGTAACTTCACCATCATATTTAAGATCCTGAGGATCATCACCAACGGATGCAAACTGGAAAATTTTGTTCCTTTTGCCAATTCGCGTTGGGCCCTTCAGCACGACATGAGGCCCAATGGTTGTGCCTTGGCCAACCGTCACGTTCGGGCCCACTATGCTGTAGGCACCGATCTCACAGTCGGCTTCAATATGAGCCAGGGGATCAACTATCGCGGTAGGATGAATCACTCGTCAATCTCATTGCGTGCAATTAGCACTTCAGCTGAGCAAGCAAGTACATCATCCACTTTTGCACTTGCTTCAAATCGCCAGATGCCCCGTTTTTCTTTGAGTACATTGACATTGAATATCAACTGATCACCCGGGATGACCTGTTTTTTGAACCTTGCCTTGTCGATCCCGACCAGCAAATAGAGCGTTCTCTCGCTGGGGTATCCCCCTAAACTCTTGAACGCCAGTAATGCGCTTGCCTGAGCGAGAGCCTCAAGAATCAATACACCGGGGAAAATGGGCGATTGCGGAAAATGCCCGGTGAAAATCGGCTCATTGAAGGTAATATTTTTGAATGCCGTTAGCGATTCATTTTCTTTAAAGTCGGTGACCCTATCGACCATCAGAAACGGATAGCGATGTGGCAGATACTTCAGTATTTCACGGATATCATCCACTATGCGTTTAAATCCTATTCAAGAATCTTTTGATGCGGTCAGACGCTCAAGTCGCCGAATACGCTTGAGCAGGCTGTCCAGTTTACCTAAGGTTACAAAGCTGCGCCGCCATGTCTGTTCTGGCTGCAAAGGCATACCCGAACCATAACGACCCGATTTCGGGATAGAGCGTGATACCAGCGATGCAGCATTTAAGACGACCCCGTCGCCGATGTTGATATGGCCCACAATATTACAAGCACCACCAATTTGGCAGTTGCGACCGATACGGGTACTCCCAGCGATACCCACACAGCCGGCAATAGCCGTATTTTCTCCGATATGCACGTTGTGGGCAATCTGAATCTGATTATCCAGAATGACTCCGTCCGATATACACGTAGGATCAATGGCACCGCAATCGATAGTGGTATTTGCTCCAACGTGGACGCGATTGCCGATTCGTACCCCACCGGTTTGTTGTATCTGGTTCCAACCCTTAGACGTCCAAGCGTAGCCAAAGCCTTCACTACCTAGCACAGCACCGGATTGAACCCGGCACCACTTGCCCATCTGAACGTCACGGTAGATCGTTACCTGAGCAAACAAACGACTAGCCTCTCCGACAGTCACGCGCTCACCTATCACACAGTTTGCACCAATCACTGCTAAGTGCTCTATACAAGAATCCGCACCAATAACAACCCCGGGGCCAATGGCAGCGCTAGACGCTATTTGTGCTGATGGGTCGATGATTGCCGATGGGTGCACACCTGCCGGCAGTTTTTGCTCAGGCTTTAATAACCACGATGCGCTTGCATAGCTGGCGTAGGGATCATCACTGACGATGCAATTGCCTGGAGCTTGTTTGCGCATTGCTTCAGGAACAATTACCGCTCCGGCCCTGGATGCCGCCAGCGCGGATGCATATCGGGGGCTAACCACAAATGCCAGCTCGGTGGGCCCTGCCCGATCAATCGAAGCAAGACCGCTAATGGCCTGGGACAAGTCGCCATAAGCACTCAAACCCAAAGCACTTGCTAATTCTTTGAGTTTCACTCAGGCTCCTCTACTCCAAAAAGCGCTTTGATCAATCAATTAGCCGATTGTAAGCGTGCGTTTTCCCGCACCAGGGATTCGAGAATTCGCTCAGTTACATCAATCCGTTTGTTCGCATACAGCACTCCGTCGCTGACGATCAGATCGTAATCCTGTTGTTCGCCAAACTCAGCGATGGCCTCTAGCACCAGGATTCTCACCTTTTTGAACTCATTGTTTTTCTGGATATTCAGTTCTTCGCGGAAATCTTGTTCGCTTCGTTTAATGCGCCGCTCCAGGCCGCGTGTTTCGCGATCCAGTTGAGTTAACTCGGCCTCGGCTAGTTCAAGGCTTGCATCGGCCAGTTTAGCCGCCATGGATGCCAGCTCAGCTCGTTGCACTTCCAGTTCCGCCTGTCTAGGTGCAAATTCAGCTTCCAGTCGCTGCTCTGCCTCGACAGCCTGTGGTGCACGATCTATCAGATAGGGAATATCGACAAATCCCACTCGGGACAGATTGACCCGGCGATCTTTAGAAGAATCGTTTGTTGTATCGCTCTGTGCAAATGCTGCCCAGGGCATGGCCAGGATCGCCATCGCTACGATCACGGTACATGGCAAAAGCAAAGCCCTGGTCTGGAAGAAAATATTCAAAATCTGGCCCCTGAGGCTGTCCTCTAGCGAGAATTGCTGCTCCATCACTGTTAAAAGATAGAACCAATGGTGAATTGGAATCGTTGTTCGCGATCGTCAGCTCTCTCGTTATAGGGGTTGGAGAGACTGAATGTCAATGGTCCGACCGGCGAGAGCCACACAAACGCTAACCCGTATGAGCCTCTAAACTCATCAACATCGAATGAGTCATAGTCTTCGAAAACATTACCAAAGTCGGTGAATACGCTCAAGCGCGTAGCCCCTGGCTCCTCAACAAAAGGTGGTGGAAATATCAGTTCAACCGTACCTAGCGTTCGATAATCACCACCTGCCGCATTGCCAAGCGAATCCTGAGGACCCAGAGAGCCGGTGCGATACCCGCGCAGGGTTCTTACGCCACCAGCGAAATAGCGGTTGAAGAACGGCAATGTCTCATAGTCGCCATACCCATAACCAGCATCAATTCTAAGGCTGGTGGAGAACGTGTAACGATCTGTAATAGCCTGATATACCTCAAAATTATAACCAAGCTTGTAATAGGTGTAATCACTTCCCGGTATTGCAGCCTCAAGAGAGAGTCTATTGACTGCGCCATCAGTTGCAAAAACAGTGCGGTTACGAGTGTCGTAAGTAAACCCAAGACTCAAATCAAAAACATTGAAAGTATCACCCTCTTCATCAAGGAATTCGATGATTTCCTCTGGAGTCCCGCTGGTCGTACCAAGCTCTGTTCTGTCATACCCTAAACCCACGCGTATGGTGGAGAATTCACTGAGTGGAATTCCAAATCGAACACTAGCGCCTCTCGTACTGGATAAGAAGCGAGATGTTGAGGTCTGATTACGAGTATCTGTTTCTCGGATAAACGCCCCCACCGTACGGCTTATTCCATCATCAGTGAAGTATGGGTCTCGAAAAGACAGTGAAAGCTGCCGGGTGGTTCTCGAATTGTCGAAAGAAAATTGCAGACTTTCGCCAGTACCAAAAAGATTATCCTGCTGGAAAGCAAGATTAACCGTTGTACCACCATCACTGCCATAACCGAATCCTGCACTAAAGGAACCGGACTGACCTTCTTGAACCGTTACCTCAAGATCCACCTGATCATCTGAGCCAGGCACTCGTGGTGTACGTATACTCACACTTTGCATGAACGCCAGTCTTTGCAGCCGAACGCGAGAGCGGTTTACCAGCGACGGAGAGAAGCGGCTTCCTTCAAGCTGACGCATTTCGCGCCTGAGAACCTCATCTCTGGTCTTGTATTGACCGGTAAAAGTAATGCGTCTGACATAGACACGCTTGCCCGGGTTGATAACAAATGTCAAACCAACATCACGCGACTCATCGTTAATGTCGGGTAACACATCAACTTCGGCAAATGCATAGCCATCCTGCCCCAAGCGATCGTTGATAGCATTACTACTTCGAACGATATCTTTACGCGCAAAAACATCGCCAGGCTCGACAGCAATCAGTGCACGAAGTTCTTCTACCGGAATATCAAGATCCCCTTCAAGGTCTATGCTGCGAAGCGAATAACGTTCCCCTTCACGTATATTGATAACAATAAAAATGTCTCGCTTGTCTGGTGAGATCGATACCTGTGTGGAGTCGATTTCAAATCGAATGTAACCTCGGTCTTGGTAGAAAGAGCGAAGCGTTTCGATATCTGCAGCAAGCTTGACTTGTGAATACTCATCAGCGGAACTGAAAGGATTGATCTTTTTCTCACTCGATTGCAACAAGTCCAACAAGGTATCGTCGCTATACGCCTCATTACCAACAATGTTGATATGTTCAATTCTGGCTATTGCACCTTCTGTGATGTTTATGTCCAGAGCCACACGATTACGCTCTAACTCTTGAACATCAATCTCAATCTGACTGCCGTAATTTCCTGCACTGAAGTAAACACGTCGAAGCTCTCGTTCAACCGTTTCCAGAATTGAGCGATTGTAAACTCGACCCAATGCAATATCAGCTTGTCGCAATGAACTGCTGAGCTCTTCTGTGTCGATTTTTTTATTGCCGTCAATATTGATGCTGCCGATTGCCGGTCGCTCCTGCACCTCAACAACTAACTTGTTAGGACCACGACGCTTCACAACCACATCGCTGAACAAACCTGTCTCATAGAGTGCTCTGAGTACTCTGGGGCTATCCTCGGCTGCGACAAAACGATCACGATTACGAATGGGCAGATAGTTCAGAATCGTTCCAAGGTCGATACGTTCATTGCCTTCGATAATCAGCTCAGCAATGACAAAACTATCGGAGGCATTTCTAGAAACGCCAGCGGGTTCCTGGGCACGGCTGTGTGGCGATATAAAACCAGTCAGCAGCAACCCCAACAGAATTGAGAGAAATCGATAACCTGACAAATTCATTGAAACAGACGCCAGATATCGTTGTAGAAAGCAAGAAACATCAATGCACCAAGCAAGGCAATACCGATCTGCTGTCCCCAGATTTGAACGCGCTCAGGCAAAGGTTTGCCTCGAATAGCCTCGCATGCAAAGAACAACAAATGCCCGCCGTCCAACATCGGGATGGGCAGCAGATTTAAAACGGCCAGACTGATACTGATCAACGCGATGAAATTAATGTAGTGATCAACGCCGGTGCTGGCGGATTGACCGGCAAACTGCGCAATGCTGATAGGGCCACTGATGTTTTCCAGCGATGCCTGACCTAGCAACAGTTTGCCCAGCATGCGCAACGTAAGAACAGACATATTCCATGTGCGTTCAAGCGCTTGCCCAAACGCTGCCAAAGGCGGGTGCTTAACCACCACTCGCGCCTTTGAGGCAAGTTCGGCAGACTGATTCTCCATGACACCAATACGGCCAATGCTGCGTTCACCCACTTGAACCGGCTCTGGAGTCAAAATAACCTTTATCGGATTTCCAGCTCTCAGGATATCCACACTCAGCGCCACACCAGCACTGGGCTGAACGATTTGCACCATATCGCGCCAGGTGTCAATCTGAGTGTCATCAATAGCGAGCACCTGATCGCCTGCTAGCAACCCTGCTGCCTCGGCAGCGCCACCGCTTACAACCTGGCCAATGATCGGGTCAACCTCGGGCCACCAAGTGCGAAATCCCAGATTGGCAACCGCATCGCCATCCGACTTAAGCATGTCATCTTGCGTAAGCGCCAACTGGCGAACCAAGCGTCGGCCATCAATGTCTTCCACCTCAATGTCAAGTGGCGATGCCGTATTCAGGGAGGACTCAAGCAACGCAATCCGGGCATCCGTCCAGGTAGGTGTCAGCTGTCCGTTAACCGAAACGATTCGATCCTCATGCTCGAAACCGGCGTTAGCCGCGGCTGAATCCGGAGCTGGCGTACCTACCAATGGTGCAATGCCACTGATACCAATCATCATCACAATCCAGTACGCGACGATTGCCAGCAGAAAATTGGCCATCGGCCCGGCCACCACAACCGCGCTTCTGGCCCACAGCGGCTTGTTGTTAAACGCTCGATGTCGTTCAGAGGCGGGAACATTTCCCTCCCGCTCATCAAGCATCTTTACGTAACCGCCCAAGGGAATGGCAGCCAATACGAATTCGGTATCGTCGACCTTGCCACGTCTCTTGAACAGCGCATGCCCAAAGCCGATCGAATAGCGAAGCACCTTGATGCCCACTCGACGGGCAACCCAGAAATGCCCGTACTCATGGATTGAGATAAGCAGACCTAAGGCCACCAAAAAGGCGAGCGCGCTGAAAGCTACGTTGCTGAACATATGAACATTGTTAGTTAGGTCAGATTATCTGTTCAAATACCGAATAAGAGCGTTCAAGCAGCGCTTGTTGAAATCAGACTATGCGCGATTTCTCGCGCTGCCTGGTCTGCTTCAATGATAGTGCTCAAATCGCTTGCGGGGGATATTTTTGACGTTGACAATGTTTGCTCAACGACGTCTGCAAGTTGTAAAAATGCAACATCTCCGGAGAGAAACCCCTGCACCGCCACCTCATTTGCCGCGTTGAGAATAGCCGGAGCAGTCCCACCCTCACGCATGGCATCGTAAGCCAGACCCAGTAATGGAAAGCGATGAATATCGGGCGCTTCGAAATGCAAGCCTGGTATCTTTAGAAAATCCAGAGAGCCAACACCTGCATCAATGCGTTCTGGCCAGGCCAAAGCATGAGCAATGGGTGTACGCATGTCTGGCAGTCCCATCTGTGCAATTACAGATCCATCCCTGTAACTAACCATAGAGTGAATCAGACTCTCAGGGTGGACAACAACCTCGATGGAATCGATGCTGACATCAAACAAATGACAGGCTTCGATTACCTCTAAACCCTTGTTCATCAGGGTGGCAGAATCGATCGATATCTTGGGTCCCATTGACCAGTTCGGGTGCTTCAATGCTTGTTGCGGACTTACAACAGACAACTCTTCAACCGTGCAATGACGTAATGGACCGCCCGACGCTGTAAGCAAAATTTTTACGATTCCTGCCGTATTTACACCTTCTGAAGTGCTCGGCAGACTCTGAAATATCGCATTGTGCTCACTATCCACAGGCATGATCAGAGCGTTTGCATCCCGCGCAGCGTTCATTAACAGCTGCCCACTCATGACAAGCGCCTCTTTATTAGCCAATAAAATACGCTTTCCAGCCTGTGCCGCAGCGAGTGTGGACATCAACCCTGCAGCACCCACAATGGCGGCGACCACCGTATCAACATCCTTATGAGATGCGATGGTATCCAGCGCATCCTCGCCGAAGAAAACCTGAATATTCAGCCCGCTCTCTTTGCACAAAACCTGAAGACGATCAGCGCTTTCTTCGGTGCCGATAACGGCCATTTGAGGCCGGAAACGCTTGCACTGCTCAAACAATTCATCAACTTTTGAATGTGCCGAGAGTGCCTGCACGCGGTATCTGTCCGGGTGTCGCGCAACAACGTCGAGAGTGCTCTTTCCCACTGACCCGGTCGATCCGAGTACCGCTACGGCAGTAGTGGATTTAGGGTTTATCGATGTACAGCTTGATGAGCCGGCATTGCCATCTGGATTCACAGCCAGGCCCAGATAAAAGCAAATACCGGTATGCCAGCCAGAACGCCATCAATGCGATCGAGCACACCACCGTGCCCTGGCAAAATCTGGCTGCTATCTTTCATCTGAGCAGCTCGTTTGATTCTGCTTTCAAACAGGTCCCCAACCACCGAAGCAGCCGCCGCAAGCACGGTAGCCACAAACAATTTGACTCGATTTCCATCAGCCCAATCAGCAGCCAACAGCACAACAAGCAGCAGAATTGTGGACGCTACCAAGCCACCAAATACACCCTCCCAAGTCTTCCCAGGGCTTATCTGCGGAGCTAATTTGTTTTTGCCAAACCGCTTGCCACTAAAGTAGGCACCGGTATCCATCACCCAGATAATGGCAAAGCTATAGAGCAACAACCAGGCAGAACTCTGCGGCGCCATTGAACGCAAATATTGAATAGCCACAGCGCTAAAAAGAAACATCCACAAACCCAGGGCCAACAAAGCCATGTTTGGGGTTTGGATCAATTCACGCTTTGGGTTTAAGTAAAAAACGGCCGGAACCACCAACCAGAAAAGAAAAGCGCTTAACAGTAACCACTGTATCCACTGTTCACCGTAAGGGATATACAAGCCAATCAAAACCATCAGACCCACTACGCAGGCATAGGCCGTTTGAGCATGCTCGTGGGCAACTGCACAAAGACGGCTCCACTCCCAGGCCGCAGCTGCTACAACAAATGCCAGCACCAACGCAAAAACATCTACCGATGCCAGAAAGAGATCGAGGCAGAATCCGATTAACAGGACAACTGCTGTAATGATTCGTGTTTTAAGCATCGGTACCGGTCACCTGTTCACCCGTGCGCCCGAATCTGCGTTGACGTCCCGCATAAAATTCCAGCGCTTTGCCCAGTTCTGCATCAGAGAAGTCAGGCCAAAGTACATCTGTAAAATGAAGCTCTGTATAAGCCAAATGCCACAACAGGTAGTTACTGATACGTTTTTCGCCACCAGTCCTTACAAATAAATCAGGCTCCGGAACATCAGCCAGTGACACAAAGCGTGAAAACTGTGCCTGATCGATATCGGCAGGATTCAGTTTGTTGTCACGAACCTCAAACGCCAGCTCTCTAGCGGCATTCACGATATCCCACCGTCCTCCATAATTTACAGCGATCGTAAGTTTTAAACCCGTGTTGTTTTCGGTTTGCTCCTCAGCTATCTGCATTTCATCCTGTAACTTGGATTGAAAGGCTGTTCGCTCACCAATGAAGCGAATTCGTACACCGTTTTCGCACAATTTGCCCACTTCACTTTTCAACGCGCGCAAAAAAAGATCCATCAACAGCCCGACTTCCTGCTGTGGCCGCTTCCAGTTTTCACTTGAAAAAGCAAACAATGTCAGTGCTTCGATCTGTCGTCGCCCACATGCCTCAACAATATCACGGGTGGTTTTGAATCCAGCCTGATGACCGGCTGCCCGAGGGCGCCCGCGTTGCCTGGCCCACCGGCCATTGCCGTCCATGATGATGGCAATATGCCGAGGCAAAGGTGCGGTCGAGACAGACACCGACAACTATACCTCCATCAGGTCAGATTCTTTTTTAGCCAGGATGCCATCTATCTCCTTTATGGCAGCATCGGTTAGTTTTTGCACCGACTCTTCACCTTTGCGTAGATCGTCTTTGGAAATCTCTTTTTCCTTTTCCAGCTCTTTTAAATCGCTGTTGGCATCACGACGAATATTTCTAACGGCGACACGAGAGCCCTCGGCTTCACCGCGGACCATCTTGACCATGTCTTTACGCCGCTCTTCTGTCATCGGCGGAACAGGAACACGTATCACGGTTCCAGCTGTATTAGGATTAAGACCCAAATCAGAGTTTATGATGGCTTTTTCAACGGCCGGGACCATGGATTGCTCCCAGGGAGTAACAGTGAGCATGCGCGCATCTTCGGTGTTTATATTAGCCACCTGACTTAGCGGTGACTCAGCACCGTAGTAGTCAACCTTGACACTTTCCAGCAAACTTGGATGTGCTCGGCCAGTACGCATTCGCGAGAGCTCATTTTCCAAAGACTCAGCCGTCTTTCCCATGCGAATTTTCGCGTCTTTTAGAATATCGTCAATCATGGCTGCTGCTCATTAATCCAATTGCTTAACAGTGGTGCCGATGTTTTCGCCCATAACCAGACGCATCAAATCCCCGCTGTTGTTCATGTTGAATACTTTGACCGGTAAATTGTTATCACTGCACATTACGATGGCAGTCTGGTCCATTACGCCTAGCTTTTTCTGGATGGCTTCATCAAAACTAACGGTGTCGTATTTTACGGCATCCTTGTGTTTCATCGGATCCTTGTCAAATATGCCATCGACTTTTGTTCCCTTGATCATGACGTCAGCACCCACCTCTACAGCGCGTAAACTGGCTGCAGAATCGGTGGTGAAAAAAGGGTTACCGGTACCCGCTGCGAACAGGACGATACGCCCCTTTTCCAAATGCCTGACAGCCCGGCGGCGGATGTAGTCTTCGCATACGGCGTTTATCGGCAGTGCTGACATGACTCGACAATAGGCACCCTGATTCTCCAGGGCATCCTGCATGGACAGGCAGTTTATAACCGTTGCCAACATACCCATGTGATCGCCGGTTACACGATCCATTCCGGCTTCGGCTAATCCTGCACCCCTGAAAATATTACCGCCACCAATTACCATGGCAACTTCGACCCCAGTATCGCTGACCGCCTTTACTTCGCCTGCGAGCCGACGAATAAAGCCTGGATCTATTCCGTAGTCCATGTCTCCCATCAGTGCTTCACCACTGAGTTTCAACAGGATACGTTCGAATGCCGGACGTGCACTTTCCATTCTCGAATAACTCATACATTTTGCCTTGAACCGAAAGTAGTTCAGACAAGTTGATACGAAAAAGCCGGGAACAAGCCCGGCTTCGGTCTGGACAATTCTACCTCAACGCGGCGGCCTAACTACCGCGAACCTGCGCCATAACCTCTTCGGCGAAATTTTCTTCCTTTTTCTCTATGCCCTCGCCCACCTCAAGTCGATGGAAACTGACAACGCTTGCACCTTTCTCTTTCAAAAGTTCGGCAACACTCTGATCCGGATTTTTGACGAAGGGTTGGCCAACCAAAGTAATGTCAGCTAGATACTTGCGAATCCGCCCCATCACCATTTTCTCGATGATCTCGGCTGGCTTACCGCTCTCAGCAGCTTCTGCCATCAGTATTGCTTTTTCCTTTTCCAATACATCGGCGGGCACGCCTGTTTCGTCGACACAGATTGGCTTGCTTGCAGCAATGTGCATTGCGATATCACGAGCCAGGGAAGCGTCTCCGCCGCTTATCTCGCAGACAACGCCGATACGACCGCCATGTAAATACTCGCCAAAAATTCCACCAGCGCTTTTTGCCGCTACGCTTCGACGCACCTGAATATTTTCGCCAATCTTGGCTACCAGGGTCTTGCGAGCCTCTTCCACAGGCTCACCATCGATGGTAAGGGTATCAACGCTGTCAGGCTGCTGATCCAGTACCGCAGATACAACCTTATCAGTGAATGCAACAAAGTCTTCTGCCTTCGCTGCGAAATCTGTCTGGCTATTGATTTCTACCATGCCAAACTGCGCGCCGTCTGCACTCAACTTTATAGCGACCGCACCTTCAGCCGCTGTGTTGCCTGACTTTTTGTCAGCCTTCGCCAGCCCTGAGATACGCATTGCCTCGATGGCTGCATCCATATCGCCACCAGCCTCAGTCAATGCTTTCTTGCATTCCATCATGCCGGCACCGGTGCGCTCACGCAGCTCCTTAACCATGCTTGCCGAAATGGCCATTTACTGTTCCTCTTAAACTGAATAAGCCAGACTCACTCAGAGCCCGGCTAGTGTTGAAAATAAGCGAGTGGGTTCAATGACCCACTCACTGCTGTGTTTGCACTAAATCAACCCGTCAGATATGAACCATCTGACAGACCGGTTTTTTAGCTCGCCGGAGCTGCACCTTCAGACGCTTCTGGAGCTGCGCTCGCTACCGCCGGTGCCTCAGTTGCATCCGGAGCAGCCGCTGCTGCGAGTTCAGCACTGGCCGCCGCTTCGGCCGTTGCTACATCTTCAACTACTGGTGCTGCTTGAGCATCTGCGGCCGCAGCTTCTTCCTCATCCATTTTTCCTGATGAACGCTTTCCATCCTGGATGGCATTTGCGATTGTTTCCACGTACAGCTGAATGGCGCGGATGGCATCATCGTTTCCGGGAATAACATAGTCGATCCCATCGGGTGAATTGTTGGTATCAACCACTCCGATCACCGGAATACCCAGCTTGTTTGCTTCAGTAATGGCGATTCGCTCATGGCCTACGTCAACTACAAACAGTGCGTCCGGGAGTCGCTCCATGTGCTTGATTCCACCCATTCCCCGGTCCAGCTTCTCATATTCCCGAGTCAAGCCTAGAGCTTCTTTCTTGCTTAGGCGCTCAAAACTGCCATCAGCCTTCATGGACTCAAGCTCGAGAAGACGCTTTACCGATTGCTTGACCGTTTTGAAATTCGTCATCATGCCACCGGACCAGCGACGGTTAACAAACGGCATATTGCAGCTGTCTGCTGCGGTTTTCACAGCATCGCGAGCTGCTCGCTTGGTTCCTACAAACAGGATTCTGCCGTTTTTGGAAGCTACTTTGCCCGCATAGTTGGTGGCATCCTGCAAGGCAGGCAAGCTTTTTTCAAGATTGAAAATGTGTATGTTGTTACGTTCACCGTAGATGTATTGAGCCATCTTGGGGGCCCAGTATCGAGTTTGGTGTCCGAAATGCACGCCTGCTTCAAGCATCTGGCGCATGGTTACATCAGCCATGGAATATCCTCTGGTTGGGTTTGGCCTCCGCAAATCAACCACGACAGACCTTTCAAGAAAAACTCTTGTAGGGCACCCGGCCGGGTTTGTAAGACTTGCGTGTGAAATCCGAGATAAAAAAACGACCCCGGTCAGCCAGACTTTATAACACAATCCGAGCCAGCGATGTACACTATCGGGCCAAATCAGATGCTTTGATCACAACATGTCCATCTCTTTGAAAACGCCAGAGCAAATCGCCAAAATGCGAATCGCTGGACGCCTGGCGGCTGAAGTGCTGGATCTGATTAGCGAACACGTTGTTCCGGGTGTCACCACAGACGAATTGAACACGATCTGTCATGAGCACATCGTCAATATTCAGAACGGTATTCCAGCCACACTGGGCTACAAAGGATTTACCAAATCCATCTGCACTTCCATCAATCAGCAAATTTGCCATGGAATACCCAGTGACCGGGTGCTCAAGCGAGGCGATATCGTCAATATAGATGTAACCGTCATCAAGGATGGCTGGTTTGGTGATACCAGTCGTATGTATTACGTCGGCGCCGTGCAACCACACGCCAAGCGGCTTTGCGAAACTGCCTATGAATGCCTGGTCAGAGGCATAAAAACTGTCAAACCTGGCGCTACCCTTGGCGACATTGGCTACGCTATCCAGACATACGCTGAAAACCAGCACTACTCCGTTGTGCAGGAATACTGCGGTCACGGCATAGGTTCAAGCTTCCACGAAGACCCCCAGGTTCTGCACCATGGCCGTCAGGGTGAAGGTGTGAAGTTACGTCCTGGCATGACATTTACGATAGAACCCATGATCAACCAGGGCAAGCGTCATGCGCGCGTGTTAGCTGATGGCTGGACCGTCGTCACCAAAGACCGATCCCTATCAGCACAGTGGGAGCATACGGTTCTAGTAACCGAAGAGGGTTATGAACTGCTCACTCTGAGCGAGGGCCAAGCCCTTTGAACCTATGTCGGGCTACTTTGCTCTTTAATCGCCGACATGGTTGAGCCAACCAAACAACATCAAAGGACATAGCAGGTGAAAGATTCAAATCATCTGCCTTCGGTCGCCTCCGACTCGCCAGCAAGAGATCCTGCCAAGACCATTATTGATCAGATTGATGAACTGATCAGAGCTAATCCCGAAGAGCCCGGAATCTACGCTAAAGCTCTCGAGCTAGGCCGTCTTGCGATCCATGAACACTTCCTGGCCAGCGCCAAAGCCTCATCGCTACTCGCATTGCGAACCTCAGTTGTTGACCACGTGCTTAAGCTTCTTTGGCTGCAGCAAGCAGAATCTTTCAAAGGCCTGGCTCTACTGGCGGTGGGGGGGTACGGCCGAGGTGAGTTACATCCCTATTCGGATATTGATATTGCCATCCTGCTGCCCGATCAGCCCATTGAACCGGCTGACCCGGCGCGTGACGAGAAACTGGGGCACTGGATCACATCTCTTTGGGATTTGAAACTGGATATTGGACACAGCGTTCGCAGCGTCAGCGATTGTGAGGAACAGGCTCGCGCAGACATTACTGTCATCACTAACTTAATGGAAGCACGTCTTCTGTGCGGTGATGAGTCCCTACTTGATCTCATGAAAAAAGTTATCAGTCCCTCCCACATCTGGGGATCTGATAAATTCTTTGCAGCCAAGGTCGCAGAACAAAAACTGAGATACAAACGGTTCCAGACAAATGCCTATCGGCTCGAGCCGAACATCAAAGAAAGCCAGGGCGGGCTTCGAGATTTTCAAACAATAGACTGGGTGTGCCAACGTCAGTTTGGTTCCACAGGGTTAAAACCCTTGGTTGAATTGGGACTGCTTGAACCGGCAGAACTGGTTACCTTGCGTCAGGGATTGGAAGTACTGTGGCGAATCAGGTACTTGCTTCACCACGTGGCCGGACGACGGGAAGATCGTCTGCTGTTTGATTATCAAAAAGAAATTGCGCATGCATTTGGCTACACCGACGACACCGATAATCAATCGATAGAACAACTCATGCAACGTTTCTATCGCACCGTTATGTCGTTACAGCGTTTAAACGAGATCTTGTTACAAGGCATAGGTGGAATAATCAGCGGCGTGACCGCTGCATCGGACGTCGAGCCACTTAACTCACGCTTTCAAATACGCAATGGCTTTCTGGAAGTTACTAACGATGATGTATTTGTGCACTACCCTCCAGCACTGCTTGAACTCTTTCTGATTTTCGGTAACACCGCCAAAGCAAAAAATGTCCGCTCCAATACTGTACGACTGATACGGGCCAATCTCCCCCTTATCAACAATCGTTTTCGAAGCGACCCCAAGGTGCGCCAGCTGTTTGTAGAGATTTTTAGCAACCCTAAAAAACTAACTCGCACTGTCAGACTAATGAACCGCTATGGCGTCATGGCAGCCTATCTCCCAGCGTTTGACAAGATAGTTGGGCGCATGCAGTACGATTTGTTTCATATATATACGGTCGATGAACACACTATTCGCGTTATACGAAATTTACGCCGCTTAACGCTGCCTCGTTTTGAACACGAGCTGCCACACGGAAGCAGCGTTGCTGCAAAAATAGAGCGACCCTACGTTTTATATCTTACTGCCCTGTTCCATGACATTGCCAAAGGTCGGGGTGGAGACCACAGCGAATTGGGAGCGGAAGATGCCAGGCAGTTCGCCAAGGACCATGAGCTACCTACCGCAGATGCACAACTGATGGAATGGACCATCAGGAACCACCTGTTCATGTCAATTACGGCGCAACGTAAGGATATAGATGACCCCAATGAACAACTCGAGTTCGCTCGTACCGTCGGAACCATAGAACGGCTCAATCATCTCTACCTGCTGACCATCTCCGACATCCGTGCCACCAACCCGGAACTCTGGAATTCATTTAAACAAAGTTTGCTGCAATCACTCTATCGACATGCCTTACTGATTTTACAACGAGGCCTCGATAATCCACTGGACAGTGACGATGTGATTGCACGCCGACAGGGTCATACGCTTACGCTGCTGCATGACGATCTAAGCAATGACGCCAGAGTTCAGAAACTCTGGAGCGATCTGGGTGAAGACTACTTTAAACAATATCAGGCCATTGAAATCGCCCGCCATACTGAGATACTCCTGGCCAACGAAGATGGACACTGGCCACTGATTTCACTGCGATACTCTGTTTCAAGAGGCTCGACTGAAATACTTATCTACACGCCTGACGATAACGCCCTGTTCGCTCTTTTAACAGCCATCCTTGAAAGACTCCAACTCAGCGTACTCTCTGCAACAATCAATACCACTGATTCAGGTTTTGCCTTAGACACATTCCATGTGCTTGATGCAGATTCCTTACCTATAGAAGATCTCGGGCGGATCGACGAAATTCGTCAAACTCTAATCCACGAGCTCAGAGGGGCTAAGGATGTTCCTTCCACGAATGTTCAAAATCCATCTAGAAGACTCAGATACTTTTCCATATCAACCGCTGTTGAATTCCAAGAGCACGAATCAGGCTTTACCAATATCAGGATAACAGCCGCAGACAGGCCCGGCATACTATCTACAATCGGCAGAGAACTGACAAAAGCAGGTTTCAATATTCACGCTGCACGCATATCCACGCTGGGTGAGCGAATTGATGACGTATTTCTGCTATCCAATAATCAGGGGCAGCCACTTACAGAGAGTGAGCAGCACACAGTTAGCGAGCTTCTGAAGACGGAGCTTTGAGATGATATGAGCACACACAAAAGCCAGAGCATAAGCTTGCTCATCGATCTAATCCAAAAAGAATCCGTGACGCCTGATGACAATGGATGTCAGCAGCTAATCGCCAAACGCCTCGAGAAACTGGATTTCGAAATCGAATCCATGCCCTCGGGTGATGTGAGTAATCTATGGGCAAGACGCGGCTCCGAAGCCCCTCTTCTGGTGTTTGCAGGACACACAGATGTCGTTCCGACAGGCGACATCAACGCATGGTCTTCCCCCCCTTTTTCGGCGCATATTGTGGATGATCACATTATCGGCCGGGGTGCTGCCGATATGAAAGGCGGTCTAGCGGCAATGGTAACGGCAGTTGAGCGATTTATTGCATCAAGTGGGCACGAGAAGGGTTCGATTGCCTTTCTTATAACAAGTGAAGAGAAAGGTCCCGCCGTTGAGGGTACCCGTTTTGTGGTTGATCAGCTGCAGCAGCGCGAAGAAGCAATTGATTTCTGTATCGTAGGTGAGCCAACGAGCTCGTCCGAGCTAGGAGATACCATCAGGCATGGACGGCGCGGCTCATTGGGTGCCAGTTTAGCTATCAG
>JBGCEO010000135.1:0-6832 GCA_045106475.1 Granulosicoccus sp.
CGGGGGGCGATGTTCTTTCAGCGGCCAGTTTTGTCTGTGAATAGGAATGTTGCATGGATCGATTGACTGAGCTATCAACAGCGTTTTTCCTTGCCGCAAGCTGGAGCCATTGCCCAACAAATTCAACGACACTCACCGGGATAAGTTCGAGAAAGCACGATACCGGGTGACGAATGCATCTGAATATAACGAAAGCCTGCGACGAAATCCGCCGTCCTGGCAACGATGTCGAGTCTAAGCGACCCGACTAGAAAACTACCGTAACAAAAATACGGCAGCTGCAGCCGAGGCTACAACGCATGATCCCATCAATGCGATAACCTGACCTCGGTGTCTTGCCAAAAAACCTGACTCAGTCGAAGGCTCTTCTCGTGGAGGCAGGCCAGCCATCAATAAATGTGACATGGATAACTTATCTGCATCCTCCAGATTGGCAATCGTGAAAGCATTTCGTGCCAACGTATTGATGGATCTGAATACGCCCTCAGAACGATCTGCAATAAAGTAGGACATCTCCCGCGTAAACAATTCGCGGCGATTGAAATCAAACAGCATCATGTGATGTTGCAGATATTCATTGATCTCAGCCAGCGTCAGGCGACGTAGCCAGAAGTGATTGCCGGGCTGGTTGGAGCTATGATGTGCATTTACAGAGCGGGCAACCTCTTCGCTGACGCGATGAAACACAACACAATGCATGATTGATTCTTCAGAAGCTTTAACTGACGACAACTGATCGAGGATGCGCAGCACATCCGCATCAAGCTCCGCCTGCGAATCAATCATCAACACATAAGGTTTGTGGCTTTTGTAGGAGCGCGCCTGACTCAACTGCTCAATGATGCAATCCAGTGCTGCATTCATTGCTTCGCGCTCAACCCCTTTTTGCGCCTGCTCAGCCGATATGAGGTCCGCATTCTGCGGGCAGAGTTCAATGAGCAGGTGGCGCAGCAACAAAGAACCACTTATATCAGGCACGTCGTAGCGTATGGTGTTGTATCGATGTTTGAGTTTGTCGCTAAGCACGAGAGAGAGCATGGTCTTACCACTGCCACGCTCACCATGCACATGAAGAATCCGCTCATCACTTCTTAAAGAACGAGCGATATTCTCAACGATGACCCCGCGATCACCGCCGCCATAGAACATGAATATATTATTCGCGTTATAGAACGGGCCTTGCGAAGACGAGTAGTAATGTCGTCGCCCCGTCTCTACACCGATATCGTTATAGTTCATTTCAGACATTCGTCACTTAGCGAAGGTGGCCTTCCCGTACGATACATCCCAGCAATGAGGGTGCCATTCCCTGACTCAGTCAACCTTAACAATAGTGCGGATCAGCGCTGTGAGCAAGTCACTCGATGAACTTAACGTAATCCTTTTAGAAAACTTCACAGCCGTTTGCACCCGCGTTAGGCTTCCTATCTCCTCCAAACACTCGCCAGAACAACTTCGTGTCAACTTCACTACACCCACTTAATGTGGTGCTTTTCGAACCGGAAATCCCACCCAATACGGGCAATATCATAAGATTATGCGCCAATACCGGTGCAAATCTCCACTTGATAGAACCTCTGGGCTTCTCTTTGGACACCAAGGCGCTGCGCCGCGCCGGGCTGGATTATCACGAAACGGCAACAATTCAATCCC
Source organism: Granulosicoccus sp. (assembly GCA_045106475.1). Lineage (GTDB taxonomy): Bacteria > Pseudomonadota > Gammaproteobacteria > Granulosicoccales > Granulosicoccaceae > Granulosicoccus. Next base: position 1,654 of record JBGCEO010000135.1, read on the forward strand.
ACCCCAACCTGGAAGCCTGCTTTGAACATTTACAGGTAAAAGACTCGCTCAACTCGGTGTTTGCTGTGTCAACCAAGGGCTCGATTGCCCATCATGATGCACACTATTCCGAGGGCGATGTACTGCTGTTTGGCCCTGAAACCCGAGGACTACCTGACTCGGTGCTGGCAGATCCACGCGTGACCCGGAAAATTCGCATACCGATGCGAGCTCAGAGCCGCAGCCTGAACCTATCCAACGCCGTCTCAATTATCACGTACGAAGCTTTGAGGCAGATGAAATTTCCTGATATGGCCTAACCAGCAGTCCCTGTCAGCTCCAGCCTATTGCTGAGTTTCCGGGGCAGGCGCATTCTGTTTGGCAGCTTCAACGTGCTGTGCGTAGAGCGCATCAAAATTGACAGGATCAAGCAGCAACTGCGGGAATCCACCCTTTTGCACAAGCGATGCGATCTCCTCTCGCGCAAACGGAAACAACAGATTCGGGCAAAAACTGCCCAGCATTGGACCCAGTCGTTCTGCTTCGAATCCACGAACCAGAAACAAGCCAGCCTGTTTAATTTCAATCAGGTAGGCAACTTCTTCTTCGAGCTTGACGGTAGCGGTGACGGTTAGCACGCACTCATAAATATCGTTTTCAAGCTTTGTGCTCTCTGTGTTCAGATGCAACGATACCGCAGGCTTCCAGGCTGTATTGGCAACAAACACATTAGGAGTCTGAGGCGACTCATAGGACACATCTTTCAGATATACCCGCTGAATCTTGAACATTTGTTGTTGCTCAGCTGGCGCTGCCGCACTTTTTTCGTTTTTGTTCTCGTCTGCCATTGTGATGCCTGTTTAGTTTATTGGTTTGCCGCGTAGGCGTCTTCTAGTTCGCCATCGCTTTCGAGTTCTGCCATATCGTCATAACCGCCAATGTGCTGCTCGCCAAAGTAGATCTGAGGCACGGATGTTCGACCACTGCGTTCTTGCATTTCAGCACGTAAGGGTGCGTTACCATCCACCATTCGGCTCTCGTAGCTCCAGCCTTTGGCATCAAACAGACGCCGGGCGGCACGACAATAGCCACACCAGTTGGACTCGTACATCACGATGGTTTCTTGCTTTGCTTCACTCATGGGTAGGGCTGGCTGATGACTGGACTATTTGGACACTGTGGGCAGATTTGCCTTTTCCCAAGCAACAAGCCCGCCTGCCAGCGAATGTAACTGAGTAAAACCGTTCTTTTTCAGCTTTGCTGTGGCCCGCGAAGTGCGCATTCCATTGTCGCAGTAGATAACCACATCCTTCTCTTTGAACTTCTCTATTTCGTGCATGCGCTCGTCAAGCTTGTTGACCGGCATGTTACGCGCATTGAGCAAATGCCCTTTCTTGAACTCGGAATCGTCTCTGACATCGATAAATACAGCATCACCGGTGTTCATTTTTTGCGTCGCATCGTAGGGCGAAAGTGCCGTATTAGCAGTGGTAAAACGCATGTATTCGGTATACACGAGCATACCGAGAGTAAGAAAAAACGCTATGAACAAAAGCGTGTGGTTACCTATAAATTCGATTATCTGGGACATTGCTCGGGACGGCACACAGGCTGGGGGCGGGTCAACCCGCAAGAATAACCTGCCTTGATGGAAATGCCTACCGTAATCAACTTAAAAATCTCTAAAATGATCAAGTCTGCTGGAACCGGCTTGAGTGCCCGGCTCCCGTCCCAGAGCATCAGGCAACTGATCATTGCCGAATAACCCGGCAGTGTTAACGTGCTTAACCTATGCGCCACTGAGTAACCACCCCACGTGCACGAAGCATCGATCATATTTTCACTGTTTCTGGTCTTTAGTGGTGCGGCTGTAGTTGCCACTCTGGCACTTTATGCACGCCAGGCACTCCTGATTGCGTATATCGCCGTGGGCGCGTTGCTTGGCCCCTGGGCATTGGACGTCGTCTCCAATCCTGACCTGATAGCCGATATTGCTAATGTCGGCATTCTGTTCCTGCTTTTTTTGCTGGGCCTGAACCTGGAACCCCGGGATCTGAAAAACCTGTTTCGAGAAGCGATCGTTGTGACCGCTGTCAGCTCCACGCTTTTTGCCCTCATCGGGCTGCTCGTGGCGCTCATTTTTGGCTTTAGCATGCCGGATGCGCTGTTGATAGGCGCAGGAATGATGTTCTCCAGCACTATCATTGCTTTGAAACTACTGCCTACCAGTGCCCTGCACCATCAGCGCATGGGAGAGCTGATAGTCAGCATTCTGCTGCTGCAGGACATGCTGGCCATTTTTATCTTGCTCGCTCTGGAGGGCCTGGGCAGGCAAGAAGGATTGCTATCCGAGACGCTGATCCTTTTCCTGGGGTTACCGTTACTGGCGATCATGGCCTGGTGGGTTGCCAAAAAGGTGCTGAACGTACTGTTTCAGCGCTTTGATCAGATACCGGAATATCTTTTTTTAATTGCCATCGGCTGGTGCCTGGGCATCGCTGAGCTGGCCACGCTCATCGGTTTGTCACATGAGGTAGGGGCCTTTGTTGCAGGGGTCACTCTGGCCACAAGCCCGATTGCGCGCTACATAGCAGAGAGCCTTAAACCACTAAGAGATTTTTTTCTGGTGCTGTTCTTTTTTGCGCTGGGCGCAGGGTTCAATATTGGTGCACTTCCGCAGATTCTGTTACCGGCACTTATTCTGGCGGGCGTATCGGTGGCTGTGAAACCCCTGATTTTCAGAATATTGCTGCAACGCGAACACGAAAAAGCCAAGATGGCGGGTGAAACCGGAGCTCGCCTGGGCCAAATCAGTGAGTTTTCCTTACTCATCGTGGTGGTGGCTACTCAGCTGGATGTGATGTCCGAAAAGGCATCGCTACTGATTCAGAGCGCCACTATCTTGAGTTTTATCGCCAGCTCGTTCTGGATAGTTCGACGTTACCCCACCCCGATATCGATGGATCAGAGCTTAAGACGAGACTAAAGACGTAGGGTATGCAAAACAAAGGGAGCGGAATAGACACGCTCCCTCTTGATCAATATCGACTACTTACTCATCAAGTATTGGATGGCTGAAGGGATTTCTTCATCAGTCAGTGTTGATCCACCTCGTGGCGGCATGACATTAAGACCGTTGATAACTGAATCCGTCAGAGCCGCCAAACCCTTGTCAGCGCGCTCCTGCCACGCAGCTGTATCACCGAGTTTGGGCGCATTGCCAACACCGGAGATATGACAGCTGATGCAGAGACCATCGACGGTTGTCTTGACATTGTCTGACAAGTTTTCCGGTACCTGGCCAACGACCAGAGCGGCAACGGCTTCTTCAACTGGAGCAGCTGGCTCAGCCTCTGCAGTGTCTTCGGAGGATGTAGCCGGCGCGTCTGCGGCAGCTGAGTCTTCGGTTTCTAATCCTGCCATGTACTGGACCGCTGCAAGGATCTCATCATCAGAATAGGCGCTGGCTCCTCGCGCCGGCATGGCACCTTTACCATTAATGACACTGCTTACCAGCGCTTCAAGACCCACATCGCGTCTGGCAGCCCAGGCGGTTTCGTCACCAAGCTGAGGTACACCGGCCATGCCACTGGAATGGCAGGCAGCGCAAGCGCCATTAGCCAGTTCTTCACCGGATTTAGGGCCACTGGACACCGCGGCTACGACTTCAGACGCGGCTGGTAGATCTTCAGCGGACGTTCTTACAGCTGCAACCGGCTCAATACGCTGCATCAGCGCGTTGCGCATTAACGGGTCATTGCTGTTATCACCATCTGCGCCAAGCATACGAGCTGCAATCGCACATAGAACCGCAAAAACCGCCAAGGCAGCCATGACGATACCCATCATCTTTACCATGCCGCTATCGGTGGCACCACTCATATACTTCTCTCCATTGGCGCGAAGCGCCTGTCTGTACTTGTGTTCTTTAGAACCGCCGCTGCGGGTCTGATCCGCCGTATTATATCAGCGCAAACTGTTGCGCCCCATCATCCGTTGTAAAACCCTGCTGCCATCACCCAGATGAGAGAGTGCCCCAGCAATGTGCACACCAATCAGGGCAAGCAATAACCACTTGCCAAGCTCATGCCAACGCGCTGCAAATGCCCACCCCAGATAGTAGTGACAGGCGCCGCTTAATGCCATAACAATTACCGTGGCATATAAGGTTACATGGTGGATCTTTACCCATCTTGCCCGTACCGCCGACAACTGGCCCGCTGCCGGCAGGACCGGTCGCCTGCGAAGTTGCCAGCGCCAGCACATGATTGCTGCAATACACCCCCCTCCCCACGTGTGCACGGTAACCACCAGAAACTGTGCAAATGTGAGTGTCTGCTGATCTTCGATAGCCGTCATGGCGGATATCATGGGCAGCTGCAGACCATACTGGGCTAGCAGCAACCACAGAACCAGCCAGTGCAGGCGCCGCTGCAGTGGAGTGTAGAACATCGGTTCTTGATCAGAGTGATTTGACATTAAAAAATCAGGAATTAAGCCTGTAACTGGTTCCAGGTATGACAATGGCCCATCCGCATCATGGTCGGATAGCTGGCTACTTCGTATACTACGCTCAAGCCACGCAATCAGCCTCCTATGAACGCCTCGATTCCCGACCCCATTAAAACCGCCGCCCAACTGGTTAGTCCGGATTCAGCGGAATCTCTAGAAAGACGCATCAAACGTGATGTCTTCGACAGCATCAGCCGCATCAAGCCAGCCGTTACATCAGACGTGGATTTTGAAACCGAGGTGCTTAACGGAAATTTTTTCGAAGGATTGTCACCCCCGCTACAAGGGATTGCCATAGCCCGTACCGAGGGCGTCATGGCATTCTACAACCGCGTGGGATGGCATCCTGCGTTTCTGGATTCAGCTTTGCAAACTTGCGTGCCAGATGAAGGTCTGGAGCCTCTCACCCAGCGCTATCATGCCAATACGCTGCACGATCTGGCTTATGTTCACCCCAAGCACTTTGAAAAAATGCTGGGTAAAGCCGGAGCTGCAGCGCTGTGGGAGAAATTGAAGCGATTTTCCACCGAACAGACCAACAGGTGATATCCGAACCACCGGGCTGTGCCATTGACGTCAGCAACCTTAGTCATCACTACAAAGGTGCAACGACAAGCACGCAGATTCTAGACAAGGTCTCTTTGCAGGTTGCCGCTGGAGAGATGGTCGCGCTGATAGGACGCAGTGG
>JBGCEO010000136.1:0-8331 GCA_045106475.1 Granulosicoccus sp.
GCTTCCTGTGCAGTTTGGTGAACTGCCGCTGGATGAGGCACTGGGCTCACTACTCGCTCATTCCTACCAATCTGCCGGAGGCAAGATCCGCAAAGGACAATTGCTAAGCGCTGAACTCATCGAGCAAATGCGCAGCGACGGTGTCACAAGCATCACAGTCGCGCGACTTGACGAGAGTGACCTTCATGAAGACCAGGCTGCTCTGGATATCGCATCGTCTCTGGCTTCACACAATACCCGGCTGGGTTCGGCTTCGACAGGCAGGGTCAATATCCACTCCACTGTCGATGGCCTGTGTGAGTTCGATGCTGCTGAAATCAATGCCGTAAACAGCATTCACGAGAGCATCACGCTAGCCACACTTCCAGGCTCCACCAGGGTGGTGGCAGGACAGATTCTAGCTACCATAAAGATAATCCCTTATGCGGCCAGCATCGCGCACGTACGAGCGGCTCAGGACGCAATCAGCACGCGATTATGCGTGCATAGCCTGGAGGCAGGTGCCGCAGTCTTGATTCAGACGCAACTACCGTCGATCAAACCTCAGGTACTCGACAAGACCCGCCTTGTCACCGAGCGTCGGCTGGTACAAAGGCAGTCTGCGCTGCTCGATGAGATTCGCTGCGAACACACCGTAGACGCTGTTAACCAAGCGCTGACTCAGGCGCAACAGCTGGATGCGGACTGGATACTGATTTTTGGAGCTTCGGCCATCAGCGATCGTAACGATGTCATCCCCAGCGCAATCACTCGGGCAGGTGGACAGATAGTACATTTTGGCATGCCAATGGATCCCGGCAATCTCCTGTTAATTGGCAGAATAAAGCAAACGCTGGTACTCGGAATGCCAGGCTGCGCAAGATCAAAAAAATACAATGGGGTAGATAAGGTCCTGGACAGAATGGCCTGCCGGGTTGCAGTCTCTCGCGAATGGATCATGACGCTGGGCGTCGGTGGTCTGCTCAAGGAAATTGTGGATCGACCACGTCCCCGGGTGGTTCCGACCGAACAACCAGTGGTCTCGGCACTCCTGTTGGGCGCTGGCTCCTCCTCGCGCTTTGGTGAGCAAAACAAGCTGCTGACAACCTGGCAAGGGGAAGCTTTGCTTGTCCATGTGCAAAAAGCGATAGCGGACAGCGCGGTGAGACGCACTGTATTGGTAACGGGTCATGAATCAGCTTTAGTAGAACAATCACTTCAGCATGCAATCGATGAAGGCGCTGTTGAGTGTATCCACAATGATGCATTCAGCACCGGCATGGCAAGTTCGCTGGTTAAGGGGGTTTCTGCCCTGATCGAATCTGATGCCATCATAGTCTGCCTGGCCGACATGCCAAAGATAAGCAGTGTGGTTCTCGATGCGCTGATAGCGGCCTTCATCAGCCACCCGGACAAAGCTATCTACATTCCTACCCACTTTGGTCAACGTGGCAATCCCGTGCTTATTGCCCGTCGCCTGTTTGACTCCGTTCTAAGCTTAGAGGGTGATACCGGCGCCCGTGTGCTGGCCAAGCAGTTTCCGGACTCGGTGATGGAGGTGAGCACCGATTGCGCTGGCATACTGCAGGATATAGACACCACTGGCGAACTGGAGGCATTTGTAAAGGAGCATGCAAATAAATAAAAATCTACTGTGTGTCGATTTGCCGATCACCCATTCGTCTCTAAGGTACAGCGTTAGATAATCAACGATTCTGATACTGTTTTGTTAACTATCAACAAGTGAATCTAAGGAGAAAACAATGCAATATATGTGTCTTATCTATGGTGCGGACAATGTAGGCCCACAGCCGGGGATGCCTGATTTCCCAGCGTACATGCAGGCCTACCAGGAATTCACAGAAATGGTTCAGAAAGACGGCGTCATGGTCAGTGGCAATGCACTTCAAGGCGTCTCAACATCCACCACGGTCACTCGGGAGAATGGCTCGGTTGAAACGACGGATGGTCCGTTTGCAGAAACCAAAGAACAGTTGGGCGGCTATTACATTCTGGATTGCAAGAATCTGGATGAGGCTATCAAATACGCAGCCCAGATACCGACCGCCGAGCATGGCAGAATTGAAGTGAGACCCGTCATGGTGTTTGAAGACTAAACCGTTGTGCTGCCCTCATTCCAACTCGAAGTCACAATAAACCGGATTATTCGAGAGGAATGGGGGCGTATCCTTGCTGCTCTTGTCAGCAGTGTGGGCGATTTGCAACTGGCCGAGGATTGTTTGCAAGATGCCGTTGAGGCAGCGCTGCTTGATTGGAACAACAAGGGTCTGCCCAATTCCCCCGCAGCTTGGCTCATTAGCACTGCGCGCAGAAAAGCTATTGATCGCTTTCGGCGAGATACGCATTTTGCGAAACTGCAGCCGGAGCTTTCCTATCTCCTGGATCTTGCTAACGATTCATGCAGCCAAGCTGAAGCACTGGAGGCAATTCCCGACAAGCGCCTCGAACTCATCTTTACCTGTTGCCATCCCGCACTGGATAAGAAATCACGTATCGCACTGACACTTCGCACACTCGGCGGACTAACGACAGAAGAAATAGCCCATGCCTTTCTAGACAAACCCAAGGCAATGGCACAAAGGTTAGTACGCGCCAAAAAGAAAATTTCGCTGGCGGGTATTCCTTATGAGGTACCACAACTCGACGTTTTGCCGGAACGTATTCAAACGGTAATTGCCGTTATCTATCTTATCTTCAATGAAGGTTACTCTGCCTCTTCGGGTTTGGACGTTGCCCGCGGCGACCTTGCCGAAGAGGCAATCAGGCTTGCTCGCATAGCATTGGACATATTGCCAGAGGAAACTGAAGTTGCAGGTTTGCTATCACTGATGCTTCTGCACGATTCACGACGTTCATCAAGGCAGAGTAGTCAAGGCGACATAATCGCGCTGGAACACCAGAATCGATATAGCTGGGATAAAGCGAAGATATCAGAAGGCGTAGACCTGCTAAAACGCACCTTGAAAAAGCAACGTGTGGGCGTATATCAGTTGCAGGCGGCAATCAGTGCACTACACGCTGAAGCAGTCAATTGGCAGGCCACTGACTGGAAGCAGATTTCTGCTTTATATAACTTGCTTTACGATTTGCAACCCACTGCGGTGGTACAGCTTAATCGCGCCGTGGCACTCTCTTATTCCGATTCGCCTCAAAGCGCCCTACAACTCTTAAACGATGTTGGCGCATCAGGAAAACTGGATGACTATCAACCGTATTTTGCCGCTCGCTCTGATGTGCTTTTGCGTTGCGCCAAGCGCAAGGAGGCCATTAGCTGTATTGAAAAGGCTATCGAATTGACGGGCAATGCTGCCGATAAACAGTTTCTAATAAATCGACGTAATGATATAAACGATGTAGGCTAGTCGAAGCTTACGGTTATCTTGCGTCAATACGAGACTCACCACGGCGCAAATGTGGGCTTTAACGGTTAAGTCTGGCCAGTAAAATCGCGGTATTAGCGGCAAATTTAGGGGGAATTTAGCGTGTGCCAAATGTTCGCAGGACAGGCCAAAAGCAATTACGAGGTGCAAGCACGATCGTTACGCCTCAATGGCCAATGCACGAGCCTGAGGCTCGAACAGAAATTCTGGCGAATCCTGGACGAAATTGCCCAAAGCGAAGGTATTTCAACACCGCAGTTCATATCCAAATTGCATAGAGAGGTCATTGCGCTTCACGGTGAGGCTAGCAATTTCTCCTCGATGCTACGTTGTACCTGTTTGATTTTCATGGAAAAACAGGCCGAAGCAATCAGTGCCTAGGTATCGCATGAGCAGTTGATAAAGCCCAGTCCAGACGTGTTATCAGAATAACACCTGCACAGCAGCGAGCTGCCTAGGATTAACGCAACCTATCTGGAGAGCAACTCATCTATGGCAAAAGCAATTCACTCGATGATTCGGGTATTGGACGAACAGCGTTCGGTCGATTTCTACCAAAAAGCATTTGATTTGTCTGTAGCTGATCGCTTGGACTTTGACAGCTTTACCCTGCTCTACCTGAGCAACAGTGAAAACTCTTTTGAACTTGAGCTTACGGTCAATAAAGGTCAAACAGAACCTTATGATCTAGGCAACGCCTATGGCCACTTTGCCGTCTGCGTTGATGAACTCGAAAATGAACACAAGAAGCTCACTGACCTGGGATATGAGCCACGCGATATCGTTGAATTTAACCGCGATGGCTCCTTACTGGCCAAGTTCTTTTTTGTGACCGACCCCGATGGCTACTCAATAGAGGTTCTACAGAAACACGGACGCTTCAAGTAACTCTAACAATCCCTATTCAAAAAGCGCTCACCACGCTTTTTTATCGTTTATCACTTGGAGAGAAAAACAACATGAGTTCAAGTTACACACCTTCGCAAGAGGTGAAATTTGTAGAAAAGAAAGAACCGGGTTATCGCCTCACACGACGTGAACTACTGGCACAAGGACTTGGGCTGGGTGGCAGTTTTCTAGTGGGTAGTGGTTTTCTGGCAGCTAGCAGCGCTACCTGGGCCATGGAAGTCAAAGCACTTCAACCAAGCACTATGGCAACCCTTGTGCAAATGGCCAGAGACATCTATCCGCATGACAGGTTCGGTGACGAACTCTATGCCATTGCCGTGCAAGGTCACGACGATAAGGCGGCTGATGATGCAGAGTTTAAAAAAATGATGGAAGATGGAGTTGCCAATCTCGATAGCCTGGCCCAGGCCGCTGGTCATCCAAGCTACGTCGATACCGGATGGGAGTCAGACCGGGTCTCGCTACTCAAATCCATCGAGCAGGACGGTTTCTTTCAAACCATCAGAGGCGGCCTTGTTGTCGGCCTGTATAACCAACCCGCTGTCTGGTCTTTGTTAGGTTATGAAGGATCTTCGTTTGAAAAAGGAGGGTATCTGGAAAGAGGTTTTGATGATGTGAATTGGCTTTAAGTCACGCCACTTCGCTCATCCGCAAACCTCGAACAATTTCTGGAGAATTACTATGACAGCCCCTTATGATTTAAACGATGACTCGGTAGTTGTTATTATTGGCACCGGCGCTGGCGGCGGCACGCTGGCCAATGAACTAGCACAAAAAGGTATTGATGTAGTGGCCCTGGAAGCAGGAGGCAGACACCTGCCACCTGACTACCTTAACGATGAATGGGCAAGCTTTGGCCAGCTAGCCTGGCTGGATATGCGCACCACTTCAGGTGACTGGCGTGTAGCCAAAGACTTCGCCAACCTTCCAGCCTGGATCGTTAAGGCAGTTGGCGGTTCTACCGTTCACTGGGCAGGTGCTTCATTGCGCCTGCAAGACCACGAATTTCGTGCGCTTTCGCATTACGGTGAGGTTGAAGGTGCCTCGCTGCTCGATTGGCCGCTAACGCTGCAAGATCTAGAACCCTATTACGACAAAGCCGAAAAGAAGATGGGTGTGACGCGCACTAACGGCATTCCCGGCTTGCCTGGCAACAACAACTTCAAGGTTATGAAAGCCGGTGCAGACAATCTGGGATATCAAAACTGCCATACCGGTCGAATGGCCATCAATTCTGAACCACGCGATAGTCGCGGCTCATGTCGTCAGCTTGGCTTCTGTTTTCAGGGTTGTAAGATGGGTGCCAAGTGGTCTACAGCCTATACAGAAATTCCAAAAGGAGAATCCACCGGTCATCTAGAGGTGCGTGCTAATGCACATGTGCAAACCATAGAACACGATGACAAGGGAATGGTGACGGCCGTGGTCTATGTGGATGCTGAAGGCAACCAGCAAAAGCAGGCAGCGCGAGCGGTTTGCGTGGCTGGAAACTCCATCGAAAGCCCACGTTTACTGCTTAACTCCGCATCAAGCATGTTCCCAGATGGATTGGCTAATTCATCCGGGCAAGTTGGTCGCAACTATATGCGTCACATGACAGGTTCGGTTTATGCAGCCTTTGAAAATCCGGTGAATATGTACCGCGGTACTACCATGGCTGGCATCATTACAGATGAATCCGGGCATGATCCATCGCGTGGATTCGTCGGAGGCTATGAGCTGGAGACACTCTCGATCGGCGTGCCATTCATGGCGGCATTTTTAAATCCCGGCGCCTGGGGACGAGAGTTCGCATCCGCTATGGAAACCTACGATCATATGGCCGGATTGTGGATAGTGGGCGAAGATATGCCACAGGAAAGCAACGCAATCACTTTGTCAGACGCAAAAGATCAGTTTGGATTGCCCGCGCCTAACGTGCACTTCGATGATCACCCCAATGATGTCGCCATGCGCAACCATGCCTACAAACAAAGTATGGCGCTGTATGATTCAGTCGGTGCAACTCAGACTCACCCAACACCGCCCTATCCTTCCACCCATAATCTGGGTACAAATCGCATGAGTGCGAATGCGGCGGATGGAGTCGTTAACGGCTTTGGGCAAAGTCATGACATTAAAAACCTGTTTGTCTCTGATGGTAGTCAGTTCACAACAGGCGGTGCTGAGAATCCCACCTTAACGATTGTCACACTCGCCATCAGACAAGCCGATTATATAGCGGAGCAAATGACGTCTAAATCGATCTGATGTCAGGCATTAAGTCTGACTGTACCGGTTAGACACCGGGCGTTAGAGCTGTAGACAAGAATCGGGCAAAGGGTTGTAATACCTTTGCCCTTTTTTTATTTTTAAAATCTGACAACTATTTGCAAACTACTATGAATGCATTGGGTACTCACAGAATGTTAGCTAAACAGTTCTAACTCATGCCCAAGCCTCGATTTGGAGCAAGCTCGCCAGCGGAGAGGACACTGAGCCAAAGCTCGCCGAGGCACTAATATCGACGACAGGACTACGTTTAGCTTTCGAGTCTTCTGTCCCGCCATGCAACTTACGGTGACTTCTGGAAACTAACAACACTATGCCAATGGTCCATTTAAGCTCTGACAAGCCGATTTCTATCTTCAGTTGCGCAGCTATTCTTTGTGCTTAACGACTCCTGCATCTGAACATACACAGTAAACTTAACTACGACATGCCAATCAAACGTTTCTCATTATTAGTAAGTTTGCTCCTTGTCTGTCTCTTCGGCTCTTTTCTCTATGGTTGCAGCACCACATCATCAATAGAGAAAGACTACCCACCGATAGGTGAGTACATCACAGTCGATGAGCTGAAATTACACTATGCGGATACGGGGCCGATAGACGGTGGCAAAGACAAACCGGTCATCGTTCTCCTACACGGCGCAAGCACAAGCCTGCTCGACTTCCGCACAAACTTGCTAGGCTCGCTAAGCAACACTCATCGCGTACTGGCATTTGACAGACCCGGTCTGGGATACAGTGACAGGGCAAAGGCCTGGCCGAATCCTGCCGAGCAGGCACGCCTGATTGCAAAAGCGGTAAACCAGCTCGGGATTGATCAAACTATCTGGATAGGACATTCCTGGGCAGGTTCAGTAGTCATGGCAGCTCTATTGAACCACCCTGCACAAGTCTCTGCCGGTGTGCTCATCGCAGGTGCTACTCATCCTTGGGATACCGGCGTTAGTTGGCACGTCGCTCTGTCGAACAAACCAATAATAGGTTGGTTATTCAATCATCTCATCGTACCCATTGCGGGACCCGCATCCATCGAAGCTGCGGTGCAGGAAGTTTTTGATCCGGACCCGATACCTGATAATTATTTTGACGATACGGGTATTAAGCTCTCGCTAAGACCCAAAACATTCGGCAACAATGCCGAAGATGTTTACTATCTTAGTGATTGGCTGCAAGAACAGCACCCGCGATACAATTCAGTAAGCCAACCATTGTTGCTTATAACCGGTACATCCGACACGGTTGTGCCGTCATGGAATCATGCGGAACGTCTCGCCAAAGTGGCACCAGCCGTTAGCTGGCACAGGCTTGAAGGCGCAGGACATGCCCCGCATCACTCACGCCCAGCGGAAGTTGCTTCTCTAATTAGCGAATTTTTGCTGAACGGAATTCCGTAGCAACTAATCCAGCAGTTAAATGAATCGATTTGCTATATCGCTGCCTGCGTTTGAGCGTTTCAGCGTTTCAGCGTTTCAGCGTTTCAGCGTTAAAGCGTTAAAGCGTTAAAGCGTTAAAGCGTTGGAACGTTTGAGCGTTTGAGCGTTTGAGCGTTTGAGCGTTTGAGCGTTTGAGCGTTAGAGCGTTAGAGCATTAGGGCTTTAGGGCTTTAGGGCTTTAGAGCTTTAGAGCTTTAGAGCTTTAGAACGTTGGAACATTAGAGTGTTGTTTAAACGACGTGAGACAATGGAGACACCCAGCTCGAATTGACATTGTCAGATCTATCAGTGTCAGCACATTTACGATTTACAACGAGTATCCAAGCAAGCTCCGTATCG
>JBGCEO010000137.1:0-4552 GCA_045106475.1 Granulosicoccus sp.
CTGCGATGCGCCCAGAGCCCAATTCGAGCGCGATGGCTTATATTCTCGTGCCGACGATGGCAAATTTATTCAACGCCTCAAGTATCTGTTCAGCGTGAATCACTCGTTTGCCAACATCCGGGCAAAGGTGAATCGATTGAATCGTCGAACCTGGTGCACCACCAAGCTACCCGAACGATTGGCCGATCACATCGATATCTACATTGATGTGTTGTGTGATCGATTGAACCTGCTGTCGCTGCCGGTGAGAAAAACTGCAAAGGTTAGTTGATGCTCGGTAGTTAGGTCGATCTTGTTCGCATTATCCCCATCCAACTGGGGCAGTTTAGTAGGTATCTGTGGGCTGGCCTTAGCGAGCCCACTAGCAGAAGAAGTGCCCAGAATAATGAAATGCTGCCCAAGTCAGTGGGATCATCCGCCGAGTTATCACCTGGCTCCGATTGTTCCGCCGGGCCACTAGCTGTGCCAGTAGCTGTGACATTGTCAGAGCCTTGGGCAGCGTTGGTATCGGACGTTGCCTGCCCCTCGCTTATCGCAAACGTCAACGAGGCGTTGTTGTTAGGCTCATAGGCATCAATCTGATCTGCTCGAACACCCGCCGCTAGAATCACGGATGGATTGATATCAGTTGCTAGCAATGTAAGGCTGATACTCTGCTGCCCGCCTGCGCCCAATTCACTGAGTGCACAGTCGACAAGCTGTCGGTATGTTGTGCAGTTGGTTCCTGAAACAAAATCAAAACCAATGGTTGGCAATGTTAGTCTCACTGTGGGGGTTGTCGCTACGATGCTGCTGGCAGAGTTGCTAACGTTTATGGTGAGCACAGCTTCTTCACCCTCGTTTAGAGCCTGCACATTAGCCGTCATGCTGATGCCCAGATCAATGAAGTTGGATCCGGTTGGAGCCGAGTCTACCGATGTAAGCTCTAAGGCTGTCCAGCGTCCTCTGGCAAAAGCAAAACCGTCACCTTCAGGAATAGTGTCGTTTGAATTGGCCAGCGACTCCACAGCCAGGATGGCACCGGCAGGTATATCAATATCCTCAAAAGTATGCCGTATAGGCGTGTAGTCGGTCACTACAGATGGATTGGTTGCCGTGCCGACAATCTCATCGTTGACTAGTAGGTTGTAAACTGCTGCCCCATCGAGCTCTGCCAATCCTATAATAGTCATATCAAAGCGCCCCGCTTGGGCGTCAAATACCACCTCGGCCCGAGCAAATTTATTACGGTTCTCGATAATAGCCGCATCGATGGCCAACGCGTTGCGGGTAGGCTCGTCCTTATAGTAGGGCACTTCACCTGCATCAATCACCGGAAAATCTGTGGTGGCGTGATAGGTCAGCGTATCGGCGAAGCTTGCAGAGTGCAGGCCCAGGCAGATTAACACTTGCGTAATCGCGATCAGTTTATAGTGGGTTTTAGACATGATGCATTTCGCCGGTAGCTATGGATTCGAGTACGGCTGCTCCCTTGAGTACCGTCAGGGGAAGCAAAGCGAGTGCCATGGCGTGATCAACGGCACATATGTCTTTGTAGTTAATTATTTATTGGCCCTAGCAGTGTTACTATTTTGCTTGCAACATTAAGGACCCAACGTGACCCAAACCGCCTCTCATATTCCATCTGCCAAAATTTTCAAACTTCACCCTGCGACTCAATTGAGGGGCACGGTAGTAGTACCTGGTGATAAATCGATGTCGCATCGATCAATCATGTTTGGTGCCATTGCTCACGGCGTGACGGAGGTGGCAGGGTTCCTGGAAGGTGAGGACAGTCTTCATACTCTTGAAGCCTTTCGTGCGATGGGGGTTCGGATCGAACGCGGCGGGGTGGGTGAAGTTGTCCTGTATGGTGGTGGCGTAGAGGCGTTAAGCCCGGCACATGACTCGATCTATCTAGGTAATTCTGGCACAGGCATGCGTCTGTTAACCGGTCTCCTTGCAGGCATGGATATACCAGCTGTGCTCACGGGTGACGCATCCTTATCGGTTCGTCCTATGCGTCGCATTGTCGATCCGCTGTCTCAAATGGGCGCCGCTATTTCAACGGGAGAGGGTGGAACTCCACCGCTGGCTATAGAGTCTGCTGGTCGTCTAAAGGGTATCGAGTACACCTGCCCTATGGCTAGCGCGCAGGTCAAATCTGCGGTGTTGCTCGCTGGCTTGCATGCCCGAGGTCAGACCACCGTCCACGAACCAGCGGTCACGAGAGATCACACAGAACGAATGTTGCGGGGATTTGGTGTTGAGGTAAGCGTGAATGGATTATCCGCGTCAATTGAAGGTGGTCAGCAGCTTAAGGCAACCTCGCTCACCGTGCCTGGCGATATATCTTCATCGGCATTTTTTCTGGTTGGCGCTAGCATGACGCCGGGTTCTAGCCTCACGCTGACAGGTGTGGGCATAAACCCGTCGCGCACCGGTGTTATATCCATCCTCAAATTGATGGGTGCAGATATTGTTGTGTCTAACGAGCGGGTAACCGGTGGTGAGCCCATTGCCGATCTGATTGTCACGGGAACTCAGTTGCATGGCATCGACGTGCCTGAAGAATTGGTATCGCTGGCCATTGACGAGTTTCCGGCATTGTTTGTTGCGGCCGCAGGGGCAACCGGCCAAACATGTGTCACAGGAGCAGAAGAGCTTCGCGTTAAGGAGACGGATCGAATTCAGGTCATGGCTGATGGCTTGCGCGCTCTGGGTGCAGAGATTGTCGATACACCTGATGGCGCGAGGATCACTGGTAAGCGGCTCACAGGAGGCACTGCTGACAGCTGCGGAGATCACAGAACGGCCATGGCATTTGCCATGAGTTCCCTCATTAGTGATGGTCCGATTACGGTTCTGGATTGCGAAAATGTCAATACGTCTTTTCCTGGATTTGCCCGGATCGCTGCAGATGCGGGTTTAAACATTGAGGAATTGGACTCCAGCGCCAATCAGGGAAACCAGCAGGGATGAGTGAATGGCCTGTTATCACTATTGATGGTCCATCTGGCGCTGGCAAAGGCACTATTGCCAGACAATTGGCTAACAAATTGGGCTACCACCTGCTCGATAGCGGCGCTGTTTATCGTGCCGCAGCGCTCTATGCCTTATGGCAAGACGCTGATTTGGACAGCGAATCATCAGTAATGCGGGCCATCGAGGATATGCAAGCCCGGTTCGTACCGCAAGCCGATGGCGTGCAGGTCTTGCTCAATGACAAAAATGTGACGCTCGACCTTCGTTCTGAGACCACGGCCGCTGCAGCATCAAAAGTTGCCGTTATGCCGCTGGTGCGGGAGTCTCTGCTCGACGAGCAGCGCAGTTTTCGAAATGCCCCGGGGCTGGTAGCTGACGGTCGGGATATGGGCACCATCGTGTTCCCGGACGCCACCTTGAAAGTCTATTTATCAGCCTCAAAAGAGGTGCGCGCAGAGAGACGCTCTAAGCAGTTGAAAGACAAGGGAATAAAGACTACAATGGAGAGCTTGCTGCAGGAGATTGGTGCTCGCGATGAACGTGACAGTTCGCGTGAGCATGCGCCTTTGGTTGCGGCCAAAGACGCGTTAATCATCGACTCAAGTGATCTATCCATCGATGCTGTTGTATCGCAAATCTTAGATGCGATTCCCGAAACCAGCGCCGTTGAGTAGTTGCTTGTAACGCATCAGACTGGCTGATGCGTGGATGGAGTGTCCCTTGCAACAAGGTGTAAGTACCTTGTTTCCTATGTATTGATCATCAGCTAAAACAATCTGCGTGATCAACCTGCATAACACTAATTCGTCGGGCCATGATGGCCTGATACGTCTAACCAACACATCGCTGTTGTCATGAAGACACTGCGTCATTCACTTAACAGGTTTACTTCTTAATGTCAGAATCTTTTGCGGAGCTCTTCGAAGAGAGTATCTCCAAATCCCAGATGAAAGTAGGTTCCATACTCACCGGAACCGTTGTTGATATCACTGGCGATTATGTCATCGTTAATGCAGGACTCAAATCCGAAGGCGCTGTGCCAATCGAAGAGTTCGAAGATGAAAACGGTGAAACAGATGTAAAAATCGGCGATAGCGTAGAAGTAGCTCTTGATTCCGTTGAAGACGGATTCGGAGAAACTAAACTATCTCGCGAAAAAGCTCGTCGTGCGCGTTCTTGGACTGTCCTCGAAAGAGCACAGGAAAACGACGAGATCATCAAAGGCAACATCACCGGCAAAGTCAAAGGTGGCTTTACTGTTGAAGTTTGCGACATTCGCGCCTTCTTGCCAGGCTCACTCGTAGATGTGCGTCCGGTACGTGACACCAGCTACCTGGAAGGCAAGGAACTCGAATTCAAGGTTATCAAGCTTGAGCAGCGCCGCAACAACGTCGTCGTTTCACGACGTGCTGTTGTTGAATCTGACTACAGTGCTGAGCGTGAGCACCTGCTGGAAAATCTCCAGGAAGGTCAGGAAATCATGGGTATCGTCAAGAACCTCACCGACTATGGTGCGTTCCTTGATCTGGGCGGTATTGATGGATTGCTGCATATCACTGATATGGCATGGAAGCGCGTTAAGCATCCT
>JBGCEO010000138.1:0-22666 GCA_045106475.1 Granulosicoccus sp.
GTAGCTGCGGAGAATTTCTTCGCGCAGCGTTTGCACTTAAAGCGTTGAATGGATTTGGCATCGTCGGCACGCGAATAAAAGCCATCGCGCACGAAAAAGGATCTGGGCGCATCGCAGCCCGGGCATCGTGTGTTCACATCCATGTGAAACTCTCAGTTTTGTAGTGTCAAACCTAGCTTATCAGGAAAGTCCATCCCCAGCATGCTGGGGCAGTTTCAACGTTATTCAACGGTGACGCTTTTTGCTAAATTACGGGGTTGGTCAATGTCTCGTTTCAATACCAATGCGGTGTGATAGGCCAGTAACTGTAATGGAATACCCTGCACGATGGGCTGCAGCATGGACTCAACCTTGGGTGTGCGCATTACATGATCTGAAAGCTCAGCAATTCTGGGGTTATCTGAGTCGCTCAAAGTTATAACAGGTGCTCCGCGAGCTTTGATCTCCTCGAGCGAGCTTAATGATTTATTAATCAGCTCATTATCAGGTAGAACCACGATGCAAGGTGTGTCGGAAGTGATAAGCGCAAGGGGGCCATGTTTGAGTTCGGATGCGGGATACGCTTCGGCATGTATATACGAGACTTCTTTGAGTTTTTGAGCGCCCTCCAATGCAACCGGATAAGCAGAGGTGCGACCTAGAAAAAATGCGCTGTGCGCTTTTGAAAGCTCCTTAGCTATCAGTTTGATGCTGGCTTCCATTTCAAGTACTTCTGCGATGCTTTCTGGTAGCTTTTCCAGAGAAGCAATGAGAGCGCTGCCGCGTTGCGGTGAAACATCTCGAAGTCGGCCAAGCATAAGAGCCAACAATGAAAAAACAGTCTGCATGCTGGTGTAGGCTTTGGTTGACGCGACCGAAACTTCCGGGCCGGCATGCATGTATATACCGCCATCAACTTCGCGGGCTATGGTACTGCCAACAGAATTGACTATTCCTAATACAAAACCACCTTTGCGACGTATCTCTCTACAGGCGGCCAAGGTATCAAACGTTTCACCAGATTGACTTACTACGATGTACAAGGTCTCCGGCTCTATGACAGGATTTCTGTAGCGAAACTCTGCAGCCGCTTCTGCATCTACCGGTAGTCGTGCTAGTTCTTCGATAACGTAAGCACCTGCCATTCCGGCGTAGTAGGCTGAACCACAACCCAGAATCTTGATGCGTTTTATGTTTAACAGGTCGCGGGCTTCCAGGTTTAGACCACCTAGATGGGCCGTCGAGAATCGAGCATCCAAGCGTCCGCTTAGTGTGCGTTGTACCACCTCAGGTTGATCCATGATTTCACGATGTAGATAGTGGGCATACCCACCCTTGTCATATTCCTCAAAGGCTCCACTCAGACGTGTTGCTGATTTATTGGTTGGGCTCGCGTCCAGTGTGGTCACGTTAAACCCTTCAGGTGTTAGCTCTGCCACTTCGCCATCATCCAGATGAACAATATCTCGAGTGTGGCGCGCAAGTGCGGACATGTCCGATGCTGCCAGCATTTCACCATCGGCTATACCCAGAATAACCGGGCTGCCATTACGTGCCACGACAATAGTGCCGGGTGAGCGCTGATCAATAACAGCCAACCCGTAGGTGCCCTGAACTCTTGTCAGCACGGTTCTTACGGCATCGACCAGTGATCCTTCGAATTCCGCAAGCATATGAGCTAGCACTTCTGAGTCGGTCTCTGAAGAAAACCGCGTACCTCCATTTTCCAGCTCTCGGCGTAAGGCGTCAGCGTTTTCCAGTATTCCATTGTGAACCACTGCAATGCGATCTTTGGAATCAGTGTGCGGGTGTGCATTGAGATCAGTAGGCGCTCCGTGAGTGGCCCATCGCGTATGGGCTATTCCACAATGCCCGGCGATCGAATCGGGCAACTGACTATCGAGCACACTGAGCTTTCCGGCGGCTTTCCAACAGCGCAGCTTCTTTCTATTGATGACCGCGATGCCAGCGGAGTCATACCCTCTGTAT
Source organism: Granulosicoccus sp. (assembly GCA_045106475.1). GTDB lineage: Bacteria > Pseudomonadota > Gammaproteobacteria > Granulosicoccales > Granulosicoccaceae > Granulosicoccus. The sequence goes on from JBGCEO010000138.1 coordinate 1,969, forward strand.
TCTAGTCTTCGCAAGCCATCCAGCAGGATGGGAGTGACAATTCTGTTACCTGTATAGGCGATGATCCCGCACATTGGAGTTGGTACCGTTTAGTAGTGTAGGGTGGGCGACTGCATGCTGCTAGCCATAAATTGCGCGTCTGATTTGACGCTCTGTAAAGGGTTCAGCCATGAATCGATGTTGTTTGAGCTCTTCGCCTATCAGTCGATAGATGGATGAGTTGGTCAATCCTGACTTTTGCAGTTCGTGGTGCCGCCGCCGAATAAAGCCATGAACAGATTCGTCGTAAAAAGCCAGAACTTCGCTCACCAACCGCTGAGCTTCGCTGGCGGTTAGGGGGCTCTGTCTACATAAATGATCGATAAGCTCATCGCTCTGGCTGACGTTCAACATGTGAGTAGTGTGCACCATGAGGTATATATAGCCCATAAATATGCCCGAAATCGGGTACAAAACATAAGTTAATGGCAGAGAATGAGAGATTTAGTATCGGAGACGATAGAAATATGTCCAGGCGTGTACCTGTTGCCAGGTTTTGTGAACTCGGTTGATCTTCGTTCTGAACTGGAATTGGTGCTCGACGCTGCACCGCTGCGCAGAATGCAAACTTCCAGAGGCCATGAGATGTCTGTGCTGAATAGCAACTGTGGAACGGTTGGCTGGATATCTGATCGAAGTGGCTATCGTTATAGTGAACGTGACCCCGAAACGGGTGATTTCTGGCCTGCCATGCCGGAGCTTTTCAAGTCGCTCGCTAGTCAAGCCGCTAATCAAGTGGGGTTCTCGTCCTTTATTCCCGATGCTTGTCTGATTAACCAGTATCAGCCGGGTACCCAAATGGGTGCGCATCAGGACCGTGATGAACGGGACTTTGACGCACCAATTGTGTCAGTGTCTCTGGGTATTGATGCGCGGTTTTTTGTAATCGGTCCGGAGAGAAGAGGAAAGTCGACGCCAATCGATCTAAGCGATGGCGACACACTGGTATTTGGAGGTCCTGCTCGGATGTTCTACCATGGCGTAAGGAAGCTAAAGTATTCTCGACACCCTTTGTGGGGAGCTGTGCGCTGGAACCTTACATTCAGGCAGGCGTTGTAATCGGCATGATGCTCATTTTCCGCCCATTGCACATACACACTCTGGCTGCGCTGCTTCTTGTGCAATTATCTTTGGGGCAGGTGCAGGCCAGGTTTTTGGCTCCCTCAGAGCCTGTGGTACTGGCAGCCGGTTCATTGCTGACTCACAGTGTCGACTGGCAGCAAGAACCAGGAATGCGAATCGAAATAAAACTATCCGAAGCTCCTAAGGGGGCGCGCTTGCTGGTCAATTCTTCGGGCGAGCTGTATATCAGCTGGCAAACTGATTTGGATATGCCGCAAAAGAGTACCTTCCAATTAGTTGCACGCAATATAGATACTGGCCAGCAACTTGATACACGTGAATTACTGGTGATGCGTGAAGGTGGGCTCCAGTCATCAAATGCTGAAATCGTCGCAGCTCCAATTCCACCCCGGTTTTCAGGGTTTGCACAACAAGATCTTCAGATCGGTGTGCCATGGCAGTTGAATATAAACCCTGAGGGGCCAGGCGATAAGCAGTTGCGGATCTTAGCCAAAGGTCTGCCCAAAGGTGCTGTGATGAGTCTTGCGCCTGATGGAAGCTATGACATCGACTGGACTCCCGCAGTAGGTCAGCAAGGCAGGCGACGAGTGATCTTGCGTGCATTCTATGCAGAAAATCCTGACGTGTTCACCGAACAGCCTCTTCTGATGAGCGTTAAAGCTAAACCTGACCCGGTAGAAAAGCCGGATAACAAAGCACGTAACAGACAAACACCGCGTATTGCACCGCTTGTGAGTCAGATCATCAGTGCAGGGCGAGTAGTTTCATTTCCGGTAACCACTTCTATAGCCGGTGGAGGAAAAGTGATTCTGCAGGTTGATCGCTTGCCACGAAATGCAAGCTTTGATGAGAACAAAGACGGTAGCCGAAGCTTTTACTGGCAAACCAGCGACAAAGATCAGGGTGAGCATCTCTTTAGATTTACCGCCATTCATCCACGCTATTCAGATCTTCGTGCATGGCGTGAAGTATTGATTGTTATAGGTGATCCCTCGCGCAGCTCAACGTCACCTGCTGATGCTGTACCGGGAGCGATAGAATAGATAGGCTTACAGCGATAGAGTAATACTGTCAGATTCAAGCCAGTGGTGTAAGCTCTAACCCCCTTTAACCTGCGAGGTCCTCTTGGACCGCTTCGACAAGCAATCCGATAACGTCAAAGGTGCGTTAATCCTGATGGTGGCAGCCTTTGGTTTTGCATTGATGGTTGCATTGATCAAAGTTGCGGGGGAGCATTTACCAGTATCACAAATACTGCTGGTTCGACAGGTTGGCATGACGATAATGCTAATGCCTGTGCTAATTAAAACCTTCCCGGGTTCACTGAAGACTACCCAACCTCGGTTACAGATTGCCCGTATCGTTTTAGCTTTAATTGCCATGCTGTGCGGTTTTACAGCCATTATCAACATGCAGTTAGCAGACGCTACTGCCATCGCTTTTGCAAAGAGTTTTTTTGTCACCATCTTTGCGGTACTCATATTAAAAGAAACGGTTGGGCTGTACCGCTGGTCCGCGGTTTTCGTTGGTTTTATTGGTGTCTTGATAATGGTTAGACCTGGCACCGAGGGCTTCAGTATTTATGGTTTGATGGCAATTGTTGGCGCAGCCAGTGCAGGGATGGTGATGGTAATCATCAGGCTGCTTTCGCGCACTGATCCTCCTAGCACGATACTCGCATACCAGGCGATAGGTGTGGGCTTGATCATGGCAATACCTGCGCTGCTCCAGTGGGTATCACCCACTATTGAACAATGGGGTTTGCTGGCAGGCATAGCATTTGTTTCCTATTTTGCCCAGAAGGCGAATATCTATGCATTCTCTTATGGTGAGGCATCTTTGCTTGCCTCATTGGACTATGTTCGACTGATATATGCCGCTGTGTTTGGTTGGTTATTGTTCGCCGAGCTGCCCAGCGTCAGCACCTGGGTCGGAGCTGCGATAATCATAGTCGCGTCGATCTTTACTGTGCATCGTGAATCCAGACGAAAGCAACAATTGGCTAGTGGACCCCATGGGCGGGGATTCAACAACAGCTAGTTTTTATTCGTGAAACTGCTCACGATCTATATCATGACGCTGCAGCTTGTCATTAAGCGTTCGGCGGGGCAATCCCAGATAATCAGCAGCATCGCTTATCTGCCCATTACACTGCGTCATTGCATAGACAATGATCGATTTCTCAAATTCGCTAACTTGCGCATTGAGTGTTTTGCGCCTGCTTTTGTTGGTATCCGGTGACAGTAGATCATGAACAGAATCGCTCTGGTACAGTACAAAACGCTCAGCTAGATTCTTGAGCTCTCTAACGTTGCCTGGCCATGAGTGTTTTCGTAGTGCAGTTACATCATGACTAGTTAGAGGTGGTGTATCCCTCTTATGTAATTGTGCAGCCTTTTGACAGAAATGTTCAAACAACAGGATGCAGTCTTCATCTCGCTCTCTTAAAGGCGGAAGCTGCAATTCAATAGTGTTGAGTCGAAAGTACAAATCGGTTCTGAACTTTTGTTGATCGATCAACTGGGTTAAAGAACTATTGGCAGCACTGACCAGGCGAATATCAAGCGATTGTGTGTCTTGCTCGCCGACTCGCTGCACCTCGCGTTGCTCAAGTACACGCAACAGTTTAACTTGCTGCTCTAGCGGCATATTGGTGACTTCATCCAACAGTACTGTGCCTCCCTTCGCCAGCTCGAAAGGACCACGGTTGTTCTCACTCCCCAACTCTCCAAACAGGGAATGCTCTATTCGTTCAGCCGGCAGCGCTCCGCAATCGATCGCTCGATAGGGTTTGTCAATTCTAGGGCTGAAGTCATGTAAGCAGCGCGCAATAACTTCTTTACCCGTGCCTGTTTCCCCTATAAGTAGAATGTTGACATCGATGGCCGCAAACTCAGAGATTTGAGCTCGTATAGTACGCATCGCAGCGCAGTCACCGATCAGGCGCTCTTCAATGGATCTACCCATGCTAGCTCGCTGAACCAGTCGCCTGTTCTGAAGCACCAGATCGCGCTTTTCGCCGGCGCGTTTAATTGTCGACAATAGCCTTTCGGGCTGAAACGGTTTTTCTATGAAATCGTAAGCGCCCAAGCGCATAGCTTCTACTGCACTGTTAACATCGCCATGTCCGGTGATCAAAACCACTGGGATATCTCTATCAGTAGCGATCACTGCATCCAGTACCCCCATACCATCAATTGCGGGCATTTTCAGGTCAGTGACCACTACCCCATCAAATTCAGTATGTATATGCGACAAAGCTTCTTTAGCGTCGGCAAAGGTCAGAACCGTGCAATCTGCCAAATCGAGCCATTGTGCGATGGATTCGCGCATGGCGCGTTCATCATCAATCAATATGACAGTTTGTTTCATGGTTGGTGGTGCGCAAATCTGACTGAAAACATAGCGCCACCTTCATCGCTATTGCGAACACGCAGTTGGCCGCCCAACTCCTCGACAATGCCATAGGAGATAGCCAAACCCAGCCCTACGCCTTCACCCAGTGGTTTTGTCGTGAAGAAGGGTTCAAACACATGCTCAAGCGCATCAGCATCAAGGCCACTGCCATTGTCCTGTACACGAATGACAGCATCGCCATCTTCTACGTTGATCGTGACTATCACGATACCTCCGTGTTCCACACTGTCGCTGGCATCGATAGCGTTTCGCAGTAGATTGCTCAAAACCTGCTCTATGCGGATTGCATTTCCCAAAACCATGACAGCCTGCTCAGGAACAGATTGTTTTAGGGTGACATGGCGCTCTTGCAATTCGGATTCCAGAATATGATGAACGCTACTCAAACACTTTTGCAAGCTAACAGGCTCTCGAGTTGCATCTGATTTGCGTGCAAATATTTTCAAATCTGCGGTCAAGGTTGCTAGTCGCTCAGTCAGGGCTTTGATTTCATCAAGATTGGCATGTACTTCGGCATTTCGATTTCTGTCCAGAAGCAGCTTTGCGCTAGCACTAAAGGTACGGATTGCAGAAAGAGGTTGATTGACTTCATGTGCTATTGCAGCAGACATTTGACCTAGCGCTGCAAGCTTTGATGCCTGAATAAGTTCGGATTGAGCATCTCTGAGATTATTTTCAACCTTTTCACGTTCGGTGATTTCGGCTTCAAGTTGTTGGTTTAGTGTGCGCATGATTTGGGCGTCTTGTGCGGCTGCGCTGAGTTGATTCTTACGTTGCCTCTCACGCAGATAAAGGTAGACCAGCAGACTCAAGCCTATCAACAGTGCTGTTACAGCGGCTGCCACAAGTCCAGCCCTATGAATGGCTGCGCTTGAATTCAGTTGTATCAGCTGCCAGCCCTGCGACGGCAGATTGGTTTGTGTCAGTAGGTATTTATGACTACCGATACTCAGGTGTTTGTTGCTGATAGATCCTTTTTTCTGAAGAGGGTCCAGTGGGTGATTAGCGTATTTGCGCTGTGCACGAAAAGCAGTTCGATCGTCTTCATTGATGAGGCGTGTGGATAAAAAGCGCCAGTCCGGGTTACTACTGACGATAATCACACCTTGTTCATCAACCAACAGGCTCGGTTCAGGCTTTTCCTGCCATTGCTGTTGCATTGATTCCATTTCGATCTTGGCAACCGCTACACCCAGTATTTGTTCGTTCCATACTATGGGTTGAGCAAAATAGTAACCGGCTTCATTGGTTGTTACTCCTACTGCATAGTAGCGAGCCTCCTTGCCTGTCATGGCCTCCTGAAAGTAAGGGCGAAAAAGATAGCGATTACCAACCAGTGATGTTTCAGCAAACCAATTGCTGGATGCAATAGTAAATCCGTTTTTGTCAATAACGTAAAGAAGGCTGGTATTGGCTGCGCTGTTTACCACTTCAAGATAATTGTTGAGTTGATCTATCAGTTTTTTTTGTGACTGAGCAGTGCGATCTTGAACCACTTGCAAGGCTGCGATTATCTGTGGGTTGTGAGCCAAGGCCACTGGCAGGTGTCTGGCACGGTCGATTTCATTGCTTATAGACAACTGTTGATCCATGATGCTGGCCTGCGCGCTACTACGTATCTGCCTTTCTGCAAAATCGCTGGCGAGAAAGGCTACTGCAGCGATCAGCAGCAGTGCAGAGGCAGGTATCCATATCGAGGGAAGAAAAGAAACTCGATTGATTCCTCTGGATTTAAATCCAATGTCGGGTAGAGTATTAATAGTTTAATAACGAGGTGTTTCTACAGAACATGCAACAGGATAACTCAATGTTCGTCGACAATTCGACTGATGATTTGTTCGCTAACGGTATTAAGGTCTGGGCCGAGCGGATTCGGGGCGGATCATTGAGTTTTAGAGAGACGATGGAGGTGACTCTGCAACGTACTGCAAATTCACAAACTTTGAATGCTTTTGAATGCCTCGACGCCGATCGAGCGCTTGAGACTGCGAAAGCTTTGGATGTTTTGCTTCGAAGTGGAATCGACTATGGTCCTTTGATGGGTTTGCCAACTGGGATAAAGGACATCATGTCGGTGCAAGGGCTGCCCACTACCAACGGATCAAACGCCGATACCACCGATATAACCCCTGCTGAAGGTACAACGGTGAAACGCCTGCGTGAACACGGCTGCGTGGTAATGGGCAAAACCAGAACCGTCGAGTTTGCGTTGGGGGCAACTGGAATCAATGAGTCCCGCGGGACACCCTGGAACCCCGTTGATCGTCATGTGCATCGACTGCCTGGCGGCTCCTCCAGTGGATCTGCAGTTGCTACCGCAGCTGGCTTGGTGGGGATGGCGCTAGGCACAGACACGGGCGGTTCTGTGCGGATTCCTGCCTGTTTCACAGGTTTAGTGGGCTATAAGTCTTCAGTCGGCTTGTGGCCATTGGACGGAATTTTTGAACTGTCGCCAACGCTTGATTCTGTTGGGCCTTTATGCCGAAAGGTGGATGATGCGGCCCTGGTACACACCTGCGTGACCGGTAGAACTGTCAATGGCCCCACCAGTCTTGATGGCGTGAGAGTTGGAATTCCAGAATCGTACTTTTTTGATGATCTCGATCAAAAGGTTGCCGATGACTTTGAGCAAGCCTGTCAAGCGCTGGAGCAACAAGGAGCACGGCGAGTACCCGTAAAATTTCCCGAAGCAAACGAGAGAATAGGCTTGTTCACCTCTATTGTGCCGCCAGAATTGATTAGTTTTTTGACTCCCGCACGATTCGAAGCCATAAGAGCAGGAGTCGACAATGTGACTGAAGCCCGTGCCGCTGCGGGCCTTGAGGTGTCAGCGCATGCCCATTTGAGCGCAAGGCGCAGGCAAAAAGAACTGATAAAAAAAGCGCTCCATACCTTTCAAGCGGTAGATGTCTGGTTAACGCCAACTTGTCCTTTTGTACCGATGCCGCTGGATTCGCTCAGCGATCCTGAGGTTCACGCTCGCTCTTTGTTGGCATCAAGAAATACACAACCCGGGAATTTATTGAATATGTGTGGGTTGAGCCTGCCAATGCATACGAATGGGCTGCCGACGGGGCTTCAGGTGCTGATGCCCTTAAATCAGGATGACGAACTCTTGGCGATCGGTCGCACTATCGAGCGTGTCCTAGCGCTGCGAACTGTAAGCTGAAAGCTATTTTTGCAAATATCCGCTCAGCCTCAATACATTGAGGCGGATATCAGTTTCCAGACGGTCCGTATTTATCTAAGCGCCTGAAAATGACTGCAACGGTTGGATGACGGGCAGTAAGTTCGGGTCGATCTTGTCCCGCGCTATCCCCACCCAACCGGGGCAGTTTAGTTTTCTTTGGCGTTGAGGTTTATTGCCAACTCATTCAGCTTTTCTGCATACTCGTTATACATATCCAAATCACCCTTGCGCAGTACCACTCGGCTTGAGTAGTCACCCTGTGAAAGTGCTTCGACGTGACGCGTGAAGGGACGTAGCGGCCCGATCAGCCGATGCGTATAAGCCACACAAACAGCGGCCAGCAGGAGTATGTACAGCACGAATAAAGCGCCGCAGTAGCGAAACAGGTGGATCAACTGTATCTCGATCATCTCACCGTAATAGCTTGTTGCTTCAGTTTTACCGGTGACCACGTTTATCAAATCGCTGAATGCGAAATATAGGAACGCGCCGAGTAGAACTGCAACTATGGCGGTAGACCCCAGCATGTACATCAATAGCTTGAACTGTAGGAATGGCTGCCAGACAGCATTGATTACACGCCGCTTGTGAGAGGGCGCGTCATTGCCTGATTGAGTGGAGCCTTGGTCTAGTGCGTCTGAATGACTCATCGTTGTCTGCTATCGATTGATACTGAGTTTGTATCGGGCGAACAATGCAGAAGCTGAAGTACTGACAGCACAGCCTTTGGCCTGGCTTTGCACAGTATCCTATGAAACTGTGCTAGATATCTCAATATCGATGTGAACCATGTCTGGGTTACTATGAGGACTCACGAACCCAGAGAATTTGACTATGTTGTATTCGCTAGCCGGTAAGCAGCCGGTGTTGACTGAGCCTTACTTTATTGCACGAGAAGCTGTTGTGATAGGCGACGTTCACATTGGGCCCAATGTCAGCATCTGGTTCAATGCAGTCATTCGTGGTGACAATGACACCATTACCATTGCGGAAGGCACCAATATCCAAGATGGTGCTGTCTTGCACGTAGATGAAGGTGTGCCGCTGAGTTTGGGGGAATTTGTAACGGTTGGCCACAAGGCGATGCTGCATGGCTGCACCGTGGGTAAGGGCAGCCTGGTTGGTATGAATGCGGTCGTGTTAAACCACGCAGTTATCGGCAAAAACTGCCTCATCGGTGCAAACGCGCTTGTCACGGAAGGCACTGTTATACCGGATGGTTCGTTGGTTCTTGGTTCCCCTGCAAAGGTTATTAAGCCTTTATCTGAGGATGCGATTAAACAGATGCAGCTTGGCACTCAGAGTTACATAGACAAGATTGCCATGTTCAATCAGGAATTGATTGTCGTTTAAGTGGAGTAGCTCAGGGGATGTCTTTGAATATCTTCGAACGAAACACGAATACTATCGCTGTGGGAACCTGCAGGGTTTAGAGGAGCGCTTAAGGATAAGGATAAACCTTAGTCTTTTGCCAATTTGAAGCTCTCGAGCCAGTGATCAATATCGAGCATGACTCGTTCGCGTCGTTCAGGAGTTTCGTTGAGCAGTTCGTGAAAATATCCTTCGTACTCATGAACAGTTAACAGGTCGCTATCAATACGTCGTGCGAATGCTTGTGTTTGGGCAGAATCGATGATCGGATCTGCACCTGCGATTAATAGCAGCGTTTTGACATTGATCTGTTCGGCCCTCTCCAAAGATTGTCTACCGGAGGAAATCAACCAATTTACAAGCGTGGCAGACTTATAACTGTGGTTAAGAGCGTCACTGCTTGCCTTAGCCATGACAGATGCATCGTGTGTTAATCGGCTTGGGTCAGAGCCCAAATCAAGGCAAAGAGTTGGTGCGACAATACTGAGCAGCTTGAGCTTTACTTTGTCACTCGCTCTCATGATTGGCATAAGGGCAGGGGCTGACAGTATTAGCCCTGCTACTGGTAGGTGATGTTGTAAAACTAATTCCGTTGCGAGAGAGCCGCCCAAGCTGTGACCAAACAAAATGGGTTGTGAATCTGTTTCCCATGCAAACTTCTGTATTTGAAGCGCAGCTTGCGTGGCCAGGCTACCGGGTGGATCAATCAAGCCGCGTTTACCTTTTGATCGACCGTGGCCCGGGTGATCATGTGCGCCGACGCGAAAGCCTTGAGCTGTTAACCGGTTAGCAAACGCATCGTAGCGTGCCGCATGTTCGCCAGTCCCGTGCAGCAAATAGATTCCGTGCGTCTGCACAGACACATCTTCAGGTGGTTGCCAGCGATGGGTATAGATAGCTTTTGTCATGGACGAGTGTGGTCAATTACTACTGATCAGTCTGAAGCGGCTGGTTCGAGTGTCTTTGGTGCGAGGATGATCTTACCCCTATGCGCTGCGGACTCCATCAACTCATGAGCCTCACTGGCTTTTTCATAGGGCAATACCACATGCGTTTTCGCTTGTAGTTTCCCGCTGGCAAAGAGTGGCCAAACATGGGTTTTCAGGTCTTCTGCAATCGCAGTTTTAAATGAATCCGGTCTCGAGCGAAGTGTGGATCCGGTGTAGGTGAGGCGCTTGAGCATTATTGGCATTAGATTAAGTTCTACTTTTGAACCAAGGTTGAATGCTAATTGAACGATTCGTGCATCCGGGCTTGCTGCCTTGATGTTGCGAGCTATGTAGTCGCCACCAATAATATCCAGAATCAGATTAGCGCCTCCGGCTTCGCGCACAATTTCTACAAAGTCCTCGTCATGATAGTTAATAGCGCGCTCAGCTCCCAGTGACTGGCAATAGGCAACATTCTGCTCATTTGCACAAGTAGTGAAAACGCGCAGACCGAGTGCTTTGCCGATCTGAATTGCTGTTGATCCAATACCTCCCGCTCCTCCATGAACAAGAAATACTGAGTTGTCCGCATAACTCTGCTGATAGAAGCAATTGCTCCAGACCGTAAAGTAGGTTTCCGGCAGGCCACCGGCATCAACCATAGTGATGCCTTCGGGGATAGGTAGACAGTGACCTGCATCAATAGCTACGAATTCAGCATAGCCTCCGCCGTTGGCCAGTGCGCAGAGCGAATCACCTTTCTTCCATTGAGTAACATTTTTACCTACTTCAACTACCACCCCTGATACTTCCAGGCCTAGCAAATCAGACGCGCCGGCTGGCGGGGGATAGTGGCCTCTGCGCTGAACAAGATCGGGACCATTGACACCGACAGAAGCGACCTTAAGCAATACTTCACCGTCGCGAATTTGCGGCAGGGGCCTTGTTCCCATATGCAAGACGTCAGCTTTGCCGGCCTCACGCATTTCGATTGTTTTCATCGTGTCTACTGACAAGATCTGTATCCTTTTTTGAAGTACGGCTTGTTGGGCGAAATCAATGCTAGCTTAAAGCCGGGTTTGTCGAAAGTATTTTGCCGTGGCTTTGTAGTTTTACTACTAATTCCGATTAGGATGGTGCTTGTAAATTGACTCTCCTGTTTTCCGAAACTTAAGCAGTCTTTTTTGTGATGACTCGCTGCTTCTGAGCGAGTGGTCATCCGCAGTTATAATAAGTATAAGAATGTTTGTGTTGAAGAACACTCTGGATTAGGTAGCATGGCCCACTTATAAATAGATAGCCAGCGGGCATTGTTAGCATGAAGGTACTAATACTGGGAGCATCCTACGGTTCGTTGTTGTCCACTAAATTGTTGATGGCAGGGCATGACGTGACGCTCGTTTGTCGAGATGTCACTGCGAATCTTATAAATACAGAAGGCACTCAGGTTCGACTCAAACTCAGGGATGAATCCGAACCGCGAATTATAAAATCTGCCGGACTGCCTGGCAAAGTGGATGCTGAAACGCCTGATAAAGTGAATCCGTCTGACTTTGACCTGGTTTGCTTAGCGATGCAAGAGCCTCAGTACTCGGCTGATGGTGTTAAGCAGCTCATGAAACGAGTGGCGCAGGCTCGCACACCGTGCTTGTCTATAATGAATATGCCGCCACTTCCTTATCTGGCGCGGATTGAATCGCTTGCCAATGCCGATCTAAGCGCAGCTTACGATGATCCATCAGTTTGGCAGGATTTTGAACCGGGTCTTATTAGTTTGTGTAGTCCCGATCCACAAGCCTTTCGGCCACCCGAAGAGAAAGCAAATTTTCTGCACGTCGGTCTGCCAACGAATTTCAAAGCAGCCATTTTCGCTGACGAAAAGAACAACATTATGTTGCGCCAGCTTGAATCAGACATTCTGGACGTTCGGCTGGATGACAAAGAAGTGCCTGTAAAACTCAGAGTTTTTGACTCACTCTTTGTACCCATGGCCAAATGGAGCATGTTGCTTACTGGCAACTACCGATGTGTCACTGCTGACGATGTTATAGCGATAAAAGATGCGGTGCATGGTGATCTGGATAGCTCACGCGACATGTATGCCTGGGTAGATGCCCTGGCTCGAGAACTGGGCGCTGACGCTGCGGATCAAGTGCCTTTTGATAAATATGCTAACGCCGCCAAGAATCTTTTAAAGCCTTCATCTGTAGCCAGGGCTATCGATTCAGGTGCATCCAAGATCGAGCGAGTCGACAAGCTTGTGCAAATGGTTGGTGCAAGTATGGGATTGGAATCCAAAACGGTAGATTCAATCGTCAATACTGTAGATGCACGTTTGGTTAAAAATATAAGCAACGCTGCTTAAGCACTTTTCACTGCATAGACTATCGGTGCTGGCATCGGCATCGATAGTCTATGTCTACTCAGATTGTTGTGATCAACCGATCGCCTTCAAGAGTGTCTCTCCAAGTTTAGCGGGCGAGGGTGAGACTACAATACCGGCCTGCTCCATTGCAGCGATTTTATCTGTAGCGCCTCCTTTTCCGCCTGATATGACCGCCCCGGCGTGACCCATGGTTCTTCCTGGAGGGGCTGTTCGGCCAGCTATAAATCCCGCTACTGGCTTTTTGCGTCCCGCTTTGGCTTGTTCTATAAGCCATTCAGAGGCTTCTTCTTCTGCAGAGCCACCAATTTCGCCGATCATGATGATAGATTCTGTTGCAGGATCGTCCAGAAAGAGATCGAGCACGTCGATAAATTCTGTCCCCTTGACTGGATCGCCCCCGATACCCACAGCTGTAGTTTGTCCGAGTCCGGCGGTGGTCGTTTGATAGACCGCCTCGTAAGTTAGCGTTCCAGATCGCGAGACAACTCCAACTGAACCTTGTTTGAATATGCCGCCAGGCATAATGCCAATTTTGCAAGCATTGGGTGTCAGAATGCCTGGGCAATTGGGACCAACAAGACGAGATGAGGATTGACGCAATCTCGCTTTTACCTCAACCATATCTTTAACCGGTACGCCCTCCGTAATACATACGATTAGCCCAATTTCAGCGTCTATTGCCTCCGTTATTGCTGCGGCGGCACCTGCTGGCGGTACATAGATGACCGACGCATCTGCCCCTGTTTCTGCTTTACCTTCTTTCACTGTTGAGAAGATAGGTAGCTCATGGTCTTGTGTACCACTTCTCCAGGTAGTTCCACCCTTTTTGGGATGGATACCACCTATCATTTGTGTGCCGTGATAACCGAGTGCTTGCTCAGTATGGAAGGTGCCTGTCTTTCCGGTTAAGCCTTGCACGAGCACCTTGGTATCGCTATTGATTAGTATGGACATATCAATTATCCCTCTACTGCGTTGACGATTTTCTGAGCGGCATCATCCAGATCGTCAGCTGCAATAACGTTCAGACCACTTTGATTGATGATGGCTTTGCCTTCTTGTACTTTAGTACCCTCAAGGCGTACTACTAGAGGTACTTTAAGGCCTACCTCTTTAATCGCCTGCACAACGCCTTCAGCTATCACGTCGCAACGCATGATGCCGCCAAAGATGTTTACCAGAATTCCCTTCACATTCGGATCTGATGTGATTATCTTAAATGCTGCAGTTACTTTTTCTGTTGTTGCTCCGCCTCCCACATCCAGGAAATTGGCGGGCGATGCGCCGTAAAGCTTAATGATATCCATTGTTGCCATGGCCAGTCCTGCGCCGTTGACCATGCAGCCTATGTTGCCGTTAAGCGCTATGTAAGCAAGATCGAATTTAGATGCTTCAATCTCCTTCTCATCTTCCTCGGTTTCGTCTCTGAGTTCGACGATGTCAGGATGACGAAATAGGGCATTGTCATCGAAAGACACTTTTGCATCTAGCACACGTAAGTGTCCATCCTTAAGGGTAACCAAGGGGTTGATTTCCAGAAGACTCATGTCTGTGTCCAGGTAGGCTTTGTAGAGCAGCGGAAACAATTCCTTGCCATCCTCCGCAGCCTTTCCCGCTAACTCGAAAGCAGCATTGAGTTTCGTAATGTCGTCGTCAGTAATGCCTTGCAGTGAATCAATGGCGACAGTATGAATCTTATCGGGTGATTCATGAGCAACGGTTTCGATATCCATACCGCCTTCGGTGGAGGCGACAAATGACACCTGGCTATTCTCTCGATCTACCAGTATTGAGAGGTAAAGTTCCTGATCTATGTCTGCACCATCTTCGATATAGAGTCGGTTGACTTGTTTGCCGCTCGCTCCGGTTTGTTGGGTTACCAGCGTCTTGCCCAGCATTTCCTGAGCGTTCTGTATTGCCTCTTCGGCAGAGAAACACACTCTGACGCCGCCCTTGGCGTCAGCACCTAATTCCTTGAACTTGCCTTTGCCGCGACCGCCAGCATGTATCTGGCTTTTAACTACGTATACAGGACCGGGTAAACTGCTGACTGCCGCGACAATGTCGCCAGCAGATGTTATCGGCACCCCATCCGATACTGGAGCGCCAAAGTTTTTCAATAGTGCTTTGGCTTGGTACTCATGAATGTTCATAATTACTATTACCCATTGAGATTTAAGTTAGTTAGTGATCAAGAAGAGAGAAATAATGCGAGAGTTAGAGAGTTAGAGAGTTAGAGAGTTAGAGAGTTAGAGAGTTAGAGAGTTAGAGAGATAGAGAGATAGAGAGATAGAGAGATAGAGAGATAGAGAGATAGAGAGATAGAGAGATAGAGAGATAAAGAGATAAAGAGATAAAGAGATAAAGAGATAAAGAGATAAAGAGATAGTGGAGTTAGAGAGAACTAGTTTCTGCCGCTGCAAAGTTGACTTTTAGGCTAGTGCTTTATTAGTGGTAATAAAGATTTGAATGCGGGTGTGCCTGCTCTGCCGAGCCATTCGAAGATCACCATCTCTGTGGTCACAATGCTTACGCCTGATGCGTTCAAGCGGGTAAGGCAGGCCGTCTCACTTTCAATCGTTCTCGATGCCGTAGCATCGGATACCACGAAGACTTCATAGCCCTGCTCAACCATGCTGGCAGCTGTCTGAACAACGCATATATGGGCTTCCATTCCCGCTAGTACAGCTTGCTTTCGGTTGAGTGACGTGAAGCTGTTTTCAAATTTCTCATCCTCCATGCAGGAAAAATGTAGCTTCTCTATCACCGGTGCATCCTTCGCAACATTGGCAATGTCAGTGACGGTGGGTCCCAGGCCTTGTGGGTATTGCTCGGTAAGCAGGGTAGGTACCTCGCAGGCTTGAGCGGCCTGCAGGAGCAATTTTGTGTTCTTCAATGTTCTGGCAGGAGCCTGCATGGCGGGTACCAGGCGTTCTTGAATGTCGATAACGACAAGAATTGAGTCTGACGCACGTATTAGCACTTAGGTCTCCTTAAGAGAGCTTACTGTTGGGCGAGTCGTTCAAGCGCTAACCAAGCCTTTGAATTTCAAAAGCCTGTGCTTCAACGATAAAAAAATTCAAGTTGCGGGCAATACAAAAGGTTTCAAAATTAGATATGTGGTGTATGGTATACCACATATCTGGTCCGATTTGAACGTTCAAATACTGTTGACGTTGCTAAAAATTGGTGTATGGTATGCCACATACCTGCAATCTATGCCTCAGCTACAACCTGTATTCTGCGGCGTTTGATTGGAGAGTTTGTCACTCTTTTTTAACGGTTTTTCATGACTGAAGCGAACAAAAAACCCCAGGAGTCCATCAGCTCGAAATTGCGTCCTGTAAAGGCCAATTTCTCTCTCAAGGAGCATATCTATGGTGTGCTTCGCTCCGCAATCATGGAAATGGACATCTACAACGATGATGTCGACTTAAGGCTTGATGAGCGCAAATTGGCGGAACAGCTCGGCACATCCAGAACCCCCATACGTGAAGCTCTTGCGCGGCTTGAGCAAGAAGGTTTTGTGCAGATTCAGCCTCGCAAAGGCGTTTATGTCAAACCAAAAACCCTGGATGAGGTTTTGGATATGGTTGTAGTCTGGGCGGCCCTTGAAAGCATGGCTGCACGCCTTGTTACACAGGTTGCTTCCGATGAAGATATTCGCAGCTTGCGCACTTTGGGGGTTAAGCACAGTAGTGATTCAGGTCGTGCAGACATCGCTGAATATTCTGAAGCGAATATTTTGTTCCATCAGCAAATTCTCAAACTCTCTGGCTGTCAGTTGCTTGAGTCGACAGCTAACGCTTTGCTGCAACACATGTATGCGGTTCGTCGCAGGGCAATGACCGAAGGCGATCGTATTAAGAGATCAGTGGTAGATCACATGGCTATCATCGAAGCGATTGAAAATCGTGAGGGTGAGCTGGCAGCGATGTTGGTTCGCGATCATACAATGAAGCTTCATGATCACATTCATAAATTCTGGTTGGAGCTCGGTGTCGCGGGAAAAAGAGATCCCATTTAAGCGCTCTATCGAATACCAACTAAAAGTAACTTGGAGACTAAAGTAGATGTCAGCAAATGTTCAAATCAGTGAAGACTCATCAGGCGAATCGGCTGACTCGCAAGATCTAACGGATGGATTTCACCTGCTTATTGATGCGTTGCAGGCCAATGGCTTGAATACCATATACGGAGTTCCGGGTATTCCCATTACAGATTTCGGTCGCCTTGCACAGGCGAGTGGTATGCGAGTTTTGTCCTTTCGTCATGAACAGCACGCAGGTAATGCAGCATCTATCGCCGGCTATCTCACACAAAAGCCCGGGTTGTGCCTGACGGTGTCAGCCCCCGGCTTTCTCAATGGTTTAACGGCTCTGGCTAATGCCACAACAAACTGCTTCCCGATGATTCTGCTCAGTGGATCTTCTGAGCGAGAGATTGTGGATTTACAGCAGGGTGATTATGAGGAAATGGACCAACTGGCCATCGCCAAGCCTTTGTGTAAAGCTGCTTTTAGAATTCTTCACGCAGAGGACATCGGTATCGGTGTGGCGCGCGCAATTCGCGCAGCGGTCTCTGGACGCCCAGGAGGGGTCTACCTCGACCTACCAGCTAAGTTGTTTGGGCAAGTCATGGATGCTGCGGAAGGTGCACGTTCAATCGTTAAGGTTGTTGACCCGGCGCCAGCTCAGTTGCCTGCGCCAAATGCGGTAGCTCGTGCAATAGAGCTTATCAAGCAAGCGAAGCGTCCATTGATCATTCTGGGTAAAGGCGCAGCTTATGCGCAGGCTGACGACAGCATTCGCGCTTTTGTTGAAGCGAGTGGTATTCCTTATTTACCAATGAGCATGGCTAAGGGTCTCTTGCCTGATGATCATCCGCTTTCTGCAGGGGCTGCACGCTCGCTCGCGTTGAAAGAGTCTGATGTAGTGATTATGGTGGGAGCACGCCTGAATTGGCTGCTTTCACATGGTAAAGGTAAGAGCTGGGGAGAGCCGGGTAGCAAGAAATTTGTACAAATAGATATCGAACCGCGTGAAATGGATAGCAATGTTGAGATTGCAGCTCCATTGGTGGGTGATATTGCTTCGGTCATGGATTCCATGCTGACGCAAATAGGAAGTGATTTCCAACAGCCGCCAGCTGATTGGATTTCAGCCATTAACGAAAAGCGTGATAGTAATCTTGCTCGTATGGCGACACGTCTTGAGAGTAATACAACCTCGATGACACCGATGGATTTTCATGCGGCACTGGGCGCATTGAAAGTAATCATGAAAGAACGTCCTGACACTATGCTCGTTAACGAGGGAGCTAACACACTTGATTTTGCGCGTAGCATTATTGATGTCTACAAGCCACGCAAGAGATTGGATGTTGGCACCTGGGGCATTATGGGTATTGGCATGGGAGCAGCAGTTGCCGCGGCTGTCGAAACCGGTAATCCTGTGCTGGCTGTCGAGGGCGATAGCGCATTTGGATTTTCCGGAATGGAAGTGGAAACAATATGTCGATATAACCTGCCTGTGTGTATTGTTGTTTTCAATAACAACGGTATTTACCGAGGCACAGATGTGAATCCGACAGGTGGTGACGATGTGGCGCCAACGGTGTTTGTTAAAAACTCGCGCTATGACATGATGATGGAAGCTTTTGGTGGAGTGGGCGTGACGGTCAACACTCGCGATGAGCTAACTGACGCTGTTAACAAAGCACTCGATTCAGGTAAGCCTACGCTGGTAAATGCAGTTATTGATGAAAATGCAGGTACTGAAAGCGGGCGTATCGGAAATTTGAATCCACAGAGCGTTGTGTCTAAAAAATAAAACACGCCTCGACTAAACAGATAATAAAAGGTAGATCCATCTATGAAAGCACTGGAAGGAGTAAAAGTACTTGACTTCACACACGTTCAATCTGGTCCAACCTGCACCCAATTGTTGGCTTGGTTTGGTGCTGATGTAATAAAGGTAGAGCGTCCTGGTGTTGGTGATGCCACGCGTAAACAGTTGATCGACGTGCCGGGTGCAGATAGTTTGTATTTCACGATGCTCAATCACAACAAACGATCCATTGAGCTTAATTCCAAAAATGAAACCGGCAAACAGGTATTGACACGGTTGATCGAAGAGTGTGATGTGCTGGTTGAGAACTTTGCTCCCGGTGCACTGGATCGCATGGGCTTTTCCTGGGAGCGAATTCAGGAAATTAACCCACGCATCATCATGGCGTCGATCAAGGGATTTGGGCCAGGCAAATATGAAGACTGCAAGGTATACGAGAATGTAGCTCAATGCGCGGGTGGCTCGGCCTCAACTACCGGATTTCGAGATGGTCCTCCACTGGTAACCGGCGCACAGATCGGTGATTCGGGAACAGGCTTGCATTTATGTCTGGGAATCGTTACGGCCTTGTTCCAGCGCGAAAAGTCCGGTCGTGGGCAAAAAGTAGCTTGTGCCATGCAAGATAGTGTGTTGAACCTGGCACGTGTAAAACTGCGCGATCAACAGCGTCTCGATGCGGGTCCTTTGAAAGAGTATTCACAGTTTGGAGAAGGGATACCTTTTGGTGAGGCAACTCCTAGGGCAGGCAATGATTCTGGTGGCGGTCAGCCTGGCAGAATTCTTAAGTGCAAGGGGTGGGAGCAAGATCCAAACGCTTATACGTATTTCATCATACAGGCAGCGATCTGGGAAAAGGTTTGTGACGTTATAGGAGAACCCGACTGGAAAACCGCAGAAGGTTACGCAAAGCCTCCTGAACGTCTGGATAAGCTCAACGAGATTTTTGAGCGCATCGAAAAGTGGACAATGACCAAGTCCAAGTTTGAGGTGATGGATATCTGCAACCCGCACGATATCCCCGTGGGCCCCATATTGTCGATGAAGGAAATTGCCGAAGATCCTGGGCTATTTGCAACGGGAACTATGGTCAAGGTAGATCATCCAGAGCGAGGTGAATACCTGAGTGTTGGGTGCCCGATCAAATTATCTGATAGTGAGGTAACGGTGGAGAGATCTCCTTTGCTGGGAGAACATACGGTTGAGATACTTAGTGAAGTACTAGGCTACAGCGGTGATGATCTAAAAGCCGTAATTGATTCCGGCGCTGTCGGCGAAGTAAAGGCCTAGGATGTTGCGCTTCAGATTTAACAACAGGATGAACACATGCGATTGATTGTGATGGGGCAGCAGGCATTTGGTAAGGATGTGCTGCAAAAACTGCTCGATACCGGAACCGATGAGGTCGTAGCCGTGTACTGCGAACCGGATAGGGAAGGTGCTGCCATTGATCCGATTAAGGAGTTGGCTGTTGAAAAAGGGATCCCTGTTCACCAGCCGGCTCATTTTAAAGAGCAGTCCACTATTGATGAGCTTGCTGGCTTTAAAGCTGACTTAATGATAATGGCCTTCGTTAATGTATTCGTGCCAGAGGCTGCGAGAGATGTACCGGCCCAAGGGTCAATATGCTTTCATCCTTCTTTGTTGCCACTACACCGCGGACCATCCGCAGTCAACTGGCCAATCATCATGGGAAGCGACAAGTCTGGTTATTCGTGGTTTTATCCAACCGATGGGCTTGATGAAGGTGATGTACTCCTGCAGTGGGAATGCCCGATCGAGCCAGATGATACGGTCATAAACTTGTATTTCAAGAAGATATACCCTTCAGCGGTTGATTCAGTATTGCAAGTGTGTGACCTCTATCGTGATGGCAATCCTCCTCACGCTGAACAAGACGAATCGCTTGCAACTTATGAGCGTCGTTGCACTAAAAAACACTCACATATCGATTGGTTCAAACCGGTAGCGCAAGTGTACAACCTGATTCGTGGCACAAACCCGGCTCCGGGTGCCTGGACTACGCATGAGGGTGCAGAGCTCAATGTTTATGATTCTGTGCGGGTTCCCGGAGATGGTATTGCTGGTCGAATTATTGAGATATCTGCGGATGGTGTCACTGTGCAGAGTGTAGGTGGAAGAATTCTAATGAAACGGGTCAAACCTGCTGGAGGAAGCAAAGTTACTGCTGCCGAATGGGCGTCTGATGCTGGCATTAGTGTTGGTGACAATTTAGGTAATTAAACGAATTATTCCAAGGACATTCCTGATGAGCGTTAAAACTGACATTCAAATTGCGCGAGAGGCGAAGAAGCTTCCCATTCTAGACGTCGGCTAGAAGCTGGGAATTCCACAGGAATCTCTGGTTCCTTATGGTCACGACAAGGCCAAGATTTCGGCGGAGTTCATAAAGGCGAAAGCGGGCGATAAAGATGGC